>JAEZOB010000023.1 GCA_023414355.1 Bacillota bacterium | reverse complement strand
TTGCCATCCGACTTCCTTCAGATTCGCAGTCACCCACGACACCCTTGTCATTGGCTATGTCCTTCCCACTACCGGGCGGACTCGGGACTTACACCCGTTGAAACGTGCGCCCGCCGGGCGCACATAAAAGCGAAAGAGCTTATGAGTTCTTTCGCTTTTTATGTTGGACTATGTAATTTAATCGACGGTCTGTCTTACCACCATCTCATAGAACAAGCCCTTTTGTTCCATGAGCTTCTCATAGCGCCCTTCCTCTGCGATTCTTCCGTGATCCAGTACAACTATTCTGTCACAATGTCTGATGGTGGAAAGCCGATGTGCGATCACAAGTCTGGTACATTTCAGTTCTGCAATACTGTCGGACACCTTCTTCTGTGTTATATTATCAAGAGCTGATGTAGCCTCATCAAAGAACAGTAACTTGGGCTTTGATACGAGCGCTCGTGCAATCAGGAGTCTCTGCTTCTGCCCTCCCGAGATACCGCCGCTGCCCTCACTCAGCATCGTATGCATACCCATCGGCATCGCCTTGATATCCTCTTCCAGCCCTGCCATACGAACTGCTTCCCAAGCATCGTCCAGGGTCTTCCACGGCGCAGTCACAATAATATTAGAAAAAATATCTCCCGAAAACAGCTTACCGTTTTGAAGATCGACACCAATACATTGCCTAACGGAACGTACATCCAATTTTTCTATATCCTGTCCATCATAATAGATGGCACCGGTTTCCGCTTTCTCAAAACCAAGCAAAAGCCTCATCAGGGTAGATTTACCGCAGCCTGTCTTACCGACAACACCGATATATTCACCGGAACGGATTTTCAGGCTCAGATTATCAATGACAGCAGGGCTGTCCTTGTCGTAACGAAAGGTGAGATTATTGATCTCGACATTTCCAGAAAGTGATGTCACGATCCTCCGTTCCTCTGTCATTTCCGGGACAGTATCCAGGATCGGTTGGATCATTTCTAGAATCGGCTTAATCGTTGCTGCTGTTAATGCCGTTCTGGAAAGTGACATAATTGCACCGCTGACCGCCCCATAGGCTGAAGCAAACGCTATATAATTAGCAATGGAGACCCCACTGGTCACTCCGAAGTAATAAAGCAGAATGCTACCGCCGAAGCTGATCGCTCCACTGATCGCCTGATTAAGACTTAAGAACAGAGGAGGTGAGTAGGTTAGCTTCCCTTCCTGTTTATACAAAGTGGCCCACTTAGCAAAGGCTCTTTTCTCTGCTCCTGCGAGCTTTATCTTCTGAATACCGCTAAACAATGCATAAACCATACCGGACAATTTTGCAGAGATCTGCATCTCACGTCTGGATAACCTCAGCTGCATCAGCGTAGTCGTAATTGAAAAAACCAAGGAGATTAGTATAATAAAGATTCCCGGTGCAACCAGCGATGGTGCAAAGTTCATCATCTGGCTGATATAAACAAGGGAAAAGACTGCTGTTAATCCGGTTGTCAATACTGTATCAGAAATCGTACTACAGAGTGAACTGATCTTCATCAGTCTGCTGCTCAGCTCTCCGGCACTGTAATCCTTAAAAAACACCGCCGGTAAGGAGAGCATCCTCATCATTGCGGCTGATTCAACAGACAGATTGATCTTTTCCTGAACTCTCATCTGTAGAGAACTTTTCGTTATACCGATCAGGGTTGTTGCAATCACAGCACTCAGCAGCAGTGCTGCCACAGGAAACACCTCTGATTTCGTTCCGGAAGGAATGATACCTTCATAAATCTGCTTATTCATATAAGGAAGAAACATTCCGAGTAATGCAACAATCAGACTCGCTGATATGATCAGGAACAGATCGGACAGATTGATACATCGTATCATATAGCTTCCAAAATCCAGCAGGGTCAATTTCTTCGCAGGAAAAGGCTTATAAAATAAGAATGCATCGGTATTTATGTTTTTTGCTGTCCTTTTGTTTACCTTCACTGTCTTATTCGTCTTTTTGTCCGTATATTCATAACCGAGCAGCTTTGAAGGCCGTAATACAATGATTTCTTCCCGGATTGTACTTCCCAGCATAACACCTACTGCATTGTTCCACCAGTCACCCACGAGCTCCACCCGGCGTCTCATAATCCCCGATGGTCTGAGCATATATTCCAGCTGAGTATTGATCTCCTTCACACTATCAGGGACCTCCGGTACGATCGCTCCCAATGATTTCAGGACTTCAGAAATCGCTTCTTTTGCCTCTTCCTGACTGACAGTGCAGTCCTTCCCATAAGGTCTCAGTTTGAGAATATCCGCCAAATCGCAAAATGCATTTTCAAACAATTCCTGATCCGCTCTTCGTCTCTGCTTGATTTGATCATCAAAAATATTAAAGCTCATGTAAGCACCACCATTTATATTATTATGTGTAACTAAGCCTGTTCCTCAACATCCTAAATACCCTTGGCAATTGCAGAAGAAGCTCATAATGAATTTCCAATGGAATTAATTATGGGGTTCTTCCAAAATGTGAAGATGTACTTTCTTCACATTATTCGCTACACACCAATTCCTTATATAATCCGCCCCTGGCATAAAGCTCTTCATGAGTACCACGTTCTTCTACTACACCCTTGTTGAGTACTACAATTTCATCACAATCACGAATGGTCGAGAGCCTGTGAGCTATGATAATGCAGGTTGCACCAATATTACGTATGTTCTTCATAACTTGTTCTTCTGTTTTTGCATCCAGAGCCGAGGTCGCTTCGTCCAGGATAATGACCGTCGGCTCCTCAGCCAATACTCTCGCTATTTCAAAACGCTGACGCTGTCCTCCGGAGAAATTCTTACCGCCTTCCATAATCCGATGGTTATAGCCACCCGGTCTTGATACGATTGTTTCATGGATATCTGCATCCCTTGCTGCCATGATGACTGCAAAATCCTCGATGGATTCATCCCACATCCTAATATTGTTTGCCACTGTATCCTCAAATAAGGTGATATCCTGGTCCACCATTGCCACAGAGCTTTTATAGGTATATTCATCTATCTGCTCTTTCTTCTTGCCATCGAACAGGATTTCTCCTTCCCATACAGGATAAAGTCCGGTAATCAGCTTCGCCAGAGTAGATTTCCCGCTACCGCTGCCACCGACAAATGCAACGGTGGAACCCGGCTTGATACTGATCGAAAAATCTTTGATCAGCGGCTGCTCCAATTCACTGTAACCAAAGGAAATATTTCTGATTTCAACTGCACCGGATAATTTGCCTGCCTCCTCACCATCACTCAATGCCAGTGCCTCTTGAATTCCGGACCCCGTAGCAAAATCCTCTGTTTTATAATTCATCACATCTTCTACCCGTTCCATGGAAGAGCGCATTAGAATAAAGGATTGGTTTACTGACATAAGCTGGCTCACCGGTGCTAAGAAGGAGCCCAGAAAGCTTTGAAAAGCGATCAGCATACCAATCGTAAAGCTTCCGTCCAGAATCATATAAACACCCGCCATCAATACAAGAATATTCGAGCATTGCTGTAAGATGGTCGGAATCGCTCCAATATATGTACTATAGCTGACTATCTGAGCCTTTGCCGCTTGCTGTTTCGCATAATAGCCTGCCCAGCGCTCAAAATATCCATTTTCTGCACCGCTTGCTTTAATCGTCTCGATCATCTCAATTCCGGACATCGTAGCAGCGGAAAGCTTACCTCCATCTCGCATGGCAGCTCTGCTGAAGTTCATCTGCTTTTTGCTTAATAATCTCGTGAATAGGAGATTAATGAGTGCAGTGGATACTCCGATCATCGTAAGCAATGGGCTGTATTGTATCATAATAGTCAGATAAAATAGGAGCAAACATACATTCATAAACACAGGTGCAAGCTCGCGAATCAGCGAAGCAGAGATCTCTTCGTTCGAGCTTTGTCTGGACGCAATATCTCCGGCATACCGTTGGGAAAAGAATTTGATCGGAAGTCTGAGTACATGCCACATGAATTCTGCATTGGCCACTACAGCAAACTTACCCTCAATTTTATGCCAGCTGAGATCTTCGATGGCAGTAACTATAAACGAAAACAGCATTGCCAGGATCATCGCAGCAATCAGTGGTAGGAACCATTCCGGATTCTTCCCTGATAAGATATTGTCCATAAATATCTTAGAGAATAAAGGTGTGATCACTCCCATTCCCGAGATCAATATCCCTGTCAGGACAATAAATATAAATTGAGGCAAAGTACCCTTCAATCTTTTTTTTGCAAATTCCCATACACTTTTTGGTTTTCCTTCGGGAAGAAACTTTTCTGTTTTTTCAAATTTTAATACAATTCCGGTAAAAGCTTTGTCAAACTCTTCATAACTGACCTCAGTCAGCCCGCGTGCGGGGTCATTCAGTACTACCTTATCCTTTTTAAAACGACTGAGCACAACAAAATGATTAAAATTCCAATGGATAATCACCGGAAGTGCCATCTTCTTCAATGCTTCCGGCTCCATACGGTATCCCTCTGCCTTCAGCCCATAGCTCCTTGCTGTTCTTACGATATTTTTGGCGCTGGCTCCATCTCGTGACACTCCGCAATCAGAACGAACCTGTTCTAATGGCAGCCATTTTCCGTAATACGCCAGAATCATACACAGTGAGGCTGCTCCGCATTCGACTGCCTCCATTTGCATTACTACCGGTACCTTTGTTGCTCCAAGCATTGTTAACTCCTTCTAATACGAATCATTATTTCAGAATTAATTCATAGGGTAATCTCTCATTAATTACAATTTGCGCATTGCAGGTAGAACCATTAGTCAAGACAACCTTCTGTCCCTTCTGATTTGACCATTTTAGTCCTGTCTGATCTTTCTCCAGAGAAATGATCACTTCTAGCGCATTTCCCTCAGGCATGACTCCCTGCACATAGCTTAAGCTCCCGAAGGTCTTAATGATATCTGCCTCTGTGATAGGGACTATTCCTATATCAGTAATTTTTCCATAGATATAACCATGTTCGGACCTCGCAGCATAATCAGGAGATACTTCTACCTCCATCCCTGTAGTAAGCCGTTTCGCAGTAGCAAGCGGCAAATAGCAATAAATGGTATCTGCACTCTCCGTACTCAAAGTCGTATACGCCACCCCATTAATTTGTACTGTCTCAGGAATACTTCCCGAGAACCCCCAGATCACAAAGCCGGACAATAATATAAAAAGTGCCCCCAGTATGCACCAGATACGAATATTCGTAATTTTCAAATAATCATTTAGCTGTTCCGGTGAAGAAATACGCTCGATTGAGCTTTTTCTAAACAAATTACTTTCCACCTGTTTCCTCCTCTATCTTTCCATAGGCTGTCGTTATATTAAAATGCATTTGGCATTCTTGTAGCAATATTGATAAGCTATGCCACCATTAATTCCCTGAGTTTTTTCAAGCCCCTGACATAAATTGTTGAAACGGTACTCTCATTCATTCCGATCCGCCTGGCAATCTCACGATTATTTAGCCCCTCAAAATGCTTCAAAGCAAGGATATATCTTGTTCTATCATCTAGATTGGTTAATGCGAGATACAACTCCCTAAGCTGTTCATCCAGAATAATATTGCATTGTTCCTCAAAATCAACCGAAACATTGATACTATCGGCTTCATCGTCGATTGATACATGAACCCGTCTTAGCCTATAATAATCTGTCATCGTATTCTTTGTGATCGTAAAGATCCAGGTATTAAAATTCGCCTTGTTCGGATCGTATTTCAACAGATTTTCCGCAACCTTCAAAAATATATCACTGACAATATCCTCCGTCTGCTCTTTATTTAAAATGCGGTAGAATACATAGTTATAGATCTTCGGGTAATATTCCTCATACATCACTCCAAGGTCTTCCAGACAGGAAAATTTACACATACATGAACCTCCATCCACCAGATATTGCGATATTTGTCACAAAAAATAGCTTTATATACAATTATATAAAGTTATTTTTTTAGCAACATACGCCTTTTGGCGTATTTATATCTGCCTTACCAAAATGGACTCGGTACGATCTGCAATGATTTCTTGTTAGGGGTGAGTGCACCAAAAGCTTGTTGTGACGTTACCAACTTTATGTTCAGGTCCGATACTCAAATGATAACAGTCGCCACATCTTAAAAGCGTACATCTTTCCGGCCCCGGACAACATGGACGACCATAGTATGACACACCTCCCTGTGTCGCTCCTCCTGACACTTGCTTCAATTCATCGTCAGACAATAACACATTGTTTTGTTCAATCGCGTTCTTTTTCACTATAACTACCTCCCAAATATTGATTATTGTGATTCTTCAGGGTGAGTGGACATGTAGTATTAAGCCACTCAAACTGAGGCCCCTTAATAATTATTAAAAAGTTCAATTTTAACTGTTTCACCAGTCGGAAGAGAATAATGAGAGCGCATAAGAACACCGTACCCCCCCCCGTACATGCACCAAAAATGAACTGCATTACACTGCAGTCCCTCGATTATAGCTGTGTTATATGTGAACTTGCATTTTGCACAAAAATTACATTTATTATCACCCCATATTTTTTGTTCATCACAAGTATCTCTATTATATTCCTTTGTATTATATCCACCGACCACCTGCTCAAGCTCATGTTCTGAAAGAGTACCCTCTATCCCCGGGTTACCTTCCTTTACAAAATCAAAATTTTCTTTCTCTTGCATACTACTCCTCCATTTCGCTTCAACTATAGATCGTTGAACGACAGTATAATAATTGTTAGTGTTTTATAATCACGGTAAAAGTCTTTCTTTATTAATCTGATCTGATTATATTTTCTCATGTTAATTATTTATACGAAGGGATTGAAAAAGTAACTCAAGAATAATGATAAATAATATCTATTGCACCAATAATAATTGCGTTCGACATCGTTCTCATTTATAATAAAGCTGAAATAAGTATCAAAAGATGCTGTACGTTTTACGGAGATAATACAACTTGCTATGCAAGTGAGCCGACAATCGGTATGAATAATTATTTCGTTAATTTCACAAAAACACTTTATTACTAAGGATTAGAGGGTTCATTTTGAAAAATGTAAAAACACTGAAGAGAGACCGCGTCAATCGCATTTTATCATCTGTTTTACAATATCCGATTACAATTGTAGAGGCACCGATGGGTTTTGGAAAAACCACAGCAGTCAGGGAATTTTTGAAGCAGAAAAAGCTTTCCTCTATTTGGATTTCCTTCTTAAAGTCCGATGATAATACTGCTTTTTTCTGGGATAAGTTCACGGAACAGCTGATCAGTATTGATGAAGGCCACGGAAAAAGTCTAAAAAAGCTGGGATTTCCAAATGATATCCCTCAGTCAGAAAAAGTATTATCTGTTTTAAATACGATGTCCTTTCATAAGAAAACCGCATTGGTTTTAGATGATTTTCATCTGTGTACCGGTGATGCTATCTATTCTTTCCTATTACAGTTAGCTTTTGAACAGGTCGATAATCTTTTCATCATAGTTATCACAAGATCCACTTGTAATCTAAGCTTTACAGAGCTGCTGCTTAAGGGTATGTGCAATGTGATATCCTCGGAGCAATTAAAATTTACTGAAGAGGAAATACGCGATTATTGTTCCATGACAACAGATAAGATCTCTGATGATAATTTAAATAAACTTAACAACTATACCGATGGATGGATTTCTCTCATCTATATCACCCTGATGGCATTGGAAAAGGGCATCCCCATCGGGATGAGCAGTTATATGAACGAGCTGATTGAAAAAGCAATGTTTTATACCTATCCTCCTCAAATTCAGGATTTCCTGATAAAGCTTTCCGTCATGAATACCTTTACTGCCGAGCAAGCTTCTTATGTCACACAGGAAAAAGATGCCACTGAGCTACTGAATAAATTACATCGCGAAAATGCCTTTGTATATTTTGATGATGTTAAAAAATGTTACAGGATACACAATGTATTGCTGGATTTCCTTATCACAAAGCAGCGTTTTTCTGAGAAAGAGCGCAGTGAGCTGTATACCCGCCTAGGGGATTGGTATCTTGAAAGAGGGGAGTTCTTAAACGGTTATACCTATCTTAATATAGCCGGCGCACAGGAAAGAATCCTGATCCACTTAAGTACCCCTGCAAACATCCGAAATGAACTGGCGAATTTTGAAGGCTCTTATGAAATGTTTGAAAGTCTGCCTCTTAAACTATTGCATCAATATCCGCTGGCCTATCTTCAGCATTTGTTGAGTGCTATTTTAAGCGGAAATGAGGATACTGTAAGGGAATGTTCCAGAAAGCTTGATCTGCTTCAGAAAGAGTATGAAGCTATCAAGAATATTGAAGAAGCATTCAGGACCCGTATTCTTGCTGAGATCCTGATCATAAAGAAGTTAACGGTCTTCAATCATATAGACTATACAGGCGATGTGAATATCCAGATTCTAAAGCTCCTGGGCAGTCGTCAATCCTATATATTAGGCAGAGAGAGCGAAGCCACCTTTGGTTCTCCTCACCTTCTTTATATTTACTTCAGGGAGGCTGGATCGTTCAAAAGCATCATGCAGATTATAGCCGAGAAATATATTATCCACTCTTCCTTTACCAATGGTAGCGGAACAGGCTCCGATTATTTAGCCAAAGCTGAGTACGCCCTGGAGACCGGAGATCTGTATGAGGCAGAGCAATCCAGCTATAAGGCAATTTACAAAGCCCGGACCAAAGATCAGATCAGTGTGATGCTATGCGCAACCTTTAACCTGGCAAGATTGCATATCGTACAGGGGAAAGCGAATGAAGCACTGGATCTGTTAAAACAATTGGAAAATGAAATACTCGAACTCAACAGCCCCATCCAGAATACTGCTCTTGATCTTTGTAAGGGTTATATCTATGCCTGTCTGGGTCAGTCAGAGAAAATCCCCTGGTGGCTGCAAGCAGGTGAAATGACTGAAGCTAAGATGTTTTTTCAGGGTATTGCCTTTAGTTATATCATCTATGGAAAGTCAGTTCTGCTTTCCGGCAACTATTTAGAGCTTGAAGTCCTCGTAGAAAGCTTTCAGGAGCATTTTGCACTCTACAGCAATCAATTAGGCTTTATCCATAATAAGATTTTTGCAGCCGTCGCAAAATATCATCTTTACGGAATCAATGAAGGGGTTGCAGCCTTAAAAGCTGTACTGGCTGAAGCCCAGGCAGATGATATCATCCTGCCCTTTGCTGAAAACGCTCCCTATATTACAGAAATATTGAAGCAAATCATTCAGTACAGTTCACCAAATTCCTATTACAGAAAGGTTCTGTCCTACTGTGAGAGATACAACAAGAGCCTCCAAAGCAGTCAAATAAAGAGTCTCAGACTTTCGCAAAGGGAAGCAGAGGTCCTTTCACTGACAGCTGATGGACTAAGCAGAAAGGAAATTGCCGAGTGCTTAGTTGTTTCTCCCGGTACAGTGAAAACACATCTTCAGAATATCTATCAGAAGCTCGAAGTAAGCAGTAAGATCTCCGCAATTAAAATTGCGAAAAAGTATGAATTGATATAAGAAATGAATCAGAAAGAGGAGGCTTCCTAACGGTAGCCTCCTCTTGTGTTATTGTAATACTATGTAGGAAACTCTTAGCTTGCCTGACTAAGTGTCTTTTTCTGCAATAGCTCAGCTCGTTCAAGCGCCAAATCGATATTGTCACAGAAATTCTCCAAGCCCACTGATTGATCAAATCCGGCCTTCTGCATCATCTTCAATGGCTGTTCCTGAACATGGGACAAAATCAAGGTAATGTGCTTCTTCTTGCAGGCCTTCAGTACATTATTCAGTGCATGAAGTGCATTCACATCCATTGCAGGTACACTTCTCATTCTGAGAATCACCACTTTTACATGGGAATCCAGGGATATTTCCATAAACTTATCGGCTGCACCAAAAAACATAGGACCATTGATTTCATAAACCAGAGTATTCTTTGGTACCTTCTTCTTTCGAATATTATCCGGATCGCTTAAATCATCCTCGCTTAAGTCCTCCTCAAGATAGGTCCAGCTTTGTACTTCCGCGACATCTGCCATTCTTTTTACGAATAAAATGGCAGCCATCAGGATACCTACTTCTATTGCTACAACAAGATCAAAGATAACGGTTAAAGTAAAGGTTGCGACCAATACCAGAATATCGCTCTTCGGTGATTTCTTAAGCAGGTTTACAAACTCTCTCCACTCACTCATGTTATATGCTACCATAAACAAAATCGCAGCGATAGTCGGCATCGGAATTAGTGCGGCATAGGGCATCAGGACAACCAGAATTAGCAGGAGGGTTACTGAGTGCACCATTCCGGCGATCGGAGTCCGTCCGCCATTTTTCACGTTGGCTGCAGTTCTGGCAATGGCTCCTGTAGCAGGTATTCCACCGAAAAGGCTGGAAAAGATATTACCCGCACCCTGCGCAATCAGTTCCATATTCGAACGATGCTTACTTCCGATCATACCATCAGCTACAACACAGGATAGCAGAGATTCGACACCTGCCAGTACAGCAATGGTGATCGCATCCGGAACCAGGTCATTGATCATCGAAATGCTTAAGTTAGGAACAGAAAAGGCAGGAAGCTTCGAAGAAATCTCATATAGGCTGCCTATGGTATTCACCTCAACTTTAAACAGCTTCACAGCTGCCGATGCAACGATGACTGCAACTAAGGACGGTGGTATCTTTCTGTTGATTTTTGGCCAGAAAATTAAGATAGCAAGTGACAATGCTCCAATCAGAAAGGCCTGTATATTGATTGTTTTGATGCTTTCAAAGCATGCCAGCAGCTTTTCAAGCGTCTCGACAGGCTTGGTCTGCAAAGTTAGTCCAAGAAAGTCTTTAATCTGTCCGATAAGAATCGTGACTGCGATTCCAAGAGTAAAACCGGTGGTAATTGTATAAGGGATGAATTTTAGTAGTCGCCCGAACTTTAATAATCCCATTAATATCAGGATGATACCAGCCATGATGGTTGCAACGGCAAGCCCCTCCATCCCTTCCTTTGCTACAATTCCGGCAACGATGGTGGCAAATGCTGCTGTCGGTCCTGAGATCTGGACTCTGCTGCCTCCAAGAAAGGATATGACAAAGCCGGCAACAATGGCCGTATATAATCCTCTCTCCGGTGTCACACCGGATGCCAGTGCCAGTGCAATCGATAAAGGTAATGCTATGATTGCTACGATGATACCGGCGACAATGTCCTTGATCAGTTGCTGTTTTGAATATGTTTTCATAACAGAAAACAATTTAGGCTTTAGTTTCTCCATTTTCGTCCTCCAAATATGTATCACTTCCAATGAAATATCATAAGCCTGTTAAGCAGCTTTTTCAAGCGTTTATTAAATATTTATAAAATTTCCAGTATAAATCTAAAAAAGAAAACCATACTCGGTGCAATAAGGCAATCCTGCCATTATTTTTGCATGGATAATTAACGTATATCTGTTACAATAAAAGCATAATTATGTAAACAACTGTCACGTCTTTCTGCACACCCTCTGGTGGCAGTTACTGATGTGACTTCATTTTTGGAGGTCGGTTCATGAAAAACAAGCTAATTCTTCTACTGGCAGGTCTGGGCATCCTTGGAATGGTCGTTCTCGGCTATTTTGCTTTTAGGCAAACTAATGAAAACATGACTTATAACAGCTTTCTTCAGTCAGTGGCGAAGGAGCAGGTTCAGGAGGTCACGCTGATACCTGAAGCAGATGTCTTTTCCGCCGTTATGAAGCAGAATTCCCGTGTCATTTATTCTATACCCAATCCAAAAACAGAGAATTTTACGGAATATCTTCTACTACATGATATCAAAGTCACCACCGGTCGGGAAAGCATTCCTATGACAATCTTTAAACTGCTTGCATTTGGACTGGTACTTGGCGGTGTTCTATGGTTGATCAGGAACGGAGGAAATGCCGGCAATCTTGTCAAGGATGCGAATAAAAAGAGAAAGCAGAAAGCCAAAGAGGATGCGGTAATCAAACTGGCACAGGTAGCAGGAAACGCAGAAGCCAAATCCATGGTAGAGGATATCATAGCATTTATCAAGGATCCTGATAAATATGCAAAGGTTGGAGCACGGATGCCGAAGGGACTGCTTCTTTACGGGCCTCCGGGAACGGGTAAAACCCTGATGGCAAAAGCGATCGCTGGTGAAGCAAACGTCCCCTTCTATGCTATGAGTGGCTCCGACTTTGTTCAGATGTACGTCGGCGTAGGGGCCAGTCGTATCCGTAATCTGTTCAATAAAGCAAAGAAAAGCGAAAAGGCCGTAATCTTTATCGATGAGATAGATGCTATCGGTAAAAAACGTGCCCGGAATGTCTCTGCAAGCAATGATGAAAGAGATCAGACCTTGAACGCACTGTTGACCGAAATGTCCGGTTTCCATGACAATCAGGGAATTCTTGTCATCGGAGCCACGAACCGGTTGGATACCCTGGATGAAGCTCTACTTCGCCCCGGCCGCTTTGACCGACATATTGAAATCGGACTTCCGGATATCAATGCCCGCAAACATATATTATCCCTATATGCAGGAAAGAAACCCATTGCCGATGATGTGGATTTGACGGAGGTTGCAAAATCAACCGTATGCTTCAGCGGTGCCATGCTTGAGAATCTGCTGAATGAAGCTGCCATTCTTGCTGCCAACGAACACGATACAGTTATTCACTTAGCACATATTGACAAAGCCTTTTATACCGTGATTGCCGGAGCACCCAAGCAGGATCGTAGCTATATCACAGAGCTGGATACTAGAATCACAGCCTATCATGAAGCCGGCCATGCTTTGGCTACGAGGCTTTTGCTGCCTGAGCATGATATCTCCAAGGTTACCATCATACCAAGTGTGCGCGGTGCGGGCGGCTTTAATCTTACAATACCACGAGATACCATGTTCCAGAATAAGCGTCAGCTGAAGGCAAATATACAGGTGTTTCTTGCAGGACGCGCTGCCGAGGAACTGATCTTTGGTGAAGAGGAAATCACCACAGGCGCCAGCAATGATATTCAAAAGGCCTCTCAGCTGGTGGTGGATTACATCAACAAATTCGGTATGGATGAAGAAATGGGACTATTCAGCACGGAGGTACTGGGTGAGAGTCACGATTCAAGATTGGTCGAGCAATGCAGGATTAAACTAGGTTCACTGTATACGGAAATACTTGAACAGCTTCATAATCATCTCCCTCTGCTAGAAGCAATCACTACAGAGCTGCTAGAACAAGAGACATTAAGCGGAGCAGACCTAGAACGTATATGTAGCTGATGATGAAGTGATATATTCGTTTATTTCACGACAGAAATCAAGTTGTGGTATATAGTAATGAAATAAAAGAGAATGATACCGCCTTCCGTGGTATGTATAAGGGAGGCTGATACCATTCTCTTTCTATTGTTAGTTATTGTATTCTATTGTTTTCTATTGTTTTCTATTGTTTTCTATTCATTTCAGACAGTCCTTTATTCCTAAAGATTGTTTATCGGACGATCCATTCAGATCTTACTATGGTGCTTTCTGTGCAGCATCTGCGTAGTAGTAATTCGTAAGCTTATCCTTCTTGTCCAGAGCTGAATTATATCCCACACAGCGGTAATCCTGAACCATCCCCGTATAAGGAGTCTGTTCAGAGAACCGATGACAGACTTGATTCTTATCTATGTAGAACAAAGCATTGATTACCGGTATCTCCTTACGCAGCTGCAGCAGATACTCCTGATAAGGAGTCAGCTTCAGACCTGCTGTCTTCAGAAGATAAGAAGACAGATAATTTGCGCTGATGCTGTCCACGTCATCTTCGGTAATATCATAATTCGCCCAAAGCAGAAAAGGTACCTCATATCTCTCCTGATAGATTCCCTCACCAAGCTGCTTCTCCTGCTGATTATTGAAATCAGAATATACGACGGGCTGATGATCACCAAAAAGAAGAAGAATGGTTGGTTCGTCGATCCCGGAGAAATAATCCACCAAAATCTGAAAGGCCAGATCCGATTGTCGAAGCAGGCTTAAGTATTGTTCTACTGTGGGATATCCGGATAGCTGTGTCAGCCTCACTGTATTTGCATCATCAAAGATCTGCTCTCCTGAGTAACCGCCATGATTCTGCATCGTGACATTGAAAATAAACAAGGGCTTGTCCCTCTCTTTATTTTCAAATTCTTCAATGATCTTCTCATAGCTCGACTTGTCGCTGATAAAGGAACGAATATGCTTCGGATCGGTAAAATCCTTTTCTGTCAGAAATTCATCAAACCCCAGAAGAGGATATACCAAATCTCTTTTATAGCCGCTACCCTGATAGGGATGGATTGCAATATTATAATAGCCCTGCTCCTTCAGAGTAGAAGCAAGAGAAGCGGTCGGAGCTGTTACAAACTGCTGATAGGGAACACTGTTCTGCGGCATGACAGCCATACTGTTGCCGGTCAGAAATTCATATTCCGTATCACTGGTAGCCCCTCCAAAGACAGATACAAATAATTTACCCTGGGTAGTGTTCTCCCGCAGGGTCCTTGAATAGGGGTGATAATCCATATTAGTCTGATAATCCCCCAGCATACTCAAATCGGAATAAGCTTCATTCATGATAGCAATGATATTCGGTTTTATTTCGCTCTTCTCCGGCTCCCTGATGCTGTTCTTTGCTTCAGACAAAAGCTGATCAACTCTATGTACTGAGTAGCTCTCCGGTGCTTTTGTTTCCATAGCCTCAATGTTTGCTACAAATCCAAAGGCAGTTCCATAGGTACAATAGGTATATTTCGGTGCAAAATAATCAATCACCCTGATCTTCGTTTTGATCAGATCCGTTTGGAAGAAGGCGGTATACACAACCACAGCAAATACGGAATACAAAGCAAAACCTGCAAGTCTTCTGACGATGGATTGATTTCCTTCCCTACGCCCAAGCTTGCCTGCACAGACCAACAACAGAAACATCATTGAGGAGGCTATTAAAAATCCTTCCGAAAAGCTAATCCTGTAACCGGCAGCCACGCTCATACCTGTCTGCCAAGCCAACAAATCACTGGGGATGATAGGATTGCCACGGAAAAGATAGACCATATAATTTAAAACTGCAGCCAGATAGACGAGGACTGTATTCACCCGTACTGTTCTTCTGATATCTGCAGTAATGGCATAGATCAAGAAAGTAACTGCAAAATACCAGATCAGATTATAGAAGCTGTATTTCTCAAACATCTCCCGGTTAAAATTACTTACCATCATTTCAACCATCAGGAAGGAAGCCACAGGCATGATAAACAGCAGAAAGACTCCAAACCAGGTTTGGAGTCTTTTTATGTATTTCAACTCCTTAAGCTCCAGAAAATATAAGAAGGTCAGAAGAATTCCGACTGCAATAGCTCCGATCGCTTTTCCTGTCGAACCTTTCATCTGTCCATAGCACCCAACAATCAGGAAAAGTTCATACAACATCAGAAGATAGCCCGGAATGCTCTTCTTACTTCTCCAATTTATTTTAATCGTCTGTCCGATTTTCATCTCTGGAATTAACCCCTTTTTCATAAATCTTGATAGAAGCTGAAGAAGAAGTTCATAATGAAATTCCATGACGAATTCTTGAATTCGCTTGCTTTCTATTATTGAATTCTTCAGTATCATTCTGGTACATCCAGAATTATTTTTACACTTCCTAACATAATGCTGCAAAGCAGCATCTCAAATAATCAAAGAAGAACAAAGTGTGAGTGCCATTGCACGAACATCGCAGTTCTTCCATAGTGTGAAGATGCTTTTCCTTCACACTTATCTCCTCTCCACTATATAGAAAGAGCTCTGTAATGTCAATCGCATATCTTACCTTTCTATGCATGAAAAGCCAGGACTTCAGAGCAAACCTCAAATCCTCATTCATATAGACCACAGATTTATCCCTCTCTGGAAATTTTCCAAATAACACCTGTATTAGGGAGAAACTGCGAAAGCTCTCCGGGTGGATTGGTACCAAAGTCTAATATGTATAATGCATGATCCTGACCAAATACAGCATCCGTCAGCCAACCAAATCCACCCTCTCCAGAATTACTTGCTACAAAACCGGAACGGTTCATGGCAAAGGTTACCGTTCCGCCCGTAAAAAGATTTGTACGGGAAACTCGATGGCCAACACCTGGATTCGGCTGATACCCCTCCGCAGGATGCCCGACGCTGCCAAACTCAGCTACATAGATATCTGAAATGCTTCCGAAGCTGTTATGATAATTAATATCAAAGCCCATGATATTCGAATCTGTCGGGAACAAAGCAAAAGGTGTGGGTGGTACATTTGGAGGATTCGATAGGAGAAACTCCGTGGGAGGTTTCCCCTCTGCCATAAATCTGGCCGTCGTGACCGGTTCCCCAGCCGTATAATCAGGCCATCCGTACCAAAGTCCCTGTGTGATCTGGTAAATATGATCCGTAGCATTTGCAATCGGACGGCTTCCTCTGACATCAAAACCCTGATTTGCAGCAAAGAGGCGTCCTGATTGATCAAACTTAAGTCGTACGGCATTCCTAATTCCCCAGGCATAGGTCTCCAGTTCCGTTCCATTTAGGTTCGCACGCAGGATACTGGCAGTTGCCTTGGCAATACCCTTTCTGATTTCATGCGGACTATTCGCTACACTGTATGGAGAAAAAGCACCTGTCAATACCTGCTCCTCTACATCAGCATCCAGCAGCATATTATTCGTCACAAAATTCTGTCCGTTCAGCATGATGTAATCCCCCGGATAATCATGGAGCAAAGCATATTGGTTTACCCAACGATTATCCGGCCCTACTACACCGGAATTGGTTACTGCCCCCTGTCCAAAATAGAATTTTCCGTCCGATCCGAATTCCACCTTATTATTCGTAAAATCCCCATTACTCGGGAGCCCCGAAATAATATTTCTTCTTGACCCATTCGTATAAATGACAGTGATATGACCTTTATGGGATACATAGAGATTTCCGTTATAATAATTTACTCCTGTTAATGGTGGATTAAATCCGTCTGCAATAACAGTACGCCCCCGATCATTGATCAGAAGGACACGCGGATTCTCCTGCAAATAGCCGGATTCTCCCACGAAGATATCCCCGTATTCAGAAAACACCATATTTACCGGAAAATTTAGTCCGTCAGCCAACACCTCAATCTTATAGCCTGCAGGCACATAGATATCTGAGGGATTTAGATATCGCTCTTCTGTCTGACTGTAGGTAGATACTCTTCTTTGACCCAAATCCAAACAATCCATGTATTCTACTCCTTGTACTAGGTGTGATTCTCAAAATATTCTCATCCCTTTTCATCAGTTTACCCTGGATATTCTCCATATCACACCCGTATTAGGCTGATAGGACGACGCATAATTAGTCGAAGCGATACCACAATCCAGTACATACATCGCCCCATCAGGTCCAAATACAATATCCACCGGTCCGCCGAAACCACCCTCTCCGGTCACAAAGGACGGGAATCCCGATTTATTGATTGCAAAGGTAGTGATTCCTCCTGTTCCCATATCAATCCTGGATATCCTGTGGCCGAAGCTGGCAAAAGGGGTGACCTCACCACCATTCATCGTCTGCGAGTTGCCGCACTCAGCAATATATACATCTCCATAGGGTCCAAAACTCGTATTATAATTAAAATCAAAGCCCATAATCCCGGAGTAGGGTGGAAAAACCGCATAGGGTCTTTGCGGCACACCCGGATAATTATTAAGCAGCAGCTCCGGCTGTACTCCCCCTTCGGGGCGGAACCTGGATAACGTAACCGGCTCTCCTCCTGCATAGTCCGGCCAACCGTACCAATTCCCCTGCTGTATCAACAGAAACTCATCCGGAGCATTGGCGATCGGACGGCTTCCCCTGTCTTCATAGCCCTGATTTGCTGCAAATAGACGATAATTTATATCAAATCTGATATGACTGGGATATCGCAGTCCCCAAGCCACCATCTCCATCTGCGTACCATCACGATTAGCCCGCATAATGCTTCCGGACGGCTTCCCGCTTTGTTTTCTGATTTCGTATTGAAGATTGATCTCACCGAAGGGGCTGAAGGCACCGGTATATGCCATCTCCTCCCCTGCAGCCATGATATTTTGCGTTGCATAATTCTGTCCTCTCAGCATAATATAAGAGCCGGGACAGTCATGTTCCTGGGAATAATCCTTAATCCAGTGATTATCTGTTCCGACCACTCCCGAATTAGTAACTGTCCCCTGTCCCCAATAGATTTTATTATCGTTTCCCAGGACAACATTACTGTTTCCATAATCCCCGTTACTGGTCAGACCCGAAATCACATCTTGTTTTTCTCCGTCTGCTTTTATGACTGTTATATGGCATTTATTCGAAATATAGATATCCTGACCGATACAGTTAACTCCAATGATCGGAACCCGTTTCTCCTCTGCGATCAGCTCGGTTTCTCCGTTTCTCAGTCTTATGACCCTCGCACGCCCTGTATCGCATCCGGATTCAACCAGGATGATATCACCGCTTTCATCGAAGTCCATGCAGCTTGGTACATCAAGACCTGTCGCATATACCTCAATCCGATATCCCTGCAACAGATTAATATCCCCCGGATTGATATAACGGCCCTCAGCCTGCATAATGTGGCTATTTATCCTGAGTTTTTCGTTTACTTCCCATCGATTACGCATGCCTTGCTCTCCTATGCTTCATTATTACAATATATTCTCGTAGAAGAGGTTTAAAACATATTTCAATAGATAAGAAAAAGACTGTTCCCCTTCTGTCGCCTGTTACCCTGATTAACAGGGTATTTGCGGGCAGGTAAGAAACAGCCTTTTATATTTCTTTGATTTTATGATTTGTACCAGCCTCTATCTTCTCATCTCCCGAAAGAGAAACTGAAGCTGTTCTACTTGTTCTGAGGTCAATCGTCCGGTAGGAGAATTCGACTCTGCCGTATCCCTGTTTTCAACAATCAGTACTGTAGCCGCCCGGTCCAGTGTATGGGTGTGCCAGGTTCCCTTTTTCACATTATAAAGTTGGAGGGGTTCCATGGAAATTGCATCTATTTCATCGATTCTATCCTGAGTTCCTCCGGTAAAAAGGACGCAATTGCCTTCCAGCAGAACAAATACCTCGTCCGTCTCATCATGCTTTTGCATCGTGGCCAGATTCTGTACCTCCAGCTCCTCACAATACCTTAATATTGCCACCCGCCATGCTCCATAATCGATCATTGGCAGATAACCCTCTCCCTGATAGGAGCTTACTTCAATCCATTCCTTCTTCATAGTTTCCTCCATTTTGTAAGAAATGAGTACCGCAAACGTGATTGATACATGTCTGCTCAGCTATATCAATTCCACGAGAATCGTATGTTCTGAATTCTGCTTCAGAGACTCGATCTGTGCTCTCGCGATAAACCCTTCCCCTGAAACGTTGTTATACTTCATCCCATCAATGAAGATATCACCGACTTGATAGGTTCCATACTCCTTACCGACTTTATTATGATATACAATTTTTAAATTGCGCTCAGCAAAAACCAAGGTAACACCTGCCTCCTGCCGACTGTCAAACTGATCCGCTACCAGCTTTGGCTCCAATACAAGATTACCCATACTTCCCTTAACACCGAACATCTCTGTGAGTACGGTCAATAGCAGCCAACTTGCAGAACCGGTAAGGTAATGATAAAGGCCTCTGCCGTTATCTCCGATATATTCCGGAATACCGGGATATATTCTGCTTTTTTCGAAATCGCTGCAATGTTCGAATAAGGTCCGGATCGCTTTGTAGCCCTCAGGAATAAAGCCCCTCTGATAAAGTGCATTGGCATACATGACTGCCATATGGGCAAATACAGCACCGTTTTCCTTATGACCGTAGGCAAAACCAAACATTCTTCCTAAGTCATCCTTTACTTCGCCAAAATTTGTATTCAGCTTATAGCCACCGACGGCTTCGTCATACAAGTAAGCATCTGCTGCTTTGATGATCAGCTCTGTCTGTTCCTGCGTGGCTGTCCCCGACATAATCGTAAAGACCTGTCCGGTCAGCATCATTCTGACGCCCTTTTCGAAGTCTCCTTCCACTTTACGACCATGATTGTCATAATAACCGTTGTACCAGGAATGTCCTTCTTGATTGGAGAGCCATTCCGTCCTTCTGATATGTTCCCGGATCCAGGCTGCCTTCTTGCGAAGATTCTCAGCCAGCTCTTCACAGGTTATCTCAAACTTAGCACCGGCGACATTGCTCCGAATGGTATTACAATATTTTCTAAGAAGCTTTTGCTTTTCATCAATTGTTTCGTAAAGAGTCTGATTGTCCGTAAGCAGTAGCTCCAACTCCTGAAGTAAGGACAATTTATGGATGCCCTTCTGTTCTATCCCAGCAACCAGCTCTGCTATCTGTTCAAGATTGCAGCCATATAAAGCTGTAAAGGCAACACTTTCGCCTCGATCCTTTGCCATATCCAGGGCATCATTCCAGTCCGCTCCGCGAAGTCGGATGTGGTTATGCTCCCCTACATCGTAAAATGCCGCCAGATTCTCGATCAGGATATGCTCAAGGATACTACCCTGATATTCTTTGCCAGCTTCTGTCCTGACGTGGTTTCCATCCTCCTGTCTCCAGAGGGTGTCCTTCTCTTCTCCCCTGATCGCTTGAGGATCCTTGAAGTAATAATTCTCCTGTAACAGTACCTCAAGATCACCACTTTGCTCGATATATAGTTTTGTAGTAATGAATGGCCATACTCCATGGTCCATCCAGACTCTTGTGATATTGTTTCGGTCGGCAATGAATTCTCCCTGTCCCGAACCGATAATCGTTGCATTGGTCCCGTCCATGCGGACACCGCCGTAATTACTAACCAGCATTTCCTTCACACCGGAGGGATTCATAATTAACAATGCGAGACAGTCCTGCCATAGATCACGCCAGCCTCTGCCGCCTCTGCCGTAATCATGATGGGGAAGAAACGAACAACCATAGATTCTACGGAGCATTGGCTGGAAATTAACCCAGTGCATCCAGGCATCAAACTCCTTGGAACCGGTATGGAAAGACACATTGATCTTCTCCTGCCAATAGGCTTTCGTAGCTTCCAGGGCCTCTGCGCAGGCTGCTGCAGTTCGATACTTCTTTGCGGTTTCTGACAATTGCTCTACAGAGCTTCCATATCCGAGTGTGATAACATAGGTTTTCTCTTCCCCCGGTGCCAAAGCTGTCTTTCGGAAACAGATCCCGCCCATGGCCTCGTACCCATTTCTCTTTGTGTCGGCGCTGACCGGGATACTGCCTGTCAGAATTGCCTTCGGATTCTCAAAGGAGCCGCCTTCTCCGATAAATTCTTCCACTACCGGGTAAAACCCTGTCGGAACACCGCCATCCTCTTCACTGCCAAATACTCCGTATACCACGGTATTCTTCTGATGACCACGCTCGTCAAAGGTCAGAGTCGGATTAAGACATACACCGTATTCGGTTGTTTCGATCCGATGAAGTAGCGAGGTTACATTGCGGTGATCTCTGATATTGTCGGCTGAACGGCCATAGAGTGGGATCGCAGCCACCGGTTCGACTGTAAGCGTCTCTTTACTGATATTTTTCAATGTCACAAGCATCAGCTCAACCGTATCCTGAGCGCAAGGTACAAAGGAGATGATTTCCGAACGAAGTCCTGCTTTCTGATTACTGCGTGTCAGCTTATGCCACATCACTCCGGCTGTTAGCATTGTCTCTTCCTTCTCAGAAGTAAAAAGCTTCGCTTCCTGTGCGGCTGATTTTCCTGTCGCAGACCAGACTTCCCCACTCTGCAGCCTGCACCAAAAATTTCTGGTGGATTTGTTATTATGCAGATCCTCACTGCTGACCGGTGCCAGTAGGAAGGTATTCTGTCCCATCTTGCTGTCGCCTCCGAGCATAGGTGTCACACTGCTCATTACCCCACTTTCATTTGCGATCGGAAAGTATAGGTAACTGGTCAATTCCGGATTCTCTAACTCAAATGCTCCCTTTTCTTCTAAGTATCTGTACCCCTTCATCTAGAACCTCCATTCTATATCACTTAAACTATCTACTTTGCATATCTCTCTGTCGTAGGTCAACAGCCCGTTCACCTCGTCCTCCACATCCGTCAGCTGAGTATAAACCACCGCAGACAGACCGGCTCCTACAAGCATACTAAGCTCTTCCCGAAAGAGCTTCTGATATGCTGTGTTCAGCTCTTTATCTGTTGTGTAAATCTTATATCCATAGATCTTCCAGGAAAAGGAATGACCCTTACAATAGCAGGCGTACCCTCCGATCTCCGAGAAAATCACCGGTCGCTTCCTGTGATGAACCTTCAGGGGATGGAAGTAATTGTGGATACTTTCAAAATCACCGATTCGTTGGTCGAACCAACCGCTTGCATGATCGATGAGTCTGGTCCCATCCAGTTCCTTAATCAATTGATATGCTTCCTTTGCATCAAATTGCCCCCAGCCTTCATTGAAAGGAACCCAACAGGCAATACAGGGACAGTTATATAAAAGCTTTACCGTCTCCCCGCATTCCATGCTCCATTCCCGCCTGCCCTGCTCCGAGCTCCGGCCGAACAGTCCGTAATGCTTATCGCTGATTCTCGCCGCAAGCTTTGGTAGGATCGTTGGCAGATAACTCACCATGAGAAGGCTGTATGCCTCCCCACCGTTCACCATGTCCTGCCATACGATGACGCCCAGCCTGTCACAATGGTAATACCAGCGTAGGGGTTCAATCTTGATATGCTTACGTAGCATATTGTAACCAAGGCTTTTCGCCATGGTAATATCATAAATCATTGCCTCATCGCTCGGTGGAGTATAGAGTCCATCCGGCCAGTAACCCTGATCCAAAAGACCATTCTGGAAGTATGGCTTTCCATTCATAAAGATTCGAAGTCGGCCCTTCTCATCCTGTCTGACAGCAAAATCCCGCATTGCAAAATAGCTCTCAACCCGATCTTCTCCCACAATTATTGTAAGCTCGTATAAAAAAGGATCCTCAGGACTCCAGTATCTGAAGTTCTCCAGCTTCACCTTGATGGAGGATTGCTCGGAGGTAACTTCCTTTATCCTCTGTCCGTGATCCAAGATGACAGCCTGATAGAGGTGTTTCCCTCCCGATGGACGATTCATAGTAATCTGAATATGTATTTCTCCATGTGCGGTATCCGGCGTCAGCTTCAGGGATGCAATATAATTCTCTGGAACCCATTCGTACCATACCGTCTGCCAGATTCCGCTCTGCGCCGTATAGAACATCCCTCCGCGGTTCAGCATCTGTTTGCCTCTGCTATGATAAGAGGTATCACTGACATCCACTACCTTTAATGTAAGCAGATTCTCACCTGCCTCGATATCCCTCGTAATATCTACTGTAAAAGGAAGATAACCTCCATTATGTTCTGCAATTTTCTGATCATTGATATAGATTTCACAGCTTTGATCTACTGCCCCAAAATGCAGGAGCAGCCTTTTCCCGGGAAGCTTATGCTCCACCGGCAGGCTTCTTTGATACCATAAGAATTCATCAGGCTTTAACTGACGATTGACCCCGGACAATATACTTTCCGGAGAGAAAGGAACGAGAATTTTACCATCAAACCGATCCGGTTTTCTCTCCTCTTTTGTGATTGCATACTCCCAGTAACCGTTTAGAATCATATATTTCTCTCTTCGCAGCTGTGGTCTCGGATACTCCGTGAGAACATTCCCCGGATCAAGCTCCCTGCCCCATCTGGTAATCAACTGATGATTCTCTCCCTGCACCTTGTCCTTGAACAATAAGGTTCTTACCGCATCCTTAAGATTCATGCCATTACCCCCCCAATGTAGTAATCTCATTTACCTTTATATTATACAATAACCTATTGCTCTATTACCAATCGTTTTTAGATTTCTCCTGCAGAAATCCTTAAGGTTGCGATGGCATTCTTTACAACGTTAATCTCCATAAGGCTACCCTGCATACGAATAATGACCGGAATGTCTTTGCCTGTTCTGTTCAGTGCAGTCATCACAACACTTCCGTCTGTATTGAGAAATGCCGTTGCCTCCAGATCATAAGTATATTTGGTTAAACCGATTCTTTTTGCACCGGGGCGGATATACTTACTGAAATGTCCAATATAATCATAGGACAGATTTGTCCGGAAGGTTCCCTGTTCCGTATCTACCATGATCGGTGCATCGCAATGGTTGCCGACGTGATTGGGACCACCCTTTTCATCCAGGAAGAGGTTCCAATCGATAAAAGCATTCATGCCACCGTTCAAATTCCCAAGTATATCATGGGCATACATTTGAGCATTTTCCAGCTGGTTCGTACCGAAGCGGCTGTATTCTACGCAGCCCTCAGTGAAAATCAGCTCCTTGGCGGGAAACGCCTCATGGGTCAAATTGATTGCTTCAAAATGGTCGCCGGTATACCAATGGAACGCGACACCGGATACCATAGAAGCTGTTGTCTCATCTATGATAGCCTTGGCACGCTCATACATCAGCTCCTTATTGTGATCCCAAATCAATAGCTTGATGTGTCCGAGATTTTGTTCTACAAGTGTAGGATATAGATAATCCCGTAGAAATTCCTTCTCTTCCTCAGCATTGTAGATACAGGAATCCCAGGTCTGAACCGCTGCCGGCTCATTCTGGATCGTAATTCTGCTGACGTGAAATCCCTTTTTCTCATATTCCCTGATATAACGGCAGACATATTCCGCCCAGAACTTACGATATTCGGGTTTCAGCTTTCCCCCATGTATCTTCTCACCGTTGGTCTTCATGAATGCAGGCGGAGACCAGGGACTCAACATAATCTCAATATCATCTCCGGATTTCTCCTTCACCGTCTTCAGAAGGGGAAGAATATATTGCTCGTCCCTTGCAAGGGTAAAGGAGTTCATCTCGGTATCCGTCGGATCGGTCATAGCGGAATATACTCCGAGGGAGAAGTCGCAGCTGTCAATATGGCTTCTGACCATACGATAACCATTGCCGTTCTCGCCATAATAGAGTTCCACTGCCTTCTCCTGCTGTTCCTTCGAAAGCTTCGAATAGGCATACCCTGCAGCCTCCGTCACTGCACCCCCGAAACCGAAGAATGTCTGGTAAGTAAGCTCCGGATAAAGGTTGACAACCCTGCTCTCGACTCCCTTAAGCTCTTTTACTGCCTGACATTCCTGAGTCACTACTTTCTTCTCGCTGTTTTCATATAAGGTTGTTATAAGCTCCATCTAGATCCTCCTGTAAATAAAATCAAACTTTAGATAACTGTATCAGGAGGATTTATCCTCCCTGCTAATAATATTAAACTTGTGACAACTGTATCGAGAGGATTTATCCTCCTAATATTTGATAAGCGAAGGCTGGTTGTTGCATCAGCAAATAATATCCTGCGATGATGAATATCAAGTCCCCGTAATACACTATTTGGGAAACAGACTTCTGAATTTGTCAGCCAAAAGCGGACAATTACTGTCCGATTGTGGCTAACAAATTCAGTTGGATGTTTTCCAACGAGTGTGTGAGGGGACTTAGGTATTCATCAAAGCAGTTCATTACCTATATTTTGCAGCAACCTCCATCATTCCATCCATATGTCGATTTTCTTGACCCTGCCAGCACGTACCTCTTCTGCGGCAGCTCCGCTTAAGGTATCGCCTTCCATTACCATTCCGGAATCGTTAAGAATGATTCTTTTTATTTTTGCTGCCCCTTCTCCGAAGGTAGCCTTTCGAGAAGGATTATGGTAAGTCACCCTACAGCTGGATCTGAGTGTGAAAGAAGCTTCCCCGTTATCATCAAAGAAGAAATCAGCCAGCTTCGGTTCAAAATGAAGCTTCAGCTCCTCCTGCTCATATGTGAACACCCTTCTTCCAATAAACATCTCAATCCACATGGTAACCGCTTCCGTCGTGGAACCGCTCAGGCGTGCCACATAACCTCTTCCGTGGATGGCAGCATTCGGATTCTCACTGGAAGCAAGGAAGGAGGAATTCTCTAAAATACTTCTTCCGTATTCCTTCGGATCCCGGAAAGCAACCACACATGTCTTCATTTCCTGATAAAACTGTTCGTATAGACCTGCCCGCAGCATAGAAAGCAGGTATTTATATTCCATATGTAAAAAGATACTTTCCCGTTCCAGCCATCCCGGAGTAAAGACATGGATTCTTCCATTCTCCATAGAGATATGCTCGATCGGCACACTGGTCTTATACATGCCGAGCTTCTCATCATAAAGCCTGCTGCCACGGACATTTTGATAGAGTTCCTTCGCCTGCTCTCTGTCCTCCAAAGTAGCCAACATCTTTGCAGGCCCCTCCAGAAATGCGGGCAGAGGGACAACTTCAAAGGCTTTCACTATGACCTTCGGCAGACCATAGCCGCTGATTGCCTTCTGGCCATCCTCGCAATAGACCGGTTCGAATTCACTTGCCCGATAAGTAAAGTAGGTCGGTACAATACCATCTCCGTATCCGCAGGCTTTTGCGATCCCTTCCTCCAGCTTCACGAGGAAAGCATCCAATATCTCCTTAAGAGATAGGGTAGACAGAATGCGTACCTCACCGCTTACATTAAACCGGATCTTCTCACGGAAGGTCTCACGGATAGAACTGACAGTATCCCAGTAGGTAAAATCTGTCCAGTGCTGTTCCCTGGAAGTCTTCAAAGCATCATAAACCTCTGTGAGGAAATTCACCAGCTCCACAGGCAGTTCGACATTATCCGTGAACAGGATTCTATCCTGCAGAAATACCAGCATTCTTTTCAGTTCAAAGGTTTCTGCCATACCACTGCCAAAGAGTCCCGGTAAACCGTTCATTGCATCATTCCAACCGGGTTTGCCTGCTTCCATCTCTACACCCATACCATAAGGATCCAGGGATGAGAATTTATTCACAGCCAGGGTCAGCAGTTTACCTGCCAAGGTCGTTCTGATGAAGTCTCCTCGGTCAGTCTTCTTCCAATTGGCGCCCTTCTTTTCAAAGCCCTCTTTTGCGAGCTTCTCCTCATCATGTACCAGTGCACCGTATTGTCTGGCTTCCTGCTTTTTATTTAATACATATTTCTCACTGCGGGGAAGAACCCTTGCAGGACTGTCATAAAAGCGATAGGAGCTGTCCCCGAAGAGCAATTCCTTCTCCTTCTCGGGAAAGATACTTAAGTAATTCTCTACCAGATCTAAATTGTAATCCCAGTGATCACTCCAATACCCTTCACCAAAGCCTGCTTCTATATTCTGTTCGCAATAAGAAAGCAGTCTTTCGAGGAATTCATCCTCGTCAATGGTAAGTGTTATCCTGTTTCCTGCGATGCAATTAGAAATCTGTCCGGGTGTGAAGTTTCTGCTGATGATCTTAGTTAATTTCTCCTGTTCGTCGCCTACACTTTCCCGGATCAGCTGCCCGACCTCTTGACCATATTCTTCTTTTATCCGGAAGGTGGAAGGTCTGACCTCAAGTGGATTATATCCATCCATTTGGATCAGTTCATAAAAGGTCTTTACATTAAAATCACCGATTTCAGGATGGAAAAACACATCATTTCGCCGATTCTGATTCACATCGCGGAAATTACCGTTTCCCTGAGAATAATATTCTCCGGCAATAGAGAAGAAGTTATAGTCTCGTTCCGGATCACCGTGCTTTCGACTGAACAGATGAATTACGGATTTCTTACCATCTTTTCCGAGTATAAAGGGATATCCTCCACGAAGGAAGTTGTCCAGATAATTCTGTTCCATATACTGATCAAATACCGGTATTCCTGTATGGGTCCTGATATCTGCTGTGAGTTCTTCTACCAGTTCCTCAGCCATAGCTTCACTTTTCTCGAGGAAATCAGAACCGCAAAACTCTTCTGCCTTCTGATTGACCTGCCCGATTGTTCCCGCAAATCCGGTCAAGGAGTAAAAAATCTCTGTACTACCCGGGGAAAGCTCCAGCTTCATCGGTGTGAAGCCACAGGGTACCTTATTATAGAAGCATTGCTCCTCCCCAAGAACTCCCTGTAGGGAAGCTTTCTCGAATACGAGTGGATGAAGGAGAGAGGTATCGTAACCAAAAATCGCTTCTGCATCATAAATTACAGGCTGAAGTTTTCCGTCCTTTACTGCAAGATAATAATAGCCACCTTCCACCTCCGATACCTCCGCGGAATCATCGTTGGAAGCACGTACCGTATAGAAAGGGATGTTATTTTCAATATTCTTAATCTCAGTCCAGCTTTTGAATAGATTCGACATTTCTTTATATTGGCTGTTCTGTATTCCGTAGGGAATAATCTTTGGTAGACCATCCAAAAGCTCCAGCTCTTTCTTCTCACTATCCAGGTTTTCAATCGTAACCTTTCGTACCAGCGCTCCGATATTGTTATTCGGCAGTACAAAGTACTTCACGGTAATCCTCAAGCCATACGTAGGATTGGTCTCCACCATCCAAAAGCTATTCTTACGAATATAAAGATCCCTTTGCACCTTGTCATCAAAGGTGTGGAACGGCTCAAAGAAGCTTTCATTACATTTGACCAAAGTCCGAAAGCCCTTGCTTGAGGTATTCTCATATGCAGTATTTGCCGGATTAAACTCCATGATGGCATTCCCTTTGTTATGTATACCAAAGCTGTTAATCCCCTGTCCTCGGTTCGTATAATAGACCCAAAGGGGAATTCCCTTCCTTCCTGCTAACCCGGGAAGAAAGCTCGAAAAGGGCGGAAGTGTGTCAAATCCTTCGATGATATATGTATTGTTCTGCAGCCTATAATTACCCATAAATCCTCCTTTGATTTATTAAGGAGGATTTTCCCTCCTTTGATTTTTTGAGGAGGATTTTCCCTCCTTTGACTTTTAATGAGACTTCTTCCTCCCTGTTCTATAAAGGAGGCTTTTTCCTCCTTCGATTATAAGCAGGACTTCTCCTCCTATGGTTTTAGGAAGCCTTGACCTCCTTTAGTCTTGTTCATAAGATAAGGGTCTGCATCGGAAGATTTTCCAAATGTAGTACCCTTATTTATTCCTTCAATATTCTAGAGATCTTACTGCATCAGAATCTGACTTTACAGGTATCCCGAATGACCATACCGGGGGATAACCTCGTCACGGTACCTTTCACCGATTCCTCAAGTCCCATCAGTCGAAGCAGTTCCGCACTACACTGATTGCCAAGCTCAATCACCGGACTGTGTATCGTAGTCAATGGAGGATTATAATAGGAGGATAGTAGGATATCATCGAAACCGATCACGCATACATCCTCCGGAACCTTAAGCCCCGCCTCCGTAAGTGCATGGATTGTACCGAAAGCCATTTCATCATTTGCGCAGAAAATTGCATCCGGAAGCTGTGTTCCCTTGAGCAGAAGAACGCGCATCTCGCTGTATGCAACAGCTTCTTCAAAATAACCCTTCATTACGATATTCTCATCGATCGGAAGACGATATTTATTCATCGTATCAAGGTATGCTTGATATCTGTCGTGATCGTCAAAGCCTTCAATTCCGTGGAAATATCCTATTCTTCTGTGTCCCTGCTTAATCAGATACTCCATCGCCAGAGATGCACCTTCATAATTATTGATTACTACACTTGATATTCTTGTTCCGGTAAGCTCCCTGTCAATAAATACCATCGGTAGCTTTGTTAGCGAAAGACGGCTTATGTATTCCTCCTGCAGCCGTTCATTCAGTATGATTGCGCCTTCCACACCGGAAGCGACAATCATGCTGTATATCTCATCTCCGGTATTTTCATTGCTGATATATATATTTAGTAAATATCCCCTCATCCTGCATTGCTTGTGAACCGTCTGTATCAGGATACGATAGAAATCGCCCTGGACGCTGGTTAAAAACAAACCGATGGTATTCTTTCTGCTCGATTTTAGAAGCTTTGCGTTCATATTAGGAACATATTTCAGTTTTTCAACCGCAGCCATCACTTTGCGCTTCTTTTCTTCGCTGACAACATCCACTCCATTCAACACATTTGATACTGTGGAAATTGCTACCCCGGCTTCTTTTGCCACATCCTTAATTGTTACCATATCATCTCTCCTGACTATACTGTAATTGCCATTGGAACGGCATCCATGAATACCGCTGAACAGATCAGGATGACAAAAAGTAGTTACACTGCTTTTTATAAAGAGGGAGGGCCATCCTGAAACGATTACAGCGATATTCTTGAATACGCTCGTATAACTCCCCGTCATAGTAATCGCAATTACTGATATTAATTATAATACGAATTCATAGATACCGCAACAATAAAAACATTTTTATATCCTTTTTTCGGCGCTTTACTCGATATAAAAAATCAAATAGTCTGATATGCCGTAGTTTGTATAACTATTTTCATATTATTCTATCCAATTATTCTATTTCACAAACATTTTATTCGAAACCTTACAAATAATTCGTTCGAAACGTTTTTAGTTCTGTATAAAATAAGCCTGCAAAAACCCCCTTTATTGTGAAAGTTTTTCTTCCTTTCACAATAAAGGGGGTTCTGAGCCACTTAGAAAGCAGTTCTATTCATTCTTCCGCAACCATTCCCTCTGCCGTTGCCTCTGCTGCCGTTATTACCTGAACCATTGCATTGTCCTCTGTTTTGTCCGCAGCTCCACGCATTATTCCCGGGACGGGTTCCATTACAATTGGTCAGATTACCGTCTGCTGCATCTTGAAAAGCTTTCAGATGATTTTCTGAGGCGCGCTTCAGTCTCTCAAATACAAGTTTCACATCGGAGGGTAAATCCGCCTTAAGAAACTTTTCGTACATAGCTATGTTATTCTCTTCGGTTTTAATCTCAGCCTGATAGCTTTCTTCCAGACTTTTAGGCAGAACCGGTGTTGCATTGTTCTCCGGTATCACATACCCATAGTCCTCGAACAGTTGTTCCAGGTGATCGATATGGTTTTTCTCCGCCTTCACGATGTTGGTATAGGGAAGCTGGTCCCCAAACTCTTTGAGGATTGTCTCATATTCCGCCTCGGCTGCATATTCATCCTGCAATGCATAGGTCAGCATATCTTCCACTGTGTAATCCTGATCCTGCAGTGCTCCTGCTGAACCGGACCCTTCCACGGCCGCGAAAGCAATTCCTCCAAAGGACAGTACCAATACATTAATCATTGTGATCACTGCTATTTTCTTCATTATCTTCATACACACATCTCCTTCTGATCTTATACTTTTTATTGACTGTTATTACCTCTTCCGGTAACTACATTCTATAAATCAGATGTGATGAAAGTATGATGGAACTCAGAAAGCTTTGTGAGCATCTCCCATCGCCAGTTCAAACCAAAAGACGGAGCCTTCCCCCTCCTTGCTTAGTACACCATAAGAGGTATGATGCATTTCCAGTATACTCTTCACAATCGCAAGACCAAGTCCGCTGCCATTCTCTTTACTACGCTCCGCCTTCAGGCTTCTATAATACCGATCGTATACATAAGGCAGCTCTTCTTCTCGGATACCAACTCCATGATCAATTACTTCAACCCGCACCTTTTGAGGCAGAGTTAATATCTTCACTATGATACTGCTTCCATCCTCCGAATACCGAACCGCATTATTCAATAGGTTATATAATACCTGAGATATCCTTTCTCTATCTGCAAGAACAGTCAGTTCTTGGCCTCGTAATCCCTCGATCCTAAACTCCCGCCTAATATCACCATACTCATACCTTTTTATCGTATCCTCCAGCAAAAGCTGTAGGGAGAAGGGTCTGACGTCAAGTGGCACCGCACCGGCCTGAAACTGAGAGAGTAGCAAGATATCCCCAACAATCTTCGTAAGCCGTTCTGTTTCATCAATAATCACCCCCAGCTGCTTCTCCCGTTTTTCTGCATTACCGCCGGTTACATCCCGAAGGGTCTCTGCATAACCCTTGATCAGACTGAGCGGTGTCCTGAGTTCATGTGATACGTTCGCAATCAAATCCTTACGCAGCTGCTCATTTCTCTTTAGCTCTTCTCCCATCCTGTTCATCTGTACACTCAGCTGTCCAAGCTCGTCCTGACTGCGGACTACAGCCCTTGCATCAAATTCCCCTTTGGAATACGCCTGAGCAGTCCGATTGATCTCGAGAATCGGCTTTGTGAACTGCCTGGTCAGTAATAATGAGATTGCCAGAGATACAATCAGTAAGATCATCGTGATCCAGACCAGCTGGCGTTTTAATATGTTCGCAGTATCCTTAACCGGAGCCAGCGGAACACTTAGTACCACACCACCTGTTACAATCCTGTTCTTTATTACCGGAATCCCTATCAGGACATAGGTGTTCTCGAACCTGGGATGCTTCACCTCAAGTCGGACCTTCTCCCCGCTTAAGGTACGTCGATACACTTCCTCCCCGGCATTCATCATCATACCTCGTCCCATCTTCATCCCGCCGCTGTAATCGGAGCTATAGAGGAAATCACCTGAGACATTTAAAATCTCGATGGTAAGCTGCTGTTTGTTCGCAAAGCTCTCAGCCTGCTCCATCAATCGACTATCAAGCTCTGTTAATGTACTTAAGTCATATTGCTGTAATTCTTCCGCAATCTTATTTCCTTCTTTGGTGAGCTCTGTGAGTCTGACACTTTTATAAAATGTGCCCAGAAAGACAATTTGAAACAGCCACAACAAAAGTAGAATAGCAACAACCAGAAGCATCATACCAATCCAAAGCTTAAGTCCTATCCGCTTCATGTCTACCTCCTGTCTCAAATTTATAACCAATCCCCCAGACAGTTACAATCCAGTGGCGATATTCCTTTAGTCTTTCCCGAAGCGTCTTGATATGAGTATCCACTGTCCGGTCATCGCCGTAAAAATCATATCCCCAAACCAAATCCAGTAATTGAGTGCGTGAAAACACCTTGTTTTGGTTCTTAATCAGAAAACTTAACAAATCATACTCCTTCGGTGTCAGAGAGATTGGTTGATCATGCAAATATACATTTCGCGAATCAAAGTCTATGGCAAAGGCTTCAATCTGAATCCGATTCACTAGAGGTGCAGTCTCCTTCTTCCTATCACTTCGGGCAAAAATTGCTTTTATTCTGGCAAGCAGTTCTCTCGGACTAAAGGGCTTTACCAGATAATCATCTACTCCAAGCTCAAAGCCAAACAGCTTGTCATATTCTTCTCCCCTGGCCGACAGCATAATAATCGGGACATTGGAGGATCGGCGTATCTCACGGCAGACAGTCCATCCATCCATCTTCGGAAGCATAACATCAAGTATTACCATTGCGACCTCATACTGCTTGATCAGGTTCAAAGCTTCCACTCCATCAGCTGCTTCGATTACCTCATATTCCTCGGATGTGATATATTCCTTAATAATATCGCGTATTCCCTGTTCATCATCCACTGCAAGTATCTTTCTCTTTTCCATCCATATCCTTTCCGGCCAGGTCTGCCATTTTCATCTATATCTCCAATTTAGGAAGAGCAAGGTGTGAGTGCCATAGACGTGAATTTATACATTTTAAATTCACGTTACGAACATCGCAGTTCTTCAGGATCATACTGGTACTTTCAGAATGATTTTCACACTTCCAGACATGCCCGACATCGTCGGGCGTAAATGCTGGAAGTTGAAGAAGAAGTTCATAATGAAATTCCTATGGATTTCATTATGGAATTCTTCAGGATAATTCTGGTACTTCCAGAATTATCTTCACACTTCCAGACATGCCCGACATCGTCGGGCGCAAATGTCGGAAGATGAAGAAGAAGTGTAACATGAAATTCCAATGGATTTCATGTTACAGTTCTTCAGGAGAAATTTGGTAGCTTCAAATTTCTTTTCACACTTCTTACTTTTATTATAAACCAGCCTGTTTTTGAGTCAATGTTATTTCTTCATATTAGTGAATCTTATATCACATTATGATATTTTCTGTCGCATTAGTAAAAATATTGCATAGTATATAGTAGACTTCAGAAAATACTGAAGGCAGCTTTTTGGTATCCACAGAAGGCCAATAAGTAGATAAGGAGGTATTACAATGCTATTAGAAGAACTTTGCAGATACATCGGCCAGACCGTAACGATATTTACTACCAGCGGCGGTGCTTCCGGCTGTGGCTTTACAGGTGTATTGCTTCGTGTGAATCCGGTATTCGTCACACTGGTTGACCGAATCGGCACACCCCCTGCCAATCCGTTAAGCGAGTCGATCTGCGGTGACCGCAGAGAACTCAGAAACAAAGAAGACTGCTCCTATACCGTAGGTTCCGTATGTGATATCCCTACACATAAGATTGCTAGCTTCTGCCATAACGCAATTTAATGAATAAAAGGAGGTAATAACTATGTCAATGAATAATTTTGGTTGTTGTGGGGGCTCCCACGAATCTGCATTGGTTCAGCATATGCGCAGATATATCGGTGAGACGGTTACCATTTTCACCACCAGCGGCGGCGCTTCCGGCTGCGGTTTTACAGGCGTCATCCTAACCGTGAATTCCCGTTTTGTACGTCTTGTCACAGAAATGGGATTTCCGCCGGCGAATCCTCTGGCAGAGAACATCTGCGGTGAGATGGATAACGGCCCGGGTTCCAGAGGCGGCTTAGGCTTCTGCAAGGGCAATGATCGTCCTTTCCGTACTGTCGGTTCCGTATGCGATATCCCCGTTGACAGGATTGCTGCATTCTGCCACAATGCCGTATAATGTATAGGAAGAAATCATAAACAGGAGTAACGCTATCCCACATAAACTGCCGCAACTGCGGTAATACTTAGTCGGGATAGCGTTACTCCTGTTATGTTGCCTGAGTCTCTATTGCTGCAGTGTCCCGATCTTTGGGACATTTCTCAGCACCTCCTTTACTCCCTGATGGCAGCCCATGAATGGTACAGTCAGGTCCTTGCCGGCATACACTCCAAAATGAGTTCCGCCTGCCCATCGGATCAGCATCGTCACATCATATACATTACCGTTCACTGCGACATAAGCCGATCGTCCGCTGCTGCCATCATAAAACGCCAGTTCCTCAGGAGTAAAGGTCCTTCCTTCAGACGGTGCTTCAGTCTGCTGTTCATGCAAATCGATATCAGGTTGTTCCAGGCAGAAGCAAACCAGCCGATCAGTTACCTCATCGATCTGTCTTTGAAAAAACGAGCTCTGATAATAGGAGGTAGCAAACACCTGCATCTGCCCGTAATGGCATATCTCTCTGATATAATCTTGTATGATTTTTCTTGTCTCGTATTTATCCACAGCTTTCCCTCCCGACTGATACAAAGTCCACGGATCCGTTCTATAACCCCTGTATATAATCTATTATCCTTTGCAGCAGGATTTTCTTTACCTCCCCGATTCTTTCAGAGAGCCGTTCACTGACACCATAATGATATCCGCAGCTTTCTACTCCAATTCCCAGAAGTATCCCTCTGATATCAGGATAATATAGTCTGCAGGTATGAAGAAAGCTTAAGCTATGCTGAGTCTCATCCCGGTAGACAGGAACTGCCTCACGAAGGGAAAGACATAAGATCTCTCCGCAGGGTACCATGGTAACAGCATCCAATATGATCAAAGTATCCTCTTCGTCGATTGCGGATAAGAGATAGTCAGAATCCGTCTCTCCTATGATGACTGAAAGTCCCAAGCTCTCAAGCTCCTCCCTCAATTTCTCCGCAAGAATAACCGCTATCCCATCATCCTCCATCAGTACATTACCAATAGCTAACAGCTTCAGCTTCATACCAGCAGCCGGATCAATGCCCTTTTGCCGGTCTCATCATAAACATGGGTTGCGCAGGAGACACAGGGATCAAAGGAACGGACGATTCTTCCGAGCTCTACAGGATTGGCCGAATCCTTAAGTACTGTTCCTATCAGTGCCTTTTCAATCACACCCGGATTCCCCTCATTATCCTCGGGAGATAGATTCCACATAGAAGGGGTAATTAGGTTATAGCTTCCAATCACCTGTTTGTCTATCGTAATATAATGCGCAAGGGCACCTCTGGTGGTATCGATCAACCCTGACCCCCGCGCATGATCCGGCATCGCAAAGCGCTGCTGATTGCTCGACAGAGGCTTAATACGTTCCAGCAATTGGCTGATAATTTGTAATACTTTTTCTGTTTCAAGTGTTCTTGCAACGATCCTGTCCATACAGGACCCTCCTCCGTGATAATCTCCCGAGAGGAGCATTCTAGCCAGCGGGCCAACCTCCATCGGCATACCCTGATACCTTGGTGTTTTGATGAAGGTATAGGCATCGGCTTTTGTAAGATCGACCTCATCCGGTGTTACATGCTCTTTATACCAGGAATGTCCTGTCTGTTCGGTAATCTGTTCCGGATCAAAAGGATACACCACTCCATCTACCAGCACTCCCGGTCTGACATAGTTGATCTCAGGCTCATCGTGGTCAAACATCCCATAACTCATAAAATTGCCATATCCGACGCCCATCTCGTAATACTCCGGATAATAGCTCGCTATGATATCTGTATCCTCTCTCATGGCAGTGGATACAAAATCCAGCATTTTCTTTACCAAGGCTTTGACCTTCTCAATATTGTAAGCGGTGAGAACTGAGGAAGTTCCACCTGCAAAAACCCCATGATTGTGTGGCGCTTTGCCTCCAAAGACAGCCTGTGCCTCATGGGACATCCTGCTGAACTCAATTCCTCCGATATAATGAGCTTGCACAATTTCCTGATCACTATCGGACAGGCGAAAATCCGTATACTGCTGCATACTCACAAGCGGCAGGCTCGTAATCTGAACAAAGCTTGGGACCATCATGAGGTAAAAATGCCTCAGATGGTTTTGCACATATTCCAGTCCATGCAATATCTCCCGTATATAATAATCATTGGGCATGACCTCGATGTTCAACGCATTTTCAATCGCCATGGCCGAGGCTACAGAATGTGCCATCGAACAGATACCGCAGATACGCTCGGTGAAGTAGATTGCATCCAGCGGAGGTCGTCCTATCAGCATATTCTCAAAGCCACGATATAAGAGCCCCAGGGCATTGGCATTAATCACTCTGTTATTCTCCACTACTGCCTGAATTTCCAAAAAACCGCTGATTCTAGAAAGCGGATCGATGATAATCTTCTCTGACATGCATCCTCCTAATACCTGACAAAGGGTTCCATCCCATCAGGAAAATACTGTTGGGCACAGCCGATACAGCAGGTATTGTTACCGATCGGCCAGTTGATGTAACTATTCCATTTTCTTCTCGGACAATCTGTTCGAGTCACCGGACCTCGACACCCCAGACGGAACATACAGCCGGGTTGGCCAAAGGCGGTAGCAAAATTACCGCTATCGAAAAAGCCTCTTCTGGTGCAGTTGTCGTGAATCGTCACGCCGTAAAATACCAGTGGCCTCTGTTCCTCATCCACTTCAGGTATTCCGTAGGCCACGAGATGAGCCACGGTTCCGACTACCCAATCCGGATGACAGGGACAGCAGGGAAGCTGAATGATTTGACGGCGCAGCACCTGTTTCAAGGGTTTACAGGCTGCCGGATTGGGTCTGGCTGCAGAAATTCCTCCATAAGTAGCACAGGTTCCGACTGCAATAACATATCTTGCTTTTTCTCCTGCCATCCTGACTGCTTCCATAGCTGTAATATATTTGCCCTGATAGTTTGCAACAATATTGTATCTTCCATCTTGTGCCGTTGAAATCGCACCCTCGACCAGAAGGATAAAATCCGTCTCCAGCGTTTCGAGAAACCGTTCAAAGGCATAATCCCCCTCCGCTCCCATCAGTGTATTGTTAAAAGTAACATTCACCAGACTGTTCAACACCTCATAAGCATTCGGTTCATCACTCTCCAGAAAGGAGATAATATTTCCTGAACATCCCGTTGTCTCGAGCCAGATTGCGTTCATTTTCGGTACCTGCCCGCTTATGACCAAAGCTGACGCCTCCTGTGCAAGTATTCCGGCAGTGCGGATTTTTCCTTCCGTAAGTGGGCAAGTGTCCTGAAGGTTCACATGACTCCTCCAATCAATGCATCAGCTATACTATCATATATATCAGGGTTCCCGCCGGATTATTCCTAATTAAAGCGTCAACCAGCTGACACTTTCGATGCCTACTTCCTTGACATTGCCTGACTGCGGGCTGTTCTGCAACAAACCACCTTATTGCGAGGTGCGCATCCTGTACGGAGCGCTTTTTATTGTCTATACAATAAAAAAGCCCGGTTCTCAACCAAGTGAGAAGCCCGGGCCTTAGATGTGAGGAGCTAAAGAAGGGGCTGCCAAAAGTAGCCCAAATATTTTGCGGGAGTATCATTGTTCTCCTTGAGATATTTTTTGTTGATGTATGCAAACATATCGCGTTGCGAAGCTTTTTAGTAACAGCTGCCTTCCTATTTTTCTTATGCGGTAATCACGGAAGCCAGATAAAAATCCTTCTCCGGTACCTCTTCCTCGAGTATGATCTCAACAGTATGCCTTCCCCGATTCTCTGAAGTGAAAACATCCTGCAGATACAGGCAATCCCCCCAGGTCTCATCAAAATTGGCATCTAGAATCACAGCCTGTTCTTCCCGACCATCAATAATGGCTCTAGCCACCGGTGCAGGGTGAAGTGCATATTTCCTGTATTGCAATGAAATCAGCCAGCCTTCCACCTCAAATCGAATTCTACTGCCGGTACTTTTCGCAGCCCAGCCATAGCGAAACACATCCCAGACACCGTTTTTCACTGTCTCGTCCTTTACAAACCCATAAGCTTCCGGTTCGCAACTCCTGTTGTTTTTCCTGTCAGAGCCAAAATAACGGTTGGCCGTTAACGGTACCTCCGGTATTCTATAGGGAGCTAATGTACCCATGAACTCCCCGGCAGATGCAATTTGATTCCTATCGCTCTCTTCCGCTACCTCCCTATAAATCCGGTCCAACAGATGACAGATGACACCGGCCACTAGTTGATGTCCGTAGTCGTTGGGATGGAGATTATCTGCACTGATATCAGTATTTTTTAGGTTTCCTTTTCTGATTTCTTCAAACAGACTTGCCCTCATACTGACAATCGGAAGATCGTAGTATTCACCAATCTCGTTATGCACCCGTTCGGCATTACGTCCGTCATCATAGAATACATTATTGAACATGAATACTGCCGGTTCGTCTGCATCCAGTAAAATTGTTCTGATCAGTCCCTCGAAGGTCTCCTGAAACACCGGAAGATCGCTGTCATTCACGCTAAACTCCACAAATACTGCATCCGGCTTCAGACTCAATATGTCTTCCTTGACCCTGGCCACTCCGAACTTCGAGGTAGTCGCTCCAACTCCGGCATTAATATACTCTATCTCGGCTAAAGGAAATCTTTCCTTCCACCAGGTATACACCCTGTAAGCGTAACAACCCTCTGCAGATGTCGCTGCCGCACCGGCTGTGATTGATCCACCAAGGAAAGCAACTCTGAGTTTTTCTCCAGCCAGGGCCCTTTTCATCACACGGGTCATGCGTGAAGTATTACCAACACGAAGAAGCCCTCTCTCATACATTTCCTCTATATTAATCATCCAAACTCCATTCTGTCGCCCTGGGCGGCGTTAGTAATTAACAAATCATTATTTTCCAAAAAGAAATCTACATATAGCATCAATTCCCTCATTTATTACTTTTTCTTCCTCTATTTGTAGTGGGTACAATGTGATTCGATCAATAATGGAATCAAGTATATCCAGAAAAATGATTGCCGCAGCTTCTACATCTTTGACGATCAGTTCATCTTTTATTTCAAGAAGGCTTTCACACACTATAGTACGAAGAATACTTTTTTGAGAATTACAGATAGTTGCCACCTCTGGTATAGAGAAATACAATATGTGAAGTTCTCTATTAAAATCTAGTGATGAGCGATGGGATTTTCTTAGATTCTCTATGAGGAATCTAATCCACTGGTGCTTGTCAGGATTTTTGATACCGTTTCTAAACAATTGCGTTATTGAGTTTTGATTATCTAAGAAATCTTCAAAGTAGCTATTTAAAATATCTATTAATATACTTTCTTTGTCTTCATAGTACTCGTAAAGACTTCCTACAGACATACCTGCTGTCTTTGCAATTTGGTTCGTTGTAATTTTATGATAACCTTCTTGACAGAAAAGATATAGCGCTGCTTCTCTTATTGCAGCCTTTTTCTTTATGCTTCTCTCCTGCTTTGGGATACGGGTTTTATTCTCTTTATTCACAACATTCACCTCTCCAGCTTATGGCTATTTGTATTATAGCGCAGAATAATTTGTCTGTCATTATTAATTCTGGTCAGAGGCATAAATGTATTGACAAAGTAGGATTTCGGTACTAATATAATAATATTCCGAGTAATTACTCGGATTTATACAGAAGGAAAATTAATAAAGGAGAGAAGATTATATGAACTTGGTTAAATATTTTAGTAAACAAAACAATATTTACAAATGGTTTAAGTGGGAAATCAATATAGACTTACTCGTAGCGATTATCACTTTAATTTTGACAGCCTTCGCTTACTACGGTAATGGTCATTGGTTTGAATCTAGTGAGGTTTTGACATTATTAATATTCATTATCGGCACTAATATAGTCGTTAATGTTATTTTCCCTATATGGTGGGTAGCTTTTTATAGAAAGCAATCATTAGCGGATTTAGGAGTTACTAAGAAGGGCTGGATCATGAGTATTGGTTTAGGTATCATACTTGCACTGATCAGAAGTTATCATCTTCCAGCACTCGTTAACGGGATTAATTGGGTACCCCATATCATATTTAGTGCTATCATTCTGTGGGAACCGTTCTTTGTTTTTGGGTGGTTACAGTCAAGATATGAAAAGGCATTCGGTGTTCTACCAGGTATATTATTAGCTGCATTTAGTATGGCATTCTATCACATTGGCACCTACCCATTTCATGATTTGATAAAATTGTTTTTGATTTATTTAATATCAGCCGCCTGCTATAGGATCAAGAAAAACTTACTGGTACTATGGCCTGTATATTGGAGTATTAGTTCTTCGGTAAATTCATTGAGTGGTGGAATGAGGTTTGGATGGGATGCAGTAGTAGTATATAGCGTAGTCCTGGCAATACAGCTTTGTTACCTATGCTATGCTTTAAAAAAAAGCAATGCTCGGGAAAAAGCAATATCATCTTCCATATTGCAGTAATAATCTAAATTACATAAATAGGGCTATTGCAAAACATATTTTTGCAACAGCCCAATTTAAACTCGTGTATCATACCTGTATTGACAGTAGTCGAAGCCTTGATTTACACAGAACTATAGGATGCCGATTTCCTTATCGTCCTCTGTGGCACTGTCATTTGCTTTCACATAATCGACAATCTCCTCCACGGTTGTGAACGCCATACCAACGTAGCTGTCTGCCGCACCATAATAGATCGCAATTCTTCCGGTTGCAGCATCCGTAAGCGCTGCACAGGGGAATACGACATTCGGGACAAAGCCTCTTTCCTCATACCACTCTTCCGGAGTAAGGATGAAATTATTGCATCTGTATTTCACCATAGACGGGTTATCTATATCCAGGATGCAGGCACCCATGCTATACACATATCCGTTACAGGTTCCTGTAACACCATGATAGAATAACAGCCAACCCTCGCTGGTTTCGATCGGAGCGGCTCCTCCGCCAATCTTTAGTGACTGCCACCACTGCTTGCCACGCGCCATCACATGTCTGTGCTTCCCCCAGAAGGTAAGATCCGGGCTTTCGCTCAGAAATACATCTCCAAAGGGAGTATGTCCGCTGTCACTTGGTCTGGACAGCAGCATGAAATTGCCATGCACCTTTCTTGGGAACAAAACGCCGTTGCGGTTAAAAGGAAGGAAAGGATTCTCGATTCTGGTAAACTTCTTAAAGTCCTTTGTTTTAGCCATGCCCAAGGCTGCTCCGTAAAAATCGGTACACCAAATAATATAGTAAGTATCCTCGACCAGGATCAGACGGGGATCATAGGCATAGCGAGGCATAAAGGGCTTTCCAGCTTCGTCTGTGAAAGGAATTTTATTGGTGTCATAGGTCCAATGAATACCATCCTTACTATAACCCATATACAAATGAGGAACTCCGTCGATCTGCTCTGCACGGAATACTCCAATGTACTCTCCCTGATAGGGAACGACTGCACTATTGAATATTCTCGCTACACCCGGAAACGGATTGCGATTGATAATCGGATTCTCTGAATATCTCCATACAGGTCTCACGCAATCAACAGGTTTATCCTGCCAGGGGATATTGGGTAAGTCACAAGATAACATTTTAACTTTGCTCATTTGATCGTCTCCTTTATTTATGATTTGTGGTTTAGAAAGATAAAAAAACTGAGTAAAGCCGGCAAGTTCCTTACTCAGTTTGGTATCCTCTGCTTCCATACTGCTCTGCTTATGCTTTTTCCTGCTTACTCTTGTTCGAGGATTGACGAAAGATGATTTCCACCCCGATAAAGATCACTTCTTTCGGAAAGTTAGGATTCTGTATTCTCCACATCAGCTGTTGTACCAGCCGTCTGCCCAGGCGCTGGTTGCCCACACGTACTGTAGTGAGGAAGGGTTCCACCTGTGCCATGCCTTCCACGTTATCATATCCTGTTACCGCCACGTCCTGAGGTACGGATACCCCCCTGCTTCGTAAACAGCGGATCACATCTAGGGCAATATCGTCATTTGCACAGACGATCGCTTCCGGTAAGACAGAAAAACCATCCAGAGCCTTTTCCACCTCAAAAGTCTTATAGAATTTATGGGTCGGATGATAGGCAGCCACAATGGAAGCATCGACACTGATTCCCGCCTCTGTCAGTGCACTGACATAGCCCTGATAGCGGTCACCTATGGTCTTACAATAAGTAATATCACCAATAAAACCGATCCGGGTCAGCCCCTGGGATATCAGCTCGGCCGTAATCTTCTTTATACTGTTCATTCCCTCACATACAATAATATCTCCGTACTGTGCTATACTGTCCAGCTGACTCGGTGCGTCCAGAAATACTACCGGTATATTCTGTTTCATGATCTGATCGACATAATCGATGGTGAAAACACTCAAAATGATAATACCGCTTACATCAGCCTGTAAATCCAGAGGGAGGACCAGGTTCTTCTCATCCTGCTCACTGATAAAATTAAATTGAAGCTTGCAGCCGAATTTATTCAGTTCATCCGAGATTCCCATGATAATGCTGTTCCAGAACACCGAAATCTCTCTGCGGGTCAGAACAACAATCGTCTTGGTATCTCCAATCTTATTCCTCAGCTTAAACTCATTCAAAACAACGGGAGAAAGCTTGGAATATCCCATCTCATATGCCTTCTCAATGACAACATATCTGGTTTCATAGGAAACCGTATCGCTGTTATTTAATGCCTTTGCTACTGTATTTCTGGACAAATGCAGTTCTTTCGCTACATCTTGAATAGTAACCTTCTTCATTGCTTCTTTCTCCTCCCGCAGCCGTTCTGCCGGTATACGCAGAACAATATAAAATCCGGTGTTTCACGAACATCATCATGCAAGCGCTTCACATTCATGAAGCCATCTGCCATGATGATGCACAATGATTGCATTACATAAGCGAAGCTTACTACATTATTCAAGCTTAATCAAGCATATTATTCTACTTCAACACGCAGATCAGAACTGATGGTTACTGTGAATGGAGTGAACAGTAACCAGATGCATGAATTCTATCAGTGTTTATCGATTTCCGCCAATAGTTCCAGATTCCTTTTGATCAGATCGCATCTTTGCTGTACACATTCGACAGATCTGAGCGGATCGGAAGGCGTATGGAAGGTATAATCCATCAGCCTCTCTACTGTGGTGGCAGCCACGTGAAGACGGGTATCCGAAGAAGCATAATAGATGTATACCTCCCCGTTATCTCTGGCAATTGCTCCATTGGTAAAGACTACATTGGATACATCTCCAACTCTTTCTTCTCCCATCGGCGCGATATAGAAGCCGGAAGGCTCCGCGATTACCTTGGTCGGATCCATTAAATCAGTGGCAAACACATAGATGACATATCGTAAACCTGCTGCAGTATTCCTAACACCATGAGCAATATGAATCCAGCCCTTCTCTGTCTTGATCGGTACAGCACCTGCTCCATTCTTTGCTTCGGTTATTGTATGATACTTTCTTCTGCTGGTAATGATCTCTTCGTTGATTACAGCATTCTCCATGTCCTTACAGAAGCCTACACCGATTCCTCCACCGGAGCCGGTCTCAATAAAACCATCCATTGGTCTGGTGTAGAACATATATTGTCCGTCCACAAATTCCGGATGCAGCACGACATTTCTCTGCTGGGGTGACTGAAGGGTCTTTAAATTATTGAGTCTTTCCCAATGTTTTAAATCCCTGGTCCTGACAATTCCGGCTTCCGCTACCGCTGCGGACAGGTCTGAGCTGGTCGTATCCTTACTTTCGGAGCAGAAGACACCGTAGATGTAACCGTCCTCATGCTTCGTCAAACGCATATCATAAACATTGGTTTCTTCCTTACAAGTATCCGGCAGCTCCACGGGGTAATCCCAGAACCGAAAGCCATCTACCGGACTGTCACTCTCTGCCACACCGAAGAAGGATTTTCTATCATTGCCTTCAATTCTGGCTACGAGATAGTATTTTCCGTTCAGTTCTATGGCTCCGGAATTAAATACTGCATTCACTCCGAGGCGCTCCATAAAGAACGGATTGGTCTTCTCATCGAGATCGTATTTCCAGAAAAGCGGGATGTGTTCATTTGTTAATACCGGATTTATGTAACGGTCATACATTCCTGTGTATACGGTACTTCTCTCATTCTTTCTTGCAATCAGCTGACGATATTTTTCCAGTTCTATATAATAATTGGGATGCATATGCAATCTCCTTTCCAGACTAAAATTCTATTCCGCGGTTTATTACTTCAAAACACATCCTGCCATTATGATAAGGACATTTCCAGGGACCGACAATCTCCTTGGTCTTAATGGGTGATCCGTCCTGATAAAGCTCGTTGAACCACTCCGACCCCTTTCTGGGATCGATCATGTGAGTCTTGATGTAGTCCCAGACTCCTACAACACTCTCCAGATAATCCTTTCTCTCCAGATTCTTCTGAAAGCCATTCAGGAATCCCAGCAGTGCTTCTGCCTGCACCCACCATACCTTTCTGGTGTCCACTTTGCCGTTCTCGCGTTCATTGAACAATGAATTATTATCCAAGGCTATACTGTGGATATGGTCTGCCAGCTCCGTAGTAATCCGATAGATTTTATGAATATACAGCTGATCCCCCAATATCTCTGCTGCGCGGTCCACCAGCCAGGAAGCTTCGATATCATGTCCATAGGAATTCAAATCAATCAGGGAATGATATTCTAAGTCAAAGAAAACCTCGAGCCTTCTCTCCTTCGGGTTATAGATCCTCTCTGCAAAAATATCCAGCATCCACCTAAGCTTTTCGGCAATGACCTTATTCTGATCTACACGGTAAAGCTCAGTATAAGCTTCCAGTACATGTAGCAGTGTGTTCATCGTCCTGGCAGCCATGACACCGTTCTCTGACAGCTTTTCGTTGGATGCAGGAAGAAATTTCCGATCAAAGGCTTCCAGATAGCCCTCCTGATCCCGGCAGTTCTTCTCCAGTGTATCTGCCAGTGCATAGGCCAGTGACAAGGCTTCCCTGTCCCCGGAGGCATCATAATAAGAAGCAAGACCATACACTGCAAAGGCCTGATTATAGGTGTGTTTCGTATCATCCGAGGGTCGCCCGTCGTAGGTTACCGACCAGTAAACACCGCCATTTTCCCGATCATAGAACGCAGCTTTCAGAAATTCATAGGCATGCTTTGCGTAATCAAGACACTCTCCTTGCCCTAGAGTCAAATATGCATTTGAGAAAAACCATAAGATTCTGCTGTTAAGAATACATCCCTTATCTGCTTTCCTATCAAGCGTCAGATTGTAATCCATTTCCCCGTAAAAGCCACCGAAAGCATCATCGCATAAACTCTTCCAGAACGGGATGATATCTCTCTCCAGATGCGCACTTATTTCCTGTACCCTCATCTTATATCCTCCTATTAAATTTACTTACTATCGGATCAGTAAACAGGAGGATATTTCCTCCATATAAATAAAGCTAATAATGCATCAGTAAGCAGGAGTATTGATACGCCAAACAATATAACCGGCGGCGTATCTTTCCTCAGATATGAGACACGATCAAATCCATACTACCCTTCAATACATAGCTACCGTAACCGAAAGGCAGGATAAAGTGATCTCCTTTTTTGATCGGATGCGAGTCCACAAAGCCGTTGCCCTCCGTCACACTGACATTCAGGAATTTATGCTCCTGTATAAATTGCTGCTCTCCATGAATTTTCACCCTATGCACGGTGTAATTACGGCAAGCGATCAACTCCTCCTCATCAAATTCCTGATAGCATTCCTGTCTGCGGCTGATCTCACTGTCTGTATGAGGACAGCGTATCACATCCACACTCTTGTCAATATGAAGTTCACGAGGTTTTCCCTGATCAAGCCTGTCATAATCATACAGGCGATAGGTGATGTCGCTGTTTTGTTGCGTCTCCAGAAGCATGGTTCCCTTCTTGATCGCGTGTACTGTTCCGGGTTCGATCTGAAAGAAGTCTCCCTTCTGAATGGGTAGGATACGAATCAGGTCCATAAAGCGATTTTCATGGATCATGGTTCGCAGTTCCTCCTGATCCTTTGCATTGTGACCAATGACTATCTCACCATTCTCCTCACAATCGAGGATATACCAGCACTCCGTCTTACCCAACGCCCCGTTCTCCTTCTCTTTGGCATAGGTATCATCCGGATGCACCTGAATGCTTAAATCCGCCTTTGCATCAATGATCTTAACTAAAAGAGGAAATACCGGACCGGCAGCATCCCCGAATAATTCTCTGTGATTATCCCAGATCCAGCTTAAAGTCCGCCCGGCGTAGGTACCGTTCTTAATTTGGCAGTCACCATTCTTATGTGCACTAATCGCCCAGCATTCTCCGGTGGTATCGCTCGGAATGGCGTAACCGAATTCTTTCTTCAGTTTATCGCCTCCCCAGATCATGGTTTTGAACACGGGCTCTAATAATATGATGTCGTTCATTTTCGATTAGCTCACTTTCTTTTCGTTTTATAACCTTAAAGTTTTGTTAATTTAAGTTATCGTTAACCTTAATACTAATTGTAATAATAAAGCCAGGTTTTGTCAAATGGATTATTCATTATGTGCTTTTACGGAATTGCGATATACAATTCTTCCGCTGATAACCTTTCTTCCATAATCCCTGTCCGGTTTCTTAATTCTCTTTAGTATAGCGCTGACCGCAGCCTCAGACATTGCTTCGATATTTACCTCAACTGTGGTGATAGCAGGATCGCTTAAGGTTGCATAAATATAATTATCATACCCAACTATAGATATCTGATCCGGCACACGGTAACCGGCTTTTTTCAGCTGAAGAATGAAGGCATACGCTACTTCGTCGCAGTTGCACACAAAAGCCGTCGGCATTTCCTTCGGAAGCACAATCGGGCAGAACTTTCCCCGCTCATCCCTGTCACCAATGATCCAGTCACTGCGCAGCTCCAGCCCATTCTCCAGTAAAGCCTTATAATAACCGAGATAACGATCCATAATGCTTGTTGTCGCTTTGATACTGCCGATAAAACCTATTCCGATATGACCCTGCTCAATCAAATGGCTGGTAATCTCGTATGCACCGTGAAAGCTGTCACTGACAATCGTATCCGTCTGAAAATGATCATCAGTGAAATCAAGGAACAGAAAAGGAATTCTCGAATCGGCTATTTTCTGAAGATATCCTCGTTTCATCTGACCTAAGATAATCATACCGTCCACCTTATTATTCTGCAAAAGCTGAGGTATTCGTCCCTCTGCCTCCGCTTCCTCTGAAATCACCTCCATAATACCGAAATAGTCATAGGCCAGCAGATCTCTGAGGATCGTCTGATACATTTTGGAATAAAATGCATTTTCACTCATGAATTGTTCTGCTATGAGTATACCAATATTGTAATTTCTACCTTCTTTCATGCTTTTTCCAAGAGTATTATAGCGGTATCCCATCTCCTGGGCCATTTGTTTGATGCTCTCCCGGAGCGCATCACTGACACCTTCCTTATCGGATAACGCCTTAGAAACAGTCACCGTACTTACGCCCAGCCGATCAGCAACATCCTTCATCGTTATATTTTTTCCCATAGTTATTTCCTTCCGTTGATAATAATAAACTAAATTAATTATAGCAAATACTTTATAAATTTCAAATGTATTAGTTTACAATCTACGTTTATAAAGATATTCATGTGAAAGAATCTAGCTAACAATTACTTAAATATAATTAATTTAATATGACATAATGTCGTCCTATTCATACAGCTAGAATATTCTCATCAAAACAGAAAAGAGGATTATACTATGAATTATGAGAATGTTCATTTAGAAGAAAAGACAATTGTTGGATTAAACGCCGTTACCGGGAACAGTGATCCGCAAATGGGAGAAATCATCGGAGGTTTGTGGAAGGATTTTTATCAGAATGGGACTTACAGCTGCGTCAAGAATAAGGTTAATGATTATGCAATCGGTTTGTATTCTGATTATTCGGAAGACACCTATCATGTAACAGTCGGTTATGAAGTATCGGCAATCGAGAACCCTGAATTGGTCAAGAAGATCATCCCTGCAGGGAATTATGCCAAGTTTTCCCTCCAGGGCAATGCTGTGACTGCAGTTGCAGCAGCCTGGAACGAAATATGGCAAATGGATTTGAACAGAAGCTATGCGGCAGACTTTGAAGAATATTTAAATAGCGATATGGAAAATTCCATCATCAATATCTACATCGCACTGCAATAAGGGCCGCTGTAAGATATATTATGAAGCCAATGTGAGGATAATGAAATTCCTCATAAACTAATTCGGAACATCCTGCCGATGTCGTTAATCATAAATGAAGATAAATGTTCCTTCTGGCATATCATATCGGCAGGATGTCCTTACTATATACGGCTAATCATATCGACACAAAGTACATGTTCCATATGATTCGGACCCTGGTAGCAATAGGAAAAGGTTCTGCAAAGGCCGCCTGTTGCTGCTGAGATATATTCATCGGAAGCATACCATTGTCCGGCTTGTTTCTTTGCTTTGCGAAAGTATTTCTTACCTCCATGGTAATCTCCCGGCATGGCTGGACGGAAGTCTTCTCCCTGTGTAATCATTAATTCTTTGTTCATTATCGTACGACTTACCTGATATCCCTGGTGATCCATCACATAGAGGCATTCGATATCCTTCCATTCTTCAATTGCATGTTCAAGTAGCTCATCGATCTCCTTTTCACCGGAAATCACCCTTAGCTTCTCATGCAGCTCATCCAGCTTCAGACCTGAGACCAGACGAATAATATCCTGTTCCTTCAGTTTCTCCGTGCTATCCTCACCATGGCTCCCCCGCAAACGGAATCTGGTCATCAGGGTCTTCAGCTTTGCCGATACCTCGGCCATGTTAGCTGCTACAGCACTGTTCTCCTGCGCATAAGCCGCATTATTCCGAACACCGTCGGAGATGTCAGTGACAATCACAGATATGCTTTTCAAGCTTTCTGCCTGGTCCTTGGAAGCAACCGCAATGTTGTCGCACAGCCCGCTTACGTGGTCTATAGAACTTTGTATGGCAGAAAAGCTATCCGCAGTCCTTTGCGCTATCTCTGTACTGACTTTTGCCGCATGGATACTGTTCTCAATCAATTGGGTGGTCTTCTTCACTGCTTCAGCACTCTTTTGAGCTAGTGAACCAATCTCCCCTGCTACAATGGAGAAACCCGCCCCGGCCTCTCCTGCTCTTGCAGCTTCAATGGAAGCATTCAATGCCAACAGCCTTGTCTGTCCAGCCAAGCCATTAATGATGTCAATAATGTTTGATATGTCTCTTGAGGCATCAGAAACCCCTTGTATTGAGAGAAGCATCTGATCCATGCAATCTCCGCCATTCAGTGTCTGCTCCTTCATACACTGAATGCTCTCAGATACCGCCTCTGTATTAGCTGCATTGGCGGCAGTCCGATCAGTAATCCTGCAGATGGTACCGGACAACTCATTGAGAAGCTCTGCCTGAGTGGAAGTATTCTCGGCTATTTTAGAGGAAGCCCGGTCAACTTCACAGCAAAGCCGGTCAACTTCTCCGGTCAGCAGATTAATCTCCTCAAAGGAAGCGTTCAGTGCATGTCTGATCTTATGAAGTGCATTTTTGATCGGGAGGAAATCACCCTGATATTCTATCCTATCAGAAAAGCCAACTGACATATTGCCTGCTGACAGATGGGAAAGCACATGAGTAATCTCCTCGATATAGCAACGGAAGCTCTGGCTGATCTGATTGATATCCCCGGCCAAACCCTCCAGCATCGAATATGCTTCCAGATCAATTGTCATATCAAGATTACCACTCACCAATTGTCTGGTACCTTCCGCAATGCATTCTCCCTCTCTCAATAATTGCTCCAATTTCTTCTCTTTTCTGCCTGCCAGTCGTCCTAACATCGCATTCCCTCCTGTTCATTCTGATATGTCAGTATAAAAAAAGCAGCGAGGCCTTTGCCTCGCTGCTTTTGTATTACTATATATTACAAGTTCCTATCTGTCAATAAGTTTTATGTTACAGTGATAAAAAAACTTCTCCTTACTGCAGGATTGCGATGATTTCAACCTCACAGGCTACATCCCTGGGAAGCTTAGCCGCTGCCACACAGGACCTGGCAGGCTTACCGGTAAAGTACTGCGCATACACCTCATTGAAGGCTGCAAAATCATCCATGCTCTTTAAAAAACAGGTGGTCTTAATGACATCTTCAAAATTTGCACCTGCTGCCTCAAGGATTGCAGAGATATTCTTCATCACCTGGGTTGCCTGTACCTTGATATCTCCCTCAACCAACTGCCCATTTTCAGGATTTAAAGGTATTTGACCCGATGCAAATAACATATTTCCGCTGACTAATGCTTGGGAATAGGGTCCGATTGCGGCGGGAGCCTTATCCGTCTGGATTACTTTAAACATATGAAACCCTCCTGTCTTAATTTTCTTATCATTATAAAGAAAATTAAGACAATTATCAAGAGGGGGAATTGTACTGATACATTTTTATGAATGAAAGGTAACTATTATTTCTCCGTGATCAGTTCACCCTTATCTCTCTTTCGATTGTTATGATGATCTCCGTAGCCGTAGCGTCCATATTTTCCGTAGTGTCCATATCCATATCCGTAACCGTAACCATAGCCGGCTATGCCTGATTTCACACTATTAAGCACACAACCTATCATCTTGATATCACTTCCTTCGGAAATATGCTCCAGTCCCTCAAGAACCTGATCCTTTTTTGAATAGTCCTGCTTCACGATAAAGATTGCTCCTTCGGCCAGCTTAGCCAGATCACAGGTATCCGAAAGAATTGCCGAAGGCGCTGTATCAAGTATGATATATTCCGCGATATTCTTCATTTCCTCAAGGAGTTTTGACATATTCGCTGTATCGATAATCTCAGCGGAATTCTTAATCGGCTGATTGCAGACCAAAGCATAAATACCCTGCTTATCATAATATTTCAACGCCTCTTTAAGCTTTGCTTTTCCGTCCAGTACCTCTTCTATCCCTATGGTTTCGGAAGGGACAGAAAGCAGTTTATGTAAGGTGGGTCGCCTGAAATCACAGTCTGTGAGTATCGTCTTTTTCCCTTCCTCCGCAAGTGCTAAGGCAAGATTATAAGCAAAGGTACTTTTTCCTTCTCCCGGAATAGCGCTGGTGACAAGAATCGTTTTCACACCCTTTTGATTCGTGATCTTTTCGATTCTTGCCCTGATTTTCAGGATTTCCTCACGATAGGAAAAGGGCAACTTCTCATTCTGAAGTGTGATGATACGATCCTGCCCACTCCCTCTCTTTTTTAAGGTCACCTCGGGCAGGCTGCCCAAATGTTTGATATTTGTAATTTTCTCGATATCTTCAATCTTATGAATCGTATTTCTGGTCAGGGCAAACACAAGAATGGCCAGAAGACCGAGGCCGGCTCCGATCAATGCTCCGATCTCGATCCGTTTGCTGTAGTTAACGGTATTATCCGGTTTATCCGGAATTCCTGTCTCATCTAATATATCCAGCTTCGTGCTGCCTACAACAGTATCTGCAACTGCGGGATAATTTTTAATAACAGACTGCAGCACCTGATAAGCTTGCCTTGCATCACCCGAAGCCACTTTGATTGTAAATAGGTTCGTGTTTTCAACATTTTCCGCTGTAATTGTTTCTGTGATATTAACCCGCCCCAAGTCTCCGGCTATGACATTTTTTAGTGCTCCACTGTCTATGATGTATGGAAAGGTCTTAGACATCTGTGCTGCTCTCAGGCTGTCTTCATAAATACTGCCATCGGAAGACTCCTCAAGATTGACTGAAAATGACGCTGCTGCAGTATAACTCGGACTATAATTCCGATAAGCTATTCCACAATTGATCCCTGCTGCGATCACAGCAAATATTATTATCGTCCAACCGATACTTTTAAAACCCTTCCATAAATCTTTGATCAACGAGAAAACATCAATCGCATATTCTGTTTCATCCTTATTTAATTCATACTCGTTCATTTTTATCTCCATTCCGCCGCATTGCGGTATTATTATTCACTATGGTAAGCTGCCTCGGAATTATGATATCCATAATAGCTATGATAGGAGTACTTGCTGTGATAGCCCGATTGATGACCAAACAGACTATTACGCACATTATTGTATACACAACCAAGCAATTCAGAGTTTGTCTCCGCCAGAGTATCAATTACATCATTGATATACTTCGCTTTCGCATAGCTCTGTCTAACAACCAGCAGGGTAGAATCCGCGATATCGGCCAGCAGCTCCGTATCTGCCGATACAGAAATCGGAGGAGAATCTATGATCACATAATCCATAACCTTCTTCTGAATTTCAATCATTTCAGCAAAGGAAGTTCCTGTAATCAAATCTGCTGAGTTGTTGTAGTATCTGGTGCCAATCAGCAAAAAGATCCCCGAATTCTCCTCAACCATAAGTACATCCTTAAAATCACTCTTTTTCAATAAATATTCTCCGAATTCCTGAGCTTTCGGAACCTCCTTCTCAAGAATCTTATATATCGATGGCTTACAAAAATCAGCATCGATCAGTAGCACTTTTTTTGATTTTTGTGCCAGAGCCAGTGCAAGGTTTGTTGCCACAGTTGATTTTCCTTCATTTTCAAGTAGGCTTGTCACCAACAATACATTGTGGCCTTTGGCGGAAGCCTTATATTCAAGTTTGCTCCTCATACTTTTTATGTTTTCAACAAAGGAGAAGCTGACTGTCGGGCTTGTTATTAAAATACTCTTTTTCTTCTTATGAAGTCTTGTACGTAGTGTTTTATATCTATTCTCATGATAAATAACCCCGAACAGCTTTGTATCAAGCTTTCTGGTTACTTCCTTTACATTCTTAATATTATCCCTCAATATGGATGAAATAGCCAGGGTTAGCAGCATCGCTGCAGCACCAATCAGAAAGGCCAACTTCATAATCCGCCTCATATTCGGCGGATTATTTGGATACAGTGGGATCACGGGTGCTTCGAGCACATCGATAATTGCATTCTTATACAAGCTATTGGTTACAGAAGTATAATTATCCATTATAGATAGGATGATTCGATAGGCTGTCTCCGGATTGGGTACGGTAACTGTTAAGACAAATAAATTCGTCTCCGGTATGAGTTCTGCGGAGATATAATCCGGAATATCCTCCGCACCAATATCCATTGCTACACGCTTTTTAATCAGTTCGCCATCAAAAATATTGGTTAAGCTGCTGGCAACCGTGTTGGCAGCAGACAGATTATCATAAGTATTATTTGCTCCCTTGGAGGTAACCGCAAAAGTGGCTCTTGCAGCATAAGTGGGTGCATAAATAATATCCGCTACGATATAAGTACACATAGCAACAGTCAATCCAAAAATAAGAATTAACCACCAATCCTTCAGTAAATCACGTATCACATCGTATAAATCCAACTGCAGTTCATCATTATGTACATTCATTGTAATCTCAGACATCCTGTTCTCCTATTCTTCCACAACAACTAAAAGCTTTGTTGTTCCGCTATAACCGTTTTGTGCAGTCATGGAATACTCCACTTGATATACACCTGGTTTTCTTGTATTCACATTAGTGGATATCGAAATATCCTTTCTTGCAATAGCAGATTGGGTGCTGTGCTCGATTGAAATTCCTATATCCGCAATGATACTGTACTCCATCTGGTTGATTCTAACCCCCTTCAGAAAAGCTTCGGGATTGAAGGTTTCCCCTGTCTTCAGATAGATCAGATATTTTTCCAGAAGAATCTCCGGTACGAGCTTTTCTGAATTGTAAGCAGGAATATAAAATTGCACCTCTGTGGGAAGAATTGACGTGTCTCCGGCACTGTTCGTCACCTGAAATTTGATCTGATGGGAATCTTCCGCTGTTCCAAAAGAATAGTCCGGTTCTTCATATTTGATTTTCTCTGTCAAATCCCCATCGATGCAATCCCAGACCTTTATAAAATCCAGTATATTTGCAGCATCTCCCACGGCAAATCGCAAGGGCTTCTCCAGTGAGAACCTGGGGGACTCATAATCCGTATAATTCAGTTTTCTTTCCCTTTTTGTGACGTTACTGTTTTTATCAAAGGCTGCATAGGTAATCATTCTCTGCCCGGGTTTTATAAAATCCGAGATCGTTTCTATCAATAGAGAATCTGTTACATTTCCATCTTTTTCATCATATGCCGTTACATTTTTCAGCAGCTCCTCATCGGTTACTGTTACTCCGACTGTAACATCCTCGCCGGCAAACTCAATCACAGGTCCGGCTATGTCGTTCCTGCTTACCTCATATCCACAGTATCCGGCAAAAGTAACTGCAGATAATAAAAACAGTGATAATCCTGCTATTCTCAGTAGTTTCATGTTATGTCCGTACCTTTCCATAGGATGACCGTTCAATAAAGCGAACGGACTTCTAAATCAACTAAATCTAAATCCTTCAGAACTCTTCTTGGGTTTTCGTCAAGAAGAATATGTGCATATTCCGCACCATAAGCTTTTCGTATAAAATGATACACCTCTGTCATTTCTGCCGTCCGCCGATATGGACTATGTGCATCACTGGCAATAAAGGAAACCAGATTGTGATCAAGTAAATAAAAAGCTGTTTCTCTGGATCGATATCCGAAGCTCCCCATTATACTCCCTTTGTCGGCTTGTAAAAAGGCACCCAAATCCAACCAGCGGCAGGCGATCTCCGAATATTTCTGCACCAGGTGATAACGCTCGGGATGAGCGATAATAGGACAATAGCCTACTTCCAGGATTTCATTCAGCATATACTCGATAAAGTCGAGGTCTTCATAGAAATTGAATTCGATCAGAAGATATCTGGAATGATTCAAGGTAATCAGCTTTTCCTGTTTCAAAAGTTCAGGTACGTTCTCCGATGCATATACCTCCATTCCTGGTACTATGGTAAGCGGAAGGTGCTGTTCTCTGACTGCCTGCTCGAAGGACCGGAAGCATTGAATATAAGCGTCATCATAGTAATTATCAAACACACCTTCCACATTGCAATGTGGTGTGACAATCAGTGTATCGACACCGCTCCGTATCGCCATCTCTGCCATGGCAAGGGAATCCTCCATCGTTTCAGAACCATCATCGATTCCCGGCAGAATATGGGTATGAATATCAATCATTTCATCTTCACCGCCTTTATCTTGGAAGCCGAACCTCACAGTCCGATCATCTTATACTCCTTAAGGAGCTGTATCCGTCTTCTTCCGATTGCTATGCTGCGATTGGCTTTTTGAACCATCTGTATCGGGTTTTTCACCTGTACCGCATAAGAAGCTATCCGATGTAACCAAGCCAAAGGAAGAAGAAAAGGGTTATTTCTGCAGTAGGGATAGCGGTTGTTCATAAACTCATGGTCCGGGAAAAAAATCTTCAGCGTCTGCTTTTTATAATATTTTTTCAATCGAAATCCTCGATCTGCTATCACTGCCTGTAAGGTCAGGGAGCATGTCCTGATTCTGTCCTCATCACTTCTGCCATAAGCTCCTGCGCATATCATATCCTCAAGTAAGGCATCAGAATGGATATCCATCAATACCGCTTGATGCGGATACCAGCGATACTGATCGGAGAGTCCCAGATATTTGCTTCCGATCGCCAGAAGATTTAATAAAAATATATCATACCCAAGAGAGGTCACTTGCTGCCATACCCAGGGATAGTCCACCATATTACCATAGGTATTACAGAACATGACCAAATCACACAGTTGGCGGATTCCAAACCCCATTCCCACAAAGTGTTTCGTACAATGTAAGATTTGGAATAAAAGATGGTCGCTGTATGACAGGGTATGAATCGGGATACCTTCAACAATAATCTCGATACTACGCTCGAAAGCTGTCTCAAATTGATCATTCATAGCTTTGAATAGTCCTATTCCAGGGTCGAACAGATCCACGTGCACCTCAAGAATTAAGCCGGTTTTTCTGCTGACATAAATCGTTTCCTGCCTCGGTGCTTTCTCTTTCCCGGAGAGTTCCGACAACTCAAAACCGGAGTCGATTAAGACGGAAGCCACTTTGGAAAAGTCCTCTCTATGAATATAGATATCCTCATCTCCGGAGCATCTTTCATCACTGTTCGGATACAGCTTTCGAAAAACAATTCCCTTAACAACCAAAGCGTTTATTCCTGCTTGCTTCAGTTTTGTATAGATTGCAAGGAATTCCTTTGTCCGTATAATCTGGTCCACTGTATAACCAACAGCCAATTTCTTCCAAACCACCGCTAATTCCGGATTTATCATGGGAAGTAGCTGTTTTTTATTGATAGCGTGATAAATCATCGGAATTACATTATGTATCCCCGATAAAAAAAACAGCTTATCCCATTCTACTTCCACGGTATTGATGATTGTATCCAGATCGGTTCCCATCGAAACCGATAATAAATACAATAGCTGTCTTGACGTCTGATCCATACTTTATGCTCCCAAACCGCTCTTTCTTTTTCCTATCTCAAATTTAATCCTTACCAGGGTATGATAAAGCCTTAGCAATTCATTTCTGACCGGCAATAAACTGCGCCACAGCAGAAAGACAAGCTGCCAGAAGGTAGAAGAGCAATCAATCTCCTTCCCATTTCGGTATATCTTCTGTACTACACCAATTACCTCTTTTGGAGTAATCAGTTCCTCATCTGCCGTAATGCAGGAATCACCCATGGTCCGGAATCCGTTCTCCTCTTTCTTCATGATTCTATGTAAAATATAATTCCCCCGGCTATTCTGATACAGAATGATATCTCCCGGTTTCAGCTCCTTGCTCCCTGCAATCAGCACCTGATCCCGGTTATCGATCATCCAGGGACACATACTACTGCCACTGATCGTAAATCTCGCTTTATGACCATGGTTTATGACCTCTCTGACAAAAGGAAACAGTTCATTTGCAGCCACATCTTTCTTAACAAGTGTTTTCACATTCACCTCCACTCTGCCGCGCGCGGCAGTATAAATAGCACCTGAAAGAAGTTCAAAATGAAATTCCAATGGATTTCATTTTGGAGTTCTTTCTAATGCGAATATGGTTTCATTCGCAATGTGAAAAAGATTTTTCTTTCACTTTATCCCATTCCTCTGTATGCAGTCTTTGCATGCATACTCAATTTGTTAGTGCCTCCTGATATTCTTCATAGAAATACTGCTTCTCTAATTCCTGCTTCAGAAGAGCAACGGCTTCGGTATCCGGTCTGCATCTCAGCTTTAAGACCAGGACATCCCGGGTAAGCTCATCGATCAAATCCAGTGCTTGATTCAAAAGCTCAGACTCCCATGCAGGTGCAAAGGTAAGGGAGATCAATTCCAATGCACCCTGCCGTCTTGACAACTGCATTACCTGATTGTCTTCCGATTGTTCAATGATTACGACTGTTCTGAGTATAACCTTTCGATTCATGCATTCCTTCGAGGACCCGTTCCAGGGAACTCCACAGGTAAACCACTGCTCCTTCTCCAAAAAGCAAAATGCCCTGTCTCCGTTCAGAATCCGGGCCCCCTCGCCTGTTTTCCACATTCCGGTATGTGTAGATTTACCCACGCCGGAATGTGCACAGACAAGAATTCCCATGGAGTTCCATTCCATGACGACTCCATGAAACAGAATTCCCCTCTTATTCAGCACGGAATAGGGAAAGATATAAGCAAGCTCATCAAAGAAGTCCGGACTGTGGCCTTCCGTATGATCGTACAGCAATTCCCAAATACTCCAATTCTTCGAAATCCGGTAAACAAGACTGTTATTCTTATTCTTATCCTTCCTGACCCATAAGAAATTTCCGCTAGCCTCTTTATAGATACGATAAGGAGCAGGCCCTTCTTCAAAACCTGCCAAGAATTCTCCTTCCGGCTCCGTAAACTCCTCCTGGGGCATGATTATGTACACAAGGTTCCAATCTGATCTGGCTTCTGTTCCATCCACAAGAAACTGAGAAGCATCTTCGGGAAGCTCATAGGATGCTTTTGCATTGCTGTCCCTAAGCAGCCTGATGGTGTAATTTCCCATCGATATTGCAGCAGGGAAATAAGCTCCTTTATGCTGCATATTAATCTTAATGTCTGCCATGCCGTCCACCATGTCCCGGCCATCCCGGCCAGCCCGGCCATCCGGGCCAACCCGGCCAACCCGGTTTGCACGGACCCGGAGTCGGAGTCGGTTTCGGTGTAGGTGTGGGCGTTGGCTTATGTCCGGAATGGCAATGAAATCCTGAGGCATGAGTATTCGACAGACTAGGGCCGTAGCAAGCCGTGAAGTCCTCAAATTGACTTCCGCTCATATAATTTTCCACATAGCTGAGGACCGTATCGGACGGATCGACCTGTCCGGTATTACACCCTCCTGAGATACAAAAGCTTTGTGTTTCACCGGAGGAATCATACGGATTATTAAAGCTAACTTTTCCTGCCCCCCAGCATTTGTCTGCAATTTTTTCAAATAAAGTCAGTTCTTCAAAAGTCATGACCGGTGCTTCATACTTTAACACGATTTTTATCCCCTCCCATTACTAAATCATTCAGTTGTGTTATCAACCTTTTCTCCATTTCCTTAGCTAATACACTTTCCTTGCACAGATATTCCGGGATTCCATCCAGTTGCCCCGTTTCTGCCAGACGCGTAGCCGGACATGCACAACAGCTTAAGCTGCAGCTGCTGCATTTCTCGGGCAAGGGTGGCAGCCAGACCTTGGCAGGATAGTCCTCCCAGGCCTTCATAAAACCTTCTTCAAAGGGGTAGGTCCAACAATCTGCGAGCATCTGACATCCAATCAGCTTACCATCCCAGGTAATCGTATAAGAATTCATCCCTGCTTCGCAGCCATAAAGTGTAGGCTCTCTCTCCAATTGGCTGCGCTTTGTCTTATTTGACTGAATATCCTTTCGGCTTGTTACAATCCCGGAATTTTCCTTAACCAGTTTGTGAAATGGCTCAATGACAAATTCCTTATTTCTCTTTTCGAGCATAGCCACGTTCTGTTCCGGCGTCAGACGGCAAGCGTCTACTTTGGAGCTGCAGCCTCTCACAGGCTTTGTCACAATCCTCGATACGCTGAATTCTACCTGCGGTCTCAGAGCATGTGTCCATTGTGTGATTCGATCCAGATCATGAATATTATCCTTGATCATCGTGGTACGAATTGTAATCTTAGAGGGCAGTTGTCCCAGCAACTGTACTCCCTCCAGCATTCTATTATAAGCCTCCGGTATGCCGGTTACTCTCTCATAGGTATCGCGAGAAGCCCCATAGACAGTGATGCCTATTCTATGAGGCGGATATTTGTGAAGTATTTCCATCAGCTCAGGTGTAATTAAGGTAGCATTGGTATAGAGTGTCAGCATAAAGCCAAGCTTTGCTATTTCCTGATAGATTTCCGAAAAATCCGGACGAAGGAGTGGCTCTCCTCCTGTTAATAATAATCCGATTGCCCCTGCAGCCTGTATCTCCTTCGCCATAGCAATCCATTCGTCCGAGGTTCGCTCTCTGCCCCCAAGCTCAGCCATCTGTTCCCCATCAATCCGCACCAGACACATCTTACATTTCAAATTGCACCTGGCTGTTAATTCAAAAGTAGCGTTCCAAGGGTATCTCACCAATTCTCTTTTCTCCACATCCGTACTCCTTCTAATCATTTTACTCAAGTATATTAGCCAACTGCAGTTGGGTTATAAACTGAAATGTATCCTCTGTAGCCATCTCGCTGCTGATATGATAGGCTTCCATCAGTTCTTCTGACAAGGCAGAAGGTTCCGAGCCTTCACTGAGCTTCTTCCATAGAAACGCTGCTGTTTCATTCAGGGAAATAATTCCGTTAAAATAAGCTATATTATCTCCGATAGGAATTACCATGTCGGTATCTGCAATTTTTCTCAATATGAAACCTTCTTTTATCTTCATATTTACCCTCCCATTTCTCCGCTACACAGCGGCACATACAATACTTGAAAGAAGTTTAAAAGAATTTCCTATGGATTTCATTAATCCTCTGTCAAACCGAAAAGCTGTTTGTCCGAAACCTCCGATACCCGGCTTCCCATAATCCGATATACTCTGTTGCACATATCAATCACACTTTGCCGATGAGTAGTCAGAATACAGGAATGAGTCTGCCCATAGGTCATAATTCCCTGCAAGACCTCTCTTTCGGTAACAGGATCCAATGCAGAGGTTGCCTCATCCAGCACTAGAATCGGCGAATCTCTAAGTATCGCTCTGGCGATGGATAATCGCTGCAGCTGTCCTTCGGAAAAGATGCCTCCCATCTCTCCTACCTGACTGTAGATTCCCTCCGGTAGTTCAGTAATAAAATCAAAAGCACATGCTGCCTTGAGAGCCACTGTCAGCTCCTCCTCCGTAGCCTCCGGTTTACCCATGCGCAGATTATCCGCAATAGTTCCGGAAAAAATCGTATAATCCTGCGGGACGTAGGAAAACAATCTTCTGGTGAGTGCAGATACTTCTGTCTTCGTTCCATCCTCCAGCGAACAGGCTACTTCTCCTGCTGTAGGCTTAAGCAGACCGAGTATGATGCGAAGAAGTGTAGTCTTTCCTTCTCCGGAGGGTCCGATAATTGCGACCAACTCTCTCGGCCTGACGGCAACATTTACATCCTGTAGAACCGCCTTCCGGCCCTTATAGGTAAAATCTATATGAGACATGGATAGAGTAAACTCCGTAGAGTAATCCGACTTTTGTCCGTAGGCCTCAAAAGCACTCTCGTCATTGCCATACTCACGCGGTAGCTCAGTGATTGCCATGATTCTTCCTGCACTGGTTGCAGCGCTAATCATCGTCGGAATGAGACCGACCAAAGAGGAGAAGCTACCGGACAGACCGCTTGATAATTGAAGAAACAATGTCATCGTTCCATAAGTGATAACACCACTCCAAAGCCTGTAGACCCCCCACCCGAAAGCGGTATAGGAAACTAATAAACCGACCACCGACAGAAACGAGGTAGTAAGGATCGAAAGCTTATTATAATCTAAAGCCATTGCGATATAACTCGCCTGTATCCCCATCAATTTTCGATTAAAAAGTTCGATTAAGTTAAAGCATTTAATCACCTGAAGGTTCTGAAAGGACTCTTCTCCAAAGGCCATCATCTCACTGCTGATCTTCATCATTTTCTGATTATACTCTCTCATACGAACCATAAGCATTTTTGATAGCAGCAAGCTAACCGGTGCGCTAATGAGAGCAATGATAGCCATCGTTGGGTCATAATAAATAATAATCGCCAATGCTCCGATAAATTGAAGCAATCTGGTGATCAAGGATGGAATAAAGCCCAATACGCTACCCGCGACCGTCTCAACATCTGTATTCAGACGGTTCAGCAGATCACCGCTGTGAAACTCTGAGATTGCTTCCCAATCCGTCTTCATGATTTTATCATAGATCTCCGCCAGCATTTCATTGTTGACCTTCATGCTGATCTTAGCTGAGATCCGACTGGAAACTGCACCGACCAGGATATTGCCAAAGGCCATACTAAGAATGACGGCGATGATAAACCAGATATTCAGGGAGTCGAATCCGGTGACAGCATCGATTAAATATTTGGAGGCAACACTTCCCGCAAGCCCAGTGGCAGTCCCCAAAACCCCAAGTAATATGTAGTATAGGATTGCTTTCCAGTATCTTTTGATATATTGAGTCATCCATTTAGTTTCTCGGAACATTTCAGCTAAGATACCTGAACGTATTTTACTTTTAAGCTGTTTTATATAGGTAAGCATAAAATCCTTTCTATCGTATCAGCTTGAATTTCCATATTTTGCCATTACTAAGGTATATAAAAACTAAGCCGAGATAGCTGATTAATTAATCTTCCGCTTAGTCCTTTGTATAATAATATCATCATCGTTCGTAATAGTACAGAGATTTGGTTCGATGTTTTCCTCTAATTTCCAGCAAAAACATCTATAAGATGTCTTTTCACGGCCATAATCTTACGCCTTAGTTTTTTTAGAGGTATATACATTTCAAACCTCTTTGCAATTTTTTCATAACCGAACTGCTCCTGTTCCCTCATAAATTCATTTCTTGAATCCAAAGAGTATTTCTCGTGTGTTTTATAGACATATTTGAAATATGGATAATCCAGCTGCCAAAGATTCATAATAACCGATAGGTTTTGGAATAAATGTGAAAATTTCTTATTGTTAAAAATCACCAACGAAATCCCTTTCTCATCATTCAACTCCGGTTTATAATCATTAATCCCCCAAAAGTCTGCAATCGTTATATCACTTACATGATTTCTGTTAGAATACTGGCACTTATAACAGCATTTTCTTAATGAATAGTTATTCAAAAATTTGTTCAAATAAAAATCCTCCTCCAGTTGCTTCACATAAGTACCATCCTCCAAATCAACTTTAAAGCAATAGCAGAACCATCCGAAATATTTTGATCTGAAGTCCACATTTTCTATTTTTGAATCCCGGCTGATATGCTTTATATGAGATTCATAAGTCTTAACACTGGGTGTTCCATGACAAATCAAATCAATCAACAGTAAGTTTTCATAATCTTTTTTTAAAAATGCTTTCAATCCGGCTATCTGGCAGGGTGTACCGGTAAATATAACCTTCTGTCCACCCAGAAGAGTTTGCCTGACTTTTAAATAACTATCCTCAGGATCAGAGAAAACATACTTTGATTTTCTTAATGTATGATAAGTTTTTTTATCGGCCATAATATGATGAACATAGGTAAAATCATCATTATAAGAGGCCCCAAAAACGACGCCGTTATCATCCAGGAACGCTTCAACAATTGCTGTAAACGCACCACCGGAGGAGCTTTTTGCTCTGATTTCAGGATCCTTATGCCATCCGAAATATCCGGTTTGATCTTTGCTGCCATTGATAAGCTGTAACTTATCCTTAATTAGTGCATGGCAAACTCGTTCACACGAACCACAGTTAATACAGGATGTCATATCGATATCCGGATAAATAAAACCTTCCTTATCAAACACCATGTTTATGCAGCTCTTTGGACAAATTTGTTCACATGCACGACACCCGGTACAGGCAAAAAAATCATTTATCATATACTCATTCCCTCTCTCGAAATTGGCTCGCTCATAATAATTAATTAGTTTGAAAATATTCTTCGTGTAACCTTCTGTGTCGTTAAACTGAATGATTTCTTCATTATGCTGAGACCGAATTTAAGTAATTTGCGGTTTCCTATACAGGCAAACGGTACAGCTATACCAAAATTCAGAAGATCAAGGAGCATGACTCTTTGATAACTAATCACACTCATGATTGTAAGGATGAAAAGAAATAAAGCAATTTTTCTGTAGTTATATTTAATGCTTTGAATTCTTTTTAAATCCAGCATTCTATATATCACAAGTACCAGATAGCTTATTAACGTAGAAACAGAACAGGCAGTAATACCCAATTTTTTTATCAACGTCAGATTAATGATCACATGGCAGGCTGCTGCTACTATTGTGGTGATACCAACACTAGTTATTTTTTTACTTGCAACGTAAATGCCTCCTAAGAAGGAAGACAAACAGCTAAATAGCATGGAAAGAAAAAGCAATGGCATCTGATAATACGCTTCATCATAATCTCCCTTAATCAGCTGTGAGAATAAAATCGGTGTAAAAGCAATCAATATTGCCATCATACCTGATAGCAAAGAAAACACATTATTAAATATCTTACTATAATAATTGCATGCATCCGAATCCCCTGACGCCATGGAAGCATTCTCCTGCCAAGCCATAGTAAATGTGCTCTGCACTGTTGTAAATAGGTATGGAATCTTATTTGCTACTGCAAATACCGCATTCGCTTCTACACCCAAAAACGCAGTAATAATTAATCGATCTGACAGAGCCAGTACCCAATTGGATAAATTATTCGGTACCATCGGCCAGGAATATGCGAGCATCTCTTTAATACTGGAAAGAGAGATAAAATTAAAACTTATAATACAGTATTTCCGTATCCTCAAAATCAAAAAAGTCATAGAGACCATATAGGATATAATCAGAGAAAGAAGAGTTCCTTTCAGTCCCCAACCCAAATGTAGAACAAATATCAATAGCATGATTATATTTTGCAGAGATAAAATAATTGATGCTACCGAGTATGATAAATTAAAGGATAGTCCTCTCGCCACCTGCTGGATAGCGATATATAAAATATCAATAAAAAAGTAGATACATATAATCAACCTGGTGAAAGGATCAATTCCGTTCAAACAAAAATACAGAATTAATAATACTACTGTTGAAATCGGTATGATCACAGCGAAAATATTAGTAACTATAATACTGGTTCTATATATATCGTTTCTGCAGTCTATGAGAAATCGAAAAGCTGCTGACTGTATCTGCAGTGTTACCACCGGAAGTAATAATGCTACTAATGTCGAAACAAGGTCAAAGGTACCATACTCCGTTTTTGTTAATTGAGCTGTTAATATCGGCAGAGTAAATATTGCAACCAGTTTCGGAAAAAAATTTCCGACAGATAAAATAATCGTATTCTTTACAAGCTTTCCCTCACGTCTCATATCTTTCTCCTTGTAACACATATGATTTATTTATACTAGGAGTTAGTATTTTTATTCTTCTTTCTGCATTCACCATAAATGCATATGCTATTGCATACAGATAAAAAATTCTGTCATACAATGGATTACCGGTTAATCCATATAAAAGAAAGAATGTCTGTACCATAAGGGAAAAGCATAGATATAATCTTGTTTCAGCCCAAAAAGAATCCTGCTTTCTTTTCAATCTGTACAGCAATTTGGCTGTTCTGTAATATGCAGTAGAAAACGCTGTCATTACCAGAAGAAACCCGACAATTCCGGTTTCGCAAAGCAGTTGCAAAAATATATTATGAGTATCGTTCATCTGATACATGGAAGAATACTCATGAAAAGTGTATCGAAATCCTCTCCAACCCAATCCAAAGACCGGATGCTGCCAGAATAGTTTGATAGCAGGTATCCATAATAAGTCTATTCTATCGGATGTATAGTCGTTCAAGCTTCCTTCACCGCCCCCAAAGCGGTTGAGCAGCGTTGCTAATGCCGGAAATTCCCGAAACGCGAATACAGCCACTCCGGCAATCAGCAGTCCATAAAAGAGCCATTTTAATATGGTTTTTACAGAAAACCTGGAATAAAAAAACAAATAAACAATTAGTGCAGAAATTATCGCAAAGATAAAAGGTCCTCTTTTTCCGTTTAACATAAATGCAACAGAAGTCATAACCGTGAATATCATAACCGGTACTCTTCCAAATCCTGCAATTTTAATATTTAGTAAACATGTGATACCCAAGATAAATGCAATAGCCAAATACATACCTAAGGTACTGTAATGCGTTGTCAGTCCCACCATATATCCCAAATTAAGCATTTCTATTAACCTTCCCTCCCAATACTGATCTAAATGAAAGGTTGGTATGATATAAGTAATAAAAAGGTTTTTGTTTATGTAGAATATAAATCCAAGGATCAAATGCACAATACTGAAGGTATAGATTAATTTGATACTGAAGCCTTCCCATTCAGATTTTGTACTAAGCAAAATCAACATAAGAATACATATTATGAATTGGATACAGCTATATATATTACCATATTTTAGATCATAATTTCTAAAGATACATAAGAAGATTACAGTGAACCAAAGCCAGGTCCACTGTTCCAGTCTGATTCTATCTGCTGTAATCAGAAGAAGAATTACTGATAATATCAGTGTCCCCTGTGCAATACTCTCGCGTCTATAAATAAGCTTCGTTATTGAGTTAAAATATGGATACAGCAAAAAAAGGAATACCGACAGTATTGTTAAGTTTATCTTTACTCCTGAATTACTAAACACAATCAGACTTTTGTTCTTCATTATTTTTGCACCTGACAATCTTTATAAAATTTTCAAACTCAGCTCTTGCTTCTTGAAGTATGAAACTGTGATCTAATCTGTTTCCTGGATTTACTCCTCGTACAAAACGTTTCACACCACCCGACTCTATGGCATTCCTTATTCCGATAGTATAGCGGTCCAGTAGATGGAACCGTTCGAGCAAATCATACATTTTGCTTTCTTTCAAATTATCTGTTATCATTTCCACTGCATAAAATGGAGTTCCTGTTATGATTGAAATACAGATAGCATGGAAATAATGTGCGATCAACCCATCCAACGCTGCCACAACATCAATCCAATCAAGCGGTGTCAGATTCGGTGTGTTTTTGATACCGAATTCCCAGTCATATAGGGATATTAACGTAATTTCCGTTCCGAAACATTTCTTGAGATAACGGACCAGGTTATCTTTAGAATTCATTTTCTCAGAAAACATTATCCCAATACATTTCTTATTCATATTGACATGATACCGTTCTTCCAATATTCTTTTCCCGCGCTCTCTATTAGGCTTAAAATCATAGATAAACGTAGGATCATAGTTGTAATAGATCTTTCTCCAATTTTTAATCAAATTACCTACTTCATTATAGGTTGTCTTATCCCGGGTCCCAATATATTCAAAATCCTGTAGAAAGGAATGCAGAAGTTCTTGATTCTCGCTTGTCATCTTTTTGAAGGGAGTCCTGCCTGATGCTGCATAAGCAAGCTTCCTTGCTCCCAGATTGACCGGTAAATAGTATGGGGTAGGAAAACCTCTGTAACTATTCACCTTCCATATTTCATCACTGCCAGCAATCAGAATATCATATTTGTCCTTCACCATATGGATGAAATCTTCGATTTGATCAGAAACACAATGCTCATCCGAGAGCTTCAACAGTTTGATTGAGGATTCAAAAGTCTTATTTCTTCTTACATAAAATCGCGTACGAAGAATATTCTTTTTAGGTTTTATAAAATCCCGATAATGATCTACTTCTTTCTGCATCCTAAAGTTAATAATCTCTGCTTCAAAATCCTCCTCCTGATTTAAACGTTCACATAATGCATATGACTGTAAAAATGCTCCATAATTCACAGCATGAAAATATGTCATGATCCCAATCTTAATGCTCATATCTACCGTACTCCTCACTATAGGATGGTTTGCAGGCATGTTCCATTATCTCTTGATATAAACTAAAAAGTGAATCTGCATTTTTATCCTTTGTAAATCTCTCTTCAGCTTGTTTCCGGCCTTTGAACGCACACACGCTCAACAAATTGCGATCTTTATAAAACTTTTCGATTTTTTGAGCAAGCTCCAGCGTATCTCCGTATCGATATAATAGTCCGGTTTCCGAGTCCTGTATCAATTCAGGATTAGCTCCCGTGTCGGACGCAATTACACCCAATCCCGCATGCATGTATTCAGCTGTGACACGTCCGAAGCCCTCCGACTTGGAACATAATAATCCAATATGATAGTTTTGCAGTATTGGTCCCACACCGGATACCGCACCGGTAATAGTTAACTGATCAGTAACTTTCAGCTCCTTCGCCCTATTTCGGATTAACTCAATATAAGACTCGTCACCCCATCCGACTAAATCCAGTGTTATGTTTTCTATTACTTCCTTCGGCAGGAGGCCGATAGCCTCGATAATCTGAAGCTGGCCCTTTGGTTCGCATATACCTCCTACTGCAACTAGCCTTAATAATCTATCCTTTTGTAATTTGATCGGCGATATCGGTATAATGGTTTTATTATTTACTCCGTTATAAATCACCTTGATTTTCTCCGCATCTATCCCCTTTCTTATCCAGCTGTTTTTTACAGCTTCGGAGATAGCAATAATCTTACTGGTATTCCGATTGATGAATTTTGTATACTTACTGCGGTAGGTCCAGCAGTCAAAATCCTCCTCGCCAAATTCTCTTATATGAGCAACGTGGGGGATATGATACTTCCTTGATAGTAGCATTCCGATATCTGATCTGACAGAGTTGGTATGAATCAAGTCTACTGTTTCCATATCTATCATGCTTTCTATTTTATGAATTGCAGCCGGAATGCGAATATAATAATAAATTGCTTTTAAGATGAATATTACAGGTCGCATCCATCGCGTCTTAGGTCTTACATCCATGACCGCCCTATGACCCGAAGAAAAATTTTGAATACCGTAATCATGCAATTCCTTACTCAAGGAATTCTCCTCGCTGGTGCAAACAACACATTCCATTCCGCGTGCCTTGATGGATGTTACCACATCCACCAGTGATCTGGTTGCACCACCAACAATCAACGGATCTGCGATATATAATATTTTCATAACATCCTCCTGAAGCTCCCAAGGTTAAGTCGGCCGATTTACATAGGTTGTACCTGTTCTACCTTGAGATTTTCTATATACTTTTAGTAATGGTTTGAATATAAAGCGTGGAATGAAAAACAAAGGGTATAAGGTTATCCATGCCCGCGGATAGCTCCACGTACATTTAATCAGGTTTCTTATCTTTGTTTTTTGCACTCCTGCAACTGCCTCTTTGATTAATGCATGCCTGCCTAATAAACAAATTTTCCATATATAGTACTTATTAAGTTGCCTTTTGTCATATCCTCCGGTATCAACTGCAAATTTTATCATTCTCCTGTAATAAATACCTTCTACCAATGCAGTATCATAGTTGCCTATGATACCATATTCGCCGATCGCAATACATGGTCCCTTGATCAGTCCCAGTATATCCTCCTTCTGATTTGAGCATAAAATATTAATATAACATTGCAAAAAATAAGTACCAAAATATTGCTCCGGATTTTCTATCTGCCGAAATTTCTCGGTTGACCATATATAATTTGAGGTATATCCCCATAAGCGCTGGGCATAATGCATAAATACTTTCTTATCTGTCGTTACAATGTCTTCCTTTAATACCGGTAAAAATCTTTTATATCGATGACAATGCTCCTCGTCAATATATCTGTCCCGAAATGCCAGGGCATCCAAATAGGCCAGTGATATATCCGGATATTTTTCTAAAAAAAACAATATTTTACTGACAGAATTTTCAATGATAATATCATCGTCAGAAACAAGCATCGTGAATTTACCGGATGCCAGCTTCATACATTGCAGAAAATTGAAATCAGCTCCTCCGTTGTGGTCTTGTCTGATATAACGAAGGAATGGATAAACTCTCAGATATTCATGAATGATTTGAGGCGTTTCATCTGTCGAACAATTATCCGAGATAAGAATTTCTATTCTGGTATCAAATTGTGTTAACAACAAATTCAGCATATTTCTGATTGTTTTAGAACCGTTATAGGTAGGAACTGCAATTGTTAACAATGGTTGCAGTGTATCCTCTCTACTTCTTATACTCATCAGCTTCACCTCACATAGAATTAATTTTTACTCATCATCCCGCTTCTTTAATAAAAGTGGACGTATATTATTTCGCGCAAGAGCAGCAAAGTAAAACGAAACATTTTTCGGTAATATATGCCACACTTTCTTCATTACCGTCTGTTTTACTGACCTGTCTAAATCTAATTGAGGTATATCCTTCCACGGTGTTTTCGAGCGATAAAACCTATATTCTGATGCATAAGGAGAGTCTGTATCCTTTTCCCATATGCGCTTTTGGATATAAAATGTATTGATTGCATGGATGATAGCCGGATGCTTCACTGCCTGATCCATATCCTCCCGTGTGTAAAAGTTGACTGCTCCTCTGAATTTAACAAAAGCATCGTAATCCATCACTAGGTTTACTGTCATCAAATTATACCTCGGGTGTAATCGTAACGACCTAGGATATGTACATTTATTAATTACCTCTTCCTCATATGCACCTAAGGTCCTCCCGGTATTCAATATGTTCGTAATATATTCCTTATATCTAATTTCTACCTGATCCTGACGAATAGCAGAAAGATCCATCAAAAACAAACCACCATTGCAATAAAGTGTTCCCGGTTCCATATGTAATGTTTTTATCATCATATCCAGGCCGGGGGCACTATCCACTCCGGCGATATAGCAGTCTCCTAAATCAGTATTCCATAGCTCATATAAAGAGTCCATGATTAACATATCACTATCCAGACATAGAATACGTGTTACTTCATCCGGTAGTAATTGCCCAATAATCATACGTCCAAAAGTATGACCCAATGTCTTTCTTGAAAATCTTATATCTTCAAAAAAATCCTCCGGATTTGGCAAAGATAGAACCGATAGCTTCCTGGAGTATCTTTCTGCAATACTTTTCATTCTATTTAGATTAATTTCAGTAATACCATCACTGATGATGTATATTTCAATTTCCCTGAATATTTTATTATTTTCAAGCAATGATACGATAGATACCGCGCAAGGTTCAGCAAATAAATCACTGCAAAAATAAACGGCCCTAAAATAATCGGGTTCAAATCCCATACATTATTCTCCTATCCAAGACTTAAGCTGTCGCTTATATATTTTATTCCTGTTGTGAATTCAATTGAGGGCTGAAATCCGGTATCTTTCTCCAATTCCTTAATCTCCGCGCATAAATACATCACCTGTCTGTCGCTATACGGTATGGCACCGAGTTCAATAGAAGCGTCCTTATTAATCACATCCCGTATCTCCCTGATATATTCAGCCAAAGGTCTTGCCTGCCCGCTTCCTATGACATATATCTTACCATCCACACCATATTCCCCAAGCAGATAAAAAGCCCTCGCGGCATCCGCACTGTACAGATAATCCCACTGCTGTTCTCCTTTGGTGAACTTAGGTATTGTACCGGATTGCAAGGCATGGATTGTAGACATAACCATACTCTGCGCTCCGTCGTAGGGGCCATAAACACTCAGGATTCGTGTCCAGATATGACCTATGCCAAGCTGATGAGCAGCTTCTCTGGTCATCTGGCCTGCACAGAGCTTCGCTATCCCATAGCCCGTCTCAGGGAAGGTTGGTGTATCCGCCCGGAGTAATCCCTCAACCCTTCCGTATTCCGCTTGGGATCCTGCACCTATGAATTGGGCACAACCGAAACGGTGCGCTGTATGAACCGCATCCAAAGCATATCTGATATTTAGGTTCTGAAGATACATGTCATTTCTGGCTGCCCCCGTCGTCCCTTCCCAGGCAAAATGATAAAACACATCATAACTCTGATTCGTATCATTCTTTAGTTCTGCCAATTGATTCAGGTGGCAGTATTTTATTGTAACCAAAGGATGCTTCGGTATTCTATCATTTCTTACAGATCCCTCTCTGCAGATCACTAACACTTCAATATTATTATTAATTAGTTCCTGGAGGAGTGCCATTCCAATTGTACCTGTTACACCAGTAATTATAGCTCGCTGCATAACCACACCTCCTTATTCTCCATGAAGTTTTTATCCTAACCGATTGCACTGTCAGGAACACAATTCTGCTAATTCAGAAACTGTATAATTAGTCGGTGTAACAAACTTTATATTTACTCTTCTGCTGATTGACCTGATTTCAGAAGAGATCATCGCATTTCTGTTATCTGCGACGTCTGAGAAATCGTACTCCAGCAACTGATCGAAATAATTCTTGCTTCGATCGGCAGCATATCCATCCATACCGGCGATAAACACCTTCTTTACCCCGATTGCCAGCATCAGACGTAGTGCCATCAATCCTGAATTATCAATGATCTCCGGATATTCTGAGGAGAAGCTGGAGAAATTAACACGGTAATCGTAGGACGTGGCATCCTTCATATTCGATGTGATGATGCACGGGGTCTGGGTGCAACCTTGAATTTTTATATATCGTCGCATATTGCTGCTGAAGATAAAGTCTGTCTTGTAATCTGCACCCGTGAAATTGACTGCCAGAACAATCGGCTTTCTATCTTCAATGAGCTTCTCAATTCCTTCCTTGCATTCGGTAAGTGATTTCCCGGGAGCGAGAATCATAATTTCACGCCCTGCAAGCTGCCCTGCAAGCTCCGCGAGCGCTCCTCTATCCTCTATAAATTTCTCCTGATATTCTTTATAGAACTGTTCCGCGTTATTTTTACTGAAGTTTGCCTTCTCCCCTGCAGGGATTTCCTTCAGAAGTTCATAGAACGATTTCACGGTCAGGCTATCCTTCTCTGCCAGATAGATCGCATAATTCGGATGACATCCGCTACTGGCTGACAGGTATAGCGGCAAGGAATACCCCCAGAATTTATCTTTATAAATCTCATTCAGATACTCATCCATAATCTCCAGCATCGGTTCAATGCGGTATTGCGTCCCGAAGTTCTCATTCATGTATTCGGCGAACAACTCCAGATTCAAATTACCGGCACCCCGGCCCATGCCGAACACACAGGCATCGATACAGATATCCCTCTGCAGATTTAGTTCAACAAGAGCTTCCGCATTGCCAAAGGCCTGTTGCAGGTTATTATGCGCATGATACCCCAACAGAATTGACTTCTCCAGGTTATTATCCGCAAGGTAGACCAGACGAAGAAACTGTTTTCTTTTAATCAATCCAAAACTGTCTACAATCGAAATCGCAAATGGCTTTAATTGATTGAATTTCTCGATAGCCTCAATGAATTCCTTATCACTGTAGCAATCCGTACCTACGAATTGTACAAATACCGTATAGCCAAGTTCTTTAATTCTTTCACAGTAGTGATAAGCTTCCTCCAGCTTTTCCTTTTTAAAGATCACTCTGAGACCATCCACAGAAGTTCCATCGTACGGAAGAATCCGTTCAACAGGTACAGGGTCACTCAGATCCAGCATTCCGACATACATCAAATCAGGGCTTTTCGGTACAATCATTTCCGATATGGATTCAACATTCGGAAAAACTGCTCGGTTTCTATCATATCTATCGCCCTTGATAAAACCGACCTCATAAATCTCAATTCCGGTCTGCGCAATCTTTTTGCCAAAGCCCTTAATGGTGTCTTCTCCAAATTGCCAATTATTCACATAACCGCCGTCTCTCAGTGTGCAATCCAATAAATATATTTTTCCCATAGTTTCTCCTTGCAATAAAGGACTCATCACTCAGCCACAGGAGTGATAAGTAAGTTCTTAAGCAGTTCCTCCCGCTCCAGAAACGGTGCCAAATCCTCCAGAGGCGGGCTCACCAGAGTACCGTCACTTAACTTTTTTGTTGCACTTTTTGGTTCAAAATTCTGTACAGTAGAGACAAATATCTCGCAAAAAGCCGGTCCCACTGTCTCAAGGGTTAGATCAACCACTCTCTTCATATAAGTATTCGTATGTGCATAATAGTAAGGGTACCCAAAGCTTTTTACCAATTTTTCAAAATCAGGGAAAGTCAGATCACCACTTTCCGGTCCTATTCCGATTTTGCTATGCTCCCAGAACAGATTATTCTGTGTCTGCCGTATGGAATGATACCCCTGGTTATTAATAAGAAATATCTTAATGGGCAGCCTGTTTGTGATGATAGTCTGTAGCTCCTGTAGGTTCATCATGATGCTGCCATCTCCCTCGATACAGATAGTAGTACGCCGGTGATTGGCTATACAGGCTCCAATTGCTGCCGGCAGCCCGTAACCCATGCTGGCAACGGCGCTGTTAATAATAAAGCGCGCATCCTTCTTAATCTCATAATTATGACTACCAACGACGCAGGCACTGCCGTTGCTTACTACAGTCACATTCCCGTCCGGTAAGCTACTGCTTAAGTACTTAATTAAAGCATAGACATTCACGTGTTGCCCATCCTCTTCCCAGTGCTTAGGCTGAGTCACAGGATATGCACTCTTCCATTTCCGGCAGATCTGCAGCCATTCAGCATTTTGAAATACCGGTTTGATTTCCTCTGATAGCATTGTATTCATAGTTTCAAAGAACTCTTTGGCGTCCGCATGTACCGGTAGCTCTACATGCAATGTATGTTTTCTTAATTCTGCAGGATCTGCATCTACCATTACAACAAAAGCTTCTCGCGCCCATGTCTTCCAATGATATCCAACCTGTCGAATCGACAGGCGATTCCCTACAGCAAGTATTAAATCGGAGTTCTGAACAGCAAAATTACCAGCCCTGTCGCCCATAATACCTCCTCGGCCGACATAGTATGGATTTGCATCTTCCATTGTGTCAATCGAATCCCAGCAGGTCACGACAGGAATACCCAGGGTATCTACTGCTTTTCGAAATTGTGGATAACCCTCGGACAATCGTATCCCGTTTCCGGCATAAAGTACCGCTCTCTTTGCATTTCTAAGACGATCGATGATTATCTCAGCTATCTTATGATCTATTACAGGTGGAATCTGACTTTCATCCTCAGAAAAATTGTAGGCAGAAAGCTGTTCTGTCTCTATATAACAACCCTGATAATCTACAGGAATATCAATCCAGGCAGGGCCTCGCCTTCCGGTTGTGGCAAGATAATAGGCTTTCTCCAGCATATATCTGATATCCTCCGGCCTCTCCAGCATAGCCGCATATTTACACATACATCCCACAGCCCTGGTGATATCAAATTCCTGATCGCCTACGGCACGGAGGGGTAGCCCCTCTGTAAATCTTCCGGTATATCGCGCTGTGGTATCGTATCGCACCTGTCCTGAGATTACCAGCATTGGAATTGAATCCAGCCAGCCTCCCAGAACCCCGGTAATAGCGTTCGTTCCGCCAGGACCTGTCGTTACGCAGACGGCAGCAATCTTGTTATGTATTCTTGCATATGCTTCAGCAGCAATTGCACACGCCTGTTCATGGTGATTAAAAGTACATGTCAGCCCTTTGTTATGCCCAAAGGCATCATTGAGATGCATCGCGCCGCCCCCCACTACCATGAAACAATCTGAGATACCCTTTTTCACGAGAAAGTCTGCTACGTAGTCCGCGAGTCTCTGTTTCATCGAATTTCCTCCTATGAATATAGTCTTTTATTGATTTACTGCTTCTATTAATACTTCTGCCATATAATCTATCATCTCATCACTCATTCCCGGGTATACTCCGACCCAGAAGGAATGGTTCATGATAAAATCAGTATTGATAAGTTCCCCAATAATGCGATAATCTTCCTCTCTTCGCATCTGTCCGAAGCAGGGATGAAGTGTCAGATTGCCGCTGAATAATAATCTCGTCTGTATATTATGGTCTTCTAAATATCGTGTAATTTTGTTACGATCCAGTCCTTTTTCAGGTCTCACAGAAATCAGGAAACCGAACCAGGAGGGTTCACTGTTCTCTGCCGCCAACGGAAGAATGAGTTTATCCTCCAAACAAGCCAATGCATGATAGAGCCTCTCAAAATTAGTACGTCGGCGTTCAATAAAGAACGGCAGCTTTTTAAGCTGTTCGCACCCGATCGCCGCCTGTAGATCAGTTGCTTTTAAGTTATAACCAAAATGACTATAGACATATTTATGATCATAACCCTGGGGTAATCCTCCGAATTGGCTGTCAAACCGATGACCGCAGAGATTATCCTGCCCTGAAGGGCAGATACAGTCCCTACCCCAGTCACGCAAGGACTTAGCAATCCGGTTCAACAAAGGGTTTTCCGTATAGACACAGCCGCCCTCCCCCATGGTCATATGATGCGGCGGATAGAAGCTGCTGGTACCGATATCTCCCCAAGTTCCTGCGTATTTGGTTACCCCGTCTATTGTATAAAGCGTGCCTAAGGCATCGCAGTTGTCTTCAATCAGCCAGAGATTATGCTTCTGACAGAAGGCTTTTATATAAGAAAGATCAAAAGGATTTCCCAGAGTGTGGGCAAGCATGACTGCCTTTGTCTTCTCACTCAGTGCAGCTTCCAATAATGTGACATCAATATTATACTGGGGAATAGTTACGTCTACAAAAACCGGAACAGCACCATATTGAAGCATTGGAGTTACTGTTGTGGGAAATCCGCAAGCTACGGTGATCACCTCATCCCCTCTTTTGATCTGTCGTTCTCCAAGCTCAGGTGCCGTCAAAGCCATAAATGCAATTAAATTGGCAGAAGAACCACTATTGACCAGAATGGCATACTTCGTTCCAATCCATTGTGCAAAACCTTTTTCAAAACGATCTGCATAGATACCCGCAGTGAGCCAGAAATCAAGTACTGAATCTGTGAGGGTACACAGTTCCTTTTCATCAAAGTATCGGGATGCATAATTGATTCTGTCTCCCGGTTGAAACTCCTTTTTGTTTATTTTAAATGCGTTATAGTATTCTGCTACCAGAGTTTTAATCTCCTCGCGTGCTTCTACTTCTGTTTTGGTAACCATCATGTACTGTTCCTCCAACTATTAATTCATGTATGTTTTGTATTTATTCCACCTTAAGAAAATCTTCAATTTGCTTCTCCATGCATGTATTGATTTCTCCACCGTTTCTCCAGCATTGATACCATTCCACTGTCTTCTCAACCGCTGTCTCCAGCTTCCAATGAGGTCTCCATCCAAAGGTCATCTTAAGTTTTGAACAGTCCAACTTAAGATAATTTGCTTCATGCCCCCCCTGACAGCTTATATTAATCCATCGGGTGCCATTTCCCCATTTATGGATAAAAAGCTCGACCAATTCCCCTGTCTGCCAACAATCAGCCTCATCCGGTCCGACATTATAGTATCCGGAATATTCAGTATCCTCGTACTGTCTTGCTGCTATCATAAGATACGCATACAAAGGTTCCAGTACATGTTGGTAAGGTCGTGTAGAATAAGGATTGCGGACAATAATGTCCTTCCCATCTGCAGCTGCTCTGACGCAATCGGGAATAATGCGGTAGCTTGCAAAATCTCCTCCGCCTATAACATTCCCGGCACGGGCGGTAGAGATTGCCACTCGACCATCTGCAAAAAAGCTGTCCTTAAAGCAGTGAGTCACAAGCTCCGAACAGGATTTTGAATTACTGTAAGGATCAAAGCCATCTAACTCCTCATCCTCCCTGTAGCCCCATACCCATTCTTTGTTACGATATACTTTATCCGTCGTAACATTAAGGAAGGATTTCACACAGTCCGAAAGTCTGATGCATTCAAGTATGTTGACTGTACCCATGACATTTGTTTCATATGTAACCACAGGAATTTTAAAACTATCTCTGACGATAGGTTGCGCTGCAAGATGCAGTACAATCTCCGGCTGAGCTTCGTCAAAAACACTCTTCAGATATTCAAAATCGCAGATATCTCCTATAACCGAATGAAGCTTCTTTTCTATCCCGATCAGTTCGAACAGAGACGGAGTTGTCGGAGGATTTAAGGAATATCCTGTTACTTCGGCCCCGACCTCAGAAAGCATTTTACAAAGCCAAGAGCCCTTAAACCCGGTATGTCCTGTGATGAACACTCTTTTCCCTTTATAAAAGCTCAAATCAAATTTTTTTACTTCCATCATCACGCCTTACTCCCCAATACCAGTCTGTAAAGTATCTTATCCTCCCACTTCTTCCACGGAGCCTTCCCGGTAGCCCATAGCTCTTCCAGCTTATCCTTCTCACGCTTGGTATCCATGCACTGCCAATACCCGGAATGATCGTAGGATACCAATTCACCCATGGCAGCCACTGTCTCCAGCGGCTCTCTTTCAAAAACTGTGGAATCGTCCTTTATATAATTAAATACCTGCGGGTTAAGAACCATATACCCACCATTGATGCGGCTACCGTCATTATCAGACTTTTCACGGAAGGAGTGTACGATATTATCCCCTTCGGATATATCCAGTATTCCGAAACGTTGCTCGACACTGACTGAGGTAAGGGTTGCTATCCGTCCATGAGCCCGGTGATATTCTAGCAGATCCTGAATGTTCAGATCACATACACCGTCACCATAGGTAAGCATAAAAGGTTCATTACCGATAAAAGGCTGGATACGTTTCACACGTCCACCTGTCATTGTATTCAGACCGGTATCTACTACGGTTACCTTCCAGGGCTCCGAGTGCTGATTATGTACGAGGACCTTATTTCCCTGAGTGAAATCAAAGGTAATATCGCTGGTATGCAGAAAATAATCAGAAAACCATTCCTTGATAACATGTTGCTTATAACCTGCACATATAATAAAGTCATTGAATCCATAAAAGGAATATTCCTTCATAATGTGCCATAAGATCGGCATTCCGCCTATTTCTATCATTGGTTTGGGCTTATACTCCGATTCTTCGGAAATTCGTGTTCCGAAACCGCCTGCCAGGATAACTACTTTCATTCTTTCCCTCTCCTTATATTCATTTTTAGTCCTATCATTCATCACGTCCATAAAGATCCCGAGTATAAATCTTTTCAACTACATCCTTCAGCTCCTCACTCATGCGGTTCGCAATAATCACATCACATTGTGTTTTGAACAGTCTAAGATTATTAACGATATCATTATTAAGGAAGCTGCTACCGTCCTCTAAGGTAGGTTCATAGATCACAACTACTGCTCCCTCTTCCTTCATCCGCTCTATCACTCCCAAAATTGAGCTTTGGCGAAAATTATCACTATTCATCTTCATTGTCAGGCGGAAAACACCAATTTTAGCCGGGTGCTCTCGGTTATGACCCGCTTTCTCGAGTACCCGTTTAGCTATAAAACTCTTCCGGGTACGATTCGCTTCCACGATTGCCTGAATCAGATTTTCCGGAACCTCATGGTAATTTGCAAGCAGCTGTTTTGTATCCTTAGGTAGGCAATAACCGCCATAACCAAAGGAAGGATTGTTATAATGACCTCCAATTCGCGAATCCAAACTAATACCTTCAATAATCTGCTTTGTATTTAAGCCCTTTAATTCCGCATAGGTATCAAGTTCATTAAAAAAGGAAACCCTTAGTGCAAGATAGGTATTAGCAAACAATTTTACTGCTTCTGCCTCTGTCAGGTTGGTGTAAAGCACCGGTATGTCCTTTTTGACAGCTCCCTCTGCCATAAGACCTGCGAAAATATGTGCAGCTTCTGCCATTTTATCATCGTCCCTTGGTATTCCTACAAGTATTCTGCTGGGATGAAGATTATCATATAAAGCTCTACCTTCTCGCAAAAATTCTGGTGAAAAAATAATATTAAAGTTACAGAACCGCTTTCTTATACTTTCTGTGTATCCTACCGGTACCGTTGATTTAATGACAATCACTGCATTGGGATTAGCCCTGGTCGCCATTTCGATCACTGCCTCAACAGAACTTGTATCAAAATAATTCTTGGAAGCATCATAATTTGTAGGAGTAGATATTATAATATATTCTGCCTCTTGAAACGCAGCCTCCCCGTCAGAGGTTGCGGTCAGCTTGAGTTGATGCGTGGTGAGATATTCTTCTATCTCTTGATCCGTAATTGGTGATTTTTTCTCATTAATCATACGAATCTTTTCGGGTATAATATCTACTGCTGTTACTTGATTATGCTGTGCAAGTAAAACTGCATTGGATAAGCCCACATAACCGCAGCCGACTACTACGATTTTGTATTCTTTTTTCTCCTTAGTTCTCTCATTTAATTCATTCTCGAAAAATTCCTTCATGTTATGCCTTCCTCTATATCCTGTTCCTTTCCTTTTGTAGTCATCCTAATGCATTACCTGGACCCTCTCCCAAAGAGTACTACACCGACTGTTTTCAAGATTATCTTAATATCCATCCCCAAAGACCAATTATCAATATAGTCCAGATCCAGCTTTACTACATCTTCAAAATTTGTAATATCACTCCTGCCGCTGACCTGCCATAACCCGGTTACGCCTGACTTTAAAGCAAGCCTGCGTTTATGCCTGTTCTCATATTGGACAAATTCGTTTTCTGTGGGGGGACGGGTTCCAACAAGGCTCATGTCACCTTTCAAGACATTAAAGAACTGAGGAAATTCATCAAGACTAGTTTTTCTTAAAAATCTGCCAACCTTGGTTACTCTCGGATCGTTCTTCATCTTAAACATAAAGCCGTTCATTTCATTCTGAGCCATCAGCTCCTGCTTCCGCTTCTCCGCATCCATATACATGGAGCGAAATTTGTATATACGAAATCGCCTGCCGTTCTTTCCTATCCTGATCTGAGTAAAAAAGATCGGTCCCGGAGATTCCAAAAGGATTGCCGGTGCCAAGACAAACGTGAGTAGCAGTGTAATCAGGCAGCCTGCCAACCCACCTAAAATATCCGTCACACGCTTTAATATCATCTGGCTTTCCTTGTACATCTTTGTACTGAAGGTCATAACATGATACCCGCTCACTTCTCTTACGATCTTTTCATGGATCTTCAGCCCGAAAGTATTGATACTCAAATCCACAGTAATACCCATGTTCTGGAATTCCAGGACGATCTCCTCCAGCTTAAGATTGTCAACCTGCTCATTGGGTATATGAATAAATACGCCATCAATCACTTCTTGTCTGGCGATTTGAAACATATTATTTCTGCCTGCCTTTACTTCGATACCATAAAACTTCTTTCCAACCAGGTCGGCATCAACAATAGTCAGATAAGTAATTTGAAATTCCCAGTCATTTTCCCTCTGCATCTGGGCAAGGACCTTCTTAACCTGATCCGAAGTCGTAATAATCATGACCTTGTTGCTTGCATTACTTTTTCTATATAACCCAAGCAGCAATAGTTTAAAATACTGCCGGATCAGATAGGTCGTGAGGATATTTAACAAGAAGAAGCAGAGAAAGAACAGCCTTGAATAAAATGCTCCCTCCTGGAACAGGTACATAACAGCCGTCAGTGTCACTGCAAGCAGCACATTGATTCTGACGACCACAAACATTTCCTCCAGAAATCCCCTCTTAAATAACCCGCTGTAGGTGTCATTCAGGTAATATAGCGCGATATATAACAGCAATACCGTAACGAATGCCCCACCGTAAATATTCCTTCCGGACCATTGGTCAAGGAATCCTCCGAAACGTATCCAAGCAGCCAGTAGGAAGGAGAGTATAATACTGAGTATATCCACCAGCAGGAGATATCGGTTAGGCATATTCTTTCTCATCAAATCCACCAAAATCCACTTCCCTAATGAAAATTTTATTTTTTCTTGAAACTAATATACAGATTACCATGAGTACAAATATGGTTATCATAACGATCAGTAGAGCTTCCAAATGAAAAGGACTCTGTTGAGGCTTACTGGCCTGCTGATAGAGTATTACGCCCGAACCTTCCCATATCTGTTCAATCTGACTATCTGCTGTGAAGATAATGTACATTCCGCACAACTCATAAATCCGTTTGTCAATGTATATCATAAGGTCTCTGGCATCCAGAGACATTTTGCCCAGATTCACTTCCTGCTCTAAACCAATAATATCGTCTCTTGCTTGAATTAAATTCTCCAACTCCATCAAATCTTTTTTGCTCGGATTATAGTCACACCTGCTGAAACATTCCTTAAGACACTCATAATATAGATATTCTATGTTCCCATTCTCAGCATTGGTGGGTTCTGCTCCGCCATACTGTCTGACCATCATTTCCAGAATTAGCTGTTCTAAAGGATTAAAGCCTTCTGCTTCTGAGAGAAATACCTCCTTTGATATCACAGGAATATTCTTATTGCTCTCTTGATCATTTACGATTAGTCTGGCTACAATAATAATCATACAGATCCCTAGTAAGATACCAATCAAGGTGATAAAATATCTATAATCGATCATCTGTTTTCTTTGAAAGTGATTCTCCACCGTTTTACCCTCCATACACGTCATTTCAATAATTTACCGATCATTCGTGTATTAGGGCTCTCATAATGACTTAAGAATCCTTCATAAGTGCATCATATTTCTTCTGAGGAGTATAAAAGATACCTGTCTAGCTGCTTATGTAATATTCCTTCTGGTATTTCATGTATTTTCTTCCATAATACTTGTATTCCCCAACCTTTGCATTCACCTTGTTCAGTACAACGCCAAGGATTCTGACCTTTCCTTTCTGTAACTGCTCCTTTACCTTTAGAGCCAGCTTATAGCTAATTACACCTGCTTCAATGACAAAGACAACGCCATCACACTGTTCTGCAACCACCACCCCATCGATTACGCTTCCAAGTGGAGGAGTATCGACGATGATGTATTCATACTCTGTACGTAGTTGCTGAAGCATTTCGGTAAATATAGCACTTCCCAGAAGCTCTGCCGGATTTGGTGGTATTGGACCTGTAAAGATAATATCCATATGCTCGACATTGGTTTCATAGATCACATCTTCCAGTGTACTTTGCCCCGTGAGGTACTGGGACAATCCGTTGACAGGCATATTTGGTCTATATCGTCCTATAATCACAGATTTCCGCAAATCAGCATCCAGAAAAAGTACTTTTTTTCCGCTCGCTGCAAAGGACACTGCCAGTTGGAAGGAAACATTGGATTTTCCTTCATTCGGAATACTGCTGGTAAAACAGATCACATTCACATCGTTTCCGCAAAAACGGATATTTGTTCTCAAGGATTTATATGCCTCGTTGCTTTTATAATCCAAACCGCGAAGTCCTTCAAAATAAATCTGTTGCATCGTTACTCTCCTTTATGTCTGTAACACTGTTTTTTTTCTATTCCATCTTTTGTCTCGTCTACGTTTACTAAACCATTTCTTATTCCTGAGGACTTCCTCTTCCAAAGGAATTGTGCCTAGTATCGTCAGACAGAGATATTTCTCAATGTCATCACTGCTATTGATACTGTCGTTCAAATAACTGCCAATCGCAATCGCCAGAACTGTTAACAACATTCCCACAGCGCCTCCCAGCACAGTGTTTCTTCTTACATGAGGTCCATTTGGTTGATCTGGTAGGTTACCCTGTTCCACAATATTAACCTTCTCAAGCTCCATCACCTTAACCATCTGCTCTGCTGAGACTTCAGCAATTGCATCGGCAATACTTTTAGCTAATACCGGATCCCCATTCTTAACGCTGATCTCAAGTATTCTGGTATCCTGGGGGATGTTAACTTCAATCTGCTCAGATAACTGTTCATGGGTCAGCGGAAGTTTAAGCCTTTGGATCACCTGCTCAGTAACAGGTCTGCTCTTAATTAAAATTAAATAGTCCTTTGTTAGTTGCGTACCGGTCTGTAGATCCGAATATGTAATTTTATTCTCATCCTGTCGATTTATTACATAAACTTTTGCGGACGATACATAAACGGGCTCCATCACAAACAGGCTCAATGACCACATAACTGCTGCTCCCAGCAATCCAGCAATCAGAATCAGCCATAAGTGATGAAATAACATGTAACTGAGTTCCCTGAAATCGATATCAATTATATCCTTATTCATCTGATCCATCTTTCTGCTCCTTGCCTTTTCAAATTATCCTGCTTATTCATAAGAAGTGACATTGGGTTGTCCCAATATAATTCTCCAGCAATCTCCTTACCATACCGCTTACATAGAATTGTATACGCTTCTCTTGGCCCAGACGGTCTTTCATCCACTCTGTGAGAATCGCTCCCGAGAAAATGTACCCACCCCTCAGTAATTAGCCTGTGACAGAACTTTGATAATGTCGAGAATCTATTCCCTGTGAACGCAGACAGATTCAATTGGATATATGCTCCCAATACAACCAGCTCTCCAACAAGCTCCGGGTCGTTTAGCAGACTCTTGTAACGTTCAGCATGGGCAAGTATCGGTAAATATCCAGCAAACAGGCACCGATTCAATCCTTCTCGAATTCTTTTGTATTCCTCAGATGGTAAAAACTCTACTAAGATGTATCTGGAGCCATGTAATGTCAGTGCTTCACGGGCTACCAGTGCATCCAACATATCCAGACTATAGAAAAGCTCATTACCGGATATGACCAGTAATTCCTTCGAGATTTCAGCGGCCGTCTGATTCACCTCCAGTAAAAGCCGCAGCAAATTCTCTGATGCCATATGCTTCTTTCCGGCTGCATAATGGGGTGTTGCTACAATGATACGAGTCCCCTCTTCATATGCCCTGAGAAGCATCTGCCTTGTCTCTTCCATATCCCTGGCACCGTCATCGACACCTGGAAGGATATGACTGTGAACATCAAAAAAATTACAAATGTTATCTTCCATCATAGAATTATGTATCTTTCTAAGTTATTATTGTAGGTCATGCTCGCCCGGGTTTTCCATTTATTACCAGCAAATGAATTATATAACAGAGTTTTAACGAATTCAATGTCTAAATGTAAAAAATAGGAAATTCCGATTTACAGAATTTCCTATTTTCTAACAGTATATCTATTTAATTGTCGGAATTATTTCACATACGACCCAAAATCATAAAAACAAGCAAAAGTCTTTTTATATGCCCTCATAAACCTCTTGAATGGATAAAAGCCTGCCCGGTACTTCCTCAAATGATCGCAGATGTTTCTCCATAACGAGCAGATCCCACCACTGCTCAAATTTATAGCCGGTCTTTTCATATACACCTACCTTCGTAAACCCGAACCTTTTATGAAAGGCTATACTGCTTTCGTGAGAATTGGTTATCAGGGCGTAGACAGTAAAATAACCCTGCTTCCGAACCAGCTCCAGCATTCTTTCATACAGGATAGAAGCAATGCCCTGTCGGTGTGCTTTCTCATCGATATAGACGGAGCATTCACAATCCCAGTCAAAGGCTGCCCGTTCCTTGAAGCGTGCACAGTATGCATAACCTAAAATAATACCTTCCTTCTCATAGACCAGCCAGGGGAAATGCTCCAATACCTTCCTCATTCTTAATCGGAACTCTTCAAGCGGTACCGGTGTATACTCAAAGGTAATCACTGTATTCAATATATATGGTTCATAAATATCGTAGATAGCCTGAGCATCATCCAGTGTGGCCATCCTAATGATATATCCACTATCCAAACTATTCATTAATCTATCCTCCATACTTCTAATCATTCCTCCATTTCATTCCGCCTATCAAGTCCCCTAATCGTTCTCCTTGTCCATTCACTCTATTCGTTCCCCCTATCCATTTGCCCTGTTCGTCCACTTATCTATTTTCCCTATCCATTTCTCATATCCGCTTCCCCTATCCATTCCCCTTATATATTTCCCCTATGCATTTCTCCTATCTATTCTCCTAACTATGTCCCCTATCTATTCCCTCTATCCATGTATCCGTAGCTAATTATACCTCACCTGCCAAAAATCCGCACTATCAAACTCATATTTCGAAACCCCCCTGCCTAATAAAATTCATTTTTAACGACAAACTGCCAGCATAGAGAAGTTTCATTACTACAAACTGTCTTTGATGAAAGACGAAGGCGTTGCATTAAATCGTGCGGCACCCTTTTAACTTGATCGTTTATCACATCCATAAACTATAGCAAGTAGCGTGTGAGTGATTAATCCATAAGGAGACCTTTTGCCGCCATCGGTACTTAGGTTGTGGCAAAGCTCTTCTGCCAGAACCTTATGTACCGTTATGAGCGGCAACCGAGTGAGAACGTGTCTCTGTTGGACTAATCACTCACACGCTACTATTGAATACCTAAAATGTGATAAACTACACTAACAAAAAAGGTGCCGCACCATTTCGTGCGACACCTTCGTCTTAAATCAAAGTCTATTTACTTCTCAACATGATGGCAGGAAACAAGATGGCCCTGCTTCATCTCGAGTACTGGCTTCTCCTCGCGACATAAATCAGTGGCACGGGGACAACGGCTTACGAACGGACAACCCTTTGGTGTATTGATCGGGCTGGGTACGTCTCCGGTCAGTATCTGACGCTTCTTCTGAGCCTCCTTATCCGGGTCCGGAATCGGAACTGCAGACAGCAGTGCCTGAGAGTAGGGATGTAACGTTTTATTATATAATTCATCGCTAGTCGCCAACTCTACAATATTGCCCAAATACATAACAGCGATACGATCACTGATGTATTTTACGATATTCAAGTCATGGGCAATGAAAAGGTAGGTTAATCCCAGCTTCTCCTGCAGGTCATGCAGAAGATTGATGATCTGCGACTGAATGGATACGTCAAGTGCTGAAATCGGTTCGTCACAGACAATGAACTCAGGCTCGATTGCAAGAGCTCTTGCAATACCGATACGCTGACGTTGACCGCCGGAGAACTCGTGAGGGAAGCGGTTGGCATGCTCACGGTTTAAGCCTACCAGCTCCAGGAGTTCATATACTCTCTCCTGACGCTTCTTTCTGTCATACATCTTATGGATGAGCATACCCTCTTCAATGATGGATCCTACCGTCATACGGGGATCAAGAGAGGAATACGGATCCTGGAAGATAATCTGTGCCATCTTGGAATAATCAAAAAGAGTACTCTTTTTAATCTCAATATCCTTCTTGCCGTGGTATAAGATTTTACCATGGGTGGGAGGATAAATACCCATCAGCACCTTACCGAAGGTTGATTTTCCACAGCCTGATTCACCCACCAGACCAAGAGTCTCTCCCTTGTAAATATCGATGTTGACATTATTCACAGCCTTTAAAGTACCCTCGGATACCCTAAAGTACTTGGAAACTTCCTGAATTTCAACCAATTTGTTGTTATCCTGTAAATTCAAAGGTGTTTTTCTGCTCATTATTCTTCACCTCCGCTCTGTGCACCGGGGCAATCCTCATGGTGTAACCAGCAGGCAGACAGATGATTCTGACCTACCTCGAACTGAGGTGGAAGCTCTGACTGGCAGATTCTCATACAATTCTGACATCTGCTGGCAAAGCCGCAGCCAACCGGAGGATTTAAGAGATCCGGAGGAGTACCTGCGATGGATACCAGTCTTTCACTGCGGTCCATATCCGTCGTAGGAAGGCTCCTAAGTAAAGCCTTGGTATAAGGATGGGAGGAACGATAGAAGATATCCTCCGCAGTACCGATCTCAACAATCTTTCCTGCATACATAACCGCAACACGGTCTGCCATGCTGGCAACGACGCCGAGATCATGGGTAATCAGGATAATTGCTGTATTGGTCTTCTGTCTGATTTCCTCAAGCAGATCCATAATCTGCGCCTGAATGGTAACATCCAGTGCAGTTGTGGGCTCATCGGCAATCAATAGCTTCGGTGCGCAGGAAAGAGCCATAGCAATCATAACTCTCTGTCTCATACCGCCTGAAAACTCATGCGGATACTGCTTGGATCTTTGCTCTGCATTCGGTATCTTAACAAGGTCAAGAAGACGTAATGCTTCTTTATGGGCTTCTTCTTTTGATAATTTCTGATGATGGCGGATTGCTTCTGTCAACTGCTTACCAACAGTCATCGTCGGGTTAAGACAGGTCATCGGATCCTGGAAGATCATGCTGACATCCTTTCCACGGATCTTCATCATCTCTTTTTCTGTAGCATTTACGATATCTCTATCTGTAAGTACAATTTCACCCTTAGCGATACGAGCCGGAGGCATCGGATTCAGCTTCATAATGGTCTGCGCTGTTACGCTCTTACCGCAACCGCTCTCACCTACGATAGCCAATACCTCACCTTCCATGACATCAAAGGTAACTCCGCGAACTGCTTTTACTTCTCCGGCATAAGTATCGAAGGATACATGTAAATCATCTACTTTTAAGACTCTATTCATCACATTATCTCCTTAACTTAGGATCCAAAGCATCACGCAAACCATCGCCCAATAAGTTGAAGGACAACATAGTTAAACTAATGCAGATCGCAGGTATAATCAACTGGGAAGGATACATCTGGAATACACGGCTTCCGTCGTTCGCCAGAATACCCCAGCTTGCCATCGGAACCGGAACACCAAGACCAATGTAGCTTAAGAACGCCTCGGTAAAGATCGCAGCCGGAATTGCAAGTGTCAAATCTACAATTACAATACTTAAGGTATTGGGAAGCAGATGCTTGCCGATGATTCTGGCAGGCTTGGCACCCATAACCTTAGCCGCTATAACATAATCCTGTTGCTTTAAGCTCATAATCTGACCACGTACCAGACGCGCCATACCGGTCCATCCTACCATAGCATAGGCAATAACCATGGTCATCGGGCCGGGAGGAATTACCAGCATCAGCAGTACTACAATAATTAAATACGGAATACCATTTATAATTTCTATAATTCTCATCAGGACATTATCCACAGTTCCTCCAAGATATCCGGAGATTCCGCCATAAATAACACCGATAATGAAGTTAAAAAATACTGCCGCAAAGGAAATATATAAGGATACTCTACCACCGGACCAGGTTCTGGTAAAGATGTCACGACCCAAGGTATCCGTTCCGAACAAGTGCATATGTCCGTCTACAGGATCCTTGAAAAACATAGGCGCATCCGTATGCGTCAGATGTTGCTCGCTGATAGTATAAGGTGAAAATATCGGAACAAAAACACTTAATAAAATAATCATAACAATGATACAAAGGCATACCATTGCCGGTTTATTCTTTTTTAAACGCTTCATGGCATCCCGCCAGTAGCTGGTGCTCGGTCTGGTTATTTTCTCTGCTTCCGCAGCATTTTCACCAACCCATTCAAATTGACTTTTCTCTATTCTGCTCATGCCATCACTCCTTTACATCCGCTAATTTAACGCGGGGATCAATGAAACCATAAGCAAGATCCACAATCAGATTTGCGATAACCAAAAAGGCTCCATAGAACAATGTAGTTCCCGAAATCATCGTATAATCCTGCGTCTGAATACCTAACACGAAGAATTTTCCCATACCCGGTATGGCGAAGATATTCTCTACGACGAAGGCTCCGGTAAGCACTGCTGCTGCTATCGGACCAAGTACGGTAATAATCGGCATGATTGCATTACGAACCGCATGCTTCCAGATAATCTTCTTCTGGGACAAGCCCTTGGACTTCGCTGTCTTAATATAATCCTGTCCAAGCACATCAAGCATACTGGTTCTCATGAGTCTCGAAATCGTTGCCAGCGAACTGAAGCTTAAGGCAAAGGACGGCAGCAGCTTACTGGAGAAGGAACTCCAGCCTGTAATCGGGAAGAAGCGGATGCCTGTCCACTGAAATAATTTCAAACCCAAGAAATACTGCAATAATGCACCGATGATAAAGCCCGGTACAGAGACACCGATGATAGCGATCAACATCGTCGCGGTATCCCAAGCGGTACCTCTCTTTACAGCAGCAACGATACCAAGTAAAATACCTAACACCGTAGCGAAAATTAAGGATCTGATTCCTAAATCAAATGAATATGGAAATGCCTGTGCAATTATATCAGTAATCGGACGATTGTAATGCATGGAAAGACCTAAGTCACCATGGAAGACATTGTTGATATACATTCCCAACTGTACAATCATCGGTTTATCTAATCCGTACTTTGCATTTAATGCCTTCATGGTCGTCTCAGGAATTGCTTTCTCTCCGATGAACGGATCGCCGGGAAGAAGACGCATCATAAAGAAGGTAAGCGCTGTCAATAATAGCAGAGTTAAAAACGCATATACCAATCGTTTAATAACATATTTAAACACATGCAGTCCTCCTTTCTGTTTTGTTATATTTTGTCATATGAGGAACATTAAAAAACCCCGAAAGCTTCAGAAGAATTGCTGTCCTATATTGCCTTTCAACATCTTCCGCTCTGCTGCCTTCCATTTTCAAGGCATCTCCGGTTATTATGAAAAGTAATATAGGATGACAATTCTATCCTTATTGTTTGTATGTTCCACTCATATTTTCTTTCAGCACAACGCAAAGAGTTTCATTCCTATGTAAGTGCAAAGAGTATCTTCCTCACGCTGCGTTCACTATTATACTATATATTATCACATTTGTCGTGTATTTTTCGATTTCTTTCGGCAGGGAATTATTGGGGAGGCATCGCTTAACATAAGTTAGGTGCGGGTTTATGTTACAAGCCCGCACCGCCTTATGTCAAATTCGGGTCTCCGAATTCGTAATCCTCTGATTGTCAAATCTCAGTTATTACTGAGCTAATTTAACATATCTGTAGTTCATATCCTGGAATGCAGTTCTGGTTACGCCGGAAGCGATCTTTCCGCTTACAACATAATCTCTACATCTCCAATAAACAGGACCGATCGGAAGATCTGTCATTAATTTCTTTTCCATATCTGCTAAATAGCCCATACGCTCTACAGGATCAAGAGTGGTACGAACCTTTGCTAATAATGCATCATAATCAGCATTGGTATAGCTTGTATGGTTGTTTCCGTTACCTGTCTCGAACATATCAAGGAAGGTCTGCGGATCATTGTAGTCAGGGCCCCATCCAGCAAATACGATGGAGAAGTCTTTATTGGTCATTCTGTCAAGTCTGCTCTTGAAAGGCATTGCTTCAACCTTAATCTCAAGACCAAGGTTTGTCTTTAACTGCTCCTGAATGAAAGCAGCGTTCTTGGTTGCGATATCACCATCATCGCAGATCATGGTAAGCTCAACCTTATCTGTTCCAAGCTCAGTAAGAGCCTTCTGATAATATTCTTTAGCCTTTGCTACATCTAATGCAGGAACGGTATCGCCAACTTCGTCATGGAACTTTCCGTTTGTGCCCTTAATTGCCGGTGCAGTAAAACCAGTGCCAGGCTTAGAGCTGTTCTTAACGATACTGTCAACGAATGCCTGCTTATCAACAGCGTAGGTAAGAGCGGTACGAAGGTTCACGTTAGCAAGATTCTTATCTGTTAAGTTATACTCAAGGTAGAAGCAGGAACCATCGTCATAGCTGTATACAGGGTAGCCTTCTCCCTGTAACATCTTAAGCTGATCTCCGTTCACACCTACGATATCGCATTCACCAGCCTTAAAGGAGTTCAAAGCCGCATTGGAGTCATTGATCATCAACCAGGTAATCTGGTCAACATTAATATTAGCTGCATCATAGAAATCAGGGTTCTTGGACATTACGATCTTATTCTCATGTTCCCAGGAATCCATCTTGAAAGGTCCGTTGGTTACGATCTTGTCCGCATCGGTAGCATAAGCGGTACCAAATTCCTTGTAAGCCTTCTCATTCACCGGTGATAATACATAGAATGCTAAGGTATCTAAGAAGTAAGCGGTAGGATTCTCAAGAGTTACCTCGAGTTTATAATCATCCAGTGCCTTGAAGCCAAGCTGATCAGCGGTAACCTCACCGTTGTTAAACTTCTGGCCATTCTTGAAGATAAATCCAAAATATGCATACTCAGATGCATAGGTGGGATCCAGCAGAGCGGTCCAAGCAAATACAAAGTCCTTTGCGGTTACAGGTTCGCCGTTGGACCACTTCATACCCTGACGGATATTGAAGGTATAGGTTAATCCGTCTGCACTTACAGTCCAATCAGTAGCACAACCGGGAACAACTTTATCGTTAGCGTCAAGTCCTACAAGGTTCTCAACAACATGACGAAGGATGCTTCCTGATAAGGTATCGGTGGTTGTGATAGAACACAGATCACCAGGTTCCTGTGACAGGTTAACTGTAATTGCCTTTGCATCCGGTGTACCCATATATAAGCTTCTGTCATCAGAAGCCAAAGTTGATCCGCCATCTGCGGGTGCCTCTGTAGCAGCTGCGTTGTCTGCAGGTGCTTCTGTTGCAGCAGCATTATTATCTTTTGTGGGTTCTGCCTTTTTGCCGCAGGCACTGAACATAGATACTGTCATTGCCAAAACAAGCATTACGGCAAGTAATTTCTTGAATTTCATAATATATTCTCCTCCTTTTATGCTATATAAAAAGGAAGTATATTAACCATACACTTCCTTAGTATATAAATTATACAGACATTCTAATACAAAAGTGTATATTAGTCAAGACAAGAACTAACTTTATACAATGAATTCTCTACATTATTATGTTCATTTTTGTCTGATTTAGTCATAGAAATCCTTTTTTCTTTTATTTTAGTTAGAAATGTCTATATTTGTTATACATTCACATTTTGCATATGCATTCATATAATGAGACATAAAGGAGTGAAATATATGTCCTCAGGGTATGAAATAGGAATATTCGGCGGAGACAACCGTCAGGTCTTTATGGCTGCTTCCTTTCTGAAGAAGGGCTTTTCTGTAGCCGCTTATGGCACACCTGCAACGGTGATTCATGAAAACTGTACCATGCTATCCTCTCTTACTGAATTGTTTGAACAATGCAGTCTACTCATCGGCCCGATCCCAATGTCTCGGGACGGAGTAACCATTTATGCTGACCCAGTACCAGAGGATTTGACTTTGGCAAACGTATCAAGTCATTTAACGGCTGATCATCTTTTGTTTGCTGGCGTTATCCCTCCTTGTATCACTGAGTTCTGCATAACCAAAGGCATCTACTATCATGATTTGATGAAAGATGAACGCATCACTGTCCTGAATGCGATCGCAACAGCGGAAGGTGCCATTATGGAAGCAATCGCTGCAAGTGACACCAATCTTCACGGCAGTAAATGTCTCATCCTTGGATATGGACGCTGTGCCAAGGTTCTCGCGGCTAAGCTGAAAGCTCTGGATGCCCATGTTCTTGTGGCTGCACGCTCCCGGGAGGCTCTTGCCTATGCTGAGGCTTCCGGTCTGTCGACAATCACTTTGCCCTATATTAAATGTGTCTTATCCTCCTGTCAGTATATATTTAACACAATTCCCTCCCTTATACTTACGAAAGATTGCCTGGAGTATGCAGATCAGAATGTCACCATTATTGACATTGCTTCTGCACCCGGAGGGGTAGATTTCACCTATGCTAAGGAACGCAAGCTGAATGCAAGATTATGTCTCGGCCTTCCCGGTAAGGTAGCGCCCAGGACATCTGCCGACATATTAGTGACAGAAATCTGTACGCTTATCAAAGAAAGAAGTGATTAAATGACTCTCAGCGGAAAAAAAATCGGAGTAGCCATTACAGGCTCCTATTGTACGTATGATCAAGTATTTCCCCAGATAGAACGTCTGGTACAGGAAAAAGCAGAAGTCTATACTATCTTTTCTGATCGTTCGCAAACTACCGATACCAGATTTGGAAAAGCGGGCGATTTTCTCAAAAAAGCAGAAGCAATCACAGGAAAAGAACCGATCACAACCATCGCGGAAGCAGAAAAAATTGGTCCCAATAACCTGCTTGATGTTGTAATAATAGCACCCTGTACCGGAAATTCTTTGGCAAAACTGGCGCATGCCATCACCGACTCACCGGTGCTGATGGCAGCCAAGTGTCAGTTTCGAAATAATAAACCTGTCGTATTGGCTATGGCAACCAACGATGCTTTAGGAAACAATCTGAAAAACATAGGATTTCTTATGAATACGAAAAACATTTACTTTGTACCCTTTGGCCAGGATAACTATCAGAAAAAACCCTTCTCCATGGTAGCTCATTTTGATCTGATGCTTCCCGCCCTGGAAGAGGCCTTATCCGGGAGGCAACTTCAGCCGATCATCCTGGCTCCGAACTAATTCATCCTATCCTGTCAAGTGATAGAAATAGATCGCTGTTTCTTAAGAATGGAGGAGTATTATGTGTGGAATCGCCGGTTTCTGCAATCTTTCCGAGGATTATACAAGGAATTATACCAAATGGCACCATACTCTGTATAAAATGAGACAGGTATTAATGCACCGCGGACCGGACGACGAGGGTGAGCTGCTTGCCGAAGAAATCGGAATGGCTCATACCCGTCTCTCCATCATTGATCTAAACCGCGGTCATCAGCCAATGACAAAACAGAAATTCGGCAATTCTTACACAATCGTTTATAACGGAGAGCTTTACAATACAGCAGAGCTTCGTGATGAATTACTTAGAATGGGATATCTCTTTAAGACGCATACCGATACCGAGGTTATTCTAACTGGTTTTATGGCGTTCGGAAGTGAATTTGTAAAGGAATTAAACGGCATCTTTTCCTTTGGGATATGGGATGAGAATGCTCATGTCCTATATCTGGCCAGGGACCGTTTTGGAGTAAAACCTCTTTTCTATACTGTTATCGACCATACGATTGTATTTGCCTCCGAGATCAAGGCTTTGCTCGAATACCCCGGTATGAAACCGCGTGTGACCAGAGAAGGTCTTTGCGAGATATTCGGCCTTGGTCCTGCAAAGACTTATGGAAAAGGAGTATTCAAAGACATCTATGAGGTTCTTGCCGGCAATATCATAACCTTTGATTCCGGGGGACTGAAGGAAAGGCCTTACTGGAGTCTGTACAGCATACCTCATGAAGACAGCTATCAGGATACCGTCGAAAGAACCTCCTACCTATTATATGATGCGGTGAAACGGCAAATGATATCGGATATCCCCATCTGTACTCTGCTATCCGGAGGTGTAGATTCCAGTCTGATCACTGCCATCTGTAGTCAGGTACGAAAAGAAACAGGGGATAGCCTCCGAACCTATTCCTTTGATTTTATTGATAATTCCAGACATTTTCAATCAAACCTCTTCCAGCCGACGGAGGATCGCCCCTATGTCGACATCATGGTTCAACATGTCGGAAGTGATCATACCTATCTGGAATGCAGCAACTTGGATCTGCTGGAGCATCTCTATCCTTCCGTGGATGCCAGAGATCTTCCCAATATGGCAGATGTGGAAGCCTCACTGCTCTACTTCTGCAAAAAGGTTGCAGCAGAAACTAAGGTTGCTCTGAGTGGTGAATGTGCCGATGAAATCTTCGGAGGATATCCCTGGAATTTTCGTCCTGAGCTGATGCAACAGGACACCTTTCCCTGGTCTGGCAGTCTTGCTACGCGAAAGCTACTGCTTTCACAAGATCTACTCTCTTCCTTGGACCTGGAGGGCTATATCAGGGCGGCGTATGAGAAAACTATCGCGGAAACGCCAAGACTTTCGGGGGAAACCGGGATTGACGCACGCCGTCGTGAGATTGCTTATCTTAATTTGAAATGGTTTATGGTTACCCTACTGGATCGTATGGACCGCTGTAGTATGTATTCCGGTTTGGAAACGAGAGTTCCCTTTGCCGACCATCGTATCGTAGAATATGTATGGAATGTGCCCTGGGATATGAAATATAAGGACGGCGTGGTAAAAGGTCTCTTACGAGACGCAGGCAAAGGTCTAATACCTGACGAAATATTGTATCGCAAGAAGAGTCCTTACCCAAAGACCTATCACCCGGAATATGAGAAGCTCCTGGGTGCTCACCTGATGGAAGTTTTGTCCGATCCGAATGAACCGATCCGACCATTATTGGATATGGATAAGGTAACACTCTTCCTCTCCTCACCAAGCGATTACGGTAAGCCCTGGTACGGACAGCTAATGGCGGCACCACAGCTGATGGCCTATCTGCTGCAGGTGAATTACTGGCTGAAGAAATATAAGGTAGAGCTTCTGTAAATATCCCGTGATGATACCCTGCATATAGCGATGAAAGAAAAATAAACGAAACAAATTGGGGCTGTTGCAAAAAATTATTAAAGCCTGGGTAGGGATAATATGCATGAGGAATGCTGTTATTCTTACCCAGGCTTAATTATATATTTTGCCACAGCCCCATGATTTATTGAGTAATCCGTCAACAATGCTGATATCCTTAAAGCACTCTTAGTGATAAAATAAATTTATCAGATTTTGGTAACCAATTGTGTGAATTCGTTACTAATAGATATGAAACGAAAGGAGAAAGCAGATGAAAGCATTTGAAGAAATATACAACCTTTATCATAAAGATGTATATAACTTTATTCTTAAGCTTTCCGGTTATCAAACTGATATTTCAGAGGAACTGCTACAGGAAACCTTCTATCAGGCATATATTTCTTTGCATCGCTTTCGCGGGGGCTGCGAAATGAAAACATGGCTTTGTCAGATCGCTAAAAATACATATTACAGCTTTATCCGCAGCAAAGTGAAACAAAACAAAATAATAGCTGCCTTTTCAGTAAGGGAGGTTTATGACGATATTGCTGACAGCCTTGAAAGAAAGGATCAGTTTCTTCATATAAAAACTGTAATCGAAAGTCTTGATGAAATGTCCAGAAGCATAGTCCAGTACAGACTATATTCTGAATTGTCCTATAAGGAAATTGCATCCTTGTTACATATGAAGGAAACAACGGCAAAGGTAACCTATTATAGAGCGAAAGTGAGAATACAGCAGTTGTTAAAGGAGGTTTACGGTTATGAAATATAAATGTGAAATGATCAGGGATTTGATGCCGTTATGTATCGATAATGAGGCATCAAACGATAGCTTGCAAGCAGTGACAGCTCATATGGCAGAATGCAAAAGCTGTGAAGATTACTACCGGCTGATGAGGAAAGAAGTTATTACAGATGGAGTAACAGATACTAAAACCACGGAATATTTAATACTTGCACAAAAAATACGCAAAAGAAATATGTTCAAGAGATTGGCTTTGGCTTTCACTTGCAGTATGTTTCTATGGTTATGCGTGAATTATGCCGAAGGCTACCGTTATCAAGCTGAAGCTGCTGCAGAAACAGATCTTAATCTTAATTACTCCTCCGTTCTATTATCCAAATATGTTTGGAATGATCGGCATTTTTTTATCTATGATTGTTCCACTTATTTTGAAACCGCAACAGTACATAAAACGTGGCGGGGTTGGAGACTATCTCCCAGTACCCTCGTCTGGCCGAAGAATTATAATCATTCAGAGATAGAGATTGCCGGAAAGCTTTATTTCCGCACTGATACGAACAATAAAACCGGGATACAGCTGTTCCCTGTGATATCTCATGATGAAAAGGTCACAAAGCTTGAGGTATCCGCTTTTGGAATTACAAAAAAAGTTGATATCGTACGTGATAAAATCGAAGTTATTTCCTTTGACAATCCGAATGAGTCATTAGCCGGTTCTATTACAGGTAAAGCCTATGATGCTCAAGGAAATGTGCTGTATGAATTAACAGAAGGTAAACAGTTTTTAGAGTGGATTAGGACTAATTAAGAGCCTTAATGTGATAATTATAAAGTAGCAAAGGTAAGAATAATAGGCATATTAGAAGCCCCGTTATTCTTACCTTAATTAATTTGACTAATACTTTATTATGTTATCAGCTTCCTACCTCCGCATTCATGCGAAGCTGAAAGAAACTTGTTGGTTATCTTAAACCGAAGCTTGTGACCTCATAGGCCGTATATTCTTTATCAAAATGATATCCCAGCTTTTCTGCAAGAGCGACGGACCATAGGTTTTGTGCATCCCAGCTTGGATACAACCCCCGTTTCAGACACTCAAGGATTAGCCTCGCACCACAGGCTGTTGCTAAACCCTTTCTCCGGTGATCCTCGCGGGTATCTATCTCGATTTCAATTCCTTCTTTATATATAGTATAGGAGGAAGCACCGGCAACCACCTCTCCCTGATGAAGCACAGCGGCTCCTAAGCCACAGTCCTGATATTGCCGGTAATCAGTAAAATGTCCGCACATATCCCTGGACCAAGGATGATCTAATATCTGATGATAGATTGTCTCATCGATTAATCTTAAGTCATACTCCGGCCCGATTCCTTCAGCTAGAGTCTGAAGCTTATCCGGATCAAATACCCCGGGTTCTTTCTTAATTGCATATCTGGTAACCTTGTTTGCGGCCTGTTGATACATCTGCTCAATCAGTTCTCCCCAGGCTTCTGTCTGCGGAATCATGATGACAAAATCAGACTTATGCTCTGCGGGTCTGTTTCTGACCAGCTCTTCAACCGGTTCACCGGCAAAGAGACAAAAATCCGCGACCACCAGCTGTGCGGAGGTCGGATTATCCTCATTGTCAGCCCAGGCACTTCCTATCAGCCCCTGTAGGCAGGATGCGATCATCGTCTCCTCCCAACCTGCAAAGAGACCTTCCAGATTTTTTAGCTTTTCCCCTGTCATTCGATGAATGCTCATATTAATAACCATACCTCTTTCCTCATAATCTGTAAACTCCGGACCCAGACACAAATCTCCCATTCTTATGAGCTCTGATACCATTGCACGGAAGTACAATACCTATAAATGAATAGCAAGCAATACCCTCAGAATAATATAGATTTTTCTCTGTTCTTAAAGACCGATGTTATTTCGCATAGTATACACCCGGTTCTTCCATAAATCCAGCATTTTTTTACAATAACAGTTCCGCTTTCATAATGAATTAAAATGTGATTAATTAACCGCTGGAACTCTTACATATTTTTTGAAATATGATAAAATAAAACTTAAGCAATCAGACATAAAAAGCTTACTCTAAGTAATTTGCGGTGCAAAAGAGCTGGAGAACACAAACAAAGTTTCCTGTTCTATTCAGAGCCTGTTACGCTAAGACCTCTGAGAGGCAGGAGCTAATATGACACCTATGTTAAGGGGAGGTTAATCATGAGCGGAGCAGCAGTGATTATACACAAGCAAAATAAGTATATCGATCAATTTATTCAACACGGAGCAGTCAATCCGGAGCACTCGGTACTGCCGGAATCAATCGGGGTTCCAAGCAATTACATTTTTAGCAGATTGTGTGACCGTGGAGTTTTCATTCCTCTCGGCGACGGAACCTATTATCTTGATGTTAGGACTTTAGCTTTCTTTCGGGCGTCAAGGCGAAAAGGAGCAATGATGGCGCTTTTTCTTGTCCTGATACTCGTACTCTTTTACTATTTCACAGGGATAAGATAGATAATAATGAAACAACAGGCAAAAGAAAGCAGTTCAGGGATACTATTTTTTTCACACTTCCGGACATACCCGGCAGCACCGAGTACCTATGCCGGAAATCGAAAAAGAAGTTCATGATGAAATTCCATAACGAATTCGTGAATTCGTTTGATTTCTATCATGAACTTCTTCAAGATATTTCTGGTATCTCCAGAATTAATTTCACACTTTACCTATCGCTTACTTTTCAGTACCGGGCTTCTCTAACTCTACAATGGAGCTTTTCTTCATAGGAATTCTGCAGTTCTTGTTATTACCAAATTCAACAATTACGATTTCGTCCATAACATCGATTACTACACCATAGAAACCGCTTGAAGTAAGAACGCTGTCACCTGCTGCCAGGGAAGAGAGCAACAAGTTCATCTTCTTCTGCTGTTTTCTCTGGGGACGAATCAACATGAAATAAAGTAAAAGTCCTAAGAAGGCAACCTCTACAACTAAGATCAGAGCACTGCCCGTACCTCCTGATGCATTTGCAGCTAATAAAGTAAAATTATTCATTCTCATATTCCTCCTGATTATTATTTTCTATAATTCAATGTTATTCGCATTTAGTCTTCGCTCCTAACAAATCCTTCAAGACGCATCTTCTTGTATTCTGAATATCGTTTCTCTGTGATCGCTTCCCTGATCTCCTCCATCATATGATTATAGAAGTAAAGATTATGAAGCACCAGAAGTCTCATGCCAAGCATTTCCTTTGCTTTCAGTAAATGTCTGATGTATGCTCTGCTATATTGTCTGCAGGCCGGACAGCCACAGCCTTCTTCAATCGGTCTGTCGTCCAGTTCATATTTTGCATTCATCAGGTTCATCTTTCCATTATTGGTATAAGCATGGCCATGTCTGCCATTTCTGGTCGGATATACGCAATCAAAAAAGTCTACTCCCCGATCTACTGCCTCAAGGATATTGGCAGGCGTTCCGACACCCATCAGATAAACCGGTTTTTCAAGCGGTAGGTAGGGTACGGTTTCTTCGATAATACGATACATCTCCTCGTGGCTTTCACCGACTGCCAAGCCACCGAGTGCATAACCATCCAGATCAAGCTCAGAAATCACCTTAGCATGTTCGATACGAATATCCTCAAAGGTACCGCCCTGGTTGATTCCAAACAACATTTGCTTCCGATTGATTGTATCCTCCAGGCTATTCAGCCTGTCCATCTCGGCCTTGCAACGCTTCAGCCAGCGAGTGGTTCGATCTACAGATGCCTGCATATATTCTCTGGTTGCAGGATGAGGAGGACATTCATCAAAAGCCATAGCAATCGTCGATGCAAGATTGGACTGTATCTGCATACTTTCTTCCGGACCCATGAAGATCTTCCGACCATCCACGTGAGAGCTGAAATACACTCCCTCTTCCTTTATCTTACGCAATCCGGAAAGAGAAAATACTTGAAACCCGCCGGAGTCAGTTAAAATCGGTCTATCCCAAACCATGAACTTATGAAGTCCGCCCAGCTGCCTGACGACCTTATCACCGGGTCTGACATGCAGATGATAGGTATTGGAAAGCTCGACCAAAGTGCCGATTTCCTTTAAATCCATAGTGGAAACCGCTCCCTTGATGACCGCCGCTGTTCCGACATTCATAAAAACCGGAGTCTGTATTGTTCCATGGACTGTCTCAAGCTCAGCTCGCTTCGCTCTGCCGTCCTGTTCAATAATTCTGTACATTCGTCTGTAGTCCTACTTTCTACCTGCTTTTCCTCATTTAAACATTACAAGTATACCCTTAAAAGGATTTCTTTTCAACAAAAATATATCCGTTTCATAAATTATTAATGAATTATCATATCTCACAAGTCAGACAATTTTCTGCTACTTATTAATATATAAATAATATTGCATTAATTCTACATAATTGGTAGAATAAACACATAATTCATCGGTTTTATAAGGGAATGTAAGGTAACTGAAGTTGGAGGTCAGCAGCAATGTCGATTAAAAAGTCCCTGCGTATTTTACTAATTATCTCGTCCATGATACCGGTTATTCTCATCTCGTTACTCGCTCATGGTTTATTAACTGACAGACTCATGAAAATAAATGCGCAGAGCCTGGAGCGGACAGCCAGGACTTGCAGCTATGGGCTGGAAGCCAAGCTTCAGACACAGCAAACCGAAGTGTCTCTATTATCTATCCAGGAGGAATTGGTCTCCGCCGTGCTGACCAGTAATTCAGGACATGCCTTTATCAATTGGGCCGTAAATGGTATCCTGCAGAAAAGGTGTGAATCCTATGATCATTGTGAGCGTATCTCACTATATAATATTAGAAATGAAGTGATAGCCAGCTCCGATAAAGAGGTAATCGGACAGACTACCGGCTCGGAATTGACTCTTTCTTATATCCTGGCAACCCACACAACTGCAATCGCAGTTGATGGTATCCACCCCATTCAAAAGAACGGAGAAACAATCTATTGTATTGAGATCGGTGCCCCGATCACTGATCCGGTCAGTGGCTATGTCTGCGGATATGTCATCAGTACTATGAATACAGCATATTTTCAAAATTACCTAAGTACCCTCACAATCGGGGAAACCGGGTATTGCATGCTTCTCGACAAGGACGGAAAAGTTATTTATCACCCAAAAACCTCTTATGTCGGGACCAATCTTCAATCCGAAAAGCTTTCCTCCCTTGTAACCGATTATAACAAAGGCTTGATCTCTAACAACGACTCCTTTGAATATTACTATGAACATACCAATCAACTTTATGGCTATACCATTCTTCCTGATTTAAATTGGGTGCTGTTGCTCAAGCAGGATACCTCTGAGATCAAATCCGTAACAATGATCATGCTGGTTTTGCTGTTATTCATTTGCACGATTCTGACGATCATTATCATCATATTTGCCAATATCCTGGCAAGGAGATTCTGCGCTCCGATCATCTCTCTTCGTGATGCGATGAGGACAGCATCGGATGGCAATCTTACGGTTCAGTCCAATATTAAAAGCAACAATGAGCTGGGAGAGCTTTCTAAGAATTTTAATAAAATGCTGCATATTATTAAAACCAATTATGAGGATCTGGAATCCATGCACGAAGAACTTCTTTCCAACGAAGAGCAGCTCAGATCCAATTACGACCATATCGAATTTCTGGCCTATCATGATACTCTGACGAATCTTCCGAACAAACTTGCTTTTCTCGATTATGTCAATGCAGTTTTATCCTCTTCTCCCCAGAATAACAGAAGGCATTCCGTCTATTTCGTGGATTTGGATAATTTCAAGACAGTGAATGATACGCTTGGACATGAATACGGCGATACCTTATTAATCAAGACAGCACAGCTTTTATCTGCGCTGATTGACGGCAATGGAATGTTAGCCCGGGCAGGCGGTGATGAGTTTTTAATCTTCCGAGAGGATATCGGCGCCACAGAAAATGCGGTTGAATTCGCTTCTCAGATAATCGAAGCTTTCAAGAATCCGCTGGATTTGGATGGAGAAATCGTCTATGTATCTATGAGTATCGGCATCTCTATCTATCCTGAAAATGGATTATCCTCAAAGACGTTAATAAAGAATTCGGATATTGCCATGTATAAATCCAAGGATACCGGTAAAAATAAATTCACTCTGTTCGACTCCACCATGGAAGAGGAGTTGAACCGTAATACCCTGGTGATTGAAGTGCTCAGAAGTGCTATAGATAATAATGACATTTACATACAGTACCAGCCTCTGATGGAGCTAGCTTCAAATAATATTATAGGTTACGAAGCTCTGATGAGAATTCGCAGTGAACGCCTTGGTCATATCACTCCTAAGGAATTCATTCCAATTGCCGAGGAAAGCGGATTAATCATCGAACTCAGTTCCTGGCTGATCAGAGAGGCCTGCAATTTTAACAAACAACTGCTTGATTTTGGTTCCAAACCTCGACCGGTATCGGTCAACATCTCTTCCATTCAGATCAACCGACCCGGCTTTGTCTCGATTCTTTCCAATATTCTGGAGGAAACCGGACTTCCGCCGGAATACCTCGAATTAGAGATCACAGAAAGTACACTGGTATCCTCTATTATGGATGCAACCATGCTACTGAATAATCTGCAGAAGCTCGGAGTGAAGGTGTCACTGGATGATTTCGGAACCGGTTACTCTTCTCTGAACTATCTTACACAGATGCCGATCGATACCCTAAAAATCGATAAATCCTTTATTGATAACATCTGCACAAATGAAAAAGATGTGCAGATAGCAGAAACCATCATCCAACTTGCCCACAGCCTAGATATCAAGGTAGTGGCAGAGGGTGTAGAAACCGAGGAGCAGCTTTCTCTTCTGAAAGCAAGGCATTGTGATATTGTTCAGGGTTATATCTTCAGCCCTCCTCTTTATCCCTCCGAGCTTTTGGAGATTTTAAAAGAGGATGACCTGATCTCACAGTGTTCTTTATTCTAATTAACTTCATTAAAACTCATTTTAAAAGGAGGTGTAATATACACCTCCTTTTCTTATACCATATTCAAATCCAACTATTATAATGCAGCGCCGTCACAGCCAAGTACATTAACGATCTTATGCTTAACAAGAGTCTTAATGTTATTTCTTGCAGGAGTAAGGTACTGTCTGGGATCAAAGTGGCTGGGATTGCTGTACAGGTATTCTCTGATGCCTGCAGTAAATGCAAGTCTTAAGTCAGAGTCGATGTTGATCTTACATACTGCCATCTTTGCTGCCTGTCTTAACATATCCTCCGGAATACCGATTGCATCATCCATCTTGCCGCCGAACTGCTTAATAATCTCAACATATTCCTGGGATACACTGGATGCGCCGTGTAAAACGATCGGGAAGTTAGGCAGTCTCTTTGCTACCTCTTCCAAAATATCAAAACGAAGCTGAGGCTTCTGACCAGGCTTGAACTTGAAAGCACCGTGGCTGGTTCCGATTGCGATTGCAAGTGAATCTACGCCGGTACGGGTAACAAATTCTTCTACTTCTTCGGGTCTGGTATAGGATGCGTCTTCAGCCTTAACCTTTACATCATCCTCGATACCTGCTAATTTGCCTAACTCACCTTCAACAACTGCTCCATGTGCATGAGCATATTCTACAACCTTCTTGGTTAAAGCGATATTATCCTCAAAGCTGTGCTTGGATCCATCAATCATAACGGAGGAGAAACCACCATCGATACAAGCCTTACAAATCTCGAAATCATCGCCATGATCTAAGTGAAGTGCGATCGGAAGATCGGTATCTTCTAATGCAGCCTCTACTAATTTCACAAGGTAAGCATGCTTTGCATACTTTCTTGCTCCGGCTGAAACCTGTAATATTACCGGTGCATTTAATTCTTTTGCTGCTTCAGTAATACCCTGTACGATCTCCATATTATTTACGTTAAAAGCACCAATTGCATAACCGCCGGCATATGCCTTTTGAAACATTTCTTTCGTTGTAACTAATGCCATAATCCTATCAATCCTTTCCATTTTGTTAAATATTTTGCAATGCTGCATTTATTATACCATAAAATTATCTAATGAAAAGTTTTTTTGTATTTTTTTTAAAAAAGGTTTACAATAGTATAAACCAAAAATCCGATCGTAATACTTTTGAAGAAACGGAGGAACCATGGAACCAAAGCGAGTCTCAGATTCTATTACAGAGCAGGTACAAATCATTATGCCTTCTCATATCAACGGCACCGACCGTCTTTTCGGCGGGCAATTGGTGGAATGGATTGATGTTGTCGCAGGTGTGGTAGCGCGACGTCACTGCGGACATAATGTCACAACTGCTGCAATTGATAACCTGCAGTTCAAAGCAGGTGCATTTATCAATAATACCTTGGTATTAATCGGCCGTATCACTTATGTGGGAACTACTTCCATGGAGGTACGTGTAGATACCTATGTGGAAGATCTGTCAGGCACCCGAAAGGTGGTCAACCGGGCCTATCTGGTTATGGTCGCACTTGACGATGAAGATCAACCGATCGAAGTACCGAGACTGGTTCTCGAGACAGAATCAGAGCATGCAGAGTGGGAAGTCGGGAAGAAGAGGCACACACTTCGTGCAAAAAGGCGTAAAGAGGGCTACTAATATCTATTCCTATCAGAACTCATTGTAGGGTCTTTGTAATCTATTATTTGGGATTACAAAGGCCTTTTGTAAACTTTTCTATTCCTGTGGCGTATATTGTAACTATATGAATAAAAAAGGAGTATGAGTTATGCCAGGTACTAAAATTGCAATTGATGCCGGACACGGAAGTCAAACAAAGGGAAAGAGAACCCCTCCCTTCACGAAATCTGTTGATATCGATCACGATGGGAAAATTGATATCCCCAAGGGCTCCAGATATCAGGAGCATTATGCTAATGTAGGTGTCGCTGATCGTTTATATAAATCATTAAAAAAACGCGGATATGAGGTGATTAAGGTCGGCTGGAATGATGAAAACGCCGCAGATGATGCTGATATCTCTCTTGCTCAGAGACAAAGTAAGATCAAGAAGGCCTCTTGCGATTATTCCATCTCGATTCACTTTAATGCATATGGCGATGGAGATCGCTTTAATTCTGTTGCAGGTACCTCTATCTATATCCATGCACAATATCCCGAAGATTCCAGACGCCTCGCGGAATATATCCTTTCTGAAATTAAGAAGGGTTCCGATCAGCAAAATCGCGGAATTCATAGTGCAAAGTTAGCTCTATGCAACTGTAAAAGCATGAAAACAAAAGCCTCCGTTCTTTGTGAATTGGCATTTATGACAAATAGTAAGGAAGCTCAGAACTATATGGCAAATCAGGATTTCTGGGAAGAAAGCGCAAACGAGATTGCCAACGCAGTGGATCACTATTGTAATTGTAAAAATTATGAGGAACGGAGTTCTAAAGGTATTCAAAAGCTTTATCATACCGTGGTTGAAGGAGATACGTTATATCAGCTGGCAAATGACAACCATACGACAACCGAAGAATTGATCCGGTTGAATAAACTGAAAGCCCCTGACCATCTTACGATAGGTCAGAAGCTTCTATTGATGAGATACCGTATCCATGTCATAAAGCAGGGAGATTCCCTGACCAAACTCAGCAAAAGTTATCTGGGTGATGCCTCACGTTATCAGGAAATAATGAGGCTGAATCAGCTTTCCACCGATGATGTTGAAGTAGGGCAGATTATTAAAGTTCCTGTTGATTAACCGAGACTACTCTGCTGTTTCCTGCGCTTTCTTGACTGCCTCCTCCAGGGTCATACCTACAAAGGACTGAGCAGGAAAGAACCTTCCACTCTTCTTATCGTCCACAAAAGCCCCGACAGCGATACCGGGAATGCAACTTTTTACGTCATTTGGTGCATGGGGTCCTCCTAGATCCGTCCTGCACCAGCCCGGATCGGTTAAATTGATCATCACATTGGTCCCTTCCAGCCTAGAGCCTAAGTCCTTTGTGAATTTATCCAGTGCTGCTTTACTTGCGGAATAACCTGCTTGCTCCGGCTCATTTCTGATTCCGCTTGTTGTATTGATCACCCTGCCAAAGCCTTTATCCATCATCTTAGGGATAAGGCGGTAGCAGATCATTGCCGGGGCGATTGTATTAATCATAAAGCTTTGAGTAAAATCCTCCACCGGCGTCCTAAAATAATCAGTCCGATATGCGACCTGTACCCCCGCATCATTGAACAATATATCAATATGAGTCTTATGCTCCTCAATTTCATCGAGCATCCTATTGACTGAATTGATATCAGAAAGCTCGGCTTGGACCGCATAGGCCTCTACCCCAAGTGATAATACTTCATCAATTACCTTTTCTGTATGTGAGATACACCTTGAGTGAAGCACCAGATTACAGCCCTTCTTAGCCATGAATAAGGCAATTTCATATCCGACACCCCTGCTTGCTCCTGTAATAAGAGCCCATTTTCCTTTTACATTCGTCATATTTACCTCCATTCCGTCGCAGTACGACGACACAAGCAACACCTGAAAGAAGTGTAAAAAATTCCATCACGAAATCTTAAATCCGTTTGATTTCATGATTCACAATACCTGCTACCGTTATTACGGATGCGATAGATTAATTCATCATGCTCCTGATTATAGCTGACAAGGGGATTATCTTCAATCTGTTCATTTGAGAAGAACAAGATTCCACAAATCTTGTACGAAATAATACAAGGAATAATCAGATTGCACATTCGGTTGTGGTACGGCTCAATATCTGTGTTGACTTTTAAAATATTCTGTGCTATTCTGGATAAAATTTCAGAAAGCGGGTATCATCAATGAAAGCAGTCAGCCACTTTACTCTGAATAGGGACGACGATCGGCGGCGCTTGTAACTATGATTTATTCATAGGTGCAAGCGCTTAACGTGTTGCACCTATGTGGATACTATATCAAATTGATAAACCACATCGGTAGGAATCTATAACTTTCCTTTTACCGGGGTGGTTTTTTTGTACCCGTTTCTGAAAAAGAAAGGAGAAACTATATGCATGAATTAAATGGAATAGTAGAAAAAGATTACATTGAGCCCGAAGCACTTGTAACACAGATCGGAGAAACCGTGAGGCTCCACGGTTCGATTTACAAAATCAGGCTGATGAGTGGATTTTCCTTTGTGATTTTAAGAACTCGGAGAGGTATGATCCAGTGTATCCACAATCCAAAAACCTGTTGTTATCCTATTGAGCAGCTGAGGGAGGAAGCCTGTGTCATCGTAACCGGAGATGTCGCAGCGGAAGAACGATCCTCTGTCGGATATGAGCTTTTGCTGAAGGAAATTGAGGTTTTATCCACGCCTGTCGAAAAATCACCCGTAGTAATCAACAACAAGAGACTGGATACTTCCCTCGAAACACTGCTGGATTATCGTCCGATTACCCTCCGCAATGAGAAAGAGCGGGCGATCTTTCGTATTCAGGAGGGCTTATGCCGCGGTTTCCGGGATTTCCTGACCAAACAAGCTTTTACAGAGATCCATTCTCCCAAGATTGTCTATGCCGGCGCCGAAGGAGGAGCGAATATCTTCCGACTGGATTATTTTGGTCGGGAAGCCTTTCTAGCCCAAAGCCCCCAGACCTATAAGCAAATGATGGTAGGCGTATACGAAAGGGTCTATGAAATTGCCCCTGTATTTCGTGCCGAGAAGCATGATACCTCAAGGCATTTAAACGAGTATATCAGCGTGGATTTTGAGATGGGCTTTATAGAAAGCTTCCATGACATCATGCAGATGGAGACCTCTATGCTGAAATACAGCCTAGAATTTCTGAAAGGAACCTATCCCTACGAACTAAGCCTTCTTCAGGTAAAGCTCCCGGTAATCACCTCCATTCCATCGATTCCTTTTGGGGAAGCGAAGGAACTGATTGCAAGGGAATATCAAAGGGAAATCAAGGACATGGATGACTTTGAGCCCGAAGAGGAGAAGCTGTTATACGAAGTGATAAGGCAGCAGACCGGCAGTGAATTCGTATTCGTTACACATTACCCTTCAAAAAAGCGTCCCTTTTATGCCAAAGAAGACCCGGCAAATACGGAAGTTACCCTTAGCTTTGATCTTTTATTCCGCGGGCTTGAGATTACTACGGGAGGACAACGCATCCATGATTATCAGGAGCAGATCGCAAAAATGCAAAGACGTGGTATGAATCCACAGGATTTCGAAAGCTATCTGATGATCCACCGATATGGAATGCCACCCCACGGCGGGCTTGGTCTCGGACTGGAGCGCTTCACCTCCCGCCTTTTAGAGCAGAACAATGTCAGATATTCCTGTATGTTTCCTCGTGACATCAATCGTCTGGTACCATAATAACAGAAATGCAGGGGCAGCTCGGTCCTTTCGAAGGAATGCCTTGAAAGACACTGATACTGCTCCTGCAAGTTATGATTTTATGTCCGCCTTCTACACTTTGAAATTATCTAATTGCTCTTTTCTGTGCTCTTGCTTTGTCTTGGCATGATCAAAGGAATCCTTGTCCATGTGATCAGCATTATGATTTAGATATCCTTCTGTATATAAGAAGCGTTTTTCTGTATTCTCCCTGTAATCATTACTGCAGTTGTCACCATACACAATCTTATCCTTTAGATGATCGATCTCCTTCTGCCTTTCCTGCTGTAGTTCCTTCACATGATCAATGTTCGATTTGGAATGAGATATATCCGCATTCTCTTCCAGATGCCTTTCCGTACGGGTCTGTTTCTCTACCAGATTCTCCATATGCTCCAGCCGACGTTCATTTTCACAGCCTTGCTTATTATTCATTACAATCATCCGCCTTTCTTTATGATTTATTCCGACAAAATATTGTTTAGTGACATCTGTTTCAACTATATTTTCTCCGAATTAAGAAAGGCTATGCGTAGGAAAATGATCCATGGATCGAATTACCATTTTAAATAAGTTTTGATTTACATGATTAATTTATAAATCATTTGTATGAAGCACTGTCACGAATTATTAAAGTGTCAAATCATATTCAGATTGTGAATATCATTGATGATTTATTGATGGGTAGCAATAAAGTGTCAAAACATGCTTCGCACTTTTCCGAATACAACACAGGGCTAATGCAAGCGAGCTTGCTTAACCCTGTGTTATATTCAGAAAGCACCTGCGGTGCTTTTGACACTTTAAGTTTTACTGTGATGATCCACCTATGATTTTATAATGAATAGTGTAATCCTGTAAGTGATTAGTTTCTATATGTTATTAACTATGTTATTTTAAATATTATTTTATATATTATTTTATATGATATTTTATATGATATTTTCTATGCTGCCTACCAAGTAAATTACTTCGTTATCTCGCAACTTATCACTTGCCTCTGCTTCTCATATAGTAAAACATGTATTGCTGTACGATTCCCATCTTTCCTTCATATTGCTCGCTGTGGAACTGGTCCTGATAGATTTCTGAAAGTATTCGTTTTACCCAGACATCGACCGGAAATACTTCAATATGATGGAGGCCATATAAGCAGATACAGTTCGCGACCTTTTCCCCAATTCCATGGATACTCAGAAGAGCCTTCTTCGCTTCCTCATAGCTGTAGCTTTTGATTTTTTCAAGGCATAGCTGCCCTTCCGTGATGGCCTTTGCCGCACTAAGGATATATGCATCCCGGTAGCCAACAGACATATTGCGAAGCTCTTTTGTACTGGCTGCAGCCAAGGCTTCCGGCGAGGGAAAGGTATAGTAAGTAATGCCGGTCCCAGCACAGTACTGCTCTTCGCCATAATGTCTGCATAGGGCTTCGATCGAATTTTTAATTGCCGGTATATTTTTATTCTGTGAAATGATGAAGCTGATCATCGTCTCAAAAAAATCTTGCTTTAGAATGCGAATTCCATGACCGTATGCGACAGCCTCCTTTAAAAATTCATCCTTGCCCTTCTCAATCTCTCCAATCACTTGACTATAATCATAATCCAAATCAAAATAATCTCTCCATAACTCTTCATATTCTCTTTCACTGCAACTTAATTCCACCAAATCCTCTGCCTTCTGTTCCAGAATTAGACAATGTCCAAGCGCAAGTAAGATATATCTATTTTCTTCAATCTGATTCATGCGAAAGCATTGACCAGATTCCGCAATCTGTTTTATATTAAAATTATTATTCTGTATTAACATACTGAAACCTCTCTAATCCACTCTGATCTTATTCTGAATTATAGCTTAGAAAAAACTTATCAGCAAGTACCAAAGGGTTGTTGCAAAATATCACCATATGAGCTATACTTTGCAATAAAATCGAGCTCATGGATAACATTGAGTTCATATATTCAACTTACGGAGGTACCATAGCATGACAAATACAAATGATTTCACATTGCGGCTCGCAATTGCTCAGGATACTGCATTGATTCTTGAATTCATCAGGGAATTAGCCCACTATGAAAACATGTCTGACCAGGTTGTTGCGACAGAGGAACTTCTACTTGATACTCTTTTCACACAGAAAAAGGCCGAAGTTCTCATTGGCGAATATCAGGGAAACCCGGTTTCCTTTGCCCTGTTCTTTCATAATTTCTCTACTTTCCTTGGCAGACCGGGCATCTATCTGGAGGATCTTTATGTGAAAGAGGAATACCGGGGCATGGGCTTTGGCAAAAAGCTTCTGACTGCTCTGGCGGAGCTGGCTAAGGAACGGGACTGCGGAAGATTGGAGTGGTCTTGTCTTAACTGGAATACTCCCTCCATCGGCTTCTACAAAAGCCTTGGCAGTGTTCCCATGGATGAATGGACTGTATACCGTCTACAGGGAGAGTCCCTGGATCGTATGGCCGAAGGGATCCACTAAGCCTGTCATAATACTCTGTCACTATAATTATCTATCATTTATATTCGAAAATACATTGAGAGAACCCTCCGAATCCCTTATAATAGTACTAACTGATAATATTATCAGAGTCACTATGAAATGGCCGGAGGGTTTATTGATATATGTTCAATAATTTATCAACAATGCATCGTTATATGATGGGACAGCTTAGAAGAATTTATTTTATGGCGTTGCCCGAGACAAAACAAGATATGAAAAGCAGCCGAATCTATTATACGACTGCGGACAGTGCTGCCCAAACCATAACCCAATTAGCCGGTGGTACCTTTCTGGCAACCCTGATGTCCGACAGCGGAATCTCAGATGCCAATATTGGAATTATCACGTCTCTGATCAGCTTCGCCGCTCTGACTCAGCTATTCTTGATCAACTATTTTAAGAGGATGAAGAAATATAAGTTTCTGGTTACCATAACCTCATTTCAGCGTATCTTGTTCGCCGGATTGTATTTTGTACCCTTACTACTGATCAGCGATACCTTCAAGGCTATCTTGATCGTCCTCCTGTATTTCGTCGGGCAGGTCTTTGTGCAAATCGGAACCCCTGCCTCTCAGGACTGGATTGCAAGTTTGGTGCCGAGTCGTCTGCGCGGTAAATATTTTTCTATTAAGGATTCGGTAGCAGTATTCGTGGTCTCGAGTCTTATGCTGATCTGCGGCATCATACTGGACTACTTCAAGAAAGTGAATCTGCATACAGGCTTTATCCTGATCGGTATTATTATCTTCCTCCTTACGCTGATCAATGTCATAGGTCTGTCGTTAATGAAAGAGCCAAAGCTTTCCTATGTCAATGAAGAGGGCAAGGAAATGCACGGCCGTCTTGCGAAAAGAGCCAAGGAAAAAATCCATGAGGATAACGGACAAAGCATTCTCTCAGAGATCAAGGAAGCGTTTCATGACCGTAGGTTTCGCAAAGCCTTTACCACTCAATGCCTCTTTACCTTGGCCTTTTATATCTGTGTGCCGTTCAATGCCAGCTATCAGATCAACGATTTAAAGCTTCCCTATACCTTCCTGATGGTGATCGGTTTTATTTTCAACCTTTATCGTATCTACATTATGCCGAGACTTGGCAGACTGGCAGATAAATACGGCATGGGAAAGCTGCTTCGGTATACCCTGCTTGCGCTGGGGCTGAACTTCTTAACAGTTACATTTACCATGCCGTTTAATGCTTATCCAATGACAGTCCTAGCCGCTTTTTGCAGCTCTACTGCATGGGCCTTCGTCGGAATCGGATTATTCGGTATTCAATTGGATTTTTATCGGAGTGATAAACGCATGATCTGGTTGACGCTTACCTCCTCTGTCGCAGGGCTGCTCGGTTTCCTGACCTCCATAATCGGAGGAAGACTTTTAGATCTCCTCCAAAAAGCGGATTTACAGCTACTCGGGCAGAAGCTCTATGCCCAGCAGATTTTGAATCTGTTTGGCTTTCTGATTCTCGTGTGTGCAGCGATCTATATCCGACTGCAGATTGAGACAGAAAAGATTGATCCTAATCGCCAGGATGGTCGGGTGTAACTAATTATTTACCTCCATATCGCAGACATAGACCGGGCCTGCGAACCCTTCATTATAATAATTAGTTCCATAAACAGTAAAATATTTTGTATTCATAGGAAGGATATAGGAAACTGTGTAGACTTCATACCCGTCTGTAGGTAGCTCAAGTGGTGTCATGAGCTCGTTCCCTTCAGAATCCTTAATATATTCTGCTGCCATAGCATCTGCAAGCATAGTATTGTCAGCATCTCTCGGCAAAATCAGAAAGTCATCCAGGCAGAAATGATTCCCCTCTGCCTCAGACTTCAACCGTATCTTTGCGACGAATACACTGGTACCATCCCCCAATTCCGTAATATTAACTTCCTCCAGAAGAAAGCTGATATTATTCTCCATCATGATTTCCTGGCTTAAGTCAAATACAGCCTGTTCTCTACCGGTAATGAAGTAATTATAATTATTATAGCTTTTCTCCGGTCCCTGATCTTCCTCAAATGGTACGGCTTCTTCCTCATATGGTATGATATTTTCCTCATTCTCTGCCGGATCGACAGTATCCTCATTCCAACTATAATTTATTTCGGCTATAGAGCTTTCTGTCTGCTTTGCTGCTTCCACAATAACTGCAATCATGAAGGCTCCGAAAATCAGCAGGAAAATGACATAGATCACCAGAAAGATATAAAGCGGACCCTTACTGCTTCTGATATATGCACTTGGGGGTAGCGGCGGGGGAAGCGTACCCTGGCCTGATTGATAGGGCGGATAAGGATACGGTTGACCTGGCGTTACTTGCCGGTAGTTCGGGTTCGAATATATTTGCCGAGCAGGTTGGGTCTGATGAATTTGGGTTTGATTCCATTGAGTCTGCTGAGTCTGATTCTGGTTCCATTGAGTCTGTTTGGTTTGAGTCTGCTGGGTCTGATTCTGGTTCCATTGAGTCTGTTGAATTTGAGCCTGTTCTTCTTGTATCTGCTGTTCCTCTTTCATCCGCTGCTCTTCTTGAATCTGTTGTTCTTCCGGTTCACTGTCCTTTGAAGCATTCTTCTGTGCCTGATAAATCACATTCTGCTCCTGCTCTTCTGTATTCACTTTATTCTGCCACGACGGCTCGGATTTACCTCCGGCCTGATCATTGATGGTACCGCAGTTCGGACAAAATGCCTGTTCCTTCTGCAACTCACGTCCGCATGTTCTGCATAGCATACAAATCCCCCTTCCATCAAGAAAATTTATGTTTCTTCCAAGGAGGACTTTCCTCCCACCTGTAAATTAACAACCCTATAAAGAACATTATATGATAGCTTCCAGTAGATTTCAAATCATTTATCGATCGTGAACGATCTATGGAAATTGATCGTGCGGGATCTTTGGAATTGCTATTGCTTCAAACTTTCTGTTGGATTATAATCAAATCATGCTACCTTAATTTCTTAATCTTAAGTGCAAGGAGGTATATTTATGGAGACAAGACCGTATATATCATGGGACTTGATCGGGGATTTCATGACAGCCACCTTTGAAGAAATGGGTGTCCCCCACGAAGACGCGGTAATATGCGCAGATGTTCTTATGGAAAGTGATCGAAGAGGTATCGAAAGCCATGGGTGCAACCGCTTTAAAGCCATTTATATTGACCGTATGCTGGAAGGAATTCAGAAGCCTGTCACGAATTTTGAGATCGTTCGAGAGACTCCAACGACTGCCGTAGTTGATGGTCATGACGGAATGGGAATGATCGTGGGTTATCGCGCTATGCAGATGGCAATTGATAAAGCCAAGAAATACGGTATGGGGATGGTTGCCGCACGTAACTCAACCCATTATGGAATCGCCGGATATTATGCCACCATGGCTACTGATCAGGGTATGATCGGAATTACCGGTACAAACGCGCGTCCCTCCATCGCTCCTACCTTTGGCGTTGAGAATATGCTTGGAACCAATCCGTTGACCTTTGGTCTCCCTACGGATGAGGAATTCCCCTTTGTACTTGACTGTGCCACCAGCATTACACAGCGCGGAAAGCTTGAATACTATGCACGTACCGGAAAATATACTCCAAAGGGAATGGTAATCGGTCAGGATGGCTCAGCCATGACTGACAGCCAGCAGATACTTATAGATCTGACCAAGGGTTCTGCAGCGCTTGCTCCTCTGGGTGGAATCGGTGAGGAGCTGGCGGGTTATAAAGGCTATGGGTATGCAACCGTCGTCGAGATCCTATCTGCTGCCCTTCAGGCCGGAAATTATCTGAAGCTTTTGTCCGGGGTAGGAGAAGGCGGAGAAAAACAACCCTATCATCTGGGACATTTCTTCATAGCGATCGATCCCGAAGCCTTTATGGGTCTGGATAGCTTTAAAGAAACCACAGGTAATATACTGCGTTCTCTGCGCGCCTCTAAGCTCGCGCCCGGTGAGGAAAGGATCTATACCGCAGGTGAGAAGGAATACCTCTGCTGGCTGGAAAGAAAGGATAAAGGCGTACCAATCGGTGAAGCAGTACAGAAGGAATTTATTGCTATCCGAGATAAATTCAACCTTCCCTTCAAGTTCCCCTTCGAATAGAGATCAGAAGCATTTTCGTCTCTTATTGCACCTCACTGAGTGGCATGAGACTTTATAAAGTAGTTATTGACATAGAAAGAGAAAGGGTCTCACTCCGATATATACTCTTGGGAGTCTGACCCTTTCTCTTCTTCTTTAAATTTTTACCTTTCATTTTCTTAAATCTCACTGAAATTGGTTATTCTTATGTTGACATCCCGGAAATACCAAGTTATAATTACAGCTGACAAGACAGCTATCATGACCACTGTAAATATTACATCGTGGCTACTAAGTGCTGTGAATAAGCTATGAAACAAGAAAGGTCAGGGATAATTATGAATAAAACTTCCAGAAAAGCATTATTATTATGTATCGGCGGTCTTCTTAGTGCCATTGGAATTATGATACCGATGATCGCACCTAAGATTATCATAGAACCGGCATCCTTTACACTTGCCAGCCATGTTGCAGTGTTTATCGCAATGTTCATCTCACCGGTGATGGCTGCCGCAGTCGCTCTGATATCAGGTATCGGCTTCTTACTCGCAGGCTTTCCGCTTGTTGTTGTAATGCGTGCCTTATCTCATCTCATATTCGCTGTATTAGGCGCATATCTGATCAAGAGAAACAACTATATGTTACTTTCAACGAAGACGATTATCCCCTTTGCCTTACTGATTTCCATTGTCCATGCGGCATGCGAAGTTACTGTCTCAGGTCTTTACTATTTCAGTACCGGCAAAACCACCACCACTTATTATCTCTTAGGATTGGTAGGTCTCGGAACCATCATTCACAGTATGATTGATTTCTCCATCGCAACTGCGGTATGGCTTCCTCTGCAACACGTCCTTACGCTCCCTGCAAATGCAAAGGTAAGGAGAGCTCCTAAGCTGAATACCCAGTAAGAATAGTTATGCCTCTTAAAAATATAATTTCCTATGAAGCTATCACGGCCTGCGTGTCATATCCAAGACTACGCAGGCCTATTTGAATCACTTTATACCGCTTAATTCTTCTCCGACTGTATGTAAGCACTTCCACTTCACACTCACTTTCGCTCAAATTCCTAGTAATTATATTTCCTTTGTTTTCGCAATTCTTCTTGTAATTTCAGTGTTATTAAACTATAATATTTTCTGTAAGCATTTACATAGACTCATACCAAACATCTCCAAGAGGTAATCCCGATGAATATTTATGACATTTCAAAAAAAGCAGGCGTATCCATTGCCACGGTATCACGGGTCATCAACGGTAATGCTTATGTCAGCGAGAAGACAAAGCTCAAAGTACAGGGGATCATGAAGGAAAATGGCTATACTCCGAATGCTTTCGCCAGAGGTCTGGGGCTGAATACGATGAAAACAGTTGGTATCTTGTGTGCCGATTCCTCCGATCCCTATATTGCCAGTGCCGTATTCTTCATCGAACAGAAGTTGAAAGCCAATCATTATGATTCTCTTCTTTGCTGTACGGGCTTTGACACCGCGGACAAGGGAAAATATTTGGATTTACTGTTGTCCAAGCGGATGGATGCTATCATTCTTGTCGGTTCCAACTTTGTTGAGGCTGAGGAAGATAAAAATCGTTACATCCGGCAGGGGGCGCTGACTGTTCCGGTGATGATCATCAATGCTGCTCTGAATGGTGATAATATCTATTGCACGCTCTGCGATGATCGACGTGCAGTATACGACGCTACCATTGCATTACAAAACAGCGGTCATAAAAACATCCTGTTTTTGTATAATGCGAAAAGCTACAGTGGTTATAAAAAATCGGAGGGCTTCGTAGCAGCAAGGGAAGATGCGATTGGAGCAGCTTTTGATAGAGAGCGCTATGTCCACTATCTTCCCGGCAATATCAATACAGTGAAAGAATATCTGGAAATGCTCTATCAGAAAGATTTGAAATTTGATGCCATTATAACAGCGGATGACAGCTTGGCCATAGGTGCCTTGAAATTTGCCAGGGCTCATAATCTCGCTGTTCCTGATGAATTTTCCATCATTGGCTACAATAATTCCATCATTGCCGAATGCAGCGATCCTGAGCTGACCTCTATCGATAATAAGCTTGAGGCTGTATGCAATCATTGTGTGAATACTCTGATGGGAGTCTTTCAGAATGAAGAAATGCCGCATAGAACGGTATTTTCTGCGGAAATCATCAAGCGGGGTACCACTCGTTTTGATAACAAATAGAAAAGAGGGTGCGAATATGAAATCATTTTTAGATCAGGACTTCTTATTATCTACAGATACGGCCGTCAAGCTATATCATAAGTATGCAGCCAAATTACCCATCCTTGACTACCATTGCCATATCAACCCCAGAGAAATTGCTGAGGACAGGCATTTTGACAACATCACACAGGTCTGGCTGGGTGGAGACCATTACAAATGGCGTCTGATGCGTGCAAATGGAATTGATGAGTATTTCATCACCGGTTCAGCTTCTGACCGCGAGAAATTTGACATGTGGGCAGACACTATCTCCAAATGCATCGGCAACCCGCTGTACCACTGGAGTCATCTGGAGCTGCAGCGCTACTTCGGATATTATGGTGCACTAAGTAAGCAGACTGCCGATGAAGTATGGGGGCTGTGTAATGCAAAACTTGCAGACCCTTCCATGAGCGCACGTAACATCATCAAAATGTCCAATGTTACTCATATCTGCACAACAGACGATCCTGTTGATACACTGGAATGGCATGACATCATAGCAAAGGCTCAGGACTTTGATGTACGAGTATTGCCGACCTGGCGACCGGATCGAGCTATGAATCTGGAGAAGGAGGATTATCTGTCCTACTTATCTACGCTTAGTGAAGTCAGTGGTGTGAAGATCGACAGCTTCCGGTCCTTGCAGGCAGCGCTTAGAGTTCGTCTGGAATATTTTAAGAAGAGAAAATGCCGTATCTCTGATCATGGCCTGGATTATATGATGTATGCTCCAGCCGATGAGCATACTATAGAAGTAATTTTTGCGAAACGAATCCAAGGTTCTTCCCTGACACAGACAGAAATTCTGCAGTACAAGACTGCCTTCATGGTTGAGATGGGCAAAGCCTATGCGGAGCTTGACTGGGCAATGCAGCTGCATTATGGCTGTAAACGCAATAATAATACCTCGATGTTTCAGAAAATCGGCCCCGATACCGGTTATGATGCAATCAACAGCTATACTCCCTCCGATCAGCTTGCCAATTACCTGGATGCCTTAAACAGCCTGGGAAAGCTTCCCCGAACCATTATCTACAGCCTGAATCCCATTGATAACTCAGCAATCGATACGGTGATCGGATGCTTCCAGGACAGCTCTGCAATCAGTAAGGTTCAGCATGGCAGCGCCTGGTGGTTCAACGATCATAAGACAGGTATGACGGATCAGCTGACCTCTCTTGCAAATGTAGGTTTTTTAGCAGGCTTTGTTGGAATGCTGACCGACTCCAGAAGCTTTCTCTCTTATCCGAGACACGAATATTTCCGCAGAATTCTATGCAATTTACTCGGCACATGGGTAGAAAACGGTGAATACCCTGCCGATATGGGTACGCTCGGTGAGATCATTGCAAATATCTCCTATTATAACGCTCTGAATTATTTTAAGTTCTAATGAAGTAAGTGCATAATAAATAATCCTAGATGAGCGATACATGTTTTCATTGATGGCCGTATAATCATAGATGAACGAATAAAATTGATGAGCGAAACAAAAGGTCAAGTCACCTGTGGTGACTTGATAAATCAGTATAGGAAGCCCCGGGAAAGTGAACTTTCCCGGGGCTTCCTATACTGATAATCCGACTGACTACATCAGTCGGACCTTTTGTTTATTCTATTCTTACTATTTTATTCTATTAATTCTATTCTATTAATTCTATTCTCTTGATTCTATTCTCTTTGCCCTATTCTTCTTGTGGCATATTACAGTTCCAGCTCATTTCCAGCTCAGATTCGATGATGGTCAATGACAGTATCTCCATCAGGTTGATCTCATAGTGAGGTACCTCTCTGCCCCACTCATCCGTCGTAATTCTAACAATCGGTCTTAAGGGAAAGTTCTTATTCTGTTCCTTCACTATTCCGATCCGGTAATCAGATAATCTGACCATGGAGCCGTTCGGATAGATCGCTATTTGCTTAATCAATACGGACACCAGCTTTAGGTCAAACTGTGTCTCAGCATGTTCCACCAGATAGTTCACAGCTTGATTGGAGCTCCATTTTCTGCGGTAGCTTCGGTCTGACACCAAGGCATCATAGACATCTGCAATTGCTACTATTCTAATAAATTCGTGCAGCTCTCCCGCCGGTGTTCCGGTAGGATATCCTGCTCCATCCATTCTCTCATGATGATATAATGCGATAATTCGGGACAATTCTGTCAGATTAATGCAACGCTTCAAGGCTTCATAACCCAGTACCGTATGCAGCTTTACATGCTCAAACTCCTCTTTCGCCAGCTCTCCTTCTTTGTTAACAATCTTTGAATCCAGAAGAGTTTTTCCCATATCATGAAGCAGAGCACCGGCCGCCAACTTCTCCAGCATCTGTCTGGTATATCCCAGCTTACTGCCAATAATCAGAGCATACACTGTTGTACTGACCGAATGGGTAAAGGTATATTCGTCTGCCGCCCCGATATCATTCAAGCTAACCAGAACATCCGGATTGGCAAGAATTTCATCAAGTATACTATTAATCGCTGTGGACATCTCCTGTACATCGATTACGGTTTTTGTCGCAAATTCCTCCATTGTCTGACGAAGTACCTGCTTACACATCTGCCTGGTCTCCTCGGAAATTGCATCAGGTATTTCAATCCCATAGCTTTTGGTATCTTCGATATAGACATAATCTATGCCCAGCTTTCTAAGACTGTTGATATATCGTTCAAGGTCGTTCGTGCCTTCCTTCAACACCAAACAGTCTCTATAATAGATGGACTTTCCCAATACCATATCCGGTTTTAACATCGACAATGAAACTAAACGCATTCCTGACTCCTAAGAAAATAACACCTAAGGTTCTTTTCTTTTGCTTTATTATAATATAATTATCATACTTTATCATGTGCCAAGTGTCAATAAGCTTGGGAGCAGTTCCAGGCCAAAAGGTAACAGTATTTACATACTTCCTAACATAATGCTGCAAAGCAGCATCTCAAATAATCAAAGAAGAACAAGGTGTGAGTGCCATTGCACGAACATCGCAGTTCTTCCATAGTGTGAAGATGCTTTTCAAGATCATTCTGGTACTTTCAGAATGATTTTCATACTTTATTCGCAGGCATTATCCTTGATATACTGAATTAGCTCATCCACCTGTGTAAATGCCAGTGCAACCACAGTATCGGCAGCTCCGTAATAGATGGCAATTCTGCCGGTTGCAGCATCCTGCAGAGTAGCACAGGGGAATGTAACATTCGGTACATCTCCGACGCACTCATAGAGCTCTGTCGGATGGAAGATGAAGGGTTTGCATCTGTATTTTACCTTCCAGGGTTCATCAATATCCAGGATCGCCGCACCCATGGAATAAATCATACCGTTACAGGTTGTTCCTACACCGTGGAAAATCAGAAGCCAGCCTTCTTCTGTCTCGATCGGGATCGGCCCCGCACCAACCTTAGTCCATGCCCACCCCTGCGCCTGCATGACGAAACGATGGTAGCCCCAATGCTCCATGTCAAAGCTCTGGCTTAAATACATATCTCCAAAGGGAGTATGCCCATTATCGCTGGGTCTCGAGAACATCATGAACTTACCTCCGATTTTTCTCGGAAACAATACACCGTTACGATTAAAGGGTAGGAATGCATTCTCCATCTGATAAAACTTCTTAAAATCAAAGGAATAAGCCACGCCGATGGTAGGGCCATGATACTGGTTGCACCAGGTCACATAGTATCGGTCCTCGATCCAACATACTCTCGGATCGTAGCCGCAGGCAATCCCGGTCTGCTCTTCCTTTTCATTGTATAAGGGCATGGGCTCGTGTTCAATATCCCAAGCGATTCCATCCTTACTCTTTCCCAGAAACAGATGCTGCTGCATCGCCTTATCGTCGCTGCGGAATACACCCACAAAAACACCATCCTTGGCTACGACGGCACTATTAAAGATACTGTTGGCACTGGGTATCTGATTCCTCTTAATAATAGGATTGTTGCTATACCTCCATACGATGTCCCGGCATCCATCAGGACGATCCTGCCAGGGCATGTTGGGTAAATTTTCTCCAAGTATCATATCTAAACCTCCATTCTGCCGGTGGGCAGCTTTACTGTTGCAAATGACTTGTTTATCGTGCATCAATAGTGCATTTCTAGTGCATTATTTTCACTTTATTATATCAATGTTTTCCCATTTTGTCCATTACTTTCTTCCCGTGCTTCTACTGCCCCGAAACCTTCCGGGTATCTGTTGAAACCTAAGGCAAGAAATGATAAAGTAAAGCTATCCATTTATTCAAAGGAGAAGTAGCATGAGGCGCATCGAACCGTCCAATCCATATAAGACTGATTTCACACCAAATGGCACCACACGCATCGCAAAGCTGATAGAACGACTGAAGCTCAGCCTGATCATCGGAGTGATTTATCTGCTGCTATCTATGTTTTCCGTTGGTTGTCCGCTGCGATTTCTTTCCGGAATTCCTTGCCCTGGTTGTGGCATGACAAGAGCTGTATGGTATGCCCTACAGTTGGATTTCGCCTATGCATGGTATTACCATCCCCTGTTCATTCTTGCCCCGCTGATGGTCCTTCTCTTTCTGTTCGAAAGCTATCTTCCCTCCAAATTCATCCGAATAACTTGGGGATTAATGATTGCTGCATTTCTCCTGACCTATCTGCTCCGACTGTTAATCTTCAAAAGTGCGGTGGTTCAGATTGACATCCGTTCCGGGGCAGTGTTAAGATTATTCTATACTATTTTTGTGGGAGGTAACTAATGATTAAACAACGAAGTTATATCACAATGGTTCTGTTAACCCTTATCACCTGCGGCATCTACGGAATTGTTTTCTGGTACAATTATACCGATGATTTGAATACGGTATGTAACGGGGATGGGAAGCAAACCAGAAATTTTCTTATAACCATCCTCCTCTCTATCATTACCTGTGGAATCTATTACTGGATATGGGTTTACGGTGTCGGTAATCGACTAAGTACGAATGCTCCGCGTTATGGAAGCCGCTTTACAGAGGACGGAACCACTGTATTATTATGGATGATTATCGGTAGCCTGCTCTGCGGCTTCGGGACGCTCTATGCTCAGTATATATTGGTAAAGAATATGAATGTCCTTGCTGAGCAATATAACTATATCATGCAGAACAATTATCAAAACTACAACAATCCCCAGTAACTTAGGGACACTATATTGAACCGGCCGTCCTCCTCAGAGACTGTACGATACAGTTCTCGCAGGAAGTGAACGGCTGGTTTTTTGTACAAAAAATATTGCAATAATTAGCATCTATTCCCATAAAAAATATATTATAATGGAGACAACACTAACACATCAGGGTTCATGCAGAAAAATCAAAAGAAAGACAGGTGTCTTCTCATGGAACTAAGTAGAATTCAAGAAGCAACAGCACGATTAAGAGAAAATATCAATCAGGTTATCGTAGGAAAAGAAGAGATTATCACTCTGATGATCACCGCCCTCCTTTCAAACGGACATGTTCTTCTGGAGGATGTCCCAGGTACGGGTAAGACTATGCTTTCTAAAGCCCTTGCAAAATCGATCAATGCTGAGTTTAAGCGAATTCAATTTACACCGGATCTGCTTCCCTCCGATATCACAGGCCTAAACTATTATAATCAGAAGCAGGGGGAATTTACCTTCCATAGTGGCCCCGTCTTTACGAACATCCTGCTTGCGGATGAAATCAACCGCGCAACCCCAAGAACTCAATCCAGTCTGCTGGAATGTATGGAGGAGAGACAGATCACCGTAGATGGCGAAACCCACTTACTGTCTAAGCCCTTTTTGGTTATCGCTACCCAGAATCCCGTGGAGACCTCAGGAACCTTCCCACTACCGGAAGCCCAGATGGATCGTTTTCTGATACAGCTTAGCATCGGGTTCCCTTCCGAACGTGAGGAAGCAGCCATCCTAAACCGTTTTATCCTTGATAGTCCTTTGGAGACCCTCTCCCCGGTCTGCACCGGAGAAGAGTTGCTTGAGATGCAGCAGGCTTGTAAGAAGGTATTTGTCCACCCTTCTCTGATGGATTATATGATTGCCCTTGTGAATCAAACCCGGGAACATGATGCAATTGCACTCGGAGTGAGTCCAAGAGGCACACTTGCACTGCTACGTGCTTCCCAGGCTTATGCTGCAATTCATGGAATGCCTTATGTGACTCCTGAATTCATCAGAACGCTTGCTCCCTATGTATTAACCCACAGGCTGGTGCTTCGGAGCAGCTTACATAAATCCTCTATGGCAATGGAATTGATGAACCGTATCCTCGCAGATACTGCGGTACCCACAGAAGATTTTACAAAGTAATAGGAACTCCTTGCTTGTCTCACCCTAATCCAAAGTAATTCATTACATATACAGATGCGGAACCCCGCATCGGGATTGGAGTATCCATGAAAATAATTGCCGCATTGATTGGAGCCTATCTGATCTATGTCCTGGAACGGTTTTTATATCAAAAGTTCTGGAAGCACAACCTTGAGGTAGCAATCACGCTCTCCGATGCTCAGGCTGTGGAAGGGGAACAGCTGATTTTATATGAGACTGTAAAGAATCAAAAGCTTCTTCCCATTCCCGTACTGAAGGTGAAATTTACGACCTCCCGTTACCTTTCCTTTCTCGACCTGCGTGATACAGAGGTAACCGATCATACTTACCGAAACGATATGATTTCTGTGATGATGTATCAGAAGCTGACCAGAAGTCTTCCTTTTATTTGCTCTAAGCGAGGCTTTTTTACCATTGATAAGCTGGTATTGGTCTGCAATGATCTGCTTCTGGAAAACGAGCTTGTCTCAGATTGTGATCTAAATGTCAGCCTTACAGTATACCCAAAACCAATTGACTATAAAAAGCTGGAAGTCCCCTTTCGAAGTATGCTTGGCACTGTTTTGACCAAACGCTTCCTCAATGAGGATCCCTTTGAATTTAAAAACATCCGGGAATATCAGACCTATGATACCATGAAAAAGATTAACTGGAAAGCTTCTGCCAAGACCGGCTCACTCATGGTGAATGTCTATGACCATACAGCTTCCCAGCAGATAAAGATCCTGCTTAATTTTGAATCAGAGACTCTACTCCATTACGAGGAATTGGAGGAAGAAAGTATTCGTCTTGCGGCTACTTTTGCCGAGCGCTTCATCGAACAAGGAATCCCAACTTCTGTCTACACCAATGGCCGGGATTGTATTACCCGGGAACTGTTAAAGGTACCGGCAGGCTCCGGCAGCAATCATCTTCGCACCATCAACGAAACTCTGGCTCGTATCGATACCACACAACACGTCCCAGTATTTATTTATGCTCTCTGGGATGAACTGAGCAATATTCATTCTGATGATTTTATCCTGCTGATTTCATCCTATCAGAGGAAAGATCTGTTGGAGCAGCTACTGCGATTGTCACACGAAAAGGTGGATTTCTTCTGGATTGTTCCGGTCAATAGTGAAGTGAAGCTGACTGTTACCGGAGCTCTTTTATCCCATGTTCTCCCTTGGGAGATCGGAGGTGTTGCATGACTTATAGAAGGCATCAAATGGCCATCGATTATGTCAATATTCTAATGCAGCTTTTGATGGTTTACCTAGCTATGACAGTAGTGCTGTATCCCTTTGATTCCGAGTCACCGCTACACACTCTGGTTATCCTTCCGGCTCCTTATATTTCGTATTTTATTAGAAGGTATACGCGCCATATCTGGTCCTTCGCCCTCCTGCACCTGATACTGGCCGCAATTTATGTGCTCCCAACCAAGAATATATATTACATTACCATTTTCGCGTTCTATCTGCTGGTGTTAACCGGCTCCTCCTACTATATAAAACAAAGGCTCCAGGATCGCAATAACACATCGATCTTTCTACTCGTATACTTTATCCTGATCTACGTCCTCTGCCATCTGCTAGAGTTTAAAGAGCTATTGTCGTTATGCTTTTGGCTTGCCACCACGTTTGTCCTGCTTTTCTTACTGAATATGTATCTCCTTAATCTGGACCGGTTCGTACGCAACCATGATCATATGGTAAATGTTCCTTTCCGCCAGATAAAAAATACAAATCATATTCTGATTGTCTTTCTCTGTTGCCTGTTTTTGCTTTCCATGCTAAGCTTTTCACGACTTCCTCTCGGAAATCTCCTAGCAATCCTCGGTGCTCTTTTGATCAAAGCACTCCGTTTATTTCTGATCTGGCTGAGCAGACGAAGACCTCCGAAATCCGAACCGATCGCAGAGGAGTTGGATTATTCCTGGAATAAACTACATCATGCAGAGTCCTCCAGGCTCATGGAGATTTTATCAATGATCTTCCAATGGCTGATTACGATTGCCTTGATTATTGGTGCCGTTGCTTTGATACTCTATACCATCTATCGGATTTACCGGCATTTTTATATGAAAGGAGAAGATGCGCTCCAGGATGAAGTAAAATTTATATCACCCTTTGAAAAGAAGGAAAAGTTAAAGAAGAAACCGACCAAGATAGATTTTAATATGTTCGGAAGATCAAATAATATAGCCATCCGAAGACATTTTGCCAAAGCAGTTGTAGCGAATGCCGGACCCGAATTGAAGCTTTTGAAAAGCCTGACCCCCTCTGAACTTTCAGAGTATGCAATTGATTTGCGAGACGATCAATCTTCTTCAGAGGAGGAAGACAGAAAGTTGATTACTGACTGTTACGAAAAGGCACGGTACAGCAATGAGATTTGTAGTCAAGCGGATGTTAGGCTAATAAAGAAGATGTTAAAAGGCAGAAAAGATAGAAATACCAAGTAATAAATAAAAGCCCTACAATCGTTGGATTGTAAGGCTTTCTTTACGGACAGGGGAAGAGAGATTCGAACTCCCGTGAACAGTTTTGGAGACTGTCATCCTGCCGCTGGATGATTCCCCTATTGATGTCGCTTATTTATAGTACTATGAATTGTTGTAATTGTCAAGATAATATTAAAATTTTACAATGCAAAAATCTTCTACTGTCCCAGTATTCCAGTATGCTTTATGAGTGACCGGTATACAAAATCAGCCTACTCTATATCCGCTATAATGAATTCCGCACACGCTACTGCAGCATCTAGGCTTTCACCAACTGTGCTTAGATTATGCTTCATTTCCTCGCCGATTTCCCTCTGCAGCGCCACCTCAAGCTCAAGCTTATGCGCAATATCGTTGGATTCCTTTGCCTGACTCAGGATATGGTCAAACATCAGCTGTAGATCTTTTAGTACAGGCACATGTAACACTGAAATATCGTTGCTTCCTAATGCAGCATTTAGCTCCTTACGGAGATTTTCTATCAGAGTTGTTCCCTCCACGGAAAGATTGAGGATCTTATCTGAAGTGTTAAGCGCGGTAAACGCACTTTTTTCTAAGATAAGCTGGGAATGCTCCCATTGCTGAATTCGGTCTGATACGTTTGCCATACACTCCTGTGCAAATCCCAACTGTGCTACTTTTTGACTTATCATTTCCTTCATATGTAAACCCCCGTACTCATGATTCGTATCCTTATCCTCTATTCAGTAATCCGAGAACCTCTTGTATATTTTTCACACCGATCAGTTTAATTCCAGTTGTTTTAATATGCTCTCTGTTGGCCTGTGGAAGGATACATACTTCAAAGCCCATCTTTGCTGCCTCTGCGACTCTTTGCTCCGCAAGATTGACTGCTCTGATCTCACCTGTCAATCCTACCTCCCCGAACAACACCGTCTTATTATCCAGAGCTTTATTCTTATAACTGGAAAGAATCGCCGTCATAATCGGCAAATCCAGTGCCGGTTCATTGATACGCATTCCTCCTGCAACATTAACATATGCATCACAATCAGCCATTTGCAGTCCCGCACGCTTTTCTAACACCGCCATAAGTAGGTTTACCCTGTTGAAATCTGTGCCGGCAGCTGTACGTCTTGGCATATTAAAATTAGTTCTGCATACCAGAGCCTGAACCTCTACCAGAATAGGCCTTGTTCCCTCGATAGATGCCACCACGACAGAACCGGCTTCTCCTTCCGGTCTACCCTTCAGCATGAATTCGGAGGGATTTTTAACCTCCTCCAGTCCATTTCCCTGCATCTCAAAAACACCAATCTCGTTGGTAGAGCCAAAACGGTTCTTGACAGCACGAAGAACACGATAGGAAGCATAATTGTCTCCCTCAAAATACAGTACTGTATCCACCATATGCTCCAAAACTCTCGGCCCCGCTACTACGCCTTCCTTCGTAACGTGTCCGATGATAAATATAGTTACTCCGGAGCCTTTGGCAAGCCGCATCAGAGCACCGGTTACTTCCCTTACCTGGCTGACACTTCCCGGAGCAGAGGTTACCTCCTCCTTGAACATCGTCTGGATGGAATCGATGATCACGAGATCCGGTCTATGTTTTTCAATGGACTCTTCTACCAGATCCAGATCAGTTTCACATAAAAGAAGAAGCTCGCCGCCAAACACGCCGAGCCTCTCTGCTCTCATTTTAATCTGGCTAAGGGATTCCTCCCCTGATATATAGAGTATTTTTTTCGACTTCCCGGCAAGCTCACGGCACATCTGGAGCAACAGAGTGGATTTTCCTATCCCCGGATCACCGCCTACGAGAACCAGACTCCCCTGAACGATGCCTCCGCCGAGGACACGGTCAAGCTCTCCGATTCCGGAATTAATGCGGGATTCTTCCTCTGCCTTGATGTTAGCGATCAGCTCAGGTTCCCTGGCTGATTTTATGCCAGCAGGCTTGCTGCTCTTTCGTACCACCGGCTCCTCTGTAAAGGTATCCCAGTTCTTACAGGCAGGGCATTGTCCCAGCCATTTTGCCGATTCAAAGCCGCACTCCTTACAGAAAAACACGGTTTTATTCTTCGCCATTTTACAGCTTAACCACCTTTATGATATCCTGATTGCCTTCCTCTAATTCTATACTGAGAACTAGTTTACCGCCTAAGTTAGTCTTCATTTTGCCAAGATTGGAGTTATTTTTATATACCTCATATTCCTTCTCTGCTTCCAGCTCCAGTGTGATCTGCGCTGTATCATTACCGGATACCTCAAAGCTGATTTGGCCATCCTTCGCATCTAGGTGAAATACGGCAGTACCGGGTACCGATTCATAGACAAACATACCGTTTCTCTCAAGCTTTGTTATTTCGTGAAAAGTCTTTACTTTATATAGGTCTCCCTGATGCTCAAAATCAGATACCTTAGACTTAACCTCCAGTGCATAATTACCAAAGCTAATCGTCCCATCGTTTTCCTTGCGTATTAACTCTTCAACAACTGCCATTATATGATCCTCCTAATAGTATTATATATCTGAATGTGATAGATGATATATCATGGAACACTTTCATACATTATAAACGAAATATCGACCAATTTCTACTGGTTAGATTATTAAATTTTTATGAGTAACTGATTCCCTAAAATATATACCAAAAACAGCAGTCACGATATCTAAGCTTCTGAACCGGAGGATCATTCTGGTACTTTCAGATTGATTTTCACACTTCGAAACATGCCCGACAAAGTCGGGCTCAAATACTGGAAGTTGAAGAAGAAGCTCATAATGAATTTCCAATGGAATTCATTATGAGGTTCTTCAGGATCATTCTGGTACTTTCAGATTGATTTTCACACTCCGGTCAGAAGCTATCATTGTCCATGGTTATTCTTCCTTGATTGGGGTAGCTCTGACTACCATCTCATTATCAAGATATTCCACACGAACCGTATCACCTTCCTTGATTGTACCCGCCAGAATCGCTTCTGCCAATTTATCCTCAATATTCGTCTGGATGGCACGTCTTAAAGGTCTTGCACCGTATTTCGGATCAAAACCGACTTCAGCCAGATGTGCTACCACATCTTCAGTGGTCTCCAGAGCAATATTCATCTGTGCCTTGCTGCGTTTTCCGATGGATGCAATCATAATTCCAACTATCTGCTTGATATTTTCCTTCGTCAGCTGATGGAATACGATGATTTCGTCAATACGATTGATGAATTCCGGCTTAAAGATTTTCTTTACTTCATCCATAACGCCGTCCTTCATCCTCTTATAATCTTCCTTCTCATCTATGACAGAGGCAAAGCCAAGACGTTTGGGTTCAATGATATTCTGAGCACCGGCATTGGAGGTCATGATGACAATCGTGTTTTTAAAGCTGACTTTTCTTCCCTGAGCATCGGTGATGTGTCCGTCATCCAATACCTGAAGCAGGATATTGAAAACATCCGGATGAGCCTTTTCAACCTCATCAAATAAGATGACTGAGTATTGATTCTGTCTCACCTTCTCACTTAATTGGCCACCCTCATCATATCCTACATAACCCGGAGGGGAACCGATCAGCTTGCTGACACTGTGCTTCTCCATATACTCGGACATATCAACACGGATGATGGAGTTCTCACTACCGAACATTGCCTCAGCAAGTGCTTTCGAAAGCTCTGTCTTGCCGACACCGGTCGGTCCTAAGAATAAGAACGAACCAATCGGACGATTCGGATCCTTTAATCCCACCCTGCCTCTGCGGATGGCTTTTGCAACGGCTCCAACTGCTTCTTCCTGTCCGACTACTCTCTTATGAAGGATGGTCTCAAGATTCTGAAGTCGTTCCGTCTCCTCTTCAGCAAGCTTTTTCACAGGTATCTTGGTCCAGCTTGCAACAATTTCTGCAATTTCATTATCACTAACGACCAACTGCTTCTCCTGTCGTTGTTTCTCATCCTGAAGCTTCTGCTTCTCCAGCTGTTCCTGCGCAGTCTCCTGCTGTTTCTTGATCTCACCGGCCTTTTCATAGGCCTCGGCTTTGATCGCTTTTTCCTTCTCATCTTCCAGGCGTTTGATCTCCTGCTCCAGATTCTTAATCTCCGGAGAAGAGGTATAAGTGCTTAACCTTACCTTGGATGCAGCTTCATCCATTAAATCGATGGCTTTATCCGGAAGATATCTGTCATTGATATAACGGCTGGAAAGCTTGACTGCTGCTTCCAGAGCTGAATCTGTAATTCGAACCTGATGATGTGCTTCATATTTATCCCTCAGACCGAAGAGTATCTTCACTGCTTCCTCTTCTGAAGGCTCATCAACTACAACCGGCTGGAATCTTCTTTCCAGGGCTGCGTCTTTTTCTATATATTTGCGATACTCTTCTCTTGTGGTCGCGCCAATGATTTGAAGCTCGCCGCGAGCCAGGGAGGGCTTTAAAATGTTAGAAGCATCAATTGCACCTTCTGCTCCACCAGCTCCGATGATCGTGTGAATCTCGTCAATGAACAGAAGCACATTGCCGTCTCCGATTACCTCACTGATTACCTTCTTGATTCTCTCTTCAAATTCGCCTCGATACTTTGAGCCTGCCACCATGCCGGATAAGTCCAAGGTTACCACTCTTTTCTCTTTTATCGTCTCAGGTATATTTCCTTCCACGATTTTTAAAGCGAGGCCTTCTGCTATGGCTGTCTTACCGACTCCGGGCTCTCCGACAAGACATGGATTGTTCTTTGTCCTACGACTTAGAATTTGTACCACTCTCTGGATTTCTTCTTCTCTTCCGATGACCGGATCGAGCTTACCTTCGCGTGCATATTCTGTTAAATCCCTGCTATATTGATCCAGAGTAGGAGTTGCGGAGGACTTTCCCTTCGCTTTGGTGCCTTTTCCGTTGGAATATTCATTCTTAGCTACACTGACGTCAACACCGGATGCTGTCAGAATATCAATATAGACCTTCTGTACATTGACACCCAGGGTATTCAGAAGACGAACCGCGATACAATCCGATTCCTTAATCAGTGCAATCAGAATATGCTCTGTTCCAACCAGTGGCGCTTTAAATTTGGCCGCCTCCTTGTAGCTTTGGTCCAAAATACGCTTGGATCTGGGAGTAAAGCTTCCTCCATCCATCATCTCAACACCGTTATTCGGTGCAATTAATTGATTTACAAGTTCCAATACCTTATCGACCGTGACACCATTCTCTTCCAATACTCTGGATGCAACTCCATCTACTTCCATCAACCCGATGAGCAGATGCTCTGTTCCAATATAATTGTGCGAAAGTCGATATGCAACTTCTCTTGCTAAGTTGATTGCGTTCTTAGCATTCTCAGTAAATTTATCATACATCATGTCGTTTCCTCCATTCCGGTTTACTGTACTCTGTATTAATCATACGTCTCAAATAATTGTTGGTAATTCTTTTCTGATATATTCTGCTCTGGACTGATCTCTTGACTGACTTCCTACATTTTTACCCATCGTCCATTGCAGACTTCCCGGCTGAACACCCATCATAAGCCTGTGAACGTTGAATTCACGATCAAACTTAATCACTCCGCAATCCGCACCGAATTTAAGCTGGGAAAGTAGGGTCATGGCATCATCCGAAGATATCTGTCTCGCATACTTTAACACTCCGTAGGAACGAAATACCTGATCCTCTATTTCATCCGCATTGACAGAGATCATATATTCTCTGCGTTTTCTTTCCTGCTTTACGACCTGAAGCACAATTCGCTTCAGATTCTCTATAATCTCGCTTTCCGATATTCCGAGTGTCTTCTGGTTGGAAATCTGGTAGATGCTGCCCAGACTCTTGGTTCCCTCGCCGTATATTCCGCGAATGGTGACACCGTACTTACCTACTTCCTCCATCAGCTTCTGTATCATTCTGGCTGAACTCAATGCAGGTAAAAAAACCATACAGGAAGCACGCATCCCCGTACCGGCATTGGTAGGGCACGCTGTCAGATAGCCAAACTTTTCATCGTATGCAAAATGAAGCTTTTCATAGGCAATATCATCCACCAAATCAGCTTCCTGATAGGCCTGTTCCAGGTTCATTCCACCAACAATAGCCTGTATTCTGACATGATCCTCTTCATTGATCATGATACTTACCGTCTCATCCTCGGCAAGGATAAGACCGGTAGTCTGTTCCTTCTCTGCAAGCAATGGGCTTACGATATGCCGTTCTACCATGGCTGTTTTATCGATTTCGCTTAAGGTACTGATATTGCAGGAATAAAATCTTCGATTATCCTTTTCGGTTAAATCACTTGTAATCCCTTTCACTTGATTGACTAAACCTACGGCTTGTTCCTCCGTAATCTTCCCCGAAAAAGGATAGTTCTCGAGGTTCCTGGCAAGTCTGACGCGACTCGAGATAACCACATCATTGTCCGGAGCAAGCTGCTCATACCATTTAGGCATTGCTTTCCTCCTCCTTCATCTGTTTAATCAGGTCGCGAAGTCTCGCAGCCTCCTCAAACTCTTCCTTCTCTATCGCCTCATGAAGTCTGATTGTCAATCTTTCTGCTTCTGTGATATCCTTCATCACTCTATCGGTAGCCACTGTCACTAGCCCCTTCGGACGTTTTCCGGTATGAATCTCAGCTCCTTGGATGCTCTTCAGTGTCTTACCAAGCTGACTGTGAAAGCTTCTGTAGCAGTTGGAGCATCCGAAGCGCCCCTTCTGAATAAACTCTTCATAAGTCGTTCCGCAGCTATCACAGGTTAAGGAGGGCAATACCTCACCGGACTGCTTCTTATCTGCTGCGGTATAATTATCTAATAATGTCGATAGTAAATCTCCCAGGGTTAGTTCACCGTTAATCAAAGGCTTCTCCATTTGAAAGGATGTGTAATCTGTCGCACATTCCTCGCAAAGATGCTGTTCTTTTTTCACTCCGTTGATAATTTCGGTATATAATATTTTTGCATCTCTCTTCTGGCATCTGTCACATAACATTGAAATTACCCCCTTTCAAATTCGTTGAAGATATCATTAACGATTTCATGAGCCTCCTCACAACTGATGTTTTTGCAGAATGCTTTTGCGAGTACCACCCGCAGATCATCCCTCATTTCCTCGATTGCTTTGAGTTTATTGAAGTCTATGGCAATGACCGCCCCTTTTCTGCGATCAAGCTTAAGATACCCTTCCTGCTTTAAAATCGTATATGCTTTGTTCACGGTGTGCATATTGATCCCGATATGTTCTGCCAAATCTCTGACTGAAGGCAGATTCTCACCCACCTGCAGCTGCGAAGTAGCAATGCCATAAATAATCTGGTTCCTTAATTGAATATAGATTGCTTCATCACTGTTAAAATCAATTTCTAGATACATTCGGATACACCTCGTTAATATTACATAGTAGTTGGCGCACTTTATATTCACCAAAGATAACAAGATATTATATCTGTTATACTTTCAGTATAACAAGCTTATATCATTTGTCAAGCATTATTCCAAGTCGTCCTCTTTGTAGCCACGGCCCTTGATGGCTGCTCGAATGAGCAGTGTAATCAGCAGCGCACAGATAGCGCACAAAAGCGCTATCACTATCGCCGCGCTGTTTAAGTTTTTGCGGTATTCCTTCTCTGCCTGCGAATCCTGAGTATCTGTAGTATCACTAATTACCATATTACTCTTACTGATATAGCGTTGTATTGTCTTCTCTATCTTATCGTACTGATAAAAACCGATCTCTCCCGACTCATTCTGCGCATACAGCAATAAGAAATCGCTACCCAAATCCTTCTCCGGATAGAAGGCCGCTACCGATACATCCGATAGGATCAATGTCGTTTTCTTATAGCCTTCCGGTATCACGATGTTGCTGTCCGGCTCCAGGATTTTATATCTGCCGCTGTAAATTGCATACTTGCCATCCTCTTCTCTCAAAACGCGGAAGCTGTTTTGTGCCTCAGCCTCGGGAAGTCCGGTTACTTCAGGTCCGATCACCGTAGGTGCCGCTTCCTTAAACGCATTGATACTATATTCTATGTCAGCGCCTGATTCCGCTAACACCCGAATGGTTATTTTATTTTGCCCTTCCGATAATTTATCATTTCCTGTCACTGTCACAGTTGATTTTTCATCCTCAGGAAGCGCTACAATAATTAATTGTTCTGTATCATAGCTTACCTCAGTACTGTAATCATATACCTCAGGGCTAAAAGCAGGAGTCAGAGCAGAAGGACTGATCTGAAGCTCTTTCAGGCTTGTATTGGTGGATGCAGTCTCCGGAGCCGTCACATTAATTGTCAGTGTATTGCTTGAGACAGACATTGCATTGCCGTCCTTGCTATCATATACCATGATCTGGTCACCATCACGAAAGGAAACATTGCAGATTCCCACCTCAACCGCATCAAATTTCATGGTATATTTCCGCTTTTTACTTCCTTCGGCAACCTCTCTGTCGGATATTTTCAAATATCCACTGCCTCCCTTTACTTTGCTGGTTCCGCTCTGATACTCCAGAATAGTATCATCATAGGTCAAGCCAGCTTCAAAATCTCCAAATTCCGTGTCAGAAGATACCGTCAGGTATACAAAGAATTCCTCTCCCACCTTTACCTCGGCAACCTCAGTAGTCAGTTCGACCTCAGCACTGGCAGCAAATGCTATCGTGGGAGGGAAACTGCCTCCTATCAATAAAAATAGCAGCAATATAGCAATACTCCGCAATTTATGTTTCTTCATCTTATGATCCCCCATTCTTATATCAGTAAAATGCCATATAACAATATCCGGCCGACAGGTATTCACCCGCGGCCGGATTATTTCATCGTTCGCAATTCCAAGCCTGCTGCTATATGATTTCCACTGCTAAGCTTATTATTCCATGAACATTCGTTACTATTGCCTTACGATATTAATTGTGTAATTGGCGATATCCCCATTTTCGGCAATTACCGCAACGACTACGGTATTGTTGCCAACATTGATCGGTATCGTTCCTCCGCCACTGATGGTAGCTTTCTTACTTACAGTGGTTGCATTAACCTGAATGTAATCGACTGAGTTGTTAACAATCAGATAATAATTGTATTCTGTCTGATTGAAGGTAGGTGTGATCGTCAGCTCGCTTCCTGTGTTGTCAAGAATTTGAAGACTCTTCATTCGGTTATTCGGGTTGAACTTCGTTACAGGTGCTGAATTTAGTAACTCCGGCATATTCATATAAACCGGGATAGAGAATATAATCGGTGAATCCGCCATACCGTTATATGCTGCTAGTATCTTCTTACCTTCTGCATAAGGAGCTTCCACATTTGTCATGTACTGGTGGTAGTAAGTTGAAAGCGGTGTTACATTAAATTTCTGTAAATAGATGGTATCCTGTCCACGGTTGATGTAGCTTCCTCCGATGTAGTAAGAACCTCCCAAAATTGATTTATATGGGCTGGTCCAGGGGATCATATACATCGAGTTGCTTACAGCATTGGTAGTTCCCTTTCTTGCAAAATTCAAACCGTTTGCGATCGCTCCGCCACCTGCACTGTCATTGGCGCCAATGTTATAGAAATTATACAGTCCTTCATACCCGGAATAGGTACCGCTGACACTGTTGCTCAGAGTAGTTGGTCCTGTTACTACCTCCTGCTTCACGCGGGATGCCAGATGGTACGGACTGACGCCGGAATACTCCGCGGCTTTTAAGAAGGTCTGAGCAAAGGTTAGCGATTGTACATTACCGCTGTCATCTGTATAGGTATAGGCAGCATTATACATTGCTGTACCCTTGAGGATGTTCTCTATACCAGTGATATTTTGATAATTGCTTTGATATTTCAAAAGTTCAAATTGGAAGATACCGCTTGGTGTCAGGAAATTCCTTGGATCCATATAATAGGAGATTGCTTCTTTGGAAGCAGTAACCCAGGTAGATCCATCGAAAACAATAAAAGTGTCTGTCTTCCAGTTATATGCGCCACTCTCGAGGGATTTCCATTCCACCCCCTTGGAGTTTGGTATTACATTCTTGCCGGGAGCACTTTCTGCAGCGATCACCGTATTCCAGTCCAAACCGGTCTGATAAGCTTTAAATTCCCAATTCGGATACTGCGCATGCAGTAATCGAAGGGCTGCCTTATAGCTTTCCGGAAAGCCTTCTGCCGCTAACTTACTTTCAAAGTCCATGTTGGTGGTATCCACACTCTGTGTCGGAAGTGGCATCGGCGTAACCGGAACAATGGCGTTCGAGGCATTTGGCAGGCTGTCCCCTATATAGATATATTCCGCTCTAACATAACCATATATTCCATCACTGGTTGAAATACTGTAATAAGGAATCCGGTCTACAACAACCGCACCGGTTACCAATACCTTCTGAGCATTCACCAGGGTAATCGGCTGATTATTATAGGTAATATACTCATTAGAAATATTTATGTTCTGATAGATATTCAAATATGCAGTATTTACAACAAAACCGTTCACCGGATTACCGATACCGTAACTCACGGGATTATTCGGAATCTGAATAATCGTACCTCCTGGAGTAGGGGTTGGAGTCGCTGATGCGATCGGAGGTATTGTCGGGGTAACGGAGGCAACAGGAGGCAAAGACGGTACCACTGACGTGGTCGGAGTCGGTAAAGCTGTCGGCTTAGGTGTAGGCTTCTTCGTCGGTTTAGGTTTGCCCGTAGCCTTAGGAGTAGGGGTTGCCTTGGGTTTGGTCGTCGGCTTTGGCGTCGCTGTCACCTCTTGTGTCGGGGTCGGCTTCGGTGTAGGAGTAGCCTTCACCTCAGTAACTGCAAAGCTAACCTGTACAGCCTCTGTATAACCGGTATACTTCTTTCCGTCAACCGTGAAGCTTACTTTAAGCCATTTGGTGCCGGATACGGTGGTTTCTTCTGTGATTGTAACATCTTTACCCTTTTTTAGATAAATAATATTTCCTTTTTTATTCTTAATGTAACCAGCCTGGCTATCTGCCTTTGATCTGATTTTTATCTTAGAGGCGGTCACTTCTCCTTTGATGGATTTACTTAAATCCAGCTGCAGCAAGGATCCGAGTACATATCCGGTCAGGGTCTTGCCTTCTGATTTGAAAGTAATTCCGTACCATTCCTCGCCATCCACAACCTTTTCGTTAATGATCGTAACCGTATCCCCTTTTAAAAGACCTCCTGCCTTGCCGTAGGTCGTTGCAGGTCCGCTTCTCACATTTAAGGAGCTGGCAGCTACAATCGCCTTCAGGCTGACTGATTTGGTAATCGTGACTGCCTCCGGCGAGTCCGGTTTTGGAGTAGCTTTTGGTGTTTCGGTTGGTTTTGGGGTTGCGGTCGGCTTTGGTGTCGGAGTTACCTCTACACTGATAAAATCTTTATGTACAAAGCCTTCTACAAGCTTTCCGTTGAATCTTAAGGATACGTAATAAAAATCCCCCTGTTGCTCTATAATATTAACCGCTTCTCCTTTAATAAGATATACGTAGGTTCCGTTCAGTGCTACCTTTTCCGCCGTAGAAGAGGGTTCCGTACGTACATTCAAGGTATTGGCGATAACCTTACCCGTCCAGGCTGCATATGCCTTATGAAAAGTTCCGCCCATCAGTCCGTGCGGAACGGTGATTGCAAGAATCAGCAGAATAATCAGTCCTTTGTTACCATACCATCTTTTCATTCCATACCCCTTTCAAAATCCAAGCAATAACATAGAAAGTCCACTGTTACTGTTCACACAGCAGCTTGACACTTGCTGTCAAGCTACGTATGAAAGTGATGCAAGAGATGATTTCTGCTTCGCGTAGCGAATTTGCATGCAGAAATCATTCGTTACTGTGAATGGAGTGAACAGTAACAGTCCACTGCGATGTAAAAATGAATTTATTGCTTTCAAATCATCTTTCACATTACCTCAGTTATTTCAAGATTTTACATATTAAGTATGGCAGGATTATGGCACTACTTACGTTTTAAGTCATATCCTGCAATATTAAGATATATTTAACAAAATCTTAAGGAATCCGAAAACATACCGGCGAACCAGATCTCTTTATCATGACTATCAATCAATTACGGATATAATTACGGGGCTATATCCTAAATTTGAGGCTTTCCTATTAACCTATTTGGGATAATGTCAGTTTATATTACCATCAGGAAGTTTTAATAGTAGACGTAACGTATAGAAAGAGCGCGGATTATGTATTCTCGTAATACACTCTTTGGGAGACAGACTGCTGAATTTGTATGAGACAAGCGAACATTCATGTCCGATTGTCGCATACAAAACAGCAGGATGTCTTCCGACGAGTGTGTGAGAGGATACATAGTCTGCGCTCTTTCTATTCGATACCTTACCTTCAATCACTTTCAATCTTTTGTTAAATTAACTACACTATGAGAAGGCCTCAAACTTCTTCGATGGCCTTTCCGATATCATTTCTCATATATTTGTTATCAAATTCAATCCAACCGGTGGCCTCATAAGCCTTCTTTCTTGCTTCTAATAAATCCTTACCGGTAGCCGTCACACCCAGCACACGACCTCCGTTTGTGACGATATCTGTCCCGGATCTTTTCGTTCCCGCATGGAATACGAAGTAATCCTCCTTGTCTCGGAAAGCCTCTAATCCACAAATCGGAAAGCCTTTCTCATAATGCTCCGGATAGCCGTCAGAAGCCAGAATAACACACACTGCTGCATTCTCTTCAAATTCGAGTTTAATCTGATCCAGCCTGCCATCAATACAGGCTTCAAAAACCTCGATGATATCATTCTTCATTCTTGGCAGAACCACCTGGGTTTCAGGGTCACCGAAACGAGCATTGTATTCCAACACCTTCGGGCCATCCTTAGTCAGCATCAGACCGACAAACAATATTCCGATGAATTCCCTGCCCTCTGCCTTCATAGCAGCCATAGTCGGTTCATAGATATTTTTGACACAGAAGTCATCTACCTCTCTGGTATAAAAAGGGCTGGGAGAAAACGTACCCATACCACCGGTGTTGAGTCCCTGATCCTGGTCCTTCGCTCTCTTGTGATCTTGAGCACTGGTCATCGGAAGGATTCTGGTTCCGTCGCAAAAAGCCAACACAGACACCTCTCGTCCGGTCATGAATTCTTCGATTACCAGACGATCACCGGCAGAGCCAAACTGCTTATCCTCCATGATCTGTTTCACTCCCTCGGCTGCTTCATCGAAGGTATTACAGATCAGGACTCCCTTACCGAGCGCCAGACCGTCTGCCTTAAGTACAATAGGAAAGCTTGCCTTGCTCAGGTAGTTCACAGCCTCCTTCGGATCCTCAAAGGTCTCATAGGCTGCGGAAGGGATCTGATATTTCTTCATCAAATCTTTGGAAAATGCTTTGGAGCCTTCAATGATTGCTGCATTTTTTCTTGGCCCGAAGACACGCAGTCCCCTTGCCTCAAAAACATCCACAATGCCGCCAACCAAAGGATCATCCGGTCCGACTACAGTGAGATCGATTCCTTCACTGCAAGCAAAATCTGCAAGCCTCTCGTACTCACCCACCGAAATATCCACACACTCCGCCAGCTCTGCTATGCCGGCATTTCCAGGTGCACAATATAGTCTTTCCACCTTCGGACTCATGGAAATTTTTCTTATTATCGCATGTTCTCTTCCGCCGCCACCGATCACTAAAACCTTCATCTCATACCCTCCGTATTTTCAAAACAAATTTAATAATGTCACCATTTGCAAATAGAACGAAATGTACCGCAATTTCCTCGTATTACGTAAAAAACAGAAAGCAGTTGAGTCACTGCCATCTGTTTTTATATGCTAATTTATTTTTTTCACAATATTATTCTCAATGACCAGTTTATTCTGCGAAATCAAACGTACCGCTTCAGGCAACAGCTCCCACTCAGCCTGTTCCATCACTCTTCTCTGCAGATGCTCAGGAGTATCTCCTTCCTTCACAGGCACCGCCTTCTGAATGATAATCGGACCGGTATCGGTACCCTCATCCACAAAATGTACCGTCGCACCAGTCACCTTTACTCCGCGGGCCAGGACTGCCTCGTGTACCTTCAAGCCGTAATAACCATCTCCGCAAAAGGCAGGAATCAGTGACGGATGTATATTAATAATCCTGTTATGATAACGCTTTACCAGCTCCTCTGAAAGTATAAACAGACATCCTGCCAATACAATCAGATCCACCTGGTAGCGATTAATTAACTTCAGTAATGCTTCATCAAATTGTTCCTTATCGGCAAAATCCTTTTTTACAATCGCTTCTGCCGGAATACTATGCCGTCTTGCCCGTTCCAGCGCATAAGCACTGGGGTTGTTGCTGATCACAACCTCGATCTTCACATCAGGAAGCTTCTTTTGTTCAATCTGATCTATCAGAGCCTGTAGGTTTGTCCCTCCGCCTGAGACCAGCACGGCCAGCTTTAGCATAAGGTAACTCCCTTCGCTTGGTTCACGGTCTCACCTATGATATATGCTTTTTCACCAGCTGCTTCAATCAGCTTCACTGCCTGATCAACATCTTTAGAATCAACCGCTATCAGCATACCAATACCCATATTATAAGTATTGTACATAATCTTCTCTTCAATGTCTCCATCCTTTTGTAACATGCCGAAAATAGGCGGAACAATATAGCTGTTCTTCTTAATCATGGCATGAATTCCCTCAGGAAGCATTCTAGGTATATTTTCATAAAAGCCGCCACCGGTGATATGGCTGCAGGCCTTCACGGTAATATTTCCGTTCTTTAAGCTCTTTAAAGCTTTTACATATATTTTGGTAGGAGTAAGCAAGGTCTCTCCTAAGGTAGTACCTAAGGCTTCATAATAAGTATCCAGAGTCTCTCGCTGCATGCGGAATACCTTTCTTACCAGGGAGTATCCATTGCTGTGAATACCGGAGGATGCAATACCGATCAATGTATCACCCTGCTTTACAGACGCACCGGTAACAAGTCTTTTCTGATCAATGATGCCTACCGCGAAGCCCGCCAGATCATACTCCTCTACCGGATAGAAACCGGGCATCTCAGCCGTCTCTCCGCCGATCAGTGCTGCACCTGCCTGTTTACAGCCCTCAGCAACGCCCTTCACAATCATTGCGATCTTTTCCGGTTCATTCTTACCGCAAGCAATATAATCCAGGAAAAACAGGGGTTCGGCACCTGCACATGCGATATCGTTGACACACATGGCAACACAGTCGATACCGATCGTATCATGCTTGTCCATGAGAAACGCAAGCTTTAGCTTCGTACCAACTCCGTCCGTACCGGACACCAGAGTCGGCTGCTCCATATTTTTAAAGCTCTCCAGGGAAAATGCTCCCGAAAAACCTCCGATATCGGAAAGAACCTCCGGACGCATGGTTCCCTTTATATGCTCCTTCATCAGGTCAACTGCCTTATATCCGGCTTCAATATCCACTCCTGCCTTCTTATAATCCATCTGTGATACCTCCTAATAGGTTGAACAGCCGTTGCTGCTTACTACTCTTATCTGCTCACATTTTAGCATATTCATTATGGTTTGTCGTTAATTTTCGACGGATAATTTCTTATGTAATTAATTAGCTTCCCTAATATATCAGGTGTGATCTATAAGTGTACATTATTTCATAAATTAGTTGGATAAAGTCTCATACCTTCTGACTCCATAGCCTCGCAGCATCAGAGAAAGAATAAGATCCACGATCACGGCAAATATCGTAAAGATTAAAAATGCCAGGATTTTGGAAGGGATCAGAAACATTGCGGCAGCCTGAATGCCTACTAGGCCCATACCGCTAAAAATCACAATCATGGAAGCTGCACTTTGTTTTACCACCACAGTCTCATTATTCCAACTGAAATTCGGCATCAGGAGATTTATGACCATACCATATAACGCTACAAAGACAGAAGTTGCTGCTGTCATAACCAGGATCAGAAGAACTACAGGAAGCTCTAACCGCAGAACCGCACCAATGATTAGTACATCGATAAAAACCGGTGATAAAATCGTCAAATTGACAGCAATCTTAGCCGTAAATACCGTTTGTGGCTTTAACGGAAGTGACTTCAGAATCCAGAAGCTCTTTCCCTCCAGTGAGATGGAAACCATGGTCGTACTGGTCATACAGACACAAAAGCCTATCATAACCGGAACAGCAGCAGCTATTATTTCTGCCGGAATACTTTCTAAGTATTTTGACACATCAACAAATAAAAGCGCTATGGCACCTACCGTCAGCATAACAACTCCGAAAGCAGTATTGATCACATAAACAGAAGAAGCAAAGTAACGTTTTAACTCCTTCTTGTACAACGCTGTAAAGGGTGAGGAGGTCTTCAGCCTGCCAAGCTTAAACTTTCTTCGATAACTACCGGTCATTAATGACGTATTAATCTTTGTAAATACTACTTTCACTACAATAACATAAAGGGCAAAGAAAAGAACAGATATCCCGATAAACAGCAGAAGGGACGACAGTTGAAACTCTACCACCGCTTCCGTGTAAAGTCTGGCCAGCGGATACAGAGAATTGACCTGGTCTGTCATAGCCTTTCCCATATTAACCAATGCCTGCCCATCCTCTTTGATCGTAAAGGTCGAACCAATGAAAGCTACAAGAATTCCCATGGTAAAGATAATGCTGATCAGATTGCTGAAACGGAATCTCGAGGCAACATACGCAATCAGTGTCCCAAGGAAGGATGCTACGATAATCGGAACCAACGGCAGAATAAGCACTGCAATAAATCCATACAAATAAAACAACGGATTAGGATTCGCAAGTATTCCGTAAGCAAGCATCATAGGAAGCATAATTACAGCGACAAAGACAATATTAACGATATAAAGGATAATAATTCGGCTTGCCACGATTCCTGCCGTGCTGATTGGCAGAGACATCACCATGTCATAGTCCTTAAACCCAAAGATCGTTCCCTTAATCTGAAATGTCGTTGTAAGCAGAATAACGAAACAGGTAACTGCCATCACCAAAGAGGGCAAAAGTCCTATACTGTTATAAAGCTTAAGTCCTGTACCGAGCATCAGGCTATAGAAGAAGGAGACCCCTCCGATCAGCAGTACAAAGAGCGCAACTCCTCCATAAATCACTTTAGAGGATCTCTTTTTGCCGGTTCCAATGGAAAGCACATCCCCCAGTACTGCCCACAACTGCACGCTGACCAACCGCATAATCTTTTTCATAACAACCTCCAATCTTACGAACCCCTGTAAACTTGGGCGTTAGCATACTTAATTATTTCTCGTCAATCAGCTCCATAAACACATCCTCCAGGCTTGAGTTACCTTTTACCTCCTGAGTCGTGCCGCAGGAAACCAGCTTTCCGTTCTTAATGATTGCAATTTTATTGCAGAGCTTCTCCGCAACCTCCAGAACATGCGTAGAGAAAAAAATCGCACATCCCTCCTGGCATTTCTGCGCCATGATACTCTTTAATGTGAATGCAGCCTTCGGATCTAACCCCACAAATGGCTCATCTAATATCAACAGCTTCGGACTATGGATCAGAGCCGCCATAATTGCCAGCTTCTGCTTCATGCCGTGGGAATATGAGGAGATGGTATCTCCCAGATTCGCAGTCAGTTCAAAGGCTTCTCCATATTCCTTGATCAATGCTTCCCTCTCTGATCTTTTTACCTCATAGATATCTCCGATAAAGTTCAAGTATCCAATTCCGGTCAGGTGTTCATATAAATCCGGATTATCCGGTATATACGCCATCTGCTTCTTACAGGCCACCGGATCCTTGCGAATGGAAACTCCTCCGATCAGAATATCTCCCTCTTCAAAATCCAGTACTCCCGCGACGGATCGTATGGTTGTCGTCTTTCCTGCACCGTTATGACCGATGAAACCAAAAATGTCCCCGTTATGAACCTCAAGGTTCAAGCTATCCACAGCTTTCTTTTCGCTTTTATAGCTTTTTGAAAAATTCTTAATCTGTAACATCGTTCCCCTCCTATAATCGTCTATTAATCTATGTGTCAAAAGGTCACGCTGCGCATGCAGAGATGACTTATTACACAAGAATAGTATGTGAAAAGCTTGCTTTTCAACTGCTATTCTTGTGTAATACAGACACATCATGTAAATGATGTGTCCTTTTGACACTCAAGACTTATTAATTAAAAGCTTCGTTTAAGCTTTCTGTTCCCCTTAATACGAATCTTGCGTTCTGAATAATCGGTATCCTGCTACCGTCCTTACGCACCACCGCAATTTCCTGAATTTCGTCATAGGGAAGCGTGATATCCGTATGACAACTGAAATACGCCTTGGAAGGCTCTGTCTTACGAAGCAGTGAGATTTCATTGTCCCTTGCAACAATCTCCTTACCGTCAGGATTATAGATCGGAACCTCCTCGCTCATATGGTAGCAGGTATCCCCAATGGCAAAGTGCGGTCCCGTCTTTTCCGCAATCAATACCGGAAGCCTGGGTGCAATATCAAAGCGTTTTCCCATCATATAAGCAGTGGTGTTGGTACCGATTGCAAACTCACCCAGAGGAAGATAATCATGGTTATATAAGAGATTCTCCTTGATGAAATTCTTATTCCTTTCTTCCTCATTAAAATTCTTGCAGGTGTACTCCTTCGTCAGACCATCAACAAATTTTAATGTCAGCTCCCGATACTCCAGATCCCTTAAGTAAATTCTGGGCACATGCAGTACTCCGTTGGTACCCGCTAATACAGGAGATGTAAATACCTCTCCAACCGGAATGTTGACATCTGCGACACAGTTCTCAAAGATAGTCTCCTTCGAACTGTCCCCTAGCGAATAAAGCTTAACCATGATATCCGTGTGATTATAGCCTGCTCCCAAAATGTGTACATACTCTCCCAAATCCAGTGCATCGATGATGCACTGCTGTATCTCTCCGTAACGCTTGCTGTTCAAGGTATTCACCTTGACCGTCTCAGCAAAGATCTCGTGAAAAGCCTCTCCAATCTCCGGTACCGGATAGGAAATGATGGTAAAGGAGATTTCATCCAGCTTCAGATATTCATTCTTAATAAAATTATCCTGACTATTCAATTCCACATAAAGCCTCTGCTGGCGTTTATCCAGCTTAACAGCCTCTTTCTTGTCTTCAGGTGCAAATAATTCTTCACCGAACACCTCGATCACAGCCGGTCCGGCATACCGTGCAGCCTTCTCCTTATATTGCTCCAAAGCCTGCTTCACACACTCTAATTTTCTTTCCTTAAAGGCTTTGTCAAAAAAGAGACCGATATCGAAGCGATGATCATAGTCATATTGTTTATTCGGACTGGTAGCATGATAACCAATCTTGAGATGCTGAAGCTTATTGACCGCATTATTCGCTGCACGATAGATGGTCGGCTCAAGACCCATCTTCTTAAAATTGCAGATTGCATGGCGCACCATTCGCTCATACCCGATCTGATAACGGATATTGACATACCTTTTCTTACTTAGGTCCTTACGATTGTTAATAAATCCAAGTCGATACCCTTCTGTATAGGTATCTGCCATTGCCTGTATCTGCTCCTCCGGTAAGGAGTTCAAAAACTCTGCCGTCTTAATCTCATTCTCCGTGATATATTCACCATAGCTGTATAGATAGCGAAGATCTGCCAGATCAGCCTCCAGAATAATGTCACCCGCAAAGGTCAGATCAGAATCCACCAGTTCACGCATTCTATGAGAAACCAGCACATCGCAATAATCGCTCATAAAGTCGTAAATAGCGCGCTTAACATCCTTATAGGTATATTCATCTTCCTCTTCAAAATAATTATAGATCTCTATTAAAAGCTCCATGTAGATCGTAAACTCGTAGCGTCTGCACTCATAGGCATAAACTATGAGGGAACGCAGCTCCGTTGCCAGAAACGAAAGGAGCTTTCCGAATTTATCTCCGAGCTTAGCGCAGGCATAAGAGGGATTGGTAAAGCTGACATGATAATTGTCTCCCGAAATATCCTCATACAATGCCTGATTGAGCCCCTTCAGTTCGGATAGCGAAAGCGCTCCCAATCGGTCCTCCATAGCCATTTCTGCTGTATTACTTACAAGCTTAATAAAAGCTGCTGTCCTATGAAAATACTGTCGGAAGGGTTCTCTTACCGTCTCCTCCTTAAGGATCGCATCGATCCGTTCTATGCATAACTCATATCTTTCCTGTATTGCTTCATTCTCATCTTTGAATAATTCATTATATTTCATCTGAAATCATCCTCACTTTATTATTCTATATCAAAAGGGAGGCTCTTCCTCCCTTTCTCTGTTCAATAGCTCCTTATCTCCATCATCCTTTGCTTCATAATCAACCTCCGAAACCAAGGATATATACAATCATAAACAGGATTGTCATAAAGCCGTTCAGTATCGCTCCTACAATCGGGAAACGATAGAATATATCTTTCTTCTTAAATGCTCGATAGGAAAGAATAAAGCCAAAGATGGCAAGCCCAAACAGGAACAATCCTAATACCCCCAGCACAAAGCCTCCTCGTCCTCCGTTCATACCGGAGATGATGCTCAAGGTAAGAAAACCTGTTACTGTAACAATACCGATAATCATTGAGAAAATCCCGGTTTTTGTATGCCTTCTCCCTGAGAAATGTATCATCTCTTTATTTTTTTTACGAAACATTGTTATCTCCTCCTGCCATTCCCTTTCTTCCCGCAATTCCTGCGACCAGACGCGCTGAATACCGTATAAGTAATGAAGCCAATAATGCCCCCAAGCGTATTCAGAAAAATATCATCCACATCAAAAATTCCGACCCGTAGAACAAGCTGTAACAACTCCACTGACAGTGTGAAGAGAAAGCAAGTGAAAAACAGCCGAAAGAAATTACGAAAACGTCCGTTCATCATCGGAAGCAGAAAGCCAAAGGGTGAAAACGCTAAGATGTTGCCTAATATATTCACTGCTACGCTTTCGAAGCCCAGCTGTTGCCGATACTCGATAAAGCGCTTAATTTCCTTAAATAGTTCAAGATTATACCGATAATCTTCCATCGTGCCGACTCTGCCGTAATGTTCACTAAAAAACAAGAAATAAGATAATAAAATAATGTATATATAAAATAAAAGCCTGATGGCTAAGACGTGTATCTTTTTAGATTGTTCCTTCAATTCTTTTCTCCATATTCTTCATTTTCCGAAAGGTCTTTAAGCAGTTTCTATTATAAAACAAATCCAAATCCTAGTAAAGCACAATAAGCAATCTGTGTGGCAAATAGTACGAAAGTGTCAGCCAGCTGACACTTTGTTCCTAAGACAATCTCGGGTTGTGCATCTTGCATGCCCTTTTTGTATCTTACCGTTTGAGCGCTTGAAAGGCTGAAAAACATATCATATACTTGCCACTAGTTACATGAAAACAAATTTATCTACAGTGTCTGTATAGATACTGCAGGACAAAAATGGAGGAGCATTATGATTGGTATCATACTATTTTTATTATTGGTTGTTTCAGAGACCATATTCCTTTTTCTTCAAATATTTCAAAAGAATCCCTTCCGAAAGCAGAAGGCAATTCTTCACCTTGGAGAGTTATTTTTGTTTATCTTACTGTTAATTGCGGGAGTAGTGGTTTTTAGTTTCCGCTGGTTGGTATTACTCGCATTTCTGGTAGTACGCGGAAGCTTAGCTGCAATTTCTCTGATAAGAAAAAGAAACGAAAGGCCTTACCGGTTGTCCAAAACCATCGGCAGATTTGCAGGAAGTATCCTTTTGATCCTACCATCCTGTCTACCGGCACTTCTATTTCCTCAGAACAACCCGCTTACCCCCTCCGGAAGTTATCAGCTCGCGACCACAAGCTATACCTGGACGGATGAAAGCCGTGTGGAATCCTTCGAAGAGGATGGTTCGAAGAGACAGGTCACAGTACAGTTCTGGTATCCTGATATCGATACCGGGGAGAAGTTTCCCCTGGTAGTCTTCTCCCATGGAGCCTTTGGCTTTCGTATGAGTAATTACTCAACCTTTGCCGAACTAGCAAGCAATGGTTATGTGGTTTGCAGCATCGATCATCCCTACCATGCTTTCTTTACAAAGCAGACAGACGGAAAGATTATCACCGTAAATCAGGCCTTTCTGCAGCAAGCCTCAAATATCAATGAGAGCGGTTCTACTGAGGATGAAATCTTTAGCACTACTCAGGGCTGGCTTAAGCTTCGTACCGATGATATGAATTTTGTCCTGGATACAATTGAGCAGTTGACAGAGAGCGCGAAAAAGGATGCAGTTTTTCAACATACTGACTTAACGACGATCGGTGTGATGGGTCATTCTCTCGGTGGAGCTACTTCTGTGGCTATCGGAAGACAGCGTAAGGATATCGATGCTGTCATTGATATCGATGGCTCCATGCTTGGGGAAGAACTGTCCTATCAAAACGGTAAGTATCAGCTAAACCAAGAGGCCTATCCCATCCCTCTGCTTGCAATCGATTCTACTGATCATTATCAGGAAGGGCTGTCCTATGGCGATCAATATGCCAATAATGTAACGATTGCAAATGCGCTGGATGGACGGGAAATACATTTTGATCAAGCCGGTCACTTAAATTTTACCGACCTGCCCTTCTTCTCTCCTACCCTTGCGTCCATGCTCGGGACAGGGAATATTGATCGTACATATTGCATAACGACCATGAATGATGTAATCTTAAATTACTATAATTACTATCTGAAAGGGTCCGGTCAGCTCACTCTGAAGGAGGTCTACTGATCTCATAAAGTTTTGAATAAGCACCTTCCTCTTTCAAGATAACAAGGAACGCAATTCTTCAAAAATGAGAATTGCCTTCCGGCAGGAGGAATGAAACAGATCATGAAGGTCACCATAGAACACGCCAGGCCACAGGCAGAAGAACAGGTTCTTATATTATGCCATGAGATTACAGAGGAAGTCCTTGAGATTGAAGCCTTTATCAAATCCCGCGGGGAGAATCTGGAGGCCTTCGAGGGGGGTCATACCTATCTGATTCCCTTGTCGGAGCTTTGCTACGTAGAATCCGTTGACAACCACGTCTTTGCTTATTCCCAGGATAAGGTGTATGAGTTGAAAATGAAGCTGTATGAATTCGAGGAAGCGCATGGCAGAAAACAGTTTTTTCGCTGCTCTAAGGCAGTTATCATTAACCTGATGAAGATTACCTCACTGAAGCCGGCGTTAAACGGTCGTTTTGCTGCAACCTTACATAATGGCGAGGTCGTCATCATATCAAGAAAATATGTCAACCAATTGAAGCGTCGTCTGAAAGGAGGGACTGCCAATGAATCCTAAGGATTTTCTGAAAAGTCTATTTACCAGCTTCTTTATTGTGGTTACACTTGTAACCCTGGCTATGGCCATACTTGGACTGATTTTCGAGCCAGACCGAACCTTTGGCTACGATGCTTTCTTTTCTCCTCTTTTTTATGGTGCCCTGAGTATGCTTCCTTCCATCGTTATGTATTCCAGAAAAGAATTGAGTATCCGCCAAATGTTTTTCAGAAAGCTGATTCAGCTTGTACTCATTGAATTACTCCTGCTGGGCTTTATGTTCATGCACGGTTACCATGAGTTCCGTTTGCTGTTTCCCCAGGCAGTCGCTATACTTTTCATTACTCTGTCCGTATCAGTAATATCATGGCTGCTGGATGTTAAAAACGCCAGAGAGCTAAATAAAGAGCTGGTACAATATCAGAAATCGAAAGGAAGTATAAATCCCTGATACAGTTACAATAATAGGATAAACAAATTGAGATTATTTGTGAAAGGATTTCGGTGGTACTTATGAAGACATTTGAAGAGTTGTATTATGAGGTATTGTTCAGAACGTTGAAGGAAAAGGATATGAGCTTTCTTGAAAAAATGGAGCTTTATGACACGCATCAGCTTGATTGTCTGCTGCATCCCGAGAAGCATCCCATCGTCTGGCATACCGGTGAATGTAACTGTGAAGATCCAACCTGTGTTAAGGTTTGTCCATTCCATGCCATCCATCCCGGAGAGACCGGTGATATGGCCATTGATGAGGCGCAATGTGCCGGCTGCTCTCTTTGTATTCAGGAATGTCGCGCCAAGAACCTCACAGAAAGTAAGGATGTCATCCCTGCACTACAGGCAATCCGGTCGCATAAGGGCCTGGTCTATGCTCTTGTCGCACCTGCCTTCCTCGGTCAATTCAGCAGTGAGGTTACCCCCGGAAAGCTGCGAAACGCTCTAAAAGCAATCGGCTTTGACGGAATGATTGAAGTTGCCCTCTTCGCTGACATTCTCACTTTGAAGGAGGCCCTGGAATTTGATGCTAAGATACTGACAGAAGAGGACTATCAGCTAACCAGCTGCTGCTGTCCTATGTGGATTGCGATGATAAGAAAAATATATAAAGACTTAATGCCTCATGTTCCGCCGGCTGTTTCACCGATGATTGCCAGCGGGCGTGCTGTAAAAGTGATGCATCCTGATGCCCTCACCGTATTTATCGGACCGTGTCTTGCGAAGAAAGCCGAAGCAAAGGAAAAGGATATTGCCGATGCGGTTGACTATGTTCTCACCTTCCGGGAGATACAGGATATCTTCGATGTCATGGAAATTGATCCGGCACAGATGGAGGAAAGTGAAAAAGACCACTCTTCCCGTGCCGGCAGGATCTATGCTCATACCGGTGGAGTCAGCGAAGCCGTACAGACCACGGTTGAGCGACTGAATCCAGGTCGAAAGATTACGGTACGGACTCAACAGGCGGATGGCGTCCCGGCCTGTAAAGCGATGATCAACGACCTGCTCTCCGGTAATACGACTGCTAATTTCTTCGAGGGAATGGGTTGTGTCGGCGGTTGCGTCGGCGGTCCCCGCGTCCTGATTCCTCATGAAATCGGCAGAGAGCATGTCGAGGAGTACGGAAATGCAGCTCCTTACGTATCCCCGATTGATAATCCCTACGTGATCGAACTACTCCACCGCCTCGGACTGGATACCATTGAAAGCCTTCTTGAGAAAAGCGATATCTTCACCAGGACCTTCGAAACCAAGTAGTTTGATTGAAGGGTGAATTAACAAAGGGTCGTAAGTGACCGTGGTGAGATTAATGATATATAAATAATCTCATTAACGATTGACGGAGTAAGTTTCTTAGGATAATCTAATTCATTTCACAGTATAAAATGCTTTTGAGGGAGTAATGTTATCCCATTTCGAAGTTTTTCTGCGTAGCTATGTGCCTGTCAGTAGCTCCCTGTTCACAAAGTAGGGAGTACTGGCGCGAGCGTAGCATAAAAACTTCGAAATGGGGTGACGTTGCTCCCTCAAAAGCTTCATAGCCTATCAAATCAAGATCCTACTCCTGTCCGATGAGCTTATCGCTTCCAATAATGTGATGGATCAGCCATTCATTCAGATAATCGAGAAGCTCAACGATGACACTCTTCTGGTTTTCGTCTATTTTACTTAAGTCATAAGAAGATATCTTTTCGATAAATTCATCGTGGGATGCTTTCTGTGAAATAAGCCTCTTATAACGGATACTGATCATATATTCTTCCTCGTGACGGAAGTGAAATGCAGCATAATCCTTTAACTCATTCAATATATCTACGATATAGTCGTATTTGTCCGGTATGAAATCATCCATCAGGGTCTCATACGCACGGTTAGCAATTTCAAATAACTTCTGATGTTCCACATCAATGCTCTCAATTCCTGTTCGGTACTCGTCTTTAAAGCTGTACATATTTTTCCTCCTTAGTCTTATGTAATGTATCTGTTTATGTGAAAGAAAAGATAAGAGAAAAGCACTTTCAAAATTCAAGTTGACATTTTGAGAGTGCTTCCTCTCAGGCTCCGATGGAAATGGTACTAATCAAACCTGTTTCCATTCCGCCCTAATATATAATTATTATAACAAATATATCTATTTTTGTATACATTCTAGTAAGTTACTGTTACCGGTAATACAGAAGTCATTGGTATCACAGGATTATCGTTGGCATCTGTAATATTATTCGAAAGAATCTGGAGTCTTAATATTGTTCCATTGGCGGGTGTATAGGTAGGAGCGATGATTACATTGATACCACTCACAGTTACCGTACATGGAACCTCCACTCCGGTATTCAGCACAGTCAATTTAACAGTCATTGATCCCTTGATATCCTCAGTAAATCTCAGCTGAACAGTGCCAGATGCATAACTTATTCCCGCATACTGGGGCTTTTTATTCTCCTTCAGTGTTATACTGGTAGTGTAGTTTGTAATCGCCGTATAACTTCCACCATATCCAAGAATACCCTTGATTGTAACTGGACGATCTACCGTGATATCGATAGCCCCATCCGGTACGGTCAGTACTACAGTAGCTCCGGTTTCTTTTGCGTTCTTGGTAACCTGTGCAGTCGAGATAGTAACACCGGTAATCTTATAATTATTGATATTCTGAGCTGATACATAATCGATCATATTCGCAAATTCCACATAAATCTCATTCGGATTCGTAGTTGATTGACGAATCATGTAAGGAGCAGGAAGCTCAGTCGAGGAACCGCTAGTATTACTGATACTCAAACTTCTTTGAAGGTTTTTATTCTTAAAGCCATCCGTAACAAAGCCCGCATCAAGATTGAAGGTATAAGTACCAAGCGTTGTCATATTCGATAATTTAAGCTGCACGATATTCTCAGGATCTGAAGTAGTCATTTTCGTATAATTGATATTTGTTCCTGATAAAGTCTCGTCTGTCAGTGTTCTTAGGGAAGTAACTAAAATTCCGGTATTTGCTGCCAACTGTACATTTTCTGTAAAGGTCAACTTCAAAGTACTGGTTGCTGCATCAAATTCATAAGCTGTAAGATAAGGCTGAGTTGAATCCGAGGTAAAGTTTACAGCAAAGGTTTTTGGTGTATACGAAGAAACATCCGTTGGTATGACATTGTAGCTGTTCCAATTTACGATGGTAACATTGATAACGCCCATTAAGCTAGCATCGGAATCTGATATTGTATAATTGACTTTTTTATTATTCTCAGGATCTACGATACCAACAATAGAAGATCCATTGTTAACAGTAATTGATCCCGGGGTTTGAATACCTCTTGTAAAGTTTGCTGTTAATACATTATAGGCTGTACGGACGATACTGATCGGTACTGCCTGAGCCTTTTGGGTGGTTTCAGTACGAACTACCGTAGTATAATAAGCGGTTGGCGTTACATTACCGTTCATATCCTTAATGCCGGACAAAATAACTGTAAAGGCTTTACCATAATCAACCGTGCTGATTCCGGACAAATTCAAGGTCAGTACCTTTTTATTTGTGCTTAGAACATAATTCAACTTATTATTGATGATACTTATTGTAGCAGCATCAGCAGTTGTTCCGGCAGTTACCTGTGCATTTGAAACCTTAAAATTAGTGATATCAATTGCCTCAGAGAAGGTTATCTTATTTACAAAGCCTGTATCATCCAACTCTACAGCATTGATCACAGGAGCTGAATTATCCACATAATTCAGTTGCTTATACCATTCTTCCATTGCAACTCCTGTGGTTGTCTTAATACCATTCGTAAAGTTTATAGCATAAATTCCATCGAATACCTTAGACGCGGTTATCGTAAGTGTCATCCCATCTGCAGATAAGGATGGTGTTAGGACGCCGGGATCCTTTGCCAGAACCTGTTTGGAATCCGGTAATAATGAAACCAAAATATTACTGGTCAGTTTACCGTTCGCGTCAATGACAGTGCTCTTATCTACCGGGCTGTCAAAAGTAACAACAATATCGGTGGTACTGGTGATATCAGCACTCTTAATCTCTGCCTTAGGTCCTACTACCTCTATAATAATAGAATCATTCACAATACTCTTATCGACTGTTCCTGCTGCATAGGATTTGACTGCCTTTACCATCAAGGTTGCTTTACCGGGTTTCGTGGCTTTGACAACTCCTGTTTTGCTGTCTAGGACAGTAATGCAATCACCCTTACCCACATACCAATAAGCCTGATCAGTTGCATTTACAGGAGTCAGTGCATACTCAAAATCAAAGGTAGCATCCTGTTTCATGACATGAGCGCCGTTTACCTCAGTTTCATTTGTTATAACAATCTGATCTGCAGGTAAGATTACCGTTACCTTACAGGATATCGTCTTGGTACTCTTGCTGGGATATGTAATCTTACAGCTTATCGTAGTCGATCCCGCACCGATGCTGGTAACAACACCTTTACTGGATACTGTTGCGACGCTTTTTCTGGATGAAGTAAACTTATACTTACTTCCTTTTACTTTGTTGTTGATCACCAGCGTATAGGTATCCCCAACATCCGTGATCTCCACCTTACTATTCTTGAATTTAGGAGTAGCCGCTGCGCTTACCGCCGAAGTACTTGTAAGCCAGATAATCGGTACTGCCAGCATCAAGGACAGAACTAAGGCGATTCCTTTGCTCATTTTCAATTTCATTCTACCCGCCTCCTGATTTGCATTAATGTATAAACTATATCATTTAAATAAAGAACCAGAAATGAGCACCACATGCATGAATTGATGTATCATAAATTCACGTTGTGATTCTTCACAGTTCTTCCATAGTGCAAAGCAGTCTTTTGCTTCGCATTTATTACTATATATGGTATCATATCATATCTTTAATGTCAAAATCTTGTCGTAATGTTTAATTTTTTCTTAACTGCCTGTTTTTGGTTCTAATTACCTACAAGTAAAGCTCTAAAGTGCTTTTTCCATCAGATAATCATCCATCACAAAACCTTCACCAATCTCAGTAACCTTCTCCCCAGTTTGTTTAAAACCAAGGCTTTGATATACTTTGATACTGTTCTCATTATGCCGGTTAACTGTCAGCCTTATCCTTGAAAGTCGATTATCTCGGCACACATTTTCCAGAAAATTCATAGCTTGACGTGCGAAGCCTCTTCCCCTATACTTCTTAGCAATGTAGAACTTACTTAAAAACAGGTCATCCTTTTCTTTCTTCACAGACAGATAACCACAGGTACCCCCAAAGCATTTTAAAAGGTAATACTCATAGCCTTCCTGCTCGATTTGCCCTCTGATTGCAGCCTCCGTCTGAAATCTCGCTACCATGTAATCCACCTGAGCTTTCCCGAGAAGCGTATCATAATGCTCGTGCCAAATCTCCTCAGCAAGAGCAGCTGTTTCTCTTTGGAGCTCCTCTGTCGAGACTTCCAAAGGAGTGACTGCGTACAATACATGTTCTATGATCTCTGCTGCGTCTTTCACCAGCTGAGAGCAGGGTCTGGTATTGTAATATTGTTTCGTCCTGGGTTCAGGAGTTGCTGTCTTAAGTGTACTATTGTCCAATCCAAGCAGCTCACGACATAGGATAGAACCGCTCAGCTTCTTAAATTCCTCCGATAAGAGTTGAACCACTTCATAGTTATACTTCTTTCCTTCATCATCCATTTGCTTCACAGAGCCTGTCTCAAGTCCGGCAATCATACACATACCGGATACGGCTCCGCAAACCTCCCTCATGCGGCCAACACCGCCGCCAAAGGACGCGGAAAGCTTGAGCGCCGTATCACGGTCAATTCCATAATAATCACTAAAGGCCGCAAATACAGACTGTGAACAGTTATAGCCTTCACTAAATAATTGTTCTGCTACTTCTACCCTCTTCATCCTGTTTCCCTTTCTTAGATTATCTCATCCGTGTCAGCCGGTATTTGGTTAACCAATCCGTCTATTCTGAAGCAACTTCCGCTTTTGGAAAACTCTGTCCCGGGACATGACTTTTTCATAAACTTGCTCAACCTGATAAGCAAATTCCTGCATGGAATACTTTCTCACCTTATCTAGTGCATTTCCTAAATAGTCAGTCTCCTGATCCAGGAATAATATCTGGTCCAATCCGTGGTAAAGTCCCTCCCGGTCTATAAACGTATAACCGTTTTTACCCTGTTCCAGGATATCCTCCAGGCATTTATCCTCCCTTGCCACGACAGGAAGACCGGAGGCCATTGCCTCAATATAGGTCAGGCCCTGAGTCTCACTACGGGACGCACTGACGAAAACATCTCCAAGCCTATAATACAGGCCGATCGTATCCCAGGCTTTCGAGCCTGTAAAAATCATCTGAGAAGCGATACCCAGTTCGTATGCACGTTCCTGAAGCTTACCGAGCTCGGGTCCGCTGCCGACAATAACAAACTTGACATTCGTCCTGGAAGCCATATATTCTGGCATTGCACGAAGAATTTCTTCGATATTCTTCTCCTGGGATACCCGTCCGATGTATATCAGTACCTTATCCTCTTTCTGAATTCCATAGCTCCTTCTAAGTGCTTCTATCTCATCCTCTGAATATTTATCACGATCAAATTTACTTAAATCAATCCCTGTCGGAACGATGGATATGTCTTTATGGACACTGTAAGCCATCAGAAGTCTCTTCGTCTTCTCTGTCGGTACGATTACCTGTTCCACGGTATTGCAGCAAAGCTTGGTGTAGGTCCTGGCAAAAGCCTTGGCCCGCCTGTCCAGTGCTTTAAAGTGGGTCAGGTAATGTGTATAATCCTCATATATTGTATGATAGGTATGGACGATCGGGAGCTTCAGCTCCTTGGCCATAATACGTCCGAAAATCCCCAAGGAAAATTCCGTATGGGTATGAATAATGTCCAGATTCAATTTCTTTATGATATGGGCAAGTTTCGGATGATAAAAGAGTCCTACCCTTCGCTCTGTAATAAAAACAAACGGAATACTTGGTACACGGTAAACATTATGCTCCTGCTCAGGGGCTCCGGGTGTCGTCGTCGTAAACACATAAACATTATGTCCCCGCTTTTCCAACTCTTTTTTTAACAAATATACTGAGGTTGCCACCCCGTTGATCTCAGGGTAATAGGTCTCCGAAAATAAGCCAACATTCATTCAATTCTCCCTGCCTTTCCCTTATTTGCGCAAATCTCACAGCCCATTTCATAATAATGTATTTAAAATAAAATGTAAAGTTAGGATTAGCAATATTTTCAAATATAACGAATTTTTGCTTTATTTTTTTATAAAACCGAATTATAATGGGATAATAGTATATAAATAAAAATCGAAAGGATGATTACTAAATGAAGAAATTTGGTAAATTCGTATTTGGAACGATTACTTTGGCATCCGTCGTAGCCGGTGCTTATTATTTCTATAAGAACTATATTAAGAAAGATTCTTCCGATGATTTTGATGATTTCGAGGATGATTTTGAAGATTTTGATGAAGAGGAAGAAGAAACAGAAAAGGATTCCAGAGGCTATGTTCCGATTAATCTAAGTCCCGAGGGTGAGAAAACAGAGACTGCAGAAGCTGCCCCCGAACAAGCCGGAGATAATGCAGAGGATGAGCATTAATTCTTTGACTGCATTTCTAGAGCGCCGGAGCTGCCATAGCACTTTAGCAAACTAGAAAAGAAGATGTTATAAAGAAGTACAGGATAGAAAACGAACGGACTAGCATTCCCATATTACACTATAGGGAAGCTAGTCCGTTTGTTTTCTACTTGCTTTCTGCTTGTATCCTATTTGTTTTCTATTTGTTTTCTACTTGTTTTCTACTTGCTTTCTACTGGTTCTCTACTGGTTCTCTAGTTGCTTTCTATTTGTTTCATGTTACGAATAGTATCTTTTGTATCAAGTACTCTCTTTCAGATAAAAGCATCTTTGAAGCCTTTATTCACTATACTCCTGTAAAAACTTATCGATATCCTGCTTCAAAAGTGTATCATTCTCAGGGTAATACACGCTCTCAGATACATTGTCCTCCTGTGTATACTTAACGATCACATTCGCTCCTAAATACATCGTATACATGGCCTGAGTATTCGGATCCTTCAGTTCAACCGTATAGTCCTGATCATTCGAAGCCTCCTGACCTTCTTCGGTAAACTGATGCGAATCCATGACCAGATAAAATGCCTGAATATCCTCCAATGCAGTCAGGGTGATCGAGGTACCCGACTTGTTACTTGAAATTGTGATATATTCTGCTTCCTCCGGTGTTGGAACAAAGATATCGCGGAAGCTATAGGTTACAACAGAATCATTTGTGCTGCGAAGGGTGGTACTGAATTCACGGGTCTTGGATTCATCCTCCGGTATCGAGGTGATCAGGGTCTCCCCTTCTAAGCTTTCCTGTCCGTTAGTATTTGCTGCACTGCCTACTTTTGCTGATGCTCCCTCTTTGCCTACATCGCCATAAGTCTCGGCGGAGATTGTATATTCCGAAGCCTCAAGGGTCGCCTGATCTGCATCCGTTGCCGCTGTTGAATCTGCCGCTGAGCTCGCTGCTGCAGGTATCTCTCCCGTAGCCATTTCTGTCTTTGCTTCTTCAGAAGCAGACTGATCCATCATCAGATTTGCTTCCGGAGCTGCACTATCCATTGAAGTAGTCTCATTTTTTACAATCGGCATCTGCTTTATTACATTATACCCTACAACAACAATAATCAAAGCAGCTGCGACGCCTGCAAAACTTCGTACATAACGACCCCAGGGAACGATTTTTGCTCCGAACTTTTCCTCGCCCTTTGATGTGCTATGCTCTTCTCTTTGTTCCTGTTGCTCCTTGATTGCAGCCAGAGTTCTTTGGAATAATTCCTCCGAGACACTGATTCCTTCTAAATCAAGAGAAGTATTCAGATGCGATTTGATATCCATATCATCGATTTCATTCTTTCTATCCTTATTCCTATTATGATAACTCATCTGAAATCCTCCCTTCTAACATAGATTTTAGCTTCAACCGGGCTCGTGACAATCTGCTTTTCGCGGTCCCTTCGGCAATATTTAGCGTCTGTGCCGCCTCCGTAATTGTCATTTCCTGAAAATAAACACATAGTACAACATCCTTATATTTAGCCGGTAAAGAAAGAACTGTTTTCTTGATCAATTCTTTCGTATCCTTTTTCTCAACTTCGTCGTAATCTGTCTCACTGACAATCGCATCCTCCTGATATTCCATCATCGGTACTACCCGCCGGTTCCAGGCACTTTTTATATAGTCCTTGCAAGTATTAATGGTAATTCGAATAATCCAGGTTTTAATACTTGAATTTCCTTCAAAGGTTGCCAGCTTCTGATTGACTTTGATAAAGACATCCTGAAAAATGTCCTCCGCAGTATGAATATCCTTGACATACATGTAAGCCGTTCGCAGTACATCATTGCCATATTGCCTCATTAGGGTCTCTATATCATACTCCGGTACTTTCTCCAGGAGATCCTTAGGTGTATCCTTCTGCATCCTAATATCCCCCTATACTATACCTTATTATTATCGTCTGTCGCAAATCTTCCTGCATAGCTAAAATATAGTATACATGTAACCCTGGACGATGTAAATGATAAAATCGGATGCATAAAGCAGCTATCTTTCCTTTCTTAACTATTAGACGTTGCAATAATGAAAAGCGTTCCATAAAAACAGCCGGAATATGTATGAAAATTTTGCTAACGAGGCTCTTTTATATCATTGTGAATAGAAAACAAGGGACTGCTTCATATATGTAATCAGCCAAGGTAAGAATAACAGCATCCCTCACACACTGATTCCCGGACAGAATGCTGATACTGTATGTCATAATCGAACATAAATGTTCGCTTCTGATCACACAATATCAGTATTCTGTTCGTCAAACAGTGCATTATGGGATGCATATTATCCTTACCTTGGCTTTTAGATATAATTTTGAAACAGTCCCTTGGTTTCTATTCTGCCACTATTTGAAAGAGCCTCTTCTTCATGAAATCAAATATCTTTCATACATATTACGGCTGTTTTATTCTCCTTCGCTATCCCGCTTATTCTTGTAGGTCATGCGGTAGAGTCCTGCATAGATACCGTTCAGCGCCAGCAGCTGCTCATGAGTACCGGTTTCCTTGATGCCTTCCTCGGTCAGTACCAGAATCTTCTTCGCGTTCTTGATAGTGGAAAGCCTGTGTGCAATCACAAAGGTCGTTCTGTCCTTTGCCAACTTCTCTAAGGAATCCTGAACCACTTTTTCGCTTTCATTATCTAAGGAGGAGGTTGCCTCATCGAAGATCAGGATCGGAGGATTCTTTAAGAATACTCTGGCAATACTGAGCCTCTGCTTCTGCCCGCCCGATAGCTTGATACCCCTTTGACCAATATAAGTGTCATATCCGTCAGGCAGCTCCGAAATAAAATCATGTGCATTGGCATTCTTCGCGGCTTCGATGATCTCTTCCTCTGTAGCCTCCGGTTTGCCGTAGCGGATATTATCCATGACGGTTCCGGCGAACAGATAGACCTCCTGCTGTACAACACCGATATTTCTTCTTAACGATTTGATTGTAATGTCTCGTATATCTTTACCATCAATGGTAATGCTGCCGTCAGACACCTCATAGAATCTGGGAATCAGACTGCACATTGTTGTCTTGCCCACACCGGAGGAACCAACCAGGGCTATGTAATCTCCGGCTTCCACTGTCAGGTTGATATTGCGAAATACCTCGGAGACTGTATCATTATATTTGAATGCGACATTGCTAAATATGATTCTGCCCTCGACCTGTGCAAGCTCCGCAGCATGAGGTCTATCCTGAATATCCGGCAGGATCATCAGAATATCATAAAACCGTTCAAAGCCGGTAATTCCGTTCTGAAAGGACTCTGTGAAATTAATCAGTTTCCTCACAGGATCGATCAAGGTATTCACATAAAGCAGGAAGGTTAAAAGATCACTGATTCCAATGATTCCTTTGCTGATAAAAAGGCTGCCTCCTGCAATCATAGCCACATTGATGAAAGCAGTAAACAGACCGAGGCCTGAATGAAAAGCTGCCATATTCCAGTAGCTGTTACGCTTGCTTTCTACAAAACGGGAATTGCTCTGGTGAAATTTATCAATCTCCATATCTTCATTTGCAAAAGATTTGACTACTCGTATTCCAGAAAGATTATCCTCCACCTGTGCATTGATTTCAGCTATCCTCTCCCTATTCTTGCGAAAAGCCTTGTTCATCCGACCCCTCATATAGTAGGCAAAGACAAACATCGGGGGAAGGAAAGCGAATACCAATAACGTCAGAGGCAGATTGATTCTGATCAGAATAACAAAAGCACCCACCATCTTAATCGCGGAAATGACTATATCCTCAGGACCGTGATGACATAGCTCCGAGATATCAAAAAGGTCATTGGTTATTCTGGACATCAGCTGACCTGTCTTCTGGTTATCATAATAGTTAAAGGATAGCTTCTGGAAATGTTCAAACAAGTCATTTCTCATGGAAAACTCCATTCGTGCTCCCATGATATGCCCCTTATAAGCAATAAAATAATTACTTACAAATTCAAGTAACGCCAACCCAAGCATGACAAAAAGCATCCGTAGGATCAGCGGTCCTGCCTGTGTCATCTCATATTTCGTGAGAACCTCATTCGTAATGTACCTGACGATCATCGGAAAGATCAGGGATATCCCTGCTGCCACAAGGGCAAAAAACATATCCGCAAAGAAAAGCTTCAAATGCGGTCTGTAATAGGATAATAGCTTTTTCGTCCGGTTACTCATCTCTTTCACCACCTATATTGATATTTTATGCCCGCTTATGGTATTTCCAAAAGTCTATTGTTTCCAACATATCTTTTTCATCCTCAAACATATCTAGTTTCTTGGCGAACTCAATAGCGAAATCCACATAAGCATTTGCTCGTGCAGTTATAATATTATGATCGCTCATACAGTCCACATCCTCGGAATGAGTCGAAAGTACTCCTTCTAAAATGCCTGCCTCTTCTATCAAATTAACACCTGCGCAGATAGCGGCAATCAGTACCTTACGCTCCTTCAGCTCCTGTATTACATGGAGCAGCCTTTCAGATCTGATATTATCTATGATACCTCCAGGGATAATGAAAGCCCCGATATCCTCTAGGTTCACATCTTGGAACGACATATCTGCTTCCACAGTAAAGCCCTCCATGCAGGTTACACTTTTACCATCCTTGGAGCAGAATACGATTTCCTTCTTTGTGAATTTCATAAAGTAACATAGAATCACGATCTCATAAAAACAGCAATCCTCAAAAATCAATACATAGTTTTTCATAGTTCTCTCCATTCCGCCGCCATACGGCGGCACAAACAATACCTGAAAGAAGTTCAAAATGAAATTCCAATGGATTTCAATTTGGAGTTCTTTCAGGTGCGAATATTATTCCATTCACACTGTGAAAGTGATTTTTCTTTCACACTTCCAGACATGCCCGACAGAGTCGGGCGCAAATGCTGGAAGTTGAAGAAGAAGTGTGACATAAAATTCCAATGGATTTCATGTCGCAGTTCTTCAGGAGAAATTTGGTATTCTCAAATTTCTTTTCACACTTTCCTAATATGAGGTTACTTCAATTCAGTCGAAATAACCTTCTCCCTTCCCCTGGTCTATTTAATAAACATCACTATAACATATTTAGTATAAAAATCAACATAATTTACAAAATCGTATCCAAGCCACTTACAAAATCACATCCTAGTCATCCACAAAATTGCATCCTAGTCATTTACTAAATCTTATCCTAGTCATTTACTAAATTGCATCCTAGTCATTTACAAAATCGTATCCTAGTTATTTACAAAATTGTATCCTAGTTATTTACAAATTCGTATCCTAGTTATTTACAAAATCTTATCCTAGTTATTTACAAATTCGTATCCTAGTTATTTACAAATTCGTATCCTAGTCACTGTTATAGTTCAGCCTTCAAATAGTAAAAAATAAGACTAGAGATGAACTGTTTCCTGGTGAGTATTTCGTTCGCAAATGTAATGCAGCTGAGCGAAAGCGTCTCATTCATGGGAACATTTCATCCCTAATCTTACTATTCGTCTAAAAGGCTTTACTGTAACAGTTCATCCTCTGTGTATACCTTGATACCGTTCTTTATCAGCAATTCTGCCGCTCTGCCGTTACCATCAATCAGTACACCTGAAAAGGTCCCGTCATAAATCTTCCCGCAACCACAAGAAGGACTATTAGCCTTTAGAATTGCTTTCGTAATCCCAAGTGCCTTTGCAATTGCAAGGGTTCTTTCCGCTCCCAGTTCAAATTCCGCAGTACAGTCCTGCCCTTCCTTACTTACTACCTTATCTCCAATGATTTCGCTGGCTGCTCTTGGCGTCGATAGTCCCCCAAGCTGTTCGGGACATACAGGGACTGCCTCTCCACCGTTCACAAGATCAACAATCTGCTGATACCCCTTGCTTTTTCCGTCGTATCGGCATGGCGCCCCCGCCAGACATGCGCTTACAAGATACATAAATAAACTCCTCCTCCCTAATAATAAATATTAAAATATTCCTCAGTAAATTCTCATGCAGAGCATTGTCGTATGATAGTACTCACTAATAATATGAGTAAAAATTTTACACGAATTCAGTTTATGAAAAAGCTGATTAGTAATCGCGCCAGGCAATTATTAACCAGCTTATATTCTGTCAATCCGTACCTGAATGGATACGGTCTCAATCTTCAACAACTAGGATCATCTGTTATTTGGAAAGTCTGACCGATAAATCAAACATGTACTGATCGATGTCCTTGGTCATTGCAAGACCTTCTTCAATATCATAATCCACAAATTGTCCGCCCTTGTAGCCGACAATTCTCTTAGTCTTACCTTCTACTAACAAGTCTACCGCTCTTGCACCCATCATGGAAGCATAGACACGATCTCTTGTTGTGGGGCTGCCGCCTCTCTGTGCATGACCGATGATTGTAGCTCTGGTCTCCATGCCTGTAGCAGCTTCAATTCTCTTAGCCATACCGTTGGAATCACCAACACCTTCGGCATTTACTATGATATAATGCTTCTTTCCCTTTTTGCGCTTCTCGATGATACTGTTGATGATTCTCTGTTCATCATACTCATAACGCTCGGGAAGAAGAATATCCTCTGCTCCATTGGCAATACCACACCATAATGCAATATAACCTGCATGTCTTCCCATTACCTCGATGACGCTGCAACGTTCGTGAGAGGTTGAAGTATCCCTTACTTTATCAATGGTCTCCATCGCTGTATTGACTGCTGTATCAAAACCAATGGTATAATCTGTACATGCAATATCAAGATCGATTGTTCCCGGTATTCCTACCGCATTAATACCTCTTCTTGCCAGCTGCTGTGCTCCCTTGAAAGATCCGTCACCACCGATGACTACCAAACCATCAATTTCATGTTTTCTGCAAATCTCCGCTGCTTTATCCTGAACCTCAGGCTTCAGCATTTCTAAACAACGTGCGGTATAAAGGATGGTACCGCCTCTTTGAATGATATCAGACACACTTCTTGCATCCATATCTATGATATCTTCTTCCAATAAGCCAAGGTATCCTCGCATGATACCCTTTACTTTACAGCCTGACGCTAAAGCAGTTCTAACTACTGCTCTGATTGCGGCGTTCATACCCGGCGCATCCCCGCCACTGGTCAACACACCAATCGTCTTAACATTTCCCATTGTTATAACCTCCGCTTCATCAACAACTAAAGACTACAGTATTCTAATCTATTTTTCCCTGTTTTTCAATACTCTTTTCTGTAATTCGAACATTTTCTTCCGAATATATTGTCATCAGCCGCTGAATCAGCTCCCTATCCACCTTTACATTTCTACTTTTTGGAAGTTTTTTCATACATTTTTCCACTTCGCAATAGATCACCACAGTATCATTTCCATCAAATTGATCCAGTAAGGTGTACAGAGATTGCTCGTCTTTCTGGAAGTCTCCGAGACTCTTATATTTGATCCAGACCTCCTGAGGTATGCTGTCAAACGGAATGATGTCCTGGCAAATCAACTTCGCTGCCTTCTCTTCCTCCACAGTTACTTTTCCGCGGACGAATATCTTCCGGTCGGGTTCTATCATAGATTTATATTTCTCATAATCCTTCGGAAATATTATAACCTCAACATTGCCGAATAAATCCTCTAGTGTGATAAAAGCCATCATGCTGTTGCTGCGGGTTGTTTTTACAGTCTTCGAGGTAACCATGCCGCCGATCACCTCTTGACTGCCGTCGGATACTCTGGGTTTGTCAATTTCTTCATCAATCATAAAATCATTAGAATTGGCTGTTACATTCTTCTTGATACGAAGCTCATATTCCTCCAGCGGATGCCCACTGACATAGATGCCAAGTACCTCCTTCTCAAAGGCCAGCAATTGCTCCTTACTGTATTCCGCAATATCTGGCATTGACATCTCATACTCATTCTTTTCCTCTTCACCGGCAAAATCAAACAGTGTCATCTGCCCTGTCAGGGACTTCTTCTTGTCTGCAGCGATATCATCCAGGATCTGAACATAATTCATCATCAGCTGTCTGCGGTTCGGATGCAGATTAGAAAATACGCCAGCCTTGATAAAGCTTTCAATGGTACGCTTATTTACTTCCTTGCCTGATAATCTTGTGGCAAAATCCTTCAGAGTGACAAACGGTCCATTTTCCTCGCGTTCTGCTACAATTGCATCAATGACCGGTCTTCCGACACCCTTGATTGCCGATAGTGCGTAACGGATTGCTCCGTCCGATACCGTAAATACGGTATCTCCTTCATTGATGTCCGGAGGAAGAATCTCGATCCCCATCTGTCTGCAGGTATAGATATATTCCGAAACCTTGCCCGGATTTTCTATGACGGAGGTCATAAGAGCCGCCATAAACTCCACGGGATAATAGCATTTTAGATAAGCAGTCTCATAGGATACGACTGCATAAGCCGCGGCATGAGACTTATTGAAGGCATATTTCGCAAAGTCCATCATCTCATCGTAGATATGATTGGCAACATTCTCAGAAATACCGTTCTTAATACAACCAGGAACGCCTTCCTCTTCGTTACCGTATACAAAAGCCTTCCGCTCCTTGATCATCACGGATTCCTTCTTCTTGGACATGGCACGGCGCACCAAGTCACTCCGGCCGTAGCTGTACCCGGCCAGATCACGTACGATCTGCATAACCTGCTCCTGATATACGATACAACCGTAAGTCGGGGAAAGTATCGGCTCCAGCTGTGGACATTCATAAGTGATATGCCCTGCTTCGTTCTTTCCCTTGACATACTGCGGGATAAATTCCATCGGGCCCGGACGGTATAAAGCAATTCCGGCAATGATATCCTCAAGGCTTCGAGGTTTTAAGTCCTTCATGAAATTCTTCATTCCGGCACTTTCCAGCTGGAAGATACCCTCTGTCTTTGCAGAGGAAATCAGATCATATACTTTCTGATCGTTATAATCTATCTTTTTAATATCAAAATGCTTCGTACCTGAGGAATCCTGGCCCTTGTAAACTTTATTGACCAAGCGCTCCGCATTTTGAATTACGGTTAGGGTGCGAAGTCCAAGAAAGTCCATCTTAAGCAAGCCCAGCTCTTCCAAAGTTGTCATAGTGAACTGGGTGGTAACGGATTCATCGGAGGAACGGGAAAGTGGTACAAATTCATCCAGACTCTCCTTACCAATCACAACACCCGCCGCATGCATTGAAGTATGTCTGGGTAAGCCCTCCAATCTTTTGGACATATCGATTAAGTATTTGACCTCACTATTGCTTTCATAGAGTTGATTTAGCTCCTTATTCGCAGCCATAGCTTTCTCAATCGTGATTCCGATTTCGGTAGGAATCATCTTTGCAATCGTATCTACCTGGGCATAAGGGAGGTCCAGAGCACGTCCTACATCTCGGATGACACCCCTGGCAGCCATCGTACCGAAGGTTACGATCTGGACCACCTTGTCCTTACCGTATTTGGCTGTTACATAATCAATAACCTCCTGTCTGCGTTCGTAGCAGAAGTCAATATCGATATCGGGCATGGTAAGACGCTCCGGGTTCAGGAAGCGCTCAAACAAGAGATTATATTTAATTGGATCGATATCTGTAATATGTAAGGAATAAGACACAATCGATCCCGCAGCGCTGCCACGTCCAGGTCCTACCGCGATATTGTTGTCCCTGGCATATTTAATAAAATCCCAGGTAATCAGGAAATAGTCTACGAAGCCCATATTCCTGATGGTCTCCAGCTCATAGGTCAAGCGTTCCTTCAGTTCCTGCGTTACAGGCTGATACCGCTCCTTCAGACCTTCCTCGCAGAGCATCGTCAGATAATCAAAGGCCGTGAAAGGTGCAGGTACCGGATAGACGGGCAGTTTATATTCACCAAAGGTTATTGTCACATGACAACGACTTGAGATATCGTGGGTATTCTGCAATGCTTCCTTTGCATAAGGGAAGAGCGTAAGCATCTCCTCGGGAGACTTTAAGAAATACTGGCCTCCTTCATATCGCATCCGATTCTCATCCGACACCTTCTTCTGTGTCTGGATACAAAGCAGGATGTCGTGAGGATCTGAGTCCTCTGCATAGGTGTAGTGGACATCATTCGTCGCTACTAATTTAATTCCGGTATCCTGAGACAGACGCAATAATCCCTGATTCACCGCCTTCTGCTCCTGCATTCCATGATCCTGCAATTCCAGGAAGAAATTATTCTCTCCGAAGATACTCTGCAGCTTCAGGGCAGCCGTCTTTGCCTCGGCATAAAAGCCCCTTCGGATATTCGTAGCAATCTCACCTGCAAGGCAGGCGCTTAAAGCTATGATGCCTTCGCTGTACTGCTGCAGCACCTCATAATCAATTCTTGGTTTATAATAAAAGCCCTCCAGAAACCCTCTGGAGACAATCTTCATCAGATTCTGATATCCGGTATTATTCTCCGCAAGCAGCACCAGATGATGATAGCGTTCCTCGGAGGCACCGACTTCACGATCAAATCTGGAGTTCGGAGCAACATAAACCTCACATCCGATGATTGGCTTTATTCCTTCCGCCATACAGGCTTTATAAAAATCGATGACACCGTACATGACGCCATGGTCGGTGATCGCTAAACTATCCATACCCAGCTCCTTGGCACGCGCAACCATCTCCTTGATCTTACCAGAACCGTCCAACAAGCTATATTCCGTATGCACATGTAAATGAGTAAAATTCATGTTCATCCTCCCTTCCTTCCAAGTATAGAAGAACTTAAGTCCATTCTATGTCACCCGCAAAAACTTGTCAATAAGACGTATCGCCAACGTAGGGGTCTACCACTTATTGACAAACCCAAAACCAGATCATACTCTCCGGACGGATGAGTGTGCCTATACACAAGGAGGACATGAACCCTACCGCAAAACAAGCTCAATTTTCGGGTATTCCTGCAGGCGTTTATTACGTTTTGCTCCTCCCTGATAGGTACGTCGGTCGTTCACAAAACGAACTAGCCTGCAGTAACACACTCGAAAATTGGCTAATCGTTTTTCGGCAGGGTCCATGTCCCCCTTATGTATAGCCACACTCATCCTGTCTTTGAATTAACTGTAGAAAACCTTCCTAACACATAACTCAAACTATTACCTTATCCCCCGTCCTAACGGCAAAATCATAATATTCCATTTTCCGCCCCGATGCCAAGGTCAGGCTAATTCTTTCATCCCTCCACCCTAGCGGCAAGGTCAGGCTATTGGTTCGTAGACTATAAAAATATTGCGGAAGCAATGGGCTGTTTCATCATAACCTACAGCAGAACTGAGAAAGGGTACAGCCATCCCATCATACACTGTTTGCCGAACAGTTTGCCAATTTTGTAAGGCAATAGCAAACAAACTTGTTTGTTTGATTATGACTTACAAAATTGACAAGCTGTCCGGGATCCAGTGTGTGAGGGACGGCTGTACCCTTTCTCTGTTCCTTTCAGCAGTATTTTGAAACAGCCCATTGCTCCCGCAATATTCTCATACCCTTTATCCAATAGCCGTAGCCCCGCCTACCAGTTTTGTGCTGGCCGGTCCCGGTCCAGTACATCCCGGGCATTGAATAAATCCATCAATCGCTCCGGGTATTGCAGCATTGCCTGACCATCAATTGGTCTTCGGCCCATTCTTACATAATCCTTTCTGATCTGCATCCAGGGTTTCGCGTACACATTCAGGAATACATGAAAACCCTGTTGTTTTAAATATAGATATTTGTCACTGGTATACGGTCCTACCGTATGCTCAATATCTGCTCCGAACGGAAATACATAGACATCGGTCTTCCCGATCAGCGGTTCTACTTCCTTCAACCACCTGTCTGTATCTCTCTTCAAGAGCTCCAGTGACTCCGTCTGCATATTCTTATGTCCCCAGCTGTGGGAACCGAATTCCCAGCCTTCTGCCTTTAAAGCTTCGGCAACCTTCTTCACAGCTTTTTTGTCCTCTTCGTAGGTAGGTGACTTGCTGTCATTGGTACGATAGCCGAGAATTCCTTCATAGCCGGTCAGTGCGATCAGCCCCTTTGCTCCCTGATACGAGAAGTCCGGATGTGCCTCGATAAACTCGTCCAGAATCGGCACAATATCATAGGCACCTGAGATGATCGTACCATCCTCCGCTTTCATCTCGCAGGCTGATTTTCCGTTCTCATCAATAATAATTCTTTTTGCAAAGCCATCCTCATCCATGTAAGCATAATAGCTGACATCATCTATGGAAAGAACGATGGGTTTCTTTCCGTTTCTTAGATAAAGCTTTGCTTCCTGATAGCTTTCTATATCATCCTTTTTAACTTTATCTGTCAGATCTGACATATTAACGAGTACATATCCATCCTCATAAAGCTTCTCGATGATCTGATCGAATTCCTTAATTGTTGCCATATACATATTATAGCCCTTGGCTTTCGCATCACCATCAAAAGCCTTTTTTGGATCTGCGACCAATGAGTGGAAAAAGATATGATTGATTTGAGTAATAGAATCATAAGAGCCTCCATATAGTACAAGCTCACTTTTTTCCTTCTCCAGTCGGTCGATTGCCTGAGTCAGAATCGGATACCTGGAATAATCTCCTTCTGTACCCACATAACCCTTCAGCAACTTGACCGCTTTCTCATATTCATAGCCAAGCGCCAAACGGTCCGCCTGTGCTATGATAGCTTCTCTGTCCTTAATCTCCTTGCTCAGCTTATCCTGCTGTTCCAGGGCTTCCTGTTCCTCCGGTGTAAGCTTATCCTCATCGTCTGAATTCTTATTGCCCTCCGAGCTGTCTGCACCCTTCGCCGGAGAGGTCTTAATAATCTCAGTATCTTCCGTATCCTGTTGACTTTCTGCTTTGGTATCCGGCAGCGCTTCGTCTGCCTTCATAGCAACATACCAACGATATGTTCCAAACAGTGCAAGTAGAATCACAACCTCAATTGTAATTGCCGTAACGATGTGTTTTGATTTTCTTCGCTTCTGATTATTCGGATTTTGATTTTGTCTTGTCATCATGAACCTCACTTTTTCAAATCGGAGGTATTTGTCCCTTCCATTATGCCTAAAGGTGCCTGCTTTCTTACTGGTTTTCATTATAGCATAACCAATTTTATTATTCCTTACGATAATATTAATTTCCTTGGTAATTATTGTTAACATTATATTTCATTTTATAAACAATCAATGACACTTTTGTAAAAATAAGCTGTTACCTTCTTCAAAGCTTCTACCGAAGTCATCGTATCCGTCAATTTTACATTGTGCATCATGATCCCCGGTGTTACAATAGACCGGAAAGGAAGCAATCCAATGAAAATAATATTCTTATCAGAGAAAGCCAATCCGAACTTCATAGATTATATGAAAACCATAGGATCAGTCGTCCTAATTCCAAGAGATGACCGATTCGATCATAGAATTGGCACTCATGCGGATCTTGTGCTGTCGATTGTTGATGATACCATACTCCTTGATGAAAATGCTTCAAAGAGTATCTACAGACAATTAGATGCCCTGGGCGTCCCCTATGTCGTGGGAAACACAAGGCTTGCTTCGGTTTATCCGGAGGATATCGCTTATAATGCTGTTGTGACCGGAAAATTTCTGATTCACAGGCTGGATTATACCAATGCTCTTCTTCTGCAGCACAGTATAAATACAGATAAGAAATTAATTTCTGCCAGACAGGGTTATACCAAATGCTCCACTGTGATCGTCAATCACGATAGCATCATCACCAGTGATCGGGGCATCTACGAAGCTGCTAAGGATTCCATGAAGGTGCTTCTGATACAACCGGGACATGTATTACTGGAGGGCTATGATGCCGGTTTCCTGGGAGGGACCAGCGGAAGCTTTGATGATGTGGTGGTTTTTCATGGGGATTTAGGTAAACATCCCGATTTTGATAAGATACAAGCTTTTATTGAGGCAGCGCAGAAAAAACTAGTTTATTTTCCGGAATTTCCATTAACGGATATCGGCTCCATCCTCGTACTTGACTATCAGGAAGATTCTGGAATGGAAAGCTTAAGTCGCAGGAAGCATGTGAATATCCCTATCTTCATATCACATGCCGGCTGTCCTAACGATTGCGTCTTCTGCAACCAGAGAAAAATCACTTCAAAAGCGTCAGCTATGACGCTCCAAGAGGTCTCCGAGCAGGTGGAGGCCTATTCATCGAGTTTGGATGCTACTACGCAGATTGAACTTGCTTTCTTTGGGGGAAGTTTTACAGGAATAGAAACAGAGCTTCAGGAGAATTATCTTAAGCTGGCTTCCGAGTATAAGAGTAACGGAAGAATCCATGCGATCCGCCTCTCCACGAGACCGGATTACATTTCCAGGGAGATCCTTGACAGACTGAGGAGGTACAATGTTGACATCATTGAACTCGGCGTCCAGTCCCTTATCGAAGAAGTTCTTCAGGCTTCAAACAGAGGTCATCTGGTTTCGGATGTCTATCAGTCTGTAGCACTGATTAGGGAACATGGTTTTCAATTGGGGATTCAGTTAATGGTCGGATTACCGGAGGATACAAAGGAACGCTGTGTCCTTTCCTCCAAGCTTGCTGCATTATTAAAACCGGATTTTGTCCGTATCTATCCTACCCTTGTGATCAAAGAAACCGAATTGGCGGAGCTCTGTCATCGTAGCGAATATCATCCATTATCCATCGAAGAGGCAGTCGACTGGACAAAGGAAATGTATCAGGTCTTCTTAAAAAGCCAGATACCGGTAATCCGTATGGGACTTCAGCCAACAGACATGATCGCAGAGGGCAAAGAAGTTTTGTATGGTCCCTTTCATCCGGCATTTCGACAGCTGGTGGAAAGTGCATATTTTCTGGAACGTATGAAGGTTATCCTATCTGAACATGCTCCTGATACCGCCTCAGGCCAAGATATCTTAATTCTATGCAATCCGAAGGATTTATCCCAGGTTATCGGACATCATCGAAGAAATATCCTTGAGTTACAAAAAGAGTTCCCTCAACTGAAGGTAATTCCTGACCAGCAGATCAGACCCATGATGCTCGAATGCCATCTGATGGCTGCAAACAGTATCCAAAGATAATGGCTTAGAGTGTTTCAATCATCTCCTCCGCGATTCGAAGGAATTCTTTCGCAGCGAAGGGCAACCATTTATCACGATGCCAGATCATCTGTGACCGGATATCATAATCGCAGGGATAATCCAGCGGAATTAGTCTGCCTGCATTGATTTCTGCTCCCGCTGCGACCTTGGGCAGCACACAGACTCCAAGTCCACTTTCTGTCAGGTTCTTAATCGCCTGTATGCTTTCCGTTTCCAGTATTATTTTTGGAGTAATTCCGTTTCGCTCCAGATCATTCAGAAAATTTCTACGATAATATGCCGCAGGCTCAGCCATAATCAGAGGTACTCCGTCGAAATCCTCCGGGCAAAGATTCTTTTTAGAAATTAGAGGGTCTTCGCCGGACGCAAGAACATAAATCGGCTCAGGCTTTTCAGCCGAAAATTGTATTTCCGGAACTTTGTCTAAATACCCAATGGTATAAGCCAGGTCGATTTTATTTTCTCTCAGTTCATTTAAAAACTCTGAGCATTTCAATATCTTTAGATAAATTTCTACCTTAGGATAGCTTCGCTTATAAGCTCTTATTATGGCTGGCATCCTTTCGATACACAAGGAATCGCATATCCCAATGCGCAATGTTCCTGTCTCACCGTCCGTCTCTCCGGATAGCTCCTGAAAATTTTGTGATAGCTTTAATATTTGGCTGACTGTTGGTACAAGTCCACGACCAGCCTCCGTTAAAGTGACCTTCCTTCCAATTCTATCAAACAGAGTTACTCCCAGCTCCTCCTCCAGCTTTTTAATATGCAGAGTAATACAGGATTGCGTATATCCTAATTTATCACCCACCCTGGTGAAATTTAGTTCGTTACTTAGCTCGTAAAAGGTCTGCAGCTGTTTAAAATCCATACTCGCTCCAATCGATAACATATTGTTATTATTATAATGATTATAATTAATTTCTGTTATATTTAAGACTATGCTATCATAGACCTATCAAACATGCAAGAAAAGGAGCAATAAAAAAATGAATGAATTCATAAAAGCGCTGGTCTGTGATAAAAGAAATAGTCTGATTCCTGCAGATAAAGATTATTTTGGCAGTCTAATCGGAGAATGGGATATCGAGTGGAAAGACCATCTTGGTACCAAAGAAGAAAGATGCGTGAAGGGGGAATGGATTTTCTCTAGAGTATTGGACGGTTTGGGAATTCAGGATCTGTTCATCTGTCCTTCCAGAGAGGAGCGTAAAAAGCTTACCGTGCCGGATGCGGAATACGGTACGACAATCCGGACCTATAACCCCTCAACCGGCTTCTGGGAAATATATTATTGCTGCTATGGAGAAAATACAAGACTCGAGGCAGTAAAGGAAGAGGACAAGATTGTACTGACAGAAAAAGAGCGAGGAACCATGAAGTGGATTTTCTCCGAGATTGAAGAGAACAGGTTTCATTGGCAGAATAAGATGCTGATTGATGGTAACTGGACACTGCGTTGTGATTGTCACGCTGTCCGGAGAAAAGGATAAATAGGACTATTGCAAAACAGTATTCGAATAGAACATGAACGGACTAGCTTCCCATAATACACTATTTGGGAATGCTAGTCCGTTCACTTTCTATACTGTACCTTTATTTTTGTAACAGTCTCCTGTTTATCAATCCACGCTCAATTACTTACTGCTTAAATACTTCTCTATATTTTCAATTGCCGCCTTCTCATCGGGACCGTCTGCTGTAACAGACACTGTCTCTCCTGCTGAGATACCCATGCTCATCATACCCATGATGCTCTTCGCATTCACACGCTTATCTTCGCTGGCAACATAAATACTGCATTCGTATTGGCTCGCTACCTGAACAAGTAATGCGACCGGTCTTGCTTCTAACCCTGTTGGAATGTTAATTACGATTTCCTTCGTTATCATGAATATTTTCCTCCTTATGCTCACGCAATTGATCTGCTATCATACTTAATTTACGTAATCTATGGTTAACACCGGATTTTCCGATCGGCGGTAAGAGCATCGCCCCAAGCTCCTTTAGCGAAGCCTCCGGGTAATCAATCCGTAATCGTGCGACATCCTCTAAGTTATCCGGTAAATCTCCGAGACCAACATTATCTCTGATATACAAGATATCTTCCATCTGCTTCGTAGCGGCGGTCACCGTCTTGCTGATATTGGCTGCTTCACAATTCACCTGCCGGTTGATGGAATTACGCATTTCCTTAAGAATTCTTACATTCTCCAAATTCATCAAAGCCACATGAGCTTCCATGACATTTAAAAGATCCACAATCTGTGAGCCTTCTTTAATATAAACCACATAGCTCTTTTTGCGCATGACAATCTTTGCATCGATTGCAAAGGTCTGTATGATTTCCCTTAATTGTTCTGCTTTCAAATGATCGGACAGAACGACTTCCAAATGGTATGCCTTCTGCGGATCACTCATGGAGCCTGAGGAAAGAAACGCTCCCCGGATAAAGGCTCTCTTACAGCAGGCATTCTGAACGATCATATGATCTGCCAGACCCAATCTGCTGCTATGCTCCGAGCTATCCCCGGTGGAAAGCTTTGTAGCCTGCAGGATATTCTCCACAGCACCAATGTCCTTGATTATCATGGTATAAATACTGTTTTTATTTTGGCTTATACTAGTTTTTACTGAAACATCATTATTTATATTAAATGTTTTTCGAATTAATGTAAAGTACTTTCTTGCAACAACCAGATTTTCCGTTTGTAATTTTAAGTACTTTTTTGTCCCGGACCGTATGATATGTCCTTCATAAGAAAGTATAGCCGACAGCTCTGCGAGCTTGCAATGTCTTGCACTTCCCAGCTGCAGAGAAAGCTCTTCCTTCACATCCGACGAAAATGACATAAGAACCTCCACATGATTAAGTATCCTTCTCAATATCTCTGTGCTCAAGTTTTAAAGCATACTCCGTCCTACTCAGTCTATCCCCTAATTCTTTGACCAGAGTGACTGATCGGTGTTTTCCACCGGTACAGCCGATGCTGATTACCAGCTGGTTCTTTCCCTCCTCAATATAATGAGGGATTAAGAACAGTAGCATATCCTCAAGCTTATCCAGAAATTTCCCTGCTGTTTCCGAAGCCATGACATAATCCCTGACCTCTTTATCATTACCGGTCTTAGATTTCAGTTCGGGAACATAAAAAGGGTTGGGAAGGAATCTGACATCATAGACAAGGTCTGAATCTACCGGAATTCCATATTTAAACCCAAAGGAAAGAACTGTGATATAGAAGTTACTGTACTTCTGATCTTCTACATAAATCTTATAAATCTGAGCCTTCAGCTCGCGTATCAACAAATGACTGGTATCAATGATAACATCTGCTTCCTTACGCAAAAAAGCCAGTCGCTCCTGCTCCAGAGCGATACCCTTTTCCACTCTTCCAGCCCCTGACAGAGGATGGATCCTCCTGGTCTCCTTATACCTTTTGATCAACACATCTGTGTTGCAGTCTAAGAATAAGATTTCACAGGGAAAACCGGTTCGTTTCATGTCCGTCAGCACATGGTCGAGCTCCCTTAAGGCTTGTCCGCTTCTGATATCAAGGCCCAGAGCAACATTGCTCTGGTTCCCCTGTAGAATCAGTTTAATAAACTTCTTCACCAATTGGATCGGTAGATTATCGACACAAAAATAGCCTGCATCCTCAAGCATTTTTAGCACCGAGCTTTTCCCTGCTCCGGACATACCGGTTACGATTACAAATCTCATACTCTTCTCCTAATTAAATAATACAAATTACATGTAAAGCATGGCAGATGGCCTGTATTCACTATATCAGAAAACGGATTAAACTCGAAAACTACGTTTTCGAGTTCGCGCTACGCTTATCCGTGTAAAACAGATCCACTGCTCGTGCGAGCACGGCAGATGGCCTGTTTTCACGGATTAATCCGTTTTCCGCGAACATTCTCCGAGGATTTTTACTTCCGGTTCGAGACGTACCCCGAACTTATCCTGTACAATTCTTATCACATCTTCGATCAAGGTCATGAAATCCTCAGCCGAAGCATGCTCCAGATTGATCAGAAAGCCACAGTGCTTTTCGGATACTGCAGCCCCTCCGACTCTGTAGCCACGTAGTCCGGCATCGCTGATCAGCTTACCTGCGAAATAACCAGCCGGTCTTTTAAAGGTACTGCCTGCACTGAATTTCTCCAGCGGCTGCTTTTCCCTTCTCTGGGCATTCAGTTCGTTCATTCTCTGCCTGATTAAGGCAGGATCACCTGCGGAAAGCTGTAGATCAGCCTCCAGTAGGATATAATTCTTCTTCTGAAGGATGCTGGTTCGATAACCCAGCTCCAGCTCCTCCCTGTTCAGCTCGATCACATTACCCTCTTCATCCAGAACTCTGGCACCAGTCAGACATTGCTTCATCTCACCATCATAAGCGCCTGCATTCATCGTCACTGCGCCGCCCAGGGTCCCTGGAATTCCAGCTGCAAATTCCAGCCCAGTAAGACTATGTTCTGCTGCCGTATTGGAAAGCCGTACCAAAAGAACCCCTGCCTGTGCCGTGATCCTGCCGTTCTCATCAAGCCGAATCTTGGAGAATTCGTCTCCCAGCTGCAACAGTAAGCCCCGGTAGCCCTGATCTGAAACCAGAAGGTTACTACCGTTCCCCATAATATAATAGGGCATTTTCTCCTGTCTGCATAATGACACCAGCTGCTTAATCTCTTCGCTATCCGCTGGGGTTACGAAATAATCTGCCTTACCTCCGATATGAAGGGAGGTATGTGCTTCCATCGGCTCCTGCAGTCTGAGATGTTCTGTCGGTATAACCCGGATCAGTTTTTGATAAAATAAGTCTTCCAATTTATTCTCCTAAACCTCTGATATGCTATAATTTATGCAATGATCAGCTTCGCTGCTCCATAGATACCTGCATCATTACCAAGAGTTGCGAGTCTGAATTCCTTATCTTTTAGGGATTCGATCACATACATATTATAATATTTCTTAATTGTCTCGGTTATAATCTCCCCGGCCTTGGACACACCGCCACCAATGACAAATGCTTCGGGATCTACCACTTGCGCGATATGCGAAAGTGCAAGTCCAAGATAACGGCAAGCCTCCTCAACGACTTCCATTGCCAGCTTGTCACCATTTTTTGCACAATCAAAAATCAGCTTGGCACTGATTTCTTCCTTATTACGGAGCTCAGAAGCTTCTTCTGATTTACTCAAAGCTTTTTTAGCCAGCTTTACGATACCGGGAGCAGAAGCATATTGCTCTAGGCATCCCTTCTTCTTACAGCCGCAGGGATCTGTCTCTTCTTCATTCACAAGGATATGTCCGATTTCCCCCGCAGCACCTTTGTTACCGGAAAGGATATGCCCATTCAGAATAATTCCGCCGCCAACACCGGTACCCAGAGTAACAAGCACAAGGTTCTGATAACCTTTGCCGCCTCCCATCCAGTATTCGCCCATAGCAGCCACATTAGCATCATTACCGGCTTTTACCCTCAGTCCGGTCATCTCGGACATCTCTTTCTCAAGGTTGAAGTTCGCAAGCCCGAGATTAGCTAGCATAAGAACCTGCCCGTCCTCTGTAACCGGTCCGGGGATTCCTACCCCTACTCCGATCACTGCTTCTTCCGACAGTTTCAGCTCTTTGATCTTGTCCTTGGTGAATTTCGCTACATCACGAAGGATATCCTTGCCGTCCTCTGTTCTCTGAGTAGCGAATTCCCACTTCTCAAGCAGCTTTCCTTCTGTATTAAATAATCCGGCCTTAACCGCTGTACCACCGATATCAAAACTAAAACAAACCTTCTCCATAATAATAAACCATGCCTTTCTTCAAAGCCTGCGAGCGTTAGGACACAGGCATAAATTTGTATTTAAAAATATCATTTTGTAATTTCAAAATTCGTGAGTTTTTGGCGCTTTCAATACCCTGTCACTAATTATCTGTCTTCTTCAAGCTGTTGGTAACACGGTTGTAAAGCTCCTGAGCTGCATTATAGCCCATCTTCTTCTGACGGTAGTTTACCGCAGCCGACTCACAGATGATCGCGAGATTTCTGCCAGGCCGGATCGGGATGGAATGGCAGGGAACCTTGTTGCCCAAAAACTCGATGTAGGATTCCTCTAAGCCCAAGCGGTCATACTGTTTCTCCTTGTTCCACTCCTCAAGCTTGATTACAAGGTCGATAGATTGTGTATTCTTAACGCTCTCAACACCGAACAAGGTCTTAACATCTATAATACCAATACCACGCAGCTCAATAAAATGTCTGGTAATATCCGGTGACATACCGATTAGGGTATCGTCGCTGACCTTCTTAATCTCCACTACATCATCCGATACAAGCCGGTGTCCTCTTTTGATCAGTTCCAGCGCTGCTTCGCTCTTACCGATGCCGCTTTCACCCATGATCAGGATACCTTCACCATAGACATCCACCAAGCCTCCGTGAATGGTGATTCTCGGTGCCAGCTCCACATTCAGCCAACGGATCACTTCCGCCATGAAGGCAGAGGTTGTCTTAGAGGTACGCAGAATCGGAACACCCTTCTCTGTAGCCAATTGAATAAACGAATCACTGACTTCCATATTTCTGCTAAATACGATACAGGGAACGCGATAGTCCATGAGTCTGCTTAGCAGCTGTACTCTCTGCTCCTTGTCCATCTGTTGCATATATGCCATTTCCACATGTCCGACCACCTGGACACGTTCCGAATCAAAATGGTCGAAAAACCCGGCTAATTGGAGTGCCGGCCTGTTCACATCAGGCTGAGAAATCTTAATGCTTTTAATATCGATGTCCGGAGTGCAATTCTCCAAATTCATTTTTTCTATCAGACGAACCAGTTCTACCGTATACATTCGTACCTCCATCTGCGCATTTGTATGCACCTATTATCTTACCTGCTACATTCTAACATATTCTTTCCACAACTGTAAATGCCTATTGAGGCTTCTGTTTATGAAAAAATTCATGCACCTGCTCTGCTGCCTGGCGGTTCATCGCAGGTACCTTCATGATTTCCTCCACTTCTGCTGCCTGAATTGCCTCCAGGGACTGGAAGTATTTCATCAGCGCCCTTCTTCTCGCCGGCCCGACGCCATTGATATCATCCAGTATGGAATGTACCTGGGCTTTGGAGCGAAGTGCCCTGTGATATTCGATGGCAAACCGATGTGTCTCATCCTGGATTCGGGTAATCAGTCGAAATAGCTCACTGCTCTTGTCAATGGGCAGCTCCCGATTGTCATAATATAAACCTCTGGTTCTGTGATTATCATCCTTCACCATTCCGCAGACTGCAATGTCCAGCTTCAGCTCCTCCAGAACCTTAAGTGCTATCCCTACCTGACCCTTACCACCATCCATAAGAATCAGATCAGGATACCTTGTGAAGCTGCCAAGGGAATCATCCAGCTTTCTCTCCCTGTTCTGTTCCTGTTCCCGTAAGCCATGGGTAAATCTTCTGGTCAACACCTCATACATGGAAGCATAGTCGTCCGGTCCCTGAATAGATTTAATCTTGAATTTACGATAATCTGCCTTCTTGGGTTTACCCTTTTCATAGACTACCATGGAACCAACAGACTCGAAGCCCGCTGTATTGGAGATGTCAAAGGATTCAATTCGTTCCACCAAGGGAAGCTCCAGATACCCGGCAAGCTCCTTTAGAGCACCAATGGTTTTCGCTTCCTCACGTTTAATCTTCTCCAGATCCTGATTCAATACCAACTCGGCATTCTTTCTTGCAAGCTCCACGAGCTTTTCCTTGTCGCCCTTCTGAGGCACCTTTAAGTATGCCTTTTGACCTCTCTTGGCACTGAGCCACTCACTCAGCAGCTCCTCTTCGTCCGTCCTGGAGCCCAGGAAGATCTCTTTCGGAATATAAGGTGTTCCTGCATAGAATTGCTTCAGAAAGCTCGACATGATGCTCTCATCTGTCTCGTCCTGTACTCCGGACAGATGGAAATGATCTCTTCCGATCAACTTACCATTGCGAATAAAGAAGGTCTGAACGACAGCCTCCTCCTTATCTCTTGCAAAGGCAATGATGTCACGATCCACCTGATCCGTATTTGTAATCTTCTGCCTACTTGCAATTTGCTTCACACTGTTTAGCAGATCCCGATACTCTGCTGCCTTTTCAAATTCCAAGGCCTCGGAGGCATCCGTCATCTTCTTCTCCAACAGTTTACCAACCCTGGCATAATTGCCGTTCAGAAATTCGATTACCTCATCGATGTTTCCTTTATATTCTGCCTCGGAGATATATCCCTGACAAGGTGCGTCGCATTGACCCATATGATAATACAGGCAGGGTCGTTCCTTGCCGATATCCTTCGGAAGATTTCTGTTGCAGGTCCTGATCTTATAGATTCTTCGAAGCAGTGCAAGCGTATCCCTTACCGCATTGACACTGGTATATGGGCCAAAATATCTGGCCTTATCCTTCCTTTGCTCACGTACGATGGAGACCTTCGGAAAAGCCTCGTAGGTCGTTATCCTGATGTAGGGATAGGTCTTGCTGTCCTTGAGCATCGTGTTGTATTTCGGCATGTGCTCCTTAATCAGGTTGCACTCAAGTACCAGAGCCTCCAGCTCTGAGTCTGTGATAATATATTCAAAATGGTCTATCCGCTCGACCATCTGTCTGATCTTCTCAGTATGATTACGGCTGTTCTGAAAATACTGCCGAACCCTGTTTTTTAGAATAATAGCTTTGCCCACATAGATGATTTCATCCTTGACATCCCGCATGATATAGACGCCGGGCTTCGCAGGGAGTTTTTTCAGTTCTTCTTCTATATCAAACATACAAAGTTCCTTTCTTCATTGCCTTTGTCTATCATAATTCGAAACATACCTATTCCGATTTCTCTTATTATGTCCTGAATATTATAGCATAGTTTTGAAGCAGAAACAAACCATATAAAAGTCATAGGGAGTATTGAAGTCATAGGGAGTATTGAAGCAATAGAGATTGCAGAAGTCTTAAGAATAGGAAAGTCATTACGAATATAATCAGAGGCTGTCATAAAATATACCGATAAACAGAGTAAGGATACAGGCATCCCGAACCTGATATGCTCGTAAACTCGCTATCAGGTTCGCGTGCGCGTCCGCATATTTACAAACAAGCTTGTATATGCTCGCTTTGCTTTCGCGCACATGCACTGTTTGCCGGACGGTCTGTCGATTATGTAAGACAATAGCAAACAAATTTATTTGTTTGCTTATGGCTTACATAAATGGCAGGATGTCCGGGGACCAGTGTTTAAGGGGTTCCTGTATCCTTACTCGTTTCTAGTAATAGTCTCTTGATATTCAAACTATTTGGGATAGGAATTAAGCAATCATATCTGTTTATTCAGCGGGAGGGCTTTCCGTAAGCTCTGTACTTTTCTTGATTCTAGGAAATTTAATCGCGGTTTTAAACATATCCCCGTCAATCTCTATGGAGAATTCTCCTCCACTGACCTTAGTGAAGCTTTCTGCAATTGATAAGCCAAGACCACTTCCTTCGGTACTTCTGGATTGATCTCCTCGGAAGAAGCGCTGCAGGATCTCCTGTTCGGTAAAATTCATCTCATACCCGGCAATATTCTTGATCCAGACAACGACCTGTTCCTCTGTAAGCGACATCTCAATGATGATTCTGGTACCACGCAGGGCGTACTTGATCGCATTATCAATCACATTTTGGAACACACGGTAAAGCTTCTTGCCATCAGCATAGATGATCACCGGATATTCCGGCAGGATCAGCTTAATCGGAAGCTGGGAGGCTGTTATCACATCCTCCATATCCGCCAGGGTCTGTCTAATCAGCTTTGTCAAATCCAAATTCTCGTGTACGACCACTGCTTCACCACTGGTACTTTTCGCAAGCTCAAATAGATCATTCACAATATTTTTCAGCCGTTCGGATTTCTCCTGAAGGATTCTCACATAGTCCCTGGAGGTTTCTGATAAATCCTCCTCCTTGGAGAGCAGATCGATAAAGCTTATGATGGAGGTAAGAGGTGTCTTTAAATCATGGGATACATTGGTGACCAGAGCCACCTTCATCCGCTCTGACTTTATCTGTTCCTCCATCCTTTTATCGATCTCCTCATTAATATTTTGCAGAAGCCATTTGTTACCCTTGAAGTACCATATCATAGCGAACAGCTCGATTGCCAAGGGAAAGGAGAACCACCAAAATCGATATGGCATGATGACTACGATAAAGGCTGCATTGATCAAGGTTATGATTAGGAAAATCCATTGTCTGTAATAAAGCTTTTTCGTAAAGGTTACGTTACGAAAGGAATCGTGATAGAAGATATAGCGCAGCAGCTCGGCCAAAAGCCTAATGATGCGCTTTCCCAGCCGTAGCAGAATACTATCCTTCAGGAAGGTTTTCGTTCTGCATTTTCTCAGGAGAGCCATCAGCAGCCATAGCAGAACGGCAGTATACAATACCGCGACACCTCCGCTAACTACTGCCAGAGAAATATTCTCAGAGGATATCACCTCAAGATAATTGATATCGAATTGATTTAAGATCAATCCATAAGATATTTCTTTATTGAAAATATATGGTAATACATTCACAGCAGCTACCAGTCCAAATACGAACGGGAGAAGTAAAAGCTCTGTATATGCCTTCTCTATCCCTTTCCGTCTCACAGGATCTGATGTCTCATTCCGGACAGTGATACATAAGCTTATTAGCGTAATAATTTCTGCGGTACCGAAAATCAGGAATAAGATTGCCTTCGGCAGCAGCTTCTCACGATACCCCTCCCACTGCCTTTGTTTAGAATCAAGAAAATCCTTCGGAAAGCTTATGTAAATCACGTAATTATCCGTTAAAAAATTATATACATTCAGCTTATCATACGAATTGATCCCGGATTTCCATTTACCGTCCTCAAGATAGAAGAATGCCTTATCTTGACTGGAATAAAACTCCCGTTCACTATGCCCTGTGTCGGAGTATTCCCTGGTTCCTCCACCAACATAATAATGATATTGTGTATTCTCCAGTGGCCTCCAATTGTAAGGGATATCCGAGGTATCGTATAACGCATCAAAGACATAGTCGGTATAAAACTCCCTGCTTTTGTGATAGTCGGTAAACAAGCTTTCAATATGGCTGTTATATCCGAGTAATTGCACTGCTAAGAGTATCATTCCTCCCATTAAAAACGCAGCCAGTAAAAATAAAACATCTTGTATTCTGCCGCCTCTAGAACTTTTCAATTTTGTATCCAATTCCCCACACCACCTTTAAGTATTTTGGTTCTCTCGGGTTATACTCTATTTTCTCGCGGATGCGTCTGATATGTACCATGACTGTATTCTCAACCGTATAAGCCGGCTCATTCCATACCCTCTCATAGATTTCTTCCGCCGAGAACACTCTTCCTGCATTCAGCATCATCATTTCCATGATCTTATATTCTGTCAGGGTCAGACGTACCGGCTCGCCATCCACATACAGCTGCTTTGAGGACTTATTGAGCGTAAGACCACCAATGACGATATCTTCGGCTCCAACGGAAAATCCGGCAGCTCCCAGCTGCAGATAGCGTCTCAACTGACTCTTTACTCTCGCCAAAAGCTCCTGAGGATGATAAGGTTTTGTAATATAATCATCCGCCCCCATGGTTAATCCCAAGATCTTATCACTGTCCTCCGATTTGGCAGATAAAAGAATAATCGGAATATTCCTCTTCTCCCTGATCTTCATCGTTGCTGAGAGTCCGTCCAGCTTTGGCATCATAATATCCAGCAGAATCAAGTGGATCTGATTCAAACTTAAGAGTTCCATCGCTTCCAGTCCGTTATAAGCTTTTTTTACATCATAGCCCTCCATCATCAACAGCTTCTCAATACCCTTCACGATTTCTCTGTCATCATCCACGACGAGAATACTTATCTTATCCATGGTTCCTTATCCTTTCCCGAGCACCTATCCAGATTATAGAAAACATACCTTTCAATTTCTTTTATATAAATCTTACAAATATCTTAAATGTACCGTCGAGATTTCGTACCTTCAGATCGCTTATTTATCTTCCTTCCATATTCTAGCATAAATTTCTCTTTAATTAAATTCCATATTCTGATATATTTATAGAAATAGAACTATGATTAGGATATGATCCATAAAATAGCTACAAATCCGGATGGTATCCTTACATTCAAATTGATACATAATCTGAAGAATGTGGGGAAAAGTGAAAGAAAAATCACTTTCACTTTTGTTTGTTTGTGCCGCCATATGGCGGCGGAATGGAGGTAAAGATGAAGACCATTGGTCTCTTAGGCGGTATGAGCTGGGAAAGCACCGTTACCTATTATAAAAATGTAAATGAAGTAATTAAAAAAGAATTGGGAGGCTTCCACTCTGCAAAATGTATCTTATTCAGTGTTGATTTTCATGAGATTGAAGCCCTGCAAGCAAATGGAGAATGGGAAAAGAGCGGCGAGCTGCTCGCCGAGGCGGCAATCAGCCTCGAAAAGGCCGGCGCTGATTTCATCGTGATCTGCACCAATACCATGCATAAGGTTGTAGATATCATACAACGAAGAATCTCCATACCGATCCTTCATATTGCTGAGGCTACTGCTGAGGTCCTGAAGCAGGAGGAGATTCACCGGGTGGCTCTGCTTGGTACGAAATACACGATGCAGCAAGCCTTTTATAAGGATATCCTTGTGAATCAGGGGATTGAAGTATTGATTCCCAAGGAAAGTGATATTGAGATCATTAACAGCATCATATACCAGGAGCTATGTCTGGGCATCATTTCCGAGGCTTCCAGAAGGGAATATCTAAGAATCATCGATGAGCTAGCCTGGCAGGGTGCCGAAGGGATTATTCTGGGTTGTACTGAAATAGGACTGCTGGTAGGACAGGCAGATACGAACATTCCCCTGTTTGATACCACCTTCATCCATACCACCAAAGCAGCCCTGTACGCCCTTCAGGACTAAAAAAGAATCTGTTGTAATAGTGTAAACGTAAAAAGGGGCTGTTGTATGACGCATGTTGGCTGCTGAGGTCAGGATAATAGGCATCCCGTACCTGATTTGCTCACATAACGAGCAAACAGGTTCGCGTGCGCGTTCGCATATTTACAAGCAAGCTTGTATATGCTCACTTTGCCTTCGCGCACATGCACTGTTTGACGGACAACTAGCTGATTTTGTAAGACAAGAGCAAAAAACCTGTTCGATCATGGCTTACAAAACAGTTAGGTGTCCGGGAACCTGTGTGAGGGATGCCTATTGTTCTGAGCTTAGCTGCCAACGTGTGTTATGCAACAGCCCATCTATTCAATTACTATTATACATCAGACTCTTTTTATGCCTGTTCCGGTATCATGGGTGATCCTGTAGCCGGATCGTCCGACTTAGGTTCCTCAGTAATACCCTTGACCTCATTGTATATCTTCATGAATTCCTCGCCGGTGATCGTCTCTTTGCCAATCAGGAATTCTGCGATCTTATCGAGAACCTCTCTGCTGCCTGCCAGCAGCTCTTCCGCTCTGTCATAGCATTTCTTCAGAATCTGCATTACTTCCTTATCAATCTCTCCTGCAGTTTCTTCACCGCAATTGAGCACCGCTCTGCCGTCAAGATACCTGTTCTCAACTGACTCCAGTCCCATCAATCCAAATTTTTCGGACATACCGTATTGAGTAACCATGGATCTGGCAAGCTGGGTAGCTTTCTCGATATCATTGGAAGCTCCGGTGGTGATGGAGTCAAAGACAAGCTTCTCTGCTGCACGTCCGCCATAGAGCGTAACGATACGGGTCAGAATTTCTTCCTTACTCATCAGATACTTCTCTTCCTCAGGCACCTGCATGACATATCCTAAGGATCCCATCGTTCTCGGAACGATTGTGATCTTCTGAACCGGCTCTGCATGCTTCTCCAGTGCTGTGACAAGCGCATGACCGACCTCGTGATAAGCAACAATCCGCTTCTCTTCCTTGCTGAGGATACGATCCTTCTTCTCTTTTCCGGCTATAACCACTTCTACCGATTCAAACAAATCTTCCTGCATTACCACTGTTCTTCCCTGCTTTACCGCAAGGATTGCTGCTTCATTGATCATATTGGCAAGATCAGATCCTACAGCACCGGAGGTTGCCCTGGCAATTGCCTCCAAATCAACGGAATCATGCATAAGCACATTCTTGGCATGAACCTTCAGGATATCGACTCTTCCCTTGAGGTCAGGCTTATCTACGATGATACGTCTGTCAAAACGTCCCGGACGAAGGAGTGCCTTATCCAGAACCTCAGGCCGGTTGGTCGCTCCCAGGATAACAAGACCCTTCGAGGAATCAAAACCGTCCATATTGGCAAGCAGCTGATTCAGTGTCTGCTCACGTTCGTCATTGCCACCGCCGTAGTGAGAATCACGGCTCTTACCAATGGCATCAATCTCATCGATGAAAATGATACAGGGAGCTGACTGCTGCGCCTGCTTGAATAAGTCTCTTACTCTGGAGGCACCGACACCGACAAACATCTCTACAAAGTCAGAACCTGACAGAGAGAAGAACGGAACCTTTGCCTCACCGGCTACTGCCTTGGCAAGCAGAGTCTTACCTGTTCCGGGAGGTCCGACCAGCAAAGCACCCTTAGGTAGCTTTGCACCGATTCGGGTATACTTCGCAGGGTTATGCAGGAAATCTACGATTTCCGTCAAGGATTCCTTCGCTTCCTCCTGCCCTGCCACATCCCGGAAGGTGACACCGGTTGACTTCTCCACATAAACCTTGGCATTACTCTTACCGACGCCCATCATACCTCCACTGTTCTTGGAGATAGAGCGGAATAAAAACCACATCACTACATAAATCAAAATAAATGGTATAACATAAGAAAGAATAGTGTTCACCAGAGAGCCGCGGGTATCCACGATCTGCTGGTCGAACTTTACATTTGCTTCCTTCAGGCGGTTTACCAGTTCAAAATCCGTGAAATAACCGGTATAATAGGTTGTTGCCAGGGGACCACTTCCCTTATCCTTCGGTGTGATCTCTAACGTATTATTATTCTTTGCAGTAACCGAGTCAACCTTACCGTCATCAAGCATCTGAAGAAACTGGCTGTACGTGATCTCCTCCCGGTTACCTTCCTTAATCTGCGCCGCCAGCGTCCAAAACATGTACAGAATGATCAGGGTCGATACCAGAGTAATGATGATGACCATCCTGTTCGGCGAGTTATTTTTATTTTTATTATCCATGAAATCCTCCTATTCACAGAACATTTTCAACTATATTAAGTAAAAAACCTGCAATCTTACAGCCCCTATTTCTGGTAATATGAGCTGTATAGACCATTATAGCTATAGTCTAACCATAAATCAATTAAAATGTTCTTAAAATTCTGTGATTAAATTGTGTACAACCTAAACATAACTTTTTTTTATAGAAAAAGCAAGCTTTATTTCGGAAGAAGGGATCTATTTCAATCTATTTTAATTGACTTTCTACCAAAGTTATAGTATACTATAGCAAAAATTGTTCATCATACCAGCAAAGGAGCCGGAAATGGTTTAAGGTCCACCATTAAGGATCGTCTGGCTATTTTCACCCATTTTTGCCTTAAACCTCGTTCAGTTGGGGTTTGATGGCTTTTTTTATTGCTAAAAACTGCAAATAACAGAAACAATAGTACTTAAACGGAGTTCTCCAAGGGTGGAGATATCTCCCGGAAACTTTATAGGAAAAGAATGTGGAGGAGTATCCTCCGAAAAAGAATGGAGGTGAAATCCTCCAAAAAAGAATGGAGGTGAAATCCTCCAAAAAGAATGGAGGTGAAATCCTCCAAAAAAGAAATGGAGGATTATATACGTATGGCTACGAAATATGTATTTGTAACCGGAGGTGTGGTATCAGGTCTGGGCAAGGGAATTACTGCTGCTTCTCTCGGACGTCTCTTAAAGGCACGAGGCTACCACGTGACTATGCAGAAATTTGATCCATATATCAACATCGATCCCGGCACTATGAACCCCATCCAACATGGTGAGGTTTTTGTAACGGATGACGGTGCCGAGACAGATTTGGATTTAGGGCATTATGAAAGATTCATCGATGAGAGCCTGAATAAGATGTCCAATGTAACCACCGGCAAGATCTACTGGTCCGTATTATCCAAAGAAAGACGCGGAGATTTCGGTGGAGGTACCGTACAGGTGATCCCGCATATCACGAACGAGATAAAGAGTCGTTTCTATAGAAATGATCAAAGCAATGATACTCATATCGCCATCATAGAGGTGGGAGGTACTGTCGGTGATATCGAAAGTCAGCCATTTCTTGAGGCAATCCGCCAATTCCGTCAGGATATCGGCGATCACAATGTAGCGTTAATTCATGTCACTCTGATTCCATATCTCAAAGCTTCCGGAGAAATGAAGACCAAACCTACCCAGGCCAGTGTAAAAGAGCTACAGGGAATGGGCATCCGTCCGGACATCATCGTATGCAGAACAGAGCAGCCTCTGGAGAATGGGATTAAGGATAAGATCGCTCTCTTCTGTAATGTTCCCAGCACGAATGTACTACAGAATCTGGATGTAGAATATTTATATGAAGCCCCTCTCGCTCTGGAGCAGGAGCATCTTGCCGATGTGACTCTTTCCTGCCTTAATCTGCCCTGTCCGAAGCCTGATCTCGCTGACTGGGAAGAGATGGTGAACTCTCTTAAGAATCCGAAAGAAGAAGTCACAGTTGCACTCGTCGGTAAGTACACTCAGCTTCATGATGCCTATCTCAGCGTAGCTGAATCCCTGAAGCATGGCGCTGTAGCAAATCATTCCTCTATTAATATCAAATGGATTCTTTCTGAAGATGTAACGAAGGAGAATGTTGCTGAATTACTCGGAGATGTCAGCGGAATAGTCGTTCCCGGCGGCTTTGGTGATCGCGGTATTGAAGGCAAAATAAATGCCATCCGTTATGCGAGAGAGAACAACATCCCCTTCCTGGGACTGTGTCTCGGCATGCAGCTGGCACTTGTAGAATACGCTAGAAATGTAATTGGCTTTGAAGACGCACACAGCGCTGAGCTTGATCCTTCCACCACCCATCCGATCATCCATCTGATGCCGGAGCAGGATGGTATCGAAGATATCGGCGGAACCTTACGGCTTGGCTCCTATCCCTGTGTACTGGATGAAAGTAGCAAAGCATATCATCTGTATGGCGAAAAGGTAATCCATGAAAGACATCGCCATCGTTATGAAGTAAATAATTATTATCGTAATGAATTTCTGAAGCGTGATATCAAGCTCACCGGCCTCTCACCTGACGGCCGTATTGTTGAGATGATCGAGTTGACCAGTCATCCCTGGTTCCTCGGTACCCAGGCCCACCCGGAATTCAAGTCCAGACCGAATAAGCCGCATCCCTTATTCCGAGGCTTTGTCGGTGCCGCTCTTGCCTTTCGAAGAGAAAAGGGTAGATACTAGCATCAAGGCTGATCCAAGAAAGATCGCCATGTCGGCCAGATTAAAAATAATACTCTTCAGCTTCTTACATTTGAAGCTGAAGTAGTCTACGACATAACCCCTCTGCAATCTGTCAGCTACATTACTGATCGCTCCGCCGAGGGCAAAGGCCAGACCTAATTTAAATATTTTTTTACCCTTCTTGGGAAGAAGGATGAGGAAAAGGAGTGACACCAATCCTAAGCATACACAGGATATGGTCTTTAGAAGCTCCTTTTTTTCACCCATAAAATTCAGGAAAGCCCCCTCATTATGGTGCTTACGGAGAATGATATTTCCACCTAAAATCTCCTCACGTTCTCCCAGCTCTCTGTGTTTCTCAATATGATCCTTGATCTTATATTCTCCAATGACAATCACTAATACAATGATAATATAAAGCATCTTTCCTCCTCCTTCCAAAGCTCTGTATGAATTAATTTAACATAATTACAATCCCGCTAGTCTGAATGTGATAAAAGCCACTAAGTTCCTTTAGTGACTTTCATTTTTCTTTATTATGCCATATTTGGAAATACTTATCAATCCATTCCGACGATTATTATAATTATTTTGAACTAATCGTTACTATTCACTCCATTTTCAGTAACGAATGATTTCTGTATGCAAATATAACAATTAATCTTCACTTGCTGATAACAGCTTCAGCCAGGGGAGTCCTTTTTCTACAATAGCTTTGCCCTTTTGGCTGCGAATATTCTTAAAGGACGGATAATGTACACGAAAAGCCTCATTTATTTTCAATTCGGATACTCTGGTCGAAAGCAGTTCAAAATCCGGATCGTAGATCAGCCTGACCCTTGTTTCTGTCAGCAATGGCTTCAGATCGGTAAAAGCGCAGGCAAGTCGGATTACGTTCGCATCTGCCTCATATATTTCAAAGCGCTGTTCCGGAGCCAAAGCCAGAAGCTCAAGGATCTGGTATCCCATGCCAAGTCCATAGAGGACATAGCAGTCCGCTTCCTTCTGCAGCCAGCTTCCTGCAAGACAAAAGGCCTCGCTCTGTACTTTATTGTTCGTATGAAAATAGAATTTCGAGCCCTCATTCTCAGCCACCAGTGTCATCCGCCCGGAGGAAGTGAATTCGATGCGGTAACCATTTTCCAGAAGCTGTGCCGGATTCATCGGTTGTTTAAGCTGCTCTGTGTTTCCTTCTGCTTTGTTAATTAAATAAGTGATATTTTCCTGGTATCTTTCTTCATCAAAAAGTATCTCCTCTTTCCCGATGATCAGTTCCTGTACACTGAGAAGAAAATTCATCAGCTGCAGCTCCAGAAGATCAGCAAGCAGGACAAAATCCATGTTTTTCTTAGCCTCAAGTATCCCAGTCAGCATCTCAAATATAGATTCCGTATTCACCAGGTGAAAGTACTCTCGGTCACTAATAATCGCTTCAATGATATAATTGATTTCATCAATAGAGTCGGCTACCAGACTCAAAGCTTTGTCACACTGTTGTTCACGTAAATAATGGACTACTTTATCCATCTTACCCAACAGTACGATATTATGCTCAAAGATATTTCTTACGTTCTGCGTCAAGTCTCCACCCCTTATTCTATATGCTCCAAGCATCAAACAATATCCGTACAATCCCATTACATGATAGGTATTCGGACCGCCTTCTATGTCCTATATTACATCAGTTATCCGGCAACGGCTTCTGCTTCAGGAGCAGAAGCCGCTGTAGGATATCCACATCAATTACTTCGTCTGTATCTGGTAAGTACCTTTTCTTCATCTTTCACAATCATGCAGACACTGATCGTTACCATAGTTCCTCACCTTGCAGTATGCTTTTAATGCAATCATGGCAGTTTAACGGAATTATAGCGTACAATATAGCTCGGATCCGTGGGTACTACCGGTTTGGTAACCTCGTACACCGTAAGATACTGACCTGACCTGCCTGTTGTATCAATAATACCTGTTGCATCTAGATCTTTATATGAAGCATCTACGGTATCTTCACATTTTTTCCCTGAAATTACATCGGTAGAATAATTATATACTAATTTGCTCGTGGTGGGGATCGTACTTGCTACAGATACTGTTACGGTGTTAGGTACCGATGTATTAACATTCATTAGTAATGCTCCCGCATCCGTAGGGTTCTTGATTGTAAGCTTGCTGGTCGCCTTATCCACAGTACCGTTATCATAGTAAATAGCTATGGTTCTTGCAGTGCAGTTCGCCATCTTCGCCAATTCTGTTCCTGTCAATTTAATCGTTAAGTAATTTACGACAGCAGGACTAAAGATGTGGCCAGGGGTTTGAACAATATCCGGATTCTGAGTGAACGGAATATCCTTCGTACCAAGCTTCACTGCCTTGACATGGTTCTCAAAAGGCTTTCTATTGGCAATATTAAGCTGTACTACAATCTCGATATCCCCCGAATAACCCTTGGTATAGACATAGGTCTTCTTCGGTGCAACCGGTAAGGAAGGATAGGTTACATTAAAGGTTGCATAGGTAGATGCCAGCTGGAAGTTCACCTGTACGTGAGTATTTGTCTCAGCCTGATACTTAATCTCTTTCTTTCTGAAATAGAGTGTACTACCGTCTACCGCTTTTGTCGATGCAATCTTAACCGGAGTATTCTTATTAATTTCAGTCCAGGTAGCGCGATCAACATCAAGTGTGGCTCCGGACCTTACTACAGTGTACTCATATGGATAATCATCTGTAGCCGAAGGTATTGTGACGATCACATTCTTGTTACCATTATAGCTTACATAGACATTATTGTCCGCAACGGTCGGTGTTCCTTCCACTGCTGCGGCAGCGATTACTCGCTGGATAGGAATATTCGTAGTAACTATCTTAGAGGAGGCTGCTCTTGCTGTGGAGAAATCTCTCACATCGATCGACATCTGAGGGAACGCATCCGTCAAGCCATTCGATGTATCAGCTCCGTTCGTCGCATTGTATAGCATCGTAGCGAGCTTGAGCGGTTTGCTCATGGTGTCAGTTACCTTGAACCAATTGGTATAGGTCACCCCATTATCCAAGGATATTCTATATTCCTGACCATATCTGATGCCCATGGTGAACTCACCACCATCAATATTCGTGATCGGAGTAGCATCCTGCTTATTGATCTTTAATCTGACCTCAGAACCGGGACGTCTTCCATCCATTCCATCAGGAAGAGTCGCATCACTGAACACCAGACTGCTTTCGCTGGTAGCTCCAAGGTTCTCCAATTTATTTTTATAGGAATATCCACTGACATCAGAACTAAATTTAGCTTTATCATAACCTACTACACCGCTGACATCTGCTACATCATCGAGCGCAGCGGTACGGAAATAAAGAATCGTCCCCTTTAGGAGATATCTCTTCAGAAGTGCTGTCTCCAGGTATTCTGAGGCGAGCCATTCGCCGTCTGTGCCCTTCTTCCACTCAAGATCTTTGATCGTGATCGGATAAAGGCCGGAACCTTCGGTTGATCTGATATTCAACAATTCTGCTATTTTAGCGCTGGTATCAAAATTACTGTAATTAATCGATACATCTAACCGCTGAGGTCTCTTTCTGATTATGACACGAGATGGGGTCTGTTCCTGAGCACCCTTAATCTTCATAATATTCTCTGTATTCGGTGACAGATAAGAGAAGTCAATGACAGTAAATGTCTCTGTTGTCTTCACATCGATACTGTCCCAATAGCCTCTTCCGGCATCCGCCTCGGTGGCAAAATAGATTCTCGTATTACCATTATTCTTGACAATGATACTCTCATCCGAGTAAGCAACCGCTACCACCTGAATCTTTGTAGCAGCAGCATAAGCCTTCTTCTCCGGATAACAGACTAATCCAAGTACTGCAATGAAAAACAGTACCAGTCGCAGCATTTGTTTTTTCATGTTCACATGCACCTCCGTGTGGTCGTCTATACTATTGTTCCTTTGAAATTTGATCAGAGCTTCCCTCTGATTTTCTTTTGTAAATAACTCTATAGTTATGTTATCGGCAGGCAGCTTCCCATCCTTAACGTTTTACATTTAATTTACAGAAAACATTTTCCCCTAACTATATAATAGCATAGCTGAGGGACGCTATGCTACTTAATTTTTTCTTACTATAACCTTACAAAGTGGGTGGTTTATGATATAAAAAGGAGCCAGAGCTTTCGCTCTGGCTCCCATATCAATTATGATATGTACTAAACTTATAATTACTGTAATAACTGAAGAACCTGCTGAGGCTGTTGATTAGCCTGAGCCAGCATGGACTGTGCAGCCTGTGCAAGAATGTTGTTCTTAGAGAATGTAGACATTTCTTTCGCCATATCAACGTCTCTAATTCTGGATTCTGCAGCTGTTAAGTTCTCACTGGAAGTTCCTAAGTTAGCGATGGTATGCTCTAATCTGTTCTGGTAAGCACCAAGCTTAGATCTTTCAGCAGATACCATTTCAATTGCTGACTGGATTGTAGTAATGGACTTACTTGCTGATGCCTGATTGGAAACATTCAGACCACCGGCAACCTTAGCATCAGTCATACTGTCACCAAGCTTTGATGCTGCCGTAGCAGCTACAGAAGACTTTGTGAAGGTTGTTGTACCTGATTTAGCTTCCCCAGCGGCGAAGGTAACCTTTGCCTGTCCAACACCGGTACTGCTACCCAATGTATAACTTCCGCCATCAGCTTTACTAATATAAGCTGCTGTTCCGATATTTGCACCCGCTGCGGTTTGTAACTGAGCGGTTGTTGTACCACCGGTGATTGTAATTGACTCACCTGTAGTCATATTAGCAGATGCTGATAAGTCAATGGTTACTCCATTAACAGCTAAGTTGTTCGTAGTTGCTACATAAGATGCAGCGAAATCTGCACCAGATGTATTGGAGGTGGTCCAGTTAGCAGCTATCGGATTTACACCGGCATTGTTAAATGTTGCAGTTCCTGCTGTAACAACACCTGTTGCATCAAACTGTGTGCCAGCTGTAACAGTAATAGCGCTGAAATCAATTCCATCAGCATCAGCTATAGCCTGAATATAACCCTGTACATCAGAATTAGTTACAGCGGTATCTGTTGTATCTACTACTACATTTATTGCTCTGGTACCAGAATCATAAGTTGCTCCAGCAGCAGCACCTTCAGTAAAGTTAACTGTGACACCATTTAATAATGCACCATTTACCGCTCCACCATTGATAACCCAGTCATTCTGTCCGCCTACTGTACTTGCAGGTGTCGTACTTGCTGTACCACCAACTGCAGCATGATAAGTCAAAGTAACTGCGAATTCATCTGTAGGAGTACCAGTTGCAGTTACACCAGTGATACCTGTAGCGCCTGCATCAATAGTTGCGCCTGCAACTCCATCAGTAACAACAACCTGGTAGTCACCATCTGCTAAGGTTCTTGTAACATCTGTAGAATCTACTTTAGCGCTTTTCAGACCGCCTGCATTAGCAGCATCTAATTCTGCAGATGCAACATCTCTGGAAATTCCTAAGGTTTTCGCATCCATAGCACTAATGGATAAGGTGATATCCTGACTAGCATTTGCACCAATATGGAACTTAGCCTCACCAATTCCGTCTTCTGTTATTCCGCCGTTGATCAGCTTCTGAGTATTGAATTCGGTGTTGTTTGCTATTCTGGTTACTTCCTTTGTAAGCTCATCCATTTCCTTCTGGATTTCACTACGGTCAACTGATACGTTAGTATCATTGGAAGCCTGAACTGCAAGTTCTCTCATTCTTTGAAGAATTGCATGAGTCTCGCTTAATGCACCTTCTGCTGTCTGGATCATGGAGATACCATCCTGACCATTGGAAGATGCCTGATCAAGTCCGCGAACCTGAGCTCTCATCTTTTCGGAAATTGCAAGACCTGCTGCATCATCGCCTGCTCTGTTAATTCTTAAACCGGAAGAAAGCTTTTCCATTGATTTGCTAGCATTAGCTGCGTTAGTGTTTGTACTTCTTAATGCGTTTTGTGATGCGAGATTGTGATTAATTACCATATAATTACCTCCTTGGTTTTTTAAGTGGACATCCTTGTTCCACTGTTGATAGTTTAGCTCTTTGAGCTAACTAAGTTCTTCTATAAGCAATTCACTGTCAGCTTCTGGTGGCCGTACGCTCCGTTCGAGAAGGATCAGTGAATTTTGCTTACCTGTAATATATATCGGATAGAATGCAAAATACTTTATAGCAAAATGTAGAATTTTATTTTTTTTTATCAAAAAAATAGGACTGCTGCTGATACTGATCTGTCATATTCTTATAATAGCTCGTAGCCGTCTGGCTACTTAAATTAAAATCCTTAATTTCCTTCCGTTTAGAACGGAAATACGCTTCCATTCTGGTCTTATTCTGCATTTCAAGTGCCTGCAGCTGTACCCCTCGGTCTGTGACTGTCGAGATTAAATCCTTCAGCTTTTGAAGTTCCTTTTTATAACTCCCCGGATTCGCGGTTAATTCTTCCTTAAGGGATTGATAGAGCTTATCAAAGCCTTGATCCAATTCTTGAATCTTAGCAATTCCCACTCCCTTTTCTTCAATTATTCGATTGAACTGCTCGTCATCGAACTTATCACTTTTGATTAATTGCTCCTGCTGCTTCGAGAGCTCAAAAAGCTGTTCCAGCAGATCACTTTTCTTCTCCAGGGAAGCGATCATTACAGCCAGATAAGTCTCACTCTGGTTTACGAAATCCATAGTGTTGTTTCCTTTCTCACCGATAACCATGATACTTTATGCTTCTAAGCTAATTTTTCCTTGTCCTTCGGCTTCATTAGTTCCTTCCAGGTCTCGCGCATTTCTTTGATAAACCCGACCGCTTCTTCTAATATCTCGTTATCCTTCTTGATATTCGCTTCCATCAGACGACGATTAATATATTCATACATAATATCAAAATCCTTTGCCGTCGGATATTTCGGATTTAGTGTAGCTCTAAACTCGCTAATAATATTCTCAGCCTTCACGATATTCTGATGAGCTTTTGGTATATCGTTCTTCTCAATTGCCAGCATCGCAACATTGCAAAACTTAATTGCTCCGTCATAGAGCATTAAGGTCAATTCTTGTGGCGATGCCGTGAGGATTTTACTGTTTTGATAGGCTGTTGCTGGATTGATGGCCATTTTGGTGCCTCCTTCTAATCATTACAGGTAAGTAATTTATTTTGTTGATCCTCCCAATAGCGAGGTTATGTTAGCGCTTTGTGAATTCATATTTGCCATTGCCTTCTCCATCGCTGTAAACTGTCTATAATAGCGAGACTCCATATCAGCAAGCTTATCTTCCATGGTTTTGATCTCATCCTTATAATTCGCTACTTCCTTTTTCATCTCTTTGTCATTATAGAAGGTCATAGCACTTCGAAGATTCGTGCTCCTCATCTTACCCGTCATATCCTCATAGAGTTCCTTCGATAATTGAGTCAGCGTCTCCATAACTGCTTCCGGATTCTCCGCTAAAGCTGCTTTCAGCTTATCCGTCTTTGCCGTGGATACACTATCTTCAGAATTACCATCAATATGTAACAGACCTTTTTCTGTATAATCCGAGGCGCTGATTCCGAAGCTCGCCAGAGAGTAGCCTTTTCCATTATACTCAATGCCTTTACCCATGATTGTCCGCATCGAGCTTGAGATCGTACCAACATCACTATCTCTGCGTAGCAGGGAATTCTTTATCTTGTCTTCCCACTTCTTTTCCTGCTCCTCAGACATAGCCTCTTTCTGCTCGTCCGTCAATGGTTCATACCCCTTTGCGGTATCCGCATAATACACATCGTTCAAGCTCTTAAGAAGTTCGTTGTAAGATTTTACAAACTTCTTAACCATATCATAGGCAGCTTCAACATCCTTGCTTACAGTAATGTTGACCGGTGCATCATCGTCAGTAGCTGCTGCATTTGCTCCGGCTGTGACTCCCTTGATATTTAGTGTTAATCCATTGACAGCTATGGTATTAGAAGAGCTTGTCATCTCCGCTCCATCCAGTACAATTTTAGCATCGGAAGGTTTTACGACCGTTACATTGGAGCCATAGCTGATCCCAACCGATCCGTCTGCCTGTCGCGATGCGAAGATCTGACTCAAGCCTAACTTACTTAAGTCCATACTCGGAGAAGAAGTTCTGATGGAAAATGAATTCTCGATACCACTCTTCTTAGAACTAATGAAGAACCGTTTCTGAGCAGTATCAAAGGAAGCATTTAAACCGGCATCCGATAAGGTAGTCAGAAAATCCTCCACTGTTGTACCTGCTTCAATATTCAGTGTCTTTGTAGTAGTACCTGCTGTTACCGTGATAGAAGCATCCGCTGTATTACCTAAGCCCAAAGAAACCAGCTTAGTATCTGTGGATATATTTGATCCTACTACAGCACCGGTAACAATCTGAGCACTTGCAACGGACTTCACCTGTATGCTATGATTTCCTTCCGGGGTATTACCGGCAGCAGTTACTTCAACTTTACTTTCATCTGATGAGCTTGTTTTTACTGTATTGAAACTTCCCTTCAATTTCATCTTGGATAGCTGGTCGGTATAAAAAGAATAAATCTTACTATTTAGGTCCTTCCATTTCTCTTGTTTCCATTCCAGCTTTGTCTTCTTATTGCTAATCTTCGTAGATTTTAAGCGCTGAGCTGACATTAACTCTTTCACGATATTCTCAGTATCCAACCCGGATGTTAATCCCGACATACGAATTGCCATAGTAATCCCTCCTTAACCTTTCTCGTCATAAAGAAGTCCTGCATACTCCCATAGCTTCTGAATTAATTCTATTGCATCCTCCGGAGGTATTTCGCGTATGACCTCGTTCGTCTCTTTATCAAGCACTTTAATCGCTACGCGATTGATGTCATCATAATATTTGAATTCACATTTAGTCCCTCTAAAATGCAGTTCGCTATTTGTTTTACTAATTACGCTACGCATTTGACTTTCCGGATTGGCAAAAGGCTTCTTTGAGCTTTCGCTATTCTCTCCATTCTGATTCGTACCTGTAGCTGGTGCCACAGCCGAATTATCCGCCAATTTAATATTTGGTATTTGACTAGTCACATTAACTGTAGGAGTTTTGGGATCTAAATTTGTCATATTGTAATAATTTGAATCAGATACTTGATTTACTGACATACGAAATACACCTCCATGTGTTTTGTCGATAACCTACAACAGCTTACTCCATTCATTTCCTTCCTATACGTTGCTTAAATACATAATCAGTCTAATGATAATATCGGATATTTCTAGAAAAATGTTTATATCAAAAGCTAAATATTTCATAAAAACATAAAAGCTTTTCTCAGATAGTCATTCTCAGAACTATCTATGAAAAGCTTTTGCTTGCAAAAATAACATAATATAATTACATTAATGAAATATCTTCTTTAAATCCTTATCCGTGGCTAACGTATCCGCTGCCTCTTTATTGGCTTCCTTAATCTGTAGATAGATTTCTTTTCGATACACAGGAACCGATTTTGGTGCATTGATGCCAATCTTTACCTGATCTCCCTTAACCTCTAAAACAGTAATCTCGATATCATTGCCAATGATAATGGATTCATTCACCTTCCTTGAAAGGGCCAGCATATTATTTGCCCTCCTTTGCCGCCTTATAAGCCTGTAATTGATCATAAAAGCTGAACTTAATCTCGTATTCTAAATTCTCCACTACTACCTGTGCACCTTTTCTATCATCAGAATTTATTATGAATGGTGCTTTCATATTAGCAGTCATCTTCTCGACATTTTCAGGAACAGTAATAGATACCAGTACTACAATATTCTCCTCTGTTAAGTCCCCCAATGGATTTAAATATTCATCATCCACCTGAGGATTATAATCGGGTATCGCCATCAAAGGATTGATTACAGGAATCGCCAATGCAGGCTCATCCAGACTTTGAAGCCATGAGATATCAGGTTTTTCACCATCTTCCTCATCATATAGTATTGTATACTTTTTATAATCTTCAAATCCAAAGATACCATTTTCAAAATGAATGACTTTATTATCATCCAAATCAACTTCTCCAAAATGCTTTGTCTTAACCAGCATACCTATCTCCTTCCCTTCATCGAAATAACCAATCTCTTTCATCGACATTATACATGATTTGTCATTTTTTTGCATTATAATTTTTACAGAAAATCCAGCAGAGATTTCTGAATAACCTTGGATGCAGCAGATAGCGAAGCATTGTAGATCGCTTCTGCTGAGGAATACTTTATAATAGTATCTGCAATGTCAGCATCCTCATTGTTCGACATCAGGTCTTCAAAATCTGTAGACTGGCTGGACAGGCGGTCCTCCGTCAGTTCCAGACGAACATATCTGCTACCCAGATCCGCAACTGCTACGTTCAGTTTATCCTGTTCTCGGGAAGATACACCAATACCTTTGGAAAATGCCTTCTGCATCTGATCCTTTTTTAATGCCAGCTCCGTATCCATCTGACCCTTCATCTTAACTAAGCTCGCTCTGTCAGCATCCGAAAGATTGGTGTCCTTAAGACGGTTACCAATCTCGGTAATAATATCCTCTACTTCCTTTACAGCGTTCACTGAATCAAGAATATCATCAATGCTTCTGCCGAGATCATGGGAAAACGCATCGGACGCCTGGGTATTGATCGTCAGCTTCTGACTAAAATTAATCTCGTATTTTATCTGTTGGTCTTCCTTGGTAAAATTGATATCCTCTTCAGTGGAAGTAGTATCCGATTTTGTACAGGTAAAGAAGTGCTCCGGCTTCAGCTCTCCTTCTTCAAAACCTGTCTTCTGATAGGTCAGGGATATGTCTGTTGCGTTTTTAAGATTATTATATACATCTGAGCCGAAAACCATCTCACCGGTCTCAGGAATATAATATACTGCGGTTGGACCCGGTTTATAAGCATCATCCGGACTTGTTGCCGGATCTGACGCCAAGGCGTCCAGAGACATTACAGTAATACTTGAGATTGACTGCTCCACTTCCACACCGGAAGCATTGACCGTGGTATATGTAACGCTTGCCGGTGCAGTCGTTTTCACCAGATTATCATAAGAAAGCTGTAGACGATAGGTCTGCTGCAAGGATGGGGCTGTATCAAAGCTACTGGTTCCCACGTCAGCCATGGTATATCCGCCGATTACTTTATTACTCACCTTAACCTGTTCCCCGGTAAAATGCTCTGTGATAGCATAATTCAGATTAGGTTCATTTTCGGAGAAGGTCAGGGAGCTATCTGTCTTGTATCCGGTAAATACATATCTTCCTGCATAATTGGCATTTCCCTCCTGATAGACCTGAGTCTTCAGCTGTTGAAGATCTGCGATTACCGCATCTCGGTCCTTCGCAGTTAAGGTATCTGTACTGCCTTGTACGCAATAGGAATTGATCTTAGTCAAAATCTTGTTTACATTATCCAGGGAGCTCTCTGTTACGTCCATCCAGGACTTTGCATCCGGAATGTTCTTATCATAATATTGATTTATCTCAGTAAGGTTAGTTCTCAGCTTTAAAGCTCTGACGGCAATGATTGGATCCTCACTCGGCCTCTGAATCTTCTTGCCCGTGGAATACTGCTGTTCCAGCGAATTCATGCTGAGCTTGTTCCTATTGATATTGCTCATCATATTATTTGTCATCATCTTATTTGTAATACGCATATTCGAACCTCCTTACCTGTCTACATTATTAAATCCTGATTTAACAAAATATAAAATCCTATAAATACTTGGTCTACATTGTTCTTGTACAAAATCATCTATTTACCTTTTAGAACAGAACCTCGACTTCTTTAGAAGTATTGAATCTCAATTTCTATCACAACACCTTGATTACCTCAGAAGAACGCAAACTGAATTCCCAACACAATACTTTGGCTACCTCAGAAGAATGCAAAATGAATTTCCAACTCAATACTTTGGCTACTTCAGAAGAATTGAAACTGAATTTCCACTGGAATACTTTGACTACTTCAGAAGAATTGAAACTGAATTTCCACTGGAATACCTTGGCTACTTCAGAAGAATTCAAAATGAATTTCCAATGGAATTCATTTTGGATTCTTCCAAAGGTTCGTACGTTTTTACGAACCTATACGCCCATGTAATTGATCAGCTTATCATAGATCTCATCCATAACCGTGACCACCTTTGCCGAAAGATTATAGGCATTTTGGAAGCGAACCAGGTTCATGGCTTCTTCATCTACATCAACACCGGATACCGATAGTCTTTGATTGGTAATCGATTTCAAAATATTGGATTGACTTTCTGCAAAGGTAGCTGCTTTATCCGTGTCAATACCGATTTCTGCCACCAGCGTCTGGAAGAAGCCTTCCGGTGTTCCAAGTAACGTCTTATCATCCTTCAATGCCAACAGCTTCTTCACGATATCATTCGCTTCGGTACCGTTTGTAATATCCTTCGTCGTAGTTACCAGACTGGAATCAGCAATCAGAGTCTCATTCACGGTAAAATTCTCAGCAGTCATCAGATAATAATATCCGTAATTCGGCTCACCCTCTGTTAATTCCTCATAATAGGAGCCTGTCTTGGAATCGAATCTACTATAATCATAATAGGTACTGTCACCGGAATCCTTCAGCGGTCCAAAGGTATAATCCTTTCCGCTTATCTTGTCTGACGCGGTGAAGAAGTCATCTCCTGCGCCTCCCTTTAGATTCTGACCACTTCTATGGATGTCATTGACGGTCTTTGCATAGGTTCTGACAAATTCATTCAATTGTTCCATGTAGTAAGGGATACCTTTATAATTGATACTTTCGCCGATCTGCCCAAGGTCTCCGAAAGCATCCACCTCTACATAATCCTCTAATTCAAAATTATATACATATTTCCCTTCATCAATGGTAACTTCAAAGCCTGTGTAGGCATATTCACGATCACCAACAGTAATGAAGCCTGTCTCCGGGATATTCAGCTTCTCCTGGCTGTTAATATTGGTATCTGATAAGAGTATATAGTTTTCACCCTTTTGAGCATCTACCTTTCCCTGAAGATTGAACTGGTTATTTCCGTCACGCACTTCCAGAAGCGCCTGTAGAGAGCCTCCCAGCGTATTGCTCCGCATATCAAAGCGCTGCCCGTTACCCCATTCTATATCATATAAGCCATCGCCATCGTTCTGATTATCCTTGAGTCTTCTGGGCACAAGCTTTAGTTGATTGAAGTTATTATTATCTACCAGTGTAACTCCATCCAGCTTAATGATATAGCTGGTGACACCGACATTATCACCCACTGCCTTTTCTGATACAGTGATGTTCGCTACCTCCGAAAGCTCATCGACCAGAAGTGCCCTCTGATCTCTTAAATCATTAGCAGTGCCTCCGGTAACCTCCAGCGTATTGATCTGTTTTGATAATGCTGCGATCTGCTGCGCTGTCGAATTGATTTGCTCCACTTTATTACGAATTTCAAAATTACATTCTTCTTGAATTTTCTTTAGGTTCGTAGATAAGGAATTGAAATACTCCGCGAAGCTCTCCGCATAATTCACCACCTGGTTACGCACTGTCAGGCTGGCAGGGTTCTTGGATAACTCCTGAAGGCTGTTTTGCATGGAATTATAGGTTGTCGTAAACCCATCTACTGTAACCTCATTAAAATAGCTTTCAATTTCATTCATATAATAAGACTTACCGGAATACTCACCGTATTGCAAACTATTCTTCCAGAACTTCGAATCATAGTATTCATCCCGCTGCTGTTCCACACCCGAGACATTGACACCTGTTCCGGCCATACCATAGGAGGAATTCATCTTAAGTGCCTTACCGGCCTTCTGATTCATTACCTGCCTGGAATATCCCTCAGTCTCAGCATTAGAGACATTATGGGCTGTCGTATCGAGTGAAGCCTGATACGTATATAAACCTGATACACCTATATTCAGACCAAAAAAAGTTGAACTCATAATACCTCCGTTCTGCTGCCGATCAGCTTATCTATTTTATAATTTATTAATAATATCCTCCAGCATCTGACTGACTGTATTGACATATCTGGAGGAAGCATTGTATGCATGCTGGTACTTGATTAAATTTGTTAACTCTTCATCAGAGGATACACCAGAAATCGTAGATCTCTTATTATTGATACTTTCTACCATGGATGCCTGATTATCACCGATCGTGTCAAATTTTTCACCGCGGTTTGCTATCTCAGAGGTAAAGGCCGTATAGTAATCGTTGAAGTTATACTTCGTCAAGGTATTCGGTGACAAGGTGGAAAATCCATTATGCCACACATCCATCAACTGCTTTACCGCATCGGGATCAAAGCTTCCCGATCCATTGTTGTCTGATAGCGGTATCAAATCATAATTCTGCATAATTTTCGGATTTACTTCAATCTCTCCCAGTGTAAATAAGGAGTAGTTATCCTCCGGATTCTCTTCATTGTAGTAAAAGGAAGCTACTGTCTCATTCACTCCGCTATCATTCACATAGGTGATAAACTCCTCATCTTGGTAGCGGTCCATCGACTTTCTGTTAAAGAGTGCCTGTCCTCTGGTTTTTGCGGCATCCATACCGAGCGGAGCGTTCTCACTATCGTAGATCACAGCTTTTGTACCGTCAGTCAGAGTCACTTCTTTATTGGGGCTGAAGATTCCATTGACAAGAGTGACAATTCCATGAACCAATTGATCAAACTGAGCCTGAGTTGACATTACTACAGAAGCATTGATGGTTCTGTTGTATTCTGCAACCTCCGCCTTATACTGCGCTTCACTCTCTTCCTCCGGATTATATTTCGGAATATCAGTGTAATTGGCCTTCTTATAACCTCTTGCTACCAATAACCCTTTGAGTGAACCGATGTCCGTGTTATTCTCGGAAGTGGGAACTCTGTCAAGATTGAAGATATCAGCATCGCCATGGGAAGGCCACACAGGCTTTAGCATATCTGATGTCGCATCTACCTTCTTCGTATCCATCCTGTACCAGGTATCCTCCGATACAAATACAGATCCTTCTACATTGACGGTAACCACGCCGACTGTATTTTCTCTATATGTAATATTGACCATCTTACTAAGCTCATCCAGCAGATTGTTTCTTTCATCCCTTAAATCATTGGCTTTCTCAACGCCGGAGGCTTCGTAATGCCTTATTTTCGTATTTAAGTTGGTGATATTTTCACCGATTTCATTGATACGGTTTACCTGTTCTTTAATCTGTGTATTCAGATTGACCTGATAATCGTTAAGCTGTCTGGATATGTTCTCGGATCGCTCAACGAAACTTACTGCAGTCTGTATCAGGGTAGCTCTGGTAACCACACTGTCAGGTTCTTTCGCCAGCTCCTGAAGGGAATACCAGAAATTTTTCATAGTATCCTGAAAAGACTCACCTTCAAGTTCACCAAATAAACCCTCGATTTCCTGCACCGCATTATTTTGGGCATCATAATAAGCACCCCTGCCCAATTCCTGGCGATATGCCTGGTCCAGAAACGTATCGCGCACCTGCTTAATGGTAGCGAAATTGGATCCGATCCCCTTCTGCATAGTGGATGAGTAGGAATCACCTAATTTTATGTACTTAAAATCTGTCTGAAGTGCCTGTTGTCTGACATAGCCCTTTGTATCTACATTTGCCAGGTTATGTGCAGAAACATTTAAGGCTGCCTGGCTGACGTTCAGACCGGACACACCGACATATAGACTGCTCATCGAGCTCATGGACTACACCTCACCTTACTCTTACTGCCTCGTATCGAACATCCCTGTCCCTGAAGCAAGGTCCTCATATTTCGAAGCACCCTTTGTGTAAGTATTGTTCCCCGGCGACATCCTTGTGCTCTGAATAAAATTCATATTGAATTCTATCATTTCTAGGGATTGTTGAATTAACGACTTGTTACGATTGTTGATTTCGACTAATCTGTGAATCGATTTTTTTAGATTATCATGTATGATTGAAAGAGCAAGCTGCTCTTTTGGTTGCTTTTCCATTAATCCGATCAGAGTGCTCAAGGTAAGTTCCCCGCTCTTGCGGTTTATTACCGTCTTAATGTTGACCATGATCGTTTCTCTCTTGCGCTCCAGCTGATTAATATTGATAATCGCCTGCTGTTCCTGTTCGGTAATCTCCTGGAGAGAATTCAGGTCATTTTTCACGATGACCCGCGTCTTCTCTTCCGCTATAGGAATTAATTGCTGATATACACTGTATTCCTGCTCTAGTGTGCTTACTAATTCCTCTATTAAGCTTGCCACCGCTAACCCTCACTCCTTTGCAGATGCACGTCATTTAACATAACAAGCGCCATTTGTTGTGCTAATTTAAGCTTCAATGAACGGCGCTTGATTTATCTGCTAAATAGTCTCACTTAAATAATCATCAACCAATTTGTCAGCTACGTCTTTGATTGTGACATTATAGGTCCCGGCTTGCATCCGCTCCCTGATATCATTCACTGTAGCCTCTCTTACATCAGGAGTACGTGCAACGATCTGCTTCGCCACCTGATAATCCTTCCCTGCCTGAGAAATCTCAAGCTTATCGCTGAAGCTGCTACCCTTTGTCTTCGACGTGCCCTTTACACTGCTCGAATTGTACAACTGACTCACCTTGTTGAATGCATCAATACGCATTCTGATCACCACCTATCTACTATCTGAGTTCTCCATTAGTTCCCTCAACTCTATAACATATTTATCGGAAGATTTGCCGTTTACATTAGGGTGTTTTTAAAATTTCTATAAAATTATTAAAAAACTATAATAAAGACGGTTCATTCTCATCGAATTTCACAAACGATGTTCTTCCCTTACACGACTACTATTATTATCGACACTTCTTCTTTATAAATGAATAGGAATCCCAACCCAAATTTTAGTTCAACATCCAAAATCTGGCTGGGATTCCTATTCATAACATTAGTTCTTCCTCTATTCCGTGCTATTGAATACTTAGCATTACCTCATTTTCTTATTGATTTCCTTGATTGCCTTCTGGAGTTGGTTATCCTTATCAACCGGAATAACAACCTCTTTCTTCATCGCATCGGTAAGATCAATGGTGATATCAGGGGTAATACCCTTACCATGGATGTTTCTGCCGTTTGGAGTATAATACTTGGATATTGTGAGCTTCACAGCAGTTCCGTCTGAAATCGGAATTACCTTCTGAACAATACCTTTACCAAAGCTTGTTGTTCCAATAATCGTTGCCTTCTTATAATCCTGGAGCGCACCTGCAAAGATTTCAGAAGCGCTGGCACTGTTGCCGTTAATCAAGACTGCCATCGGAATGGATACCTTCGTATTATCCCTTGCGAATTCTTCTTCTCTCACATTATTCTTGTCTTCTGTATAGACCAGAAGCTCCTTCGGGAGCAGTCGATCTAAAATCTTGACTACAGAATCCAGTAACCCGCCGGGATTATTCCGGACATCCACTACCAGGCCCTTCATCCCCTTCTTCTCCAGCGTATCCACTGCAGCATCAAATTGATTTACAGTGATCGCATCAAATTCGGAAATGCTGATATATCCGATTTTATTATCCAGCATCTTATATTCGATGGTAGGAACTTCAATCTTTTTTCTTGTAATTGTAAAGTTAATCGGATCACTCTTACCCTCACGAACAACAGTCACCTTTACCGAGGTTCCTTCTTCGCCCTTCAGCTTCGTCACCACCTGGGTCAGATCTTCTCCTGAAATATCTTTTCCATTTACCTTATAAAGAATATCGCCGGGCAGCATACCTGCTTTATAAGCAGGGCTATCCTTGAAGGGTTTGATAATTGTGATGATCCCTGTCTTGGCATCCTGGCTTACAGATGCGCCAATTCCGCAATAAACTCCGGAAGACCCCTCTGTCATAGCTTTATATTCCTCTGCAGTATAATAGGCGGAATAAGGATCCTTAAGGCTGGCAATAAAGCCCTTATAGACGCCATCGGTAAATTTCACATCCTTCGTATCCTCAAGGTAATAATTATCGATCAGCTTATCCAGAAATTGAAGCTTCGCCTGTATCTCTTCATAATTATCCCCAGTGAGACTTTGAGAGGCTATCTCATTTGCAGAAGCGTTTTCCTTTGCCTCTGTTGTCTTCACATTATTAGCACCGACAAGTAAAAAAGCTGTTCCAACCGCTGTTACCAGCAGTAGGGCACTCAATACTCCGACAAATAAACCAGTGAAAAAATTCTTCTTCATCGTAGTCTCCAATCCTCCACATTGTGGCAAAGTAAAATTGTGAAAAACGGGCAACCGGGTAGGTTGCCCACATTCTTAGTAGTCCAATTGCTCCATGTACTTCATGTATTTTACAACCATCAGTGCTATCTTAAAGGTGATAGCATCTTCAAATACACGAAGGTCCAGATTGGTACTCTTTTGTAATTTATCCAGTCTGTAAACCAGCGTATTACGGTGGATGTACAGCTGTCTTGAGGTCTCGGATACATTCAGGCTGTTCTCAAAGAACTTATTAATTGTAGTCAGAGTCTCCTCATCAAAATCATCCGGAGATTTGCCTTCAAATATCTCCTTGATAAACATCTTGCAGAGCGGCATCGGCAGCTGATAAATCAATCTTCCTATTCCAAGATTGTTATAAGCTACGACATTTCTGCCACTGTAGAAAATCTTTCCGACATCCAGCGCCATCTTAGCTTCCTTATAGGATCTGGATACATCCTTAATCTCACTCACGATGGTTCCGTAAGCAACATGCACCTTCGTCATCGCTTCCGTATTCAGCATATCCAGGATAACCTTAGCCGTCTTATTCAAATCCTCGTAGGATTCGTTTTGCTTGACTTCCTTTACCAGAATGATATTCTTCTCATCCACTGCAGTAATGAAGTCCTTTGTCTTTCCTGAGAAAAGACTTCTTACGGTTTCAAGAGCATTGGCATCCTTCTCATACTTTGTCTCGATGATATAAACCACGCGCTTTGCTTCCGTATCTATATGCAATTTCTTGGCACGATTGTAGATATCAACCAAGAGCAGATTATCCAGCAATAAGTTTTTAATAAAATTATCCTTATCATATCTCTCTTTATAAGCAACCAGTAGATTCTGTATCTGGAAGGACGCAATCTTTCCAATCATGAATACATCCTCACTGTCACCCTTAGCCAAAATTACATACTCTAACTGATGTTCATCAAACACCTTAAAGAATTGATATCCGGAAATAGCCTGGCTATCAGCGGGAGAAGCGACAAAAGCCAATACCGCGCTCTCATACTGCTCCGCATTTTCAATCGTCGTAGCTAGAACCTTACCTTCTGTATCCATAACACAGATATCAATTCGCGTAATCCCTTTTAGCCCGTCTATGGTGCTTTGAAGTATTTGATTGGAAATCATGATTTCACTCCTTTATATTATATTTCGTAATTCAATAATCATTCATTGATATAGATAAATCGGCAAAAGACAAGCTGTTCAAACAGCTGGATTACATGACCTTTTGTCTTTTTATCATGTTATAAAAGATATTTTAGCATTGAATTCGTCATAAGTAAACTAAATTCATAAAATATACACAAACATTTTAGTGTAATTCTATCAAAATACGAAGCACAAAACATAGTTCACCAGATAAACTATTGTTCCGCAATGAGGGAACCCCTACTAATGGTGGGGCTCGCTAGCCTTATTTCGATGCAGATCCAAAGAGGATCGTTTTTTACTTTATAAGACAAACTCACCTAAAATGTAAAAAAACAGGGAACGCTATGCGTTCCCTGAGCTTATATCATAATTAGTTAGTGATAACCTTATCTGTTTCCTTATCAAATACATGAAGCTTTGACATATCAAATGCAATCTTCAAGGTATCATCAGGTCTTGCTGTTGTACGAGGATTAACACGTGCAGTAATCTCAAGTGTCTCTTCAACATTTAAGTATAAGTTAACTTCTGCACCCAATAACTCGTATACTCTTACAGTAGCCTCGATTACACTGTCAGGAGAGCTGTTGATGAATACTTCTTCATCATGAATATCTTCCGGACGGATACCGATTACAACTGTCTTGCCTTCATAACCGCCATCGATAACCTTCTTAGCCTTTGCTTCAGGAAGCTTAAGTGTATTAGCTCCAAAGGTAGCAAATACATCAGAGCCCTTCTTAGCAATTGTAGCATCGATGAAGTTCATTTGAGGTGAACCCATGAAACCAGCAACGAATAAGTTGTTCGGCTTATCATATAAGTTCTGAGGGGTATCTACCTGCTGGATGAAACCATCCTTCATAACAACGATTCTGGTACCAAGTGTCATAGCCTCTGTCTGGTCATGTGTTACATAGATGAAGGTTGTCTGTAAAACCTGATGTAACTTAGAAAGCTCAACACGCATCTGTACTCTTAACTTAGCATCCAGGTTGGACAAAGGCTCATCCAAAAGGAATACCTTAGGGCTACGTACGATTGCACGGCCGATAGCAACACGCTGTCTCTGACCACCGGAAAGAGCCTTCGGCTTACGATCTAATAAATGCTCAATGTCAAGTATTTTAGCTGCTTCATGTACTACCTTATCGATTTCATTCTTCGGTACTTTTCTTAACTTTAAACCGAATGCCATATTGTCATATACTGACATATGCGGATATAAAGCGTAGTTCTGGAATACCATCGCAATATCTCTGTCCTTAGGCTCTACATCGTTAACAAGCTTTTCTCCGATCCACAGCTCACCCTGTGAAATCTCTTCAAGACCTGCGATCATACGAAGTGTTGTGGACTTACCACAGCCAGAAGGTCCTACGAAGATGATGAACTCTCTATCAGCTATCTCAAGGTTGAAATCTTTAACAGCGATAACTCCGTTAGGATACTGCTTTGTTATGTTTTTTAATGATAAACTTGCCATTTTATATCCTCCTACATTTTCTTCAATTCATTATTCTTGTACGATTAACTATGGCTTTATGATACACCATTTCAAAAGCATTAACCATATCCCATTTTAACAAATTACTTTTTACCCTTTTGTATAATTTGTATATTCAAATTTAAAAAAAGTAGATTTACCGATAATCCGCTGAATATTGGCTTAATTTACTGTCTATATTCAATAAAACCCTCTCCCATTACCTCTCTGACATCACTTACTATGACAAAGCACTTTGGGTCAATTCGCTTAGAGATCTCTATGATTTTAACAATTTCTTTGTTAGAAACTACACAAAACAACATTTTCTTATCCCGATTGGAATACATTCCGGTGGCATTCACTCCAGTCACACCGCGGTCCATATGGTGCATAATTGCATGTGCGATTTCGCTATAATCATCCGAAATGATATAAGCCATCTTGGAAAATTTCAGACCCTCCAAAATGCTGTCTGACACCTTGGTCGTGACGAACACGGCAATCAATGCATAAAGTGCGTTGCCCAGACCAAAGATTAAAGCACCGACTATGATGATGGCACCATCGATGACGATCAGTATCTGGGGGACCGAGATATGCTTATTTTTAAAATGCAGCAGGGTCGCCAGCAGATCCGTTCCACCCGTGGAAGCCTGTACCGAAAAGACCAGACCGATTCCCACACCGCTGATGGCTCCACCCATGATCGACGCCAGCAGATAGTCCTTCAGTTGAAGATCATAAATCGGTATGACCGCCAATGCAAGGGAAAAGGCAAAGGTACCGAACAGAGAGGTAAATAAGAACCGGACGCCCCTTGATTTAATGGCCAGTAAAAACAACGGTATGTTGCAGAGTGCTGTAAAGAGCCAGATCGGGAATCCACCGTCAATTACCGTTCTTGTGAGATATTTTACTACGATTGCCAGGCCTGATACACCGCCTGTTACCAGCTGCATCGGCTCATAGATCAGATTTACTCCGATCGCCATCAGGAAGGAGCCTGTCAAAATCGCCATGTATTTACGAAGTATTAGAATGTTCTTATTATAAACCTTTCTTGTCGGCATACTTAACCTCATTTCCTTAATCAATACTTTTATATAGTTCACCCGGGCAGGCTAGGATGCATTACTCAGATCACCGATACTATAACATCGATCCGCCGGGGTGCGTATTCTTTAGATGATACAGCATTTGCTGTTAATTTTATAATCCTCATAACTATGGTAATTATTCACTGTCGGCTACTGTTTTCTGTTGTATGCTTTATTCTCCGGTCAATTCCTGAAGCTGTATGGACGCTTTCAGCAGATCCACCGTAAAGCCGCTGTTGCGTTCTTCCCCTGCCAGTCTCAGGAAGATGACGTGTTCTGCCGTCAGTTCGCTGTAGCTTTCTATATAATTGATTTTATCCTGTAGAGGTAAATTCGAAGTAAGCTTTGGATACAGCTCCTCAAGATAAGTCTCGATTTTAACCTTCGTATCCAAACCTCTGATCTTCTCAATATATTGTTCAGCAAAGACCTGTGTAGGGTCGGATTGTATTTCCTCCTCATTGGCCTCTTCTGTCACAGTCACCGAGGGCTGGGCTTCCACGGGCTTCTCTTCCTCAGGCCTCTCTTTCTCAGGTCTCTCTTCCTCAGGCAGGAAATCTGCTACACTGGTACCGCCGGGAACAACCCGCTCCTCAAAAATTTCCGTAAATATATCGTCCGGAATTACCGTATAGTAACTGATATCTATTCCAAGGAGCTCTTCCGTCATCACAACACCGTAATCAAAGATGGCTTTCTCATCCATATATTTTGCAATCGAAGATAATTTAATAATCTGAGGCATCTCCGGATTGATGACGACCAGCTTGCGATACAGGGTATCAGACATCGTCAGCTGCGTGTCGAGCGGAATTGTAAGATAAGCCAGTTCCTTACGCTGACAATTGAACACTTCAAGCAGCAGCCTGCTGATCCGATGATCCTCCTTATCGTAACAGTAAATCAGGTTCTTCGAGACCTCGTCCACGCTTGGAATAGTGATCGGCTCCGGAGTCGGGGTCGGCTCCACAATCACTGGTTCCTTCTCCGTGACGGACCAGAGCTTCAGTGTAGTCTGATAACCCACTGCCGCTGCACCAAGCAAAATCGTGACAATAAAAAAGGATTGTAAAAATCCTTTGATTAGCATACTCTTTGCAGTTTTCTTTTTCTGTCTTTTTGGACTTGTCAAATGATCACCCCTCGCTAAAGGTTATTCTATCGTTACTGTTCATTCCATTCACAGTAACGATAGATTTCTGCATGCAAATTCGCTACGCGAAGCAGAAATCATCTCTTGTATCACTTTCATATGAGAACAGTAACATTCTATCATAGGAAGGGTTGTTTATCAATGTGTCTTTATCTAAAACCTCTACTGTGATATAATAATAAGTGAAAGAATTGACTCACATACTAATACAAGTGCACCGTCCGAGTTCAGAAACGAAGTATACTTAGGCCGCAGTAGCGACAGAAGGGAGAGATCCATGAATAAAAAGACAGTACTGGTAACCGGCTCCTCAAGAGGGATAGGAAAAGCAATCGCGGTTAAATTCGCAAAAAAAGGCTATCACGTCGTTATCAACTGTGCTCATAACGAGGAAGCCCTACTGAAGACGAAAGCAGAAATTGAAAGCTATCAGGTATCCTGCCATGCCTATCTTGGAGATATGGGGGATATCGCTTCGGCAAAAGAATTATTCCATCAGATTAAGAAGCTGTATGGGCAGGTAGATGTGCTCGTGAATAATGCCGGCATTTCCTATATAGGATTATTCACTGATATGACACCGGAGGATTGGAACCGGGTCATCACGACCAATCTGACCTCGGTATATAACTGCTGCTCCCTTGCGGTTCCGGATATGGTAAAGAATAAATCCGGCAAGATCATTAACATTTCCTCCGTCTGGGGTAATTCCGGAGCCTCCTGTGAAGTGGCCTATTCCGCCTCCAAGGGCGGTATGAATGCTTTCACGAAGGCGCTTGCCAAAGAACTTGCCCCAAGTAACATCCAGGTCAATGCAGTTGCCTGTGGTGCCATCGATACAGAAATGAATCAATGGCTCGAGGATGCCGAGCTTATGAGTCTGATTGATGAAATCCCCGCCAGCCGACTCGGCCGCGCAGAAGAGGTGGCCGATTTGGTATATCACCTGGCCTACAAAAACGAATATCTTACCGGGCAAATTATCGGTCTCGACGGGGGATGGATATAAGAAGCCTTACATTTCCTTGGAATACTTTCCGAGGAAGAATAAAACCATCAGGTAATGCAGTACAAATGCGCCTACGATAACCAGTGTCAGCCACAAAGGACCATCAATCAGTATATTCAGATAGGCAATTACCATAAACAGCCAGCAGCTGTAATCACTTGCCTTTGCTTTCGCCCTGTTTCGGATGCTGATATTTCGTTCGTCCTTTCGCTCAATCTCAGACTGTTTCATCTTTACAGGTGACTTTCCTTCTATTTTCAATATAATCATACTTAGAATCCCGCTGAGTGCGAAGGATATTCCCACGCCAAGCAGCACTCCTACAATACTGCCCTTCGGATCTGGCAGCTGCAGATAGACCGCCATAACAATTAGCAGAATCGCACCTATGACGATCTGGATATAGCTCCTTTTTGTTTTAATCATTCTCTTCTTCCTCCTCATAAATAAATATTTCTTCAATACTTAAGTTAAAATATCGTGCCAGCTTAAACGCAAGGGTGATCGAGGGATTATAGCGTCCATTTTCCAGCGAGCCTATGGTCTGCCTGGAGACCTCCAAAATCTCCGCGAGATCCTCTTGTTTCAGCCCTCTTTGCTTCCTTATCTCTTCCAGTTTATTCTTCATCCACATTCCTCATTTCAAACGATGTAAAGTATACTTTCCACGAACAATATAACATATCACCCATTCCATGTCAAGTATACTTTCCATGAAAAACAAAATAATGTTAAGTAAGCTTTCCATAGTCCATACAATAAAAAACCAAAAACCAAAACCAAATTACGGCAATGCCCCGTGAAGTGAAAAACCAAATTCTAGCAATATCTCTCCAACAGATGTAGTCTGGGGCTGGCAAGTTAACTCCAAGAAAATGTCCGCATCCCTTAAAATTCATAGAACTAGAATTTACTCCTGTACTCGCCATTTTCGTGATATTTGCTTTATATGGTATTGTGATAAATAAGATTAGAATTAATAATGATTGGAGTCGTTTACAAGAAAATAGGGATGTACTATGATTTTCTTAAGATATGATTTTTATAGAATTATGAGGAAATCGGAGGAATTCAGATGGGCGGATTTTTTGCAGTAGCTTCAAAATCTTATTGCGTTTTTGATTTATTCTTTGGAACAGATTATCATTCACACCTGGGTACAAGAAGGGGAGGAATGGCTGTCTACGGTTCCAATGGCTTTGACCGGGCAATCCACAATATCGAGAATTCTCCCTTCCGGACAAAATTCGAAAAGGATGTCAATAAAATGGAAGGCCATCTTGGACTGGGTTGTATCTCAGATTATGAATCCCAGCCGCTGATTGTGCGTTCCCATCATGGTACTTATGCCATTACGACAGTCGGTAAGATCAACAATACAGAAGCAATCGTGAATGAAATCTTTACCCATGGAAATACACATTTTCTCGAAATGAGCGGCGGAGACATCAATGCCACGGAGCTTGTGGCTGCACTCATCAATCAGAAGGATAATCTCGTCGAGGGTCTGCAGTATGCCCAGGAGCTGGTCGAGGGTTCCATCACCATTTTGCTGATGACTCCCAAGGGTATCTATGCCGCGAGAGACAAGTACGGAAGAACTCCCACTGTCATTGGTAAAAAGGATGATGCCTTCTGTATCTCCTTTGAAAGCTTTGCTTATCTGAATTTGGGTTATGTAGATTATAAAGAACTCGGACCCGGAGAAATCGTAGTCGTGACTCCCGAGGCAGTTACCACTCTGGTTCTACCCGGAACCGAGATGAAGATCTGTACCTTCCTATGGGTCTACTATGGCTATCCGTCTTCCTCCTATGAGGGAGTCAGTGTTGAGAAGATGCGTTATAACTGTGGTGCACTGCTCGCCAAGAGGGATCATGTCCGCCCTGACATCGTTGCCGGTGTGCCGGATTCCGGTACTGCCCATGCAATCGGTTATGCCAACGCTTCTGGTATCCCATTCTCAAGACCTTTTATTAAATATACTCCCACCTGGCCACGTTCCTTCATGCCTACCATACAAAGCCAGAGAAATCTGATCGCCAAGATGAAGCTGATTCCCGTACATGATCTGATTAGAGATAAAAGCTTGTTGCTGATTGATGATTCCATCGTCCGTGGCACACAGCTTCGTGAAACCACAGAATTCCTGTATCAAAGCGGAGCCAAGGAGGTCCATATCCGTCCGGCTTGTCCTCCTCTGCTGTTTGGTTGTAAATACTTAAACTTTTCCCGTTCCTCCTCCGTGCTTGACCTCATTACCAGGCGTGTCATCAAACAGGAGGAAGGAGAGGTTACTGAAGAGATATTACAGGAGTATGCCAATCCCGATTCCGAGCGGTATAGCAGTATGATTGAAAAGATCAGACAGCAGCTGAACTTTACCTCCCTACGCTTCCACCGTCTGGATGATATGATTGAATCGGTCGGTATCGAACCTTGTAAGCTCTGTACCTACTGTTGGAACGGAAAAGAATAAGGAAAAGGTACCGTATAACGGCTTCTTATTCTCCTATAATTTTGATATGACACATTTTCATCGCGTCAAGCGCATTTGCATGGCTCTGTGGAGTCACTCCCGCACAGCAGGAGGCATCCACGCTGATCCTTGCTTCCTGAAAATATGCCTTTAATATCATTGCATTCGAGATGACACAGATATCGGTGCAGATCCCGACCAGCTCCAACTCGAGCTGCTCTGTTCCATCCCCGGCATACTTCTCCTTAATCAGATCTGCCAGCTCCAGGGAACCAAAGCTTGGCTTGTTCACAACAAGCGAATCCGCAACCTCCAGCTCAGAGGCAAGCTCCCAGCCCGGCGTCCCTTTTAAGCAATGCACGACCGGAAGATTTCTTCCTTCCTCTGTATCCAGATAATTATCAGCATGGGTGTCCCGCGTAAATATCACGGGATTACCCATGTTTCTATATTCCGATATTTTATCCCGAACCTTTGACACCACCTCTTCTGCTTCCTTTGTTCCCAGTGCTCCGGTGATAAAATCCTTCTGCATATCAATGACCAGCAGCAGTTTCATAGTAAATCCTCCTTTTGCGAAAAGCTTGATTATTCTATCTGTCTTCTTTTTACCTGTATGGGACTGTTTTGTCAAGTACCTCCCCAAAAAAGTGTTCCCTATATCATAAAAAGGAGGAGTCAAACTTCAGACTCCCCCTTCATTCTGTTTTATGTTCTGTATTATGATCTGTTTTATGATCTACTTTATAATCTACTTTATAATCTACTTTATAATCTGCTTTATGATCTGCTTTATGATCTCTTTTATGATCTCTTTTACGTTCTGTTTTATGACCTGTTTTATGACCTCTTTTATGATCTCTTTTATGTTCTCATTTAAGTTCTCTTTAAGTTCTCTTTTTTGTTCTCTTTTATAATTTCTTTATGCTATATTTTTGCCTAATTCCTCGGCCCTCTTCAGTCCATCCGTATCCTTGATCTGACCTTTATCATTCACGCCCATCATCACCAGCTGTCCTGCATCGCTCCATTTCAAGAAATCAGCCATGGATTTATAGGAGCCCAATAAACCTTCATAACCGGAAGCATTGGCATCTTCTCCGCAGAGTAGAAGGCAGCTGCTCTTATTCTCCAGATTCTTCTGACCAATGGCAAGTGAATAGAATTTATCGATGACCATCTTAAGCTGAGCCGGATAGGATGACCAGTACAGTGGTGTAGCAAATGCGATTACATCTGCTTCTTCAATCAAAGGTGCAATCTGATTAAAATCATCTTGAAAGCTGCAGGCAGCCCCTTTGCTATAGCAAGTATTGCATGCCTTGCAGGGTAAAATCTTCAGCTTGGCTGTCTCCACCTTCGTCACTGTGTTCCCTGCTGCCTGTGCCCCCTGGACAAAAGCGTCTGCCATCAGATCGCTGTTTCCTCCAAAACGTGCACTTCCTGTAAATACTAATACCTTCTTATTCATAATATCCTCCCTTTGCCGTCTTAGCGGCTATTAATCCTTAGTGAAAAGTACACTTCGCTCTACTTGCCTGTCAAAGAATGATGTCTTCGACGATCGAGCGATGTTCTACTTTTCGACTCCCCTGGATTCTAATGGGGCTATTATACAATAATGGGCATAGAAAATAAAGTACGATGTTTTTGGTTAGTCAGTATCCTAAGGGATACTGATAAGAAGCTTCTTCTCCTCGCTTCCATATTACTTGTTTAATATACCGCTTGTCGTGATCAGGAATGCTTTTTGATCCTTCCCAAACCGGTAATCCCTCATAATTTCCGTCAGTCTTGACGCCGGTATTGCTGCAAAGCCTGTTCTACTGCTTTTTTCAGCACCAGGCTGGAATTGGTCGCACCGCTGACCGCATCTACATTGGTCTGCTGTTGTACTATGATTTCTTGAAGAATTGCCTCTGCCGGCTTCCCTCTCTCGTTATCATGCTGCAGAATCGTGATATCATCTATCCTGCCTTCCTTTACTGTCACTCTGACCTTTGCATAGATATATCCTGCATCATACTCTCCTTCGTAACTGGCATCCTGCAACAGCGCAGCATCCATTCCATGTATCTTGATTGCCGCAATGTTCTTTTGATACTGCGCAAAGTCAATATTATAAGTAGCGATGTGGCAAACAAGCAATACCAGGGTGATGATCGCCCCATATCTATGCGTCTTCATCCAAAGTTTATCCAGCTTTTTGCGGTAGGTATATCCTGCTGCCATCAAAAACAGCATTACTACAGTGGCAATCCCCGTCGCAACGACTGCCGCAGCTCTCGTATCCCAAACCTTAAGCGTGACCAGTAAATGTACCAAAGACACCACCAATATCATCATGCCAACCGGTTTATGCAGGTTCTTCATCCTTCGCTCCAGCTTGGTCCACTGTAGCTTTCGTGCTATAAACTTAAAGAGTAAAAGCAACAGTAATACTGCCGCCATAATTCCAAAAATCATAAGTCCACCTCTCCCCTAATTGATCTTAACAACATACGGAAGCTATAATCCATATACTCTGTTTTTGTCATCCCCAACCTCATCTGAAAGTATTTCTGTTTCCGGTCAGCAAAACGAACTGTTTCACTGATCCCGGCCCATAAGCAGAATATCGTAGGCAGCACCTGAATATCCTTTCTGATGTAACAGCTGTCAATTCCTCTTCGAAGCAATTCCTCAATAATGTCATTGATTTCTTCTCCAATGACGTAGATATCATACAGGATGTTCTTCTCATCAAAATCCTTATCCTCCAACTGGACGGTTCCGAGGATCAGATCATAATAGACCGGATATTGCTCCTGCAGCTTCACCAGATTGTCGCAGATGGAGAAATAACATTCCTCAAGCCTTTGTCCGGCTATTGACTTAGTATCTGCTTTGCTTCTTCCAAGCGTTCTGCAAACTGCTTGTAAAAGCTGTCCTCCTGATGATAGCGCCGGATATAAAAGGTGCTCAATAGATACATATTCAAGTTCTTGACCAGTTTATCGTCCGCAGCAGTCCTGACAATCTCTTCAGCATCATTTAAGAAATAATGCCAGTCGAGCAGAAAGCGCTTGTTCTCTGCAAAATCAGGTGTATCGATCCATTTCTCCACTTTCACCTTTGTTCGGCTGTTATGACTGCATTCATTCTGCTGCAGGAAGTAATGAAAATCATGATTATCATAATACCTTCCCAGCGGAAAAATCCTACAGATTCCGGGACGGGAAGTATGGATGTCGCATTTACCGTTCTGATTCAGAAAGGCACAATGCTCCTCTTCTCCAACCATCCTTAGATTAGGAAGTATGATTCCATCTACCACATGAAGCTCTATTCGATCTGTCAAAAGCTCCTCAAAGCTCTTCCCAAGCTCAGTAGTAAGCCTGTAAATATCAAAGGGGTCCAGAATAATGGAAGCACCCATCCCATGGCAGCATGCTGCGGCGCCCTTGCAGCCGTTGCAGCTTGCTTCAACCAGATCCTCGATTCTATACAATTTTCCGTCCGATATATCCTCGAGACTACAATTACGTTTCATAACCAAATCCTCCTTACTTTATATATTTATTATTTTCTGAATTGGAGGATTCTTCTCCGCTTCCTTCATTCTTGCGATTCATTGATCATGCATTTACGATTGTATCATCAGATACCAGTCACGTCCAGTTGTTCCTGATAGAATTGGCAAATAAGGATATACAAATCAGCAAAACTGAATGCACAAATCAGCAAAGACAAATGTACAAACCAGTAAAGTAGGATATCAAAGACGAATGTACAAATCGGCAAAGTAGAATATACAAATCGGCAAAGTAGAATGCACGAATAGATAAAGCAGAATGTACAAATCAGCAAAGTAGAATATACAAACCGACAGAGTAGAATGAAAATTGACAAAACTGCTCGAAAATTGTAGAATTAATTATAGTATTGATAGATTATTTCTTTGGAGGTGTGTACATTTGGAACTGGTAACCGAACTCAGAAAATTCCTTGCTCCCGAGATCATCACTGGCATAGATGCACGTCTGATGATCGGCAGATATTTAACTCATTTTGCCTCAAAAAAACCAATGGTCGTCACCGATAAGAATCTTGTTTCCCTTCCGTGGTTCCTGGATATTATGGATGAGATCAACAATACAGTATTCGAGTGTATTATTTATGACAATGTATCCTCCAACCCTAGAGATCACGAAGTCATGGAAGGTGCTGAGTTATTTCGTGCCAAGAAATGCGATCTGATCGTCGCAGTCGGCGGCGGTAGTCCGATTGATTGCGCGAAGGGAATCAGCATCGTCACCTCCAACGGAGGCCATATCCTGGATTATGAAGGTGTTGATGAGATCAATCTGCCCGGGCCTCCATTAATCTGTATCCCTACTACCTCCGGTGCCTCTGCCGATGTATCGCAATTTGCCATCATCTGTGATACGGAGGCTTTGGTCAAAAAAGCTATCATCAGCAAAAAGGTCGTTCCGGATCTGGCATTGATCGATTCTGTTCCGTTGATGACCATGGACACTTACCTTACCGCCTGCTGCGGTATGGATGCTTTGACCCATGCGATAGAAGCCTATGTATCCAATGCCAACTCCGATCTGACAAATGTACATGCTTTGGCTGCAATCCACTTGATCAATCAGTCCATCATAGATGCGATCCGTCCGGATCGTACCTTAAAGACGATGCATCAGATGATGATGGGCTCACTTCATGCAGGACTTGCTTTTTCCAATGCCAGTCTGGGGGCTGTCCATGCCATGGCTCATAGTCTCGGTGGTCTGTTGGATATGCCGCACGGCGAGTGCAACAGTATCCTGCTGGAACATGTCATTCGGGAGAACTTCGATTCCGTCTCTACACAATATATTGAGATTGCCAAGCAGATGAACATCGAAACAGAAGCTCTTTCTAACGCTCATATTAAGGAAAACCTGTTGGAGCATATACGCTTCCTGCGCAGAAGTCTCTATATCAGCGATTATGCTTATCTTACTAACCTGGATACCGGAATTATTGAAAAGCTGACCGATGGAGCTCTCTCAGATCCATGCCTTGTTACGAATCCAAAAATATTAACCAGGGAAGAGGTCAAAGCTATTTATGGAGCAGTCTTACGGCAAGAAAAATGAAAAAACATTTTCCCGGGAAGCCATCATCGGTCTGGGCGAAGCTTCTTTCCGAAAAAATTATTATCCCGAGCTTCAGGAGAAAATTATGGATCTGGAGCGGATCAATTCCCGAAGTGAGGCTTTGATCTCAGCCATGCCCGATATTCTTTTGGTGAGTGATTCCGACGGGGTGATAACACCGTTCTCCCAAAACGAGCATAAAGATTCCCTGATGCTCTCTCGTATCCTTGGTAATCCTGCTATCCTGCAGCTCCTGACGGAGGGATTAACCGAGGTCTTTCTTGACGACCGCCTCCTGACGAAGGAATTTCAACTATCGGCAGATGGAAATACCTACTATCTGGAAGCGCGCTTCCGCAAATCAGAGACCAATGAGGTATTAATCATCATTAGAGATATGACAGAAAGGATATTGTTGGAGAAGCAGCTGCGTGAACTGGTTGAGCAAGATACCCTTACAAAGCTCTATAACCGGCACAACTTTGAAAAGCAGCTGAAGAAGTACGCTCATCAGGAAATCAGTAACCTCGTAATTGTATCTATCGATGTCAATGGCCTTAAATTTATCAATGATACCCTCGGTCATCTGATTGGGGATGAAACGATTATTCACGCTGCCGATATTATCTCGCAAATATTTAGCGAATATGGTCTTGTTGCTCGAATCGGGGGTGACGAATTCGGAATCATTCTTGAAGATACCGATGAGAAGAAGATAGAAAAGCTGCTAAATCAGTTGAACAAAAAATCCGAAGCCCACAATAAGATCGCCGGGAATACTGCTCTTTCCCTGGCTTATGGCTATTCCTATCATAAGGATGGGCCGGTGAATGTCGAATTTATGTTCCAGGAAGCCGATAATAATATGTATCAGAATAAACTGCTGAAGAAGGAAAGCTTCCGTAACACCTTTGTTAAGACCTTTATGAAAGCTTTGGAGGCAAAAGATTATATCTCCGAAGGACATGCTGATCGAATGGAGAACCTTGCCACTTCTATAGGAAAGGCCCTATCCCTCCGTCAGGATCAGATGGATAGAATTATATTATTGACCAAATTCCATGATATCGGAAAAATCGGTATCCCAGATAGTATATTAAAGAAGCCTAATAAATTGACGGAGGACGAGTGGAAGGTTATGCGCACCCATTCCTCCATCGGAGAGAGAATAGCCCAAGAAGCGGTAGAGATCAAGGATATTGCTCACCTAATACTGAAACATCATGAAAAATGGGACGGCTCCGGTTACCCGCTTGGCCTCTCAGGGGAAGCGATTCCTCTGGAATGCAGAATTCTGGCAATCGTAGATACCTTTGATGCCATGACCAATGATCGCCCTTACCGCAAAGCTCTGCCAAACGAGTCCGCAATTCAGGAGATACAGCGCTGCAGCGGCACACAATTTGATCCTTCTCTGGTTAGTATCTTTTGTAGAATCATATAAACAAATTAAGACCTTATGAACAACAATAAAAAGAGAAAGGACTTTGATACGACCCCTAAAAAGACAGACTTAAGGGCTACATCATCCTTTCTCTTTCTGTATATTCTCTTTGTGTAAATGATCTTTCTATATATGATCTTTCTGAGTATGATCCTTCTGTATATGATCTTTCTGCTTATGATATTTCTGTATATGATCCTTCTGTATATAATCTTTCTGTATATAATCTTTCTGTATATAATCCTTCTGTCTATTGCCTTTCTATGCCTCAGTTTATCCGGCGTATTCATGCTAAGATTTATTTCGAATGTTCGTAATGCTCCATCCAGGCATTTGATTTCTTACAGTCGATGTACTTGCGATATGGCTCACCTTCGATATAGGTCCATACGGTAATGAAGTTCGGTGTCACTTCATAAAGCTCACCCTTCTCCATATGGGAGTATGCATCATAGGAGCCCCTGTGCTTTTGCTTATAAAGCTCCATAACTACAGCATTCTCCTCTGATAATATCCTTCCTTTGCATTTCGCCGTACCTTTGATCGCTATATTGCTCTGACATAAGGCAACATTCGGATTCTGCTTCATCTGAATTGCCTTCTCCATCTCTGATTCTGTCTGAAAATAAAGCTTCCCATCTACCACAACATAGCTCATTGATCTAATCGTCGGCATATCCTCCGAGGAGGTAGCCAAGACGATAATCCCCGAATCCCCCAGTTGCTTATAAACATTCTCTAACTCATTCTTATATTCCATCTTCTGATGCCTCCCTTTCCCATAGGAAAAGGATACCATTTCTCAACAGTATTTGCTACCAACCGAGAGTAACAATTAGGCAACCAGTGGTTACGTAAGCTTGAGGAACCGACTCTTTTCAGGTATTCATCAATGACTGCTCAATTGTCATGATGGCTTTGTAGTATCCTCGATCAAAAAATTAAACTGATAATCATACAGATAAGCAGATAATTCTGCTATGACCTTATCCCGTTCTTCCTGTGTACATTTCAGGTGGATTATCTTATTCACTTCATCAATTTCCTGTTCCATATCATCACTCTCCGTATGCAATTATAACATTCCCTAATAACAGCATGTCAAGTCATATCCTACGGCCACAAAGTTTTATTTTATTCGTATACCGCCTAGAAAAGGGCTCTTCTTAGCCGTGTATATTTATCAGTATAATACAGACACTAAGTAAAAATAGGAAAGGAGAAACCGAACATGAACAGCAAAGACACCTCCTCCAAGAAACAAGGAAAGAGCAGTGTTTCAGATGATTATAAGTATATTCCGAGAGCAGAGAATCCGAATCCCAAATCTGCAACAGATAAAAGACCTTCATCCGGCAATATCAGGGGAGTATAGTACTCCTCTGATATATGCCAAGAAAACTCAGCACAGGAGTTTGTTTTGACAGACTCTTTCTTCTGTCAACCTATCTCTTGAATCTTTCTTCTCGATAATCATAACAAGGAGTAACCGCTCTACATATAATAATGGTATCAATATGGAATAGAGGTCTGCTATGGAGATCTATGTGGTACAACAGGGAGACACTGTTGATTCAATCGCCCATAAATACGGTATTTCACCCGAACGTCTGATTACTGATAACGGAATAAATATCCCTTATTCTCTCGCTGTTGGCCAATCACTGGTGATCACAAGGCCCTCCACAGAATATACCGTGGTGGATGGTGATACACTGGAGGGGATTGCTGATACTTTTCAGGTTACAGTTATGCAGCTGCTGAGGAATAATCCCGAATTGGCTGATAGACAGTATATCTATCCCGGTGAATCTTTGGTCATCAGTTACGACAATACTCTGGGTAATCTTGTGTTAGCAGGCTATGCCTATCCCTATATCAGTGATGTTACCCTCAGGATGACTTTACCCTACCTTACTTATCTGGTAGTATTCAATTATCAGATAGCCGCAGATGGTGATTTGATCGGAAGCGATCAAGATATCGCTGTTGTAGAAACAGCAAAAGCCTATGGTGTGGGGAGCACCCTACTGGTCACTGTATTTTCAGCAACCGGAGAGGTCGATCTGTCTCTCGTTTATGAACTTCTTCTGAATGCCGAGCTGCAGAACAAAGTGATAGAAAACATGCTTCGTATCGTAGAAGAAAAGGGCTATGCAGGAGTGAATCTGTCCTTTCAGTTTATCGATAAAGCGAACCAGCAATATTTCCTGAATTATTTAAAGAATGTAGCTAATATCATGCACCCTGCCGGCTATTCCGTATTCCTGACACTTAATCCGGGGATCAGCTTTAGCGGAACAGATTTAGTCTTTGAGGAAATTGATTATACAGCCTTTGCAGAAATTGCTGACGGATTAATGTTCCTGTCCTATAACTGGGGATTTGTCGAAAAACCTCCCATAGAATACTCCATCGTATCCTTAAGAACCTTCCTAGATTATATTATAGCGCAAATACCCTTAGAAAAGATAAGAATAGCCCTTCCGACCATAGCCTATGACTGGCAGCTGCCTTATATTCAGGGTCAGAGTAAAGCCAATGCGCTGAATTACTCTTCTGCGATTTCATTAGCCGTACAGACGAATGCTGTCATAAATTACGATGAAGCCTCTCTGTCGGCTTATTTTGAATACAGTGATCTGCTTGGTAACCAACATATCGTATGGCTCAAGGACGCCAGAAGCATCGACTCCTCGATCAAAATTCTTCAAAGCTACGGCATCGAGGGCATCGGTATCTGGAACATTATGTACTATTTCCATCAGCTGTGGCTGGTAATCAACACACAATATCAGGTCAGGAAACCATGAAGTATAAATGCTACATTCTGCTTCCACAGAAGGCATCCTAATATCAGGCTCTGCCTTCTCTGACAAGCCGGACGCTCCGAACGAGAGAAAGGCTCAGGCAATCGCGATCAGGATATTTTCTCATATATTTTTACCCCCAGCCACAGCAGCAGCAGCCAAATCGCAAAAACCCCGCCTGCAGCAAGAAAAGCAAATCCTATCTCATCCATTTGGGTTAAGCTCAACTGAGAATGGATATACTCCATCGCCCGTGCCAGCAAGGTAATCGGATAATACAACAGGAGTGCCGCATATAGTCCAAGGGGTGTGAAGTGCATGACAAGGAGGATCGTTCCGGAGGTAAGCAAAATGCTAATCAATGCCACGAGAATGCCTCCGATAAACCGGCTGGTGTCCATCTTCCAATTGGAGGTCATATAACCAAGCTCCAGACAGGCAGCAGCCAGCAGAAGCTGTACGATAACAAATGGCAGGGTTTTTATGTACTTATTCCAAAGAAAACGACCTCTCGTGGTAGGGTAATATACAATCTTCTCCGTGACGAGCTCTAGGTTCGTATCTCCCATCGTAACGATATAGCTATGATAAAGGAAACAGGTATTCAGCATATTGATGACAATCAAGACATTGCTGACATTCATAAAACTCATTTGTCCGAAAAAGGGACCGATTAGGAGGCAGATTACATCAAGAATCACTATCATACTGATCGAACCGATCTGTCTGCCGAATAAAGCCCTGTCAAAAGCCTTCAGTCTATTCATGCTCCTTGCTCCTTTTACTGAAATAATACATCAAATCCTCCAGGGTTGCCTGCTGCCATAGTAATTGATCTGTCAGACTTAAGTACGCTTTAATCTGTTCGTAATTCTCTGTCATCGCTTCGAAGCCATGGGGATGTCTACGCACAGCAGTCAATAATTCTTTGGGAATTCGTTGAAGCAATTCCTTATCTCCTCTGATCACCCGATACCGCTCCAGTAAGGTTTCCTTATCCTGAGACAGCACCAGCCTTCCCTGGTCCACGAGAGTGATGTAGTCAGCAACCTTATCCAAGTCACTTGTAATATGGGTTGAGAACAGAATCGCCATCTTCTCCTGAGTAATCAGCTCCTGTAAAAGTTGCAGGAATTCTCTACGAAAGATTGGATCAAGTCCATCTGTCGGCTCATCCATAATCAGAAGCTTCGGATGATGAGACAGAGCAAAGGCAAGCTCAAACCTGGATTCCATCCCCTTGGACAGGGATAAGAGAATTTGCTCCGGGTTAAGCTGAAATCTTCTTAGGTAGGAAAGAAAAAGCTCTCTCTCAAAATCCTTATAATATTTCCCGAACAACTCACTATTCTCAAGTAATGTATACTTCTTCATAAAGGGGCAGTGATCTGCAACAAAGCCAATCTCATTTTTCGCCTTGATTTCCTGCCTACGGCTATCATACCCGCAGATGGTTACTGATCCTTTATCCTTAACCGTCACATTCTGAATCAGCTTTAGGATCGTGGTCTTTCCAGCCCCGTTTCTTCCAATCAAGCCCATAATATACCCGGCCGGTAGAGAAAAACTGATGTCATCGATCTCAAAATCCTTGAATTTCTTATATAGGCTCTGTACAGACAGAACCACCCTCTCATTATCTCCCATGTTTCCTTCCATTCCGCTGCCAAGCCCTTTCTATAATCTGGCGATTTATGTAGCACACAAATTGCCGTGTGAAAAATTTATTCTCACACTTCCTAACATACCCGACATCGTCGGGCGCAAATGTGGAAGTTGAAGAAGAAGTGTGACATGAAATTCCAATGGATTTCATGTCGCAGTTCTTCAGGATCATTCTGGTACTTTCAGAATGATTTTCGCACTAATCCCCTTCCTGACAAAATAGATCGATCATGTCCTTTATATCCTTCGCTTCCAATCCTACCGCCCTGCATTCCTGAACTATGTCAGCCAGCTGCCGTTCCAGCAAGGCAATCTTCTTCTCTGAGAGCAGATCCGTATTCTGCTCACTGACATAAAAGCCTTTTCCTGCGATCGAATAGATCAAACCTTCTTTTTCAAGCTCCTCATAGGCTCGCTTGGTCGTGATAACACTAATCTGTAGGTCCTTAGCAAGGTTTCGGATCGAAGTCAGCGGCTCATTGGGTAATAACTCTTTATTGATAATCGAAAGCTTGATCTGGTTAATAATCTGCTCATAGATTGGTATATTACTGGTACTTGAAAATACGATATTCAAAGCTATTACCTCCTTTCAGGCCCTGTCACTACTGCTTCAACGGCTTAGTCATCACGGCTTCATAATCGAATTCACAATTTCTTAAATTCAACAGCAGCACATACCAAATAGCTGCTATTGCAAAGTAAGCTAAAAACATAAAGGATATCCCGAGCCAGCCTTGCCCTAACTTTAATATAAATAATACCATGTGAATACAAATCAGTATCGTACTTGAGATAATCACAGTATTCTCAAGCTTCTTATTCTTAACCTTGACGATTTTCGCCTTATTCACAGATATCCTCGATATGATTGCGATCAGCAATATGAGGATCAAATCTATTCCAAGAAATCGATGTACCGCTTTCTGTAAGGTATATAGATTCAGCAGCAGTTCAATGCCATAGATCCCGATTCGCCATACGATCAGAAGCATCGTCATACCAATTGCCTCAGACACCATTTGAAGGGCACGAAGCTTCGAATCAGCAGGGAGCAAGCACAACATTCTCCATTCCTTAGGCTTTTTCGAAGTTGATTGCGAATAATATAATATCCAAAGTACATAAGCGATATTATAATTGATAAAGTAGTTCTCAGACTGATCTACCACAATCAAATATAAAGTGATTAATATTAGAATTAAAATTCTCCAGCTCTTAAAATAGATGATCAATTTATTAAAATACCCTTTTACACCCGTATAAAGCATGTATATCCTCCGTCCTCAATAATCAGATATTTTCTTAACCTTCCTGACATTCTCTTCGCTTATTTCTGTATGCCGAAGGATCCATAACTGAAGCAGCAGGCATAGTAAAGCGAAAAAATAAGTAAGCAATGTTGCTACAACCAGCCATATGCCCTTATGATACTCCAATGGATGGAAAGCAAGCGGGATATATGCATACAGCATCAGCATCACACTGATCATCATTGAAGCGACATATTTATGCTTACATTTCTTGGCTATGCTGCTATCCTTACACTTTTCCCAATAATAGTAATTTCCCATATTGATAGCATTGTAGGAGAAAAGTGCCGGTATGACATAAGAAATCATCAGTGAAATCCCCCGGTTAAAATAGGAGGGCTGATATAAAGTAAACACCAGAATAACCAAAATGTATATAATAATGTGATACACAAAAACCCCTAAGCTCTTGAAAATCAAATAATGAATTCTATCCTTTCTCCCGGTTGGCAGAAGGTAATATACCCTGCTAACCTTGGACTTCATCAGAATCGTCCCCCAAATACAATACATCATAACCATGAAGCCCATTCCTTCTATGGCATCCGATAGGATGATAATCAAGATATATCCTAGAAATGCCAGGGAAAAGGCCAATCTCCAGCCACGAAACATACTCCTGATATCAACCAATAATTCTCTCGCAATAATCGTTACCATAATACTCAAAACCTCCGAATGCTCTAGATTCTGTTCAGTGTATAATACATGATATCCTCTATTGTCGGCTGTAATATCGTCAGCTGCTTCGGTGCTATGGTATCTCTTCGTATCAGTGCTTCTGCTGTTGTTTCAGTAATCCTCTTTCCAACAACAAGTCCTGACTCCAGCTCTGCGATATCCCTTGCAGAGCCCCTCAAAAGCCCATATTGCTCCATCAGCTCTTCCTTCGAGACAGAGAATTGTTGTCTCCCATTGTAGAGAAAAGTGATAAAATCCGCGATCTTATCCAGCTCCTCCGTCAAATGAGTAGAATAAAGAATACTGCGATCTCCCTCTGATATGATATCACACATGATTTCGATCAGCTCTCTTCGAAATACCGGGTCAAGTCCGGCAGTCGGTTCATCCAACACCAGTAATCTGGCATTATGGGACAAAGCAAATGCCAGCTGGAATTTCATCTGATTTCCTTTGGAAAGCTTCTTCAGGGGCTTCTTCGTATTTAGCTCAAAACGTTTGCAGTATTTATCAAAGGTTTTCTGATCCCATTCCGGATAATATCCACCGTACATCCTTACATTATCCTTCGCGGAATAATAATCAAGGAAAGGGTTCTCGTCCAACACGAAACCAATCTGAGCCTTCGCTTCCTTCTCCCGGTCCTTCATATCATATCCAAAGATATTGATAGAACCCTCGGCTGGCCGATATAATCCCAGCAGAGTAAGCAGTAGGGTCGTCTTTCCCGCACCGTTAGGCCCTACCAGTCCCATGATATACCCCGGCTCCAGCTTCATATTGATGCTCCCTAATTCAAACGCATCCCATCGTTTATACATATCCTTAATCTCAAAAGCGTACTCCATATGATCCTCCATAGAACGATACAATAGAAAGTCATTTACCTACTCTCTATTAATATAAAAAAATCCGTGTATATACTGTATATATATCTATACACAGTATATACACGGATTACTGATTTGTCAACACTAATTTTACACAAATTCACATGCAGCTATAACAGATATCTATGTAGTAAGAGCCTCCCAAAACCCATTGAGAGGCTCTTACTTATCTCATATATCTTATTGGGCAGCTTCCCGGTAATCATTCACAGTTCCTGTACCGGTGATCAGTTTGACATCGCCGTTATAATAAGCGTACAGATCAATTACACCGTTATTAATAATTTTCCCCCCCTTATCGCTAAGGCTTCCTCCGTCATCAACCTTAATGCTGCCTTCATTTATCAGTTCGCCATTGTTATTAAACGCTGAGCCTCTGTCTATGGACAGACTTGCTCCCTTAACAATTTCAAAGCTGCCGTTATTATCTAGATCGCTCATTCCTGAACTTGCACTTCCTTCGTTCTCAATGACAACCCTTCCATTATTGATCAAATTGCATATTCCCCGTACAAAGTTACCCTTAATAATAATTGTTCCATCGTTTTTCAGGGTTCCCCCTACTTCGAGATATTCCTTATTTATGGTCAGTGTCTTTCCCTTTTGGATGTGCAGCTCCACAGGCTTCTCCTCTCTTTCACAGGTGAAATCCCCCTTTACTGTTATATCCTCTGTTATGATAATATTACTGACCTTACTGTCTGCGGCAGCCTGTATAAGCTCTGCTTCTGTGGAAACTCTGGTTCCGGCCTCCATCTCAGGAAGCTTCGTAACCTTATGATACTTAGAAAGGCAAAGAACACCTGCATACCCAGCTGCTTGATATTCTCCTGCTTCCTCTTGGTTGAATAGCTTAATGAAAATAAGATTCTTCAGAGTACTATACTCTATCATATTCGCCTTATTTTTCGCGTTTACATATGATTTATAATCTTCTGTCTTTGTTATGGTCTTCTTACCATTAGAATATTGATATGTAGTACTATCCTTCGTGTAAGTATTCTTTTTCTTACCATTACTGATGATAATAGTTTTGGAACCGTTCTTCTTATAGTTAATTCCAGTTTTTACTGCAACCTCTGATGCGTTAACCATCAGTATATCCTTAGGCAACTTCTCGATGCAGCCCCCATACTCACTCCATGAGCCATCCTTCTCCTGTACCAGCAGGAGATATCCTTTTTCTCCGGTCGCCGCCTCTGCACTCCAATACGATAAGCTTCCGACAAACAATCCCATCATAAGAAATAGCATAATTACTTTTTTACCTAATAATCTGGCTTTTTTCATCCCTTTAACCTCCTGGTTTCGTTGGTGATAAATTATTGATATCCATATCTTACCACCCCAGTATAGCACTTTCTTATGAATGAATGGTGTGCTGACAGCACACATTCGACAGAATTTACCTTATCCTTTCCTTTATTTTTACGATTTTTAAGCTGCCCTTGGTTAATCTTCCAGTATTCTCCGGCAGATGTTGAATGCTATGATATCCTGATCAACACAGGACTCCGTCATACCCATCCTTCTGGTATGAATCAGTGTAATTATTATGTATATCGCTTTATTTCCAGAATACCCTTTAGGCGTATTTACTCTGTATATATGATCTCAAAATCAGCCCGTTCTTCTATTTCCTTTGCTGCTGCCTTCATATCTGTATTCAAGAACACCTTTTTTAACTGAGGCAAACCCAACAGGGTGCTTAACTCCTGATCCTTCACACTATAGAAATAGATTTCCTGAAGATACGGAAAATTCTCAATTCCCGACAGACTGTCCAAAGTAATCCCCGAGGCATCGAGGCAGCGCAACCTCCTTAACCCGATAAAAGCATCAAGAGATATGATATTAGTCATTCCTACTGCAACGTTATCTAATCTTGGGCAGTCAGACAATACACTTAAATCTTCTACTCTGGTATCAAAAAGGTGGATCCTTTGTAATGCAAGTAGATTCTTTAAGGCTGACACCTCCTTTACAGGATTATGTTTCAATTCGATTGTCTCAAGACTATTCAAATCCTTCAATGGTGTCAAATCTGTAATATTTTGAAGAACAATATCCAAGGTCTTCAAATTCTTTAGCCTGCCTATGTCCTTTAGTGAACGGATACCTCCGTTCTGTATACTCTCATCCTTGCCTGCCCACCGATTGGACAACTTATCATATTCCTCCTGATTTGCTGCTGCTTGGTTTCCGAATATATATACTTCTTTGACAAGTAAAAGCTCCTCTTCACTGATTTTACTTCCTTCCGACTTACCGAGAGATAACCGGACAGCTTGCTCAATCAGTGGTTCTTCAAAATGCACCTCGGAGGCTTCCCTTTCTGTCAAAGTGTTATTCGTATAACGTCCCATCAAAAATCCTGCTCCGAGGCAAAGACCGCACAACAATACGATAAAGCAGCCTCTTATTATACTTTGCGAAAGCTTCTTATCTGCCCTGCCTAATGCCACCTTCAATCGTTTTGCAGAGATATAGCGCTTTTCAGGATCGAATTCAGTGCATTTTGACAGAATAGTTTTCAGCCTTCTGTGTTTTACAGCGGAAAGAGCTGTATTTCTATCTGTTTCCCCGGTCAACAGCCAACATAACACTATCCCGAGCGAATATATATCCGAGCGGCAGTCTGTCTGGGAAAAGCCATATTGCTCAGGTGCTGCAAAGCCCATTGTCCCATAGCAGGATGTATCGCAGAGCGCTTCTTCATGATAGAAGCGGGAAATGCCAAAATCGATTAAGTAAAGTCTTCCTGCCGTATTCCTGATAATGTTCTGCGGCTTGATATCCCGGTGTATGATCGGCGGATTATGTTCATGCAAATAGGTAAGAATATCACATAGCTCCTCTCCGAATGCAATAGCCTGCTCTATAGAAAATCCCATTTCCGGTGCCAGCTGATCCAAGGCTTTTCCTTCAATATAATCCCTGATGACACAAACCATCACCTCATTCTTGTATTTATCAATATAGCGTGGCAGGCCCTCCCATTTGATATCCTTTAGAAGATCATCCTCAGCCGTCTGCTGTACGGATTGCACTCTGTCATAACACTTTGCAACATAATAACCTCCACTATCACGTCTTCTGATCAGCAGAGTTTCTCCCTGTTCATTATATCCAAGGCATTCTACTGCTTCGTAATCATTCAGAAAATCCTCCGGATAACGACTTTCATCAAACTGTTCCCGGAACTTCCGAAGCAAAGCTTCATCCATTTGTCAATCCTCCCAATATGGTGAGTTTTTGCTCTGCAAGCATATCCTGAACCTCTATTTCACCTCTGTGGTTCTCAAGACAATACATAATCACTGCATCTCTCTTAATTCTAGGATACAGCGGTACCTTCCGCGCCACTTTTAAAAGAGATTGAGCTCCTTCCACATCCAGCTCGAAGCCAAAAGCAAGCTGGAGCACCTTATCTCTTGAGGGCTGACGTGTTCCGTTAAAAAGCTGATGTCCATAGGTGCGCTCAATAGTAGTGCGCTTTATGATCTGCTCGGGAACCATTCCTCTACTCTGACATAATTCCAAAAGATAGAGATTGAATACCGGCATATGTAAAGACTTCTCATTCTCATCCAGAAATCTTGGTAAGCTCTTTGCCTTAAATAGCTTTTGCAGCAGGACACTTGTTCTTATCTCTTCCTTCCTAATCTCTTCCACAACCATTCTCCTTATATACCGTCACGTGCGCAGGCATCCTCATACTGGATTTCTTCCGGAGTACGGTTTTTCATTCGGTTTTCTTCTTCGGTAATCTTATTCATAGTATAAGAATCATAATATCGTAACAGATGCTGATGCTCATCAATACTCTCCAACCTTTTTCTGGAATAGCCTTTCGGAAGATAGGCATACGCCTTTTCCGCAATGTCACAGGATGTGCTAAATCGTATAATCCTTTCTGCCAACTCTTCCCTAGCCGAGCCGTACTCTAGCTGGTACAGTAATTTGCCAACCATTTGTTTTCTGCTTTCAAATAACGCACTTTTAATCTTTCCTGTGTAAAAATGCTGACCCAGAAGATCATTTTCTTCAAGACTTTGTATCTTTTTTGCCGCCGTTATCCGGTGCTCCTCCTGGATTGTCTCATCCTGAACTATGGATACCAGGATATCATCCTCGGTAATATGCATCAGGGCCTCATGACGTACCTCCGGCAGTGGTAAGTCTTTAACCATTTGATACAATTCTGCCTGACTAAAGCTTGCATGATGCTTTTTTATATAATTCGCTGCCTGTTTTGCTTTTTTACTGTTTTCTGTCATCCAGATTGGCGTAAACAGTCCCATTATACTTCCCCCGCTCCCTTTGCTTTTTTGCTAAAATAATTGGGTTCTCGGAATATGCCCCATTAAAATACTTTCATTTTATTTACTATTTTCCATAATAATACCATATATAGAAATTATTCTCAATAATAACGTAGCTGTTTACGAGGTCATGTCTTGCATTGCTACTTACTATACTTACCATCTGCATCCTCCTGAGATGACTATATGAGAATGCATGAAAAAAGACTCCTCGGAAGTAAGCTTCCTGGAGTCTATTGAAATGCATCCTATGGTGGTGGATTTTTTAACGGATCATTACTAATGATCTCAATTAACTTATCCTATCCAAATCATGTACTAATCCCAGTGTTGCTGCCGCTCCCTTGGAATCTCCTGCTGCTTTCTGAATATCGAATACTTCTTGTAATGCTTTTAACCAATTGTCTACATACTCTAAAAATGCATCTTTCAAGTTATCGCTCTTGAGAACCATCCCATTATGTTCAGCCATATCCATATCTGCCATTAGCTGATACATATCAACCGGTTCACCCATGTATTCCTGATAAGAATAATATCCAAGCAGCTCTGCCCTCGTGGCAGTTGACGGATTAACCGAATTCAAATCCAGCTTATAATAGTCTATCTCTTTCCCGGATTTTGCTCTCATATACATGGTTGGATTATCATCTTCTCCTGCCATGTCATAATAATATTCAATTGTATCATATCCTGTAAGACCTGAATTATAAGTAATAAATACCGGATCTAAGGTCTCTTCTCCAGGCCATTCACTGATCCGTGTCATCCCCCGGGAAATAGAGCCGGAGCTACTTATATCGTTATCATTCTTTGTAAGCATCTCCTTGCTTTGGCAAGTCATCTGCTCAAAAATCATATTACTGCCTGTATCAGCATTCTTTCTTGGTGCTGAATACAGATTATGCATTACTGAACTATTGTGTGCTGTCGTAATGGATACATCTATCATAATTATCCCCCCTCGTAAGGATATATCGACAATTATGTTGAAGGATATAATATCCAATTGCATTAAATTATTGATGATTTCTTCGAGAAACTATTTCAAACTATCTTGGTCATCATATTAATGTATATTGCTCTTTTGAAGCGTCTTTTTATCAAAATCCAGGATTTCTTTACACACAGCGAGCATTGTCTTCTCTGAGGGTAAGTGCTTTCCTTCAATCAGCATTTTATAGATATCTCCTGTAAATAGTTGCTCCGCTTTCCTAAATACTCTGTCTGCCGGAAAGAAGATATCCTCTTGTGAAGCCGCTATCAAGATCGGAGATGTGAAACCAAGTAATTCCTTGGCCTTATATTCTTTGGGCGCACGCATTTCCATCCTGTAGCCGGACATCATCATATGTAAGAATTTCCTCCAGGTATTGTCACCCTCTGTGATCATGGTATCCATGATTCCATCCAAGTTCTTCGTTGTCGGATGAATATAGTATCTCATAAAAGGAACAGTCATTCGTATCATAATAGGCAGCAAAGGACCATGTGTGATACCGGAGGGAACCAGAAGTACAGCTTTCGTAATTCTGTCCGGACTAACCTTAGCCAAAGACAATAGCATAGCCGAGCTATAGGAAGAAACAACAAACATACATCCGGAAATATCTAATGCCTTCAGTACCTCCAAGATCCATAATCCGTAATAATCTTTCTTGCTATCCAGATTTCTATAGGGATCGCTTTTTCCCGGCATACCTATGACATCGGGGGCCACGATACAATAATGCTCCAATAGTGGTTTGAATATCCGTATATTCAGAGGGTTAATTCCATTCCCACCATGTAAAGTAAAAATCTTTTCCTTATTCTCGTCGCCAAGAATCAGCACATGTGTCTTCCCAAAAGCAGTATCTATGTATTGTTCTCGATATTTTACCGACAAGGAAACCAAGGCTTCCTCATAGAATTGATGTATTTCCTCCATATGCCGATTGCTTTTATAAACAAATTGATTCATACTCTACTCCTTCGTGGTAAGGCCATGATACTTAAAAGTGTTTATAATATTATAGCATAATTGGAAACTTAACATAAGTTTAAATGCTAATCCATAATTTTCTTACGGCTTGTTATCCTTTCATCACAGCATCCGATATTTTCTGTTCATTTTCAGATACAAACAGAAACAAGTCAGCCGAGTCTTTTGCCAATTTATCATCTCCGTTTCCAAGAAAAAATGCTACAAATAGTAATTCTATATTCTTCATAACACAGGAGACAGAACACCGCTCAACTTGTTTTAGGTTTGCAATTGAATCATATCCATCTATCACTTGACTTAAAATTTCAAACCAGCGTTCTTCATTCACCCGCTTATTATCTACTTGAAGTAGTAACCCTAATAGAAAGTAGCAAACATCAAAAATTCTAATATTACTCTGACTTAAATCAAAATCAATATATCCTGAAAATTGCATATCATCAAATAAAAAATTCCCCAAGTGCACATCTCTATGTATTAATTGTTTGGGCAACTCTCGATACACTTCTGATAACTGGCGAATAGATTCTGTAATTTCATTTGTTGATATGTATTCTGGTTTATATTCATCTAAGTTTCTAGTCACCCATCCTTCCATTTCTTCCAATAGACTATTATCCCAAAAACTTATTGTTTTTTCGCATTCTCTAAATGCCACATGAAGCTTTGCAATAATTTGTCCAAAATCAAAAAACCAAGATCTATTCACCTTATCGATTTCAACAATATTCTTTCCCTTCAATTTCGTTGTAAGCATATACATTTTATCATTTTTTTCATAGTATTCTTTTCCATTTATAAGCGGACAAATCTCTGGCACTGGTACTCCTTCTTCACGAAGTATTTTGTGTATTTGAATATTTCTTTGTAATGCATTTTTATCGCTATATTCTTTTAATACAAATAGCTCTTTAACACTCCAAGTTGAATGGTATATTTGTTGTGGGCAATCATCTATGTTCCATTCTTTTAATATTTCTTTCATCATAGCTTTAACAGGCTCCATTCTCTTTTTCAGCATTAATATATTTTATCATACCGACTATTAATTTTCATTCCTAATCTCATTTCTGTCAAATCATTGAGTAGCACCTTATGAATACAGTTTTGCATACTTTCAAAAAAATTGCACATAAAAAAGACTCCTTGGAAGTAAACTTCCAGAAGTCTTTTTGAATGCGTCGATGACGCAGATAATACTATCTCTTTGAGAACCGTTTAAGAGGTTGAAAAGCCCAAAAACACAAGGTTTGTAGTACCTATTGTTGCAAATGCGTTTCACACTCTCGACGTTTAATTACGTCTCAGGACTTCTCTGTTATCAATACTTTTCAAATATCTATAAGAAGTATAATACCCTCATTTTGAGTTTATCTAACATTTAATCACCGACTGTCTACAGTGGATTATTAATGAATATTATTTGAAAACACCATACGTCTTATTTACACTCTGAACATACATAATACCTTTACCGGGTTCATCAATATTCAATTTCTCTCTTATTACAGATGTTATAGTTTCTGTCATATCTACTTCTGAAAGTATAATTACAATTTCTTTTTCTGGTTCAACATCCATGGAAAACAATTTACTTGTTTCGTGAATTCCTGAACCTCTTCCATTAACAATGGTACCTCCTTTGGAGCCTGCCGTAATTGCTGCCTCTATAACATCCTCGGCTTTTCCTTTATCAACAATGATTGTTATTACTTGATACATCGTATTATCTTCACCTCTTTCAATTTTCACATTGTCACATTTACACTTTCTTGTTCCCATAGTAGCACAAACGGATGTTGTAAATGCAATACCGTGGTTCGGCTTATCTAACTTATATTCAAGATTCACTATGTCCAATACTCGATATGCCGTTTCTTTATCTGCAACCATAAATAAAATTTCTTTTCTTATATCAGAAAGACCCAAATAGTCCCATATGCGGTTGCTTGCAGTTCCTCTTGCTAATGCTATAGTTCCGCCAAAAATTCCATGTTTTTTGAATGTTTTTAATATCTTACTTCCCATACCTAAATTAACTATTACTGATATTAACTCTATCTCCATAGCCTCTGTTTTACTGTCCATTGTTATCAAAGCCTCCTTTCCGAGATTTAATCTTAAAAAACAACCCTAATATTTGCAACGCTATTAACGGTGTCATCGCAACCATAGCTATTACTCCAAATCCATCCACTAATACATTTGCTCCTTCAACTGCTTCTGCTGCCCCTTGTGTATAAGCCAAAATAAACGTAGCCGTCATGGGTCCTGATGCAACTCCCCCAGAGTCATATGCAATGCCTACAAAAAGTTTTGGTGCAAAGTAACTCAATGCTATTGATATTATATATCCAGGGAGAAGATATTGCCATAGCTGCAACTCTGGAATTAGAATACGTATCACAGATAAAGCAACTGCTATACCGACTCCTATTGCCAATGCAAACATAACAATACTTCTCTTTACATATCCACTAGTAACACCCTCTATCTGATGTGTCAATACATAAACTGCCGGTTCTGCAAGTATTGTAACTACGCCTAATATGAAACCAACAAGTATAACATACATTTTACTATCTAGCGTAGCTATACTATATCCAATAACACTTCCCACATCCATAAATCCAGCATTTACACCAACTAAGAATATAACCAATCCTATAAATGTAAACAATACTCCAAATAAGATCTTTCTCACCTCTCTCTTTGGCAATTTAAAAGATTTTTTTTGGAAAATTAGAAATAGTATCAAAATAGGGAGTAATGCTATAATTATTTCAGGTCCTACTTTAATAAATTCGTGAATAAATGGAGAAAAAAAAGAATCAGATATCCCTGCCGGCTCAAGATTTCCCGTAATTTCATCCGTTTTTGAAATAATGCTCATAATCATTACAGAAATAATTGCGCCTGTTGATGCAATGGCAACTAACCCAAAACTATCCTTTTCCGATGCTTTACTATCCTTTTTTAATTTTGAAACACCCATTGCCAGTGCCAGAATAAAGGGTACCGTCAACGCTCCGGTTGTTGCCCCTGAGGCATCAAATGATATTGCCAAAAATTCTCGCGAGGTTATAAATGCAAGTATAAAAATAATAAAATATATTATTGTTAACAATTTGTATAATGGAAAATTATAAACAATTCTGCCCAGACCAGTTGCAAGCATGACTGCGATACCTATGGACACTATCACCACAATACTTCCTTTTGATATTAAACCAGACGAAACCGAATCAACCTGACCTGCTAAGATATGAAGATCCGGCTCTGCAACCGATATAAAGAAACCAAGGATCAAGCCAGCAATTGCTACCAGCCACAATTTATTAGTCTTAGCAAGTGCTCCTCCCATATTATTACCGATTGGAGTAATTCCGACATCTACTCCAATTAGAAATATTGTTAATCCGATTATCAGAAATACTGCACCTACCAAAAACCTTATAAATATAGGTGTTTCAAGAGGGGTTATCGTATAATTCAGTATTAACACAATTATTGTAATTGGAATGACGGATGATAAGACTTCTTTAAATTTTGCAATTAATACGCTCAAATTTTTTCCATCCTTTCTTATATATTTATACTTTTAATTTGCATATCTATCAGCGACAGTCAACTTAAGAATCTCATTAACTATCACTTGTTTTCTTATACTGTTGCTGATGAGATGATGTTTTTTCAATCGCATACAAATGACTTTTTCCTTGGTGAACATGATTCAAGAACAAGGTGCCTAATAAGAGTCTGTCTTTCACCTCAATTCTATTCCAGACATATCCCTTAAACAAGTCCTTCACTAAAAATATCTCTCCTTCTTCCAAATTCTCAGTTTCTTTCAAAGCTTCTTCTAATAATTCATTTACAATAAACATAAGGCTACTCCTCTACCACATTATTATCAACCACGTTGTTAACATTATTGTATGCGTATTATAAGAATATTTCAACTTTTTTCAAGAATAAAAAATCATACTTACGTAAAATACCTCAGTTTTTCTTTTCTGAGGTATTTCACTTTTCCTTTTATAATCTTCTATACTGCCTGTTAACCTGCTCCTGTAGTACTTTTGACTGCTGCTCTACCGCCTCAATATTCTCCACCAACTGCTCCAATGTCCCAATACGGTTTTCTGCCCTTATTTCTGGCTGAATACGTTCCACGGTGTACTCTTCCTTCGTAATCACATTAGCATATGACTTCAAACGGTAAATATATCCTTCACTCTTAAAGTCTGTAAATACAGGCGATACTTCACCCTTTGAAGTCTTCCACCTCATAAGTCTTGGAAACCAACAGACTCCATCTCGAAGTTTTTTCTTAAAGGAATTTAATAACTCTCCCGGCGGAGTAAATAAACCTCTGAAACTATTACCAGCTTCGATATCCTTCTTTTGCTCAACAGTGTTGGAAAATTCCTCAATCAAAGGAGCAAAAGGCAGATATGAGAGTATAAATCTTTTTATGTTGTCAATAGCTTTTAGAAAGAGATTAGACTGTTGAATATCTTCTTTCATATCTTCCACTTCATCTTCCAGTTGTTCTTTTCGCCAACCTAGCATTATGACCTTTGTCTCCATATCTTTTTTATCTGTCGATAACTTTTGTAAGTTGTCTGCTTCCCTTTCTACCTTGTACTCCATAACTGATAAATCATAATTCCTGCCTTTTTTCTTATCCCCAATCGTCTCATGGATATTAAATCTAAAACAGGATCTGGCTTCTTCACGAAGCTTATCTTGTAGCACTACCGACGGGGTTGACGGAGTATATATATATTCCTCTTTGACACCTTCTTTTATAAGCCTTTCTTTGTACCACTCCATACTGGTACTCCTACCACATGCATATGTGTCTAGCTTCATCAAAGTGGATTACGGCATTGGCAACCTTAAATTCTGGTAAATACTCTTGTAATCTAGAAAGTACATATCGGTATACATTTTGCATCCGTACTTTACTATCCTCATGCTCTTCCCAAAATTGCTTATCCCCACATTGGAAAATAATTTCAACCGCCATATCCTGATCTAGTTTTGCAACATGTTCAAAATAATCATCAATTCTCTTTCCATTCGTTTTTGTTTCTCATTGTATTCTCGAACGGCATCGTCAAATTCTTTTTGGTAAACATTTCTTACATCCTGATATAGATTATCTGTTCCTTCTAGTAGTATAATATTTTCAGAACTGTAATCATCGGATTTGTATTTACAAAGATTATGCTTTGCCACCCCTGCAACTTACTCTTACTTGTTATTGCACTCTTACCATTGCTGATATGTGCTGAATACGAAACACTCCCCATTCGTCTCCTCCTTTTATCTGTTTATCCTACGGAGAAGCGCTGTTATCATCTTAGCTCTGCCGAAGATGATAACCCCCTAAATGGAGTTCCTGGTATTTTCTTCGAAAACGATAGCCTTATCCATTTTTTAAAAGATTGGAGAGTCATGAAAGAATCATTGCAAAATAACGAGGCGTTCGGGAGTAGCTACGAAATTTGGAAAACGGTACGTCCAAGCTATATCAAAGAAAACCACAAAGATTAAGTACCATTTATAATCTGGTAATTCTCTGCAAAGCAGATTTTACAAATAAATAAATGAAAGGAATGATGCGAATGAAGTTACCAAATGGCTACGGAAGTGTAACCAAACTCTCCGGCAAATGCCGAAACCCTTATGTTGCTAAAAAATCCGTTGGATGGCATTATGACAAAGATAAGGACAAGCAAATAAGGGATTATATTATTATCGGTTATGTCTCTACAAAAGCAGATGGATTACAAATGCTCGCCGATTATAACAAAAATCCCTTTGATACTAGAGCTGCTAAGATGACCTTTTCAGATGTTTACTAAGAATGGTCAAAGCGTAAATATGCATCTGTATCAGAAGCCAATGTAAAGGGCTATATCGCATCCTATAAGACTTGCAGTTCACTTTACAACAAAGTATTTAAGGATATGAAACTTGGTTGACTTACAAGAAGTTATTGATACCTGTGGAAAGAATTTTCCAACCTTAAAGAAGATAAAAATCCTCTTTAATCAGCTGTATGACTTTGCATTGAAAAATGATATCTGTAACAAAGATTACTCTTCTTTTGTTGATATTCTTCAATACAAAGACCGTAATCCAAACAAGTATGATCGCAACAAATTTGACAAAAAAGAGATTACTCGAATATGGGAACAAAAAGCGGACAAGTATTATCAGATTATCCTTATGCTCTTGTATAACGGAGTTAGAATTTCTGAATTGTTAGGTTTAAAGAAAGAGAATGTCCATCTGGACGAGCAATACTTTGATGTAATCAACCTCACTATCGTAGACATACCTGTATATCTATGTTAGCAGAAGCTGGTGTGGATCAGACGATTATCAAAAAGATTGTAGGGCACTCTGGAGCAATGACACTCACAGAGAAAGTATATACTCACTTTGATATGAAGGAGCTAGTCGATGCGATTGATAAGATATAACGAGAACGGAAAGGAAAGTCCTTTCAAAATGAAAAGGACACTTTCCAGTAAATCGCTTCACTGAAAAATGTCCTATAATTATTACTGTTATTTTTGTTGCACACCTGTTGCAAACGTGTTGCACACGGAGTAAATTCCAGTGCGTTTGACAACATTTCACAACATCTGTAACCCTTGTATAATCGGGCTTCTCTTGATAAATGCGTTGACCGCTTTTTATCTCTTTGAAAACTGAGGTGCACGTCTCGCTGCCTTTAAGCCGTACTTCTTTCTTTCCTTCATTCTAGGATCTCTTGTTAAGAAGCCTGCCTTCTTGAGAGCGGGGCGATAGTCTGCATCTGCCTGTAATAATGCTCTGGAGATGCCGTGTCTGATTGCACCAGCCTGGCCGGTGAAACCGCCACCCTTAACGTTTACTATTACATCAAATTTATCCTGAGTCTCAGTAATAACAAGGGGCTGACGAACGATCAGTTTTAAGGTATCTAATCCGAAATAGTTGTCCATTTCTCTCTTATTTATAGTAACCTTGCCTGTACCAGCTACAAGGTAAACTCTTGCGATGCTGCTCTTTCTTCTTCCGGTTCCATAATACTTTGCTTTAGCCAATGTTATTTCCTCCTTCCAACCTCAATATTAATATTTAATCTCTAATACTTCCGGCTTCTGTGCAGCGTGTGCATGCTCAGCACCAGAATATACATGTAACTTAGTGATCATGTCTCTTCCTAAAGGTCCCTTAGGAAGCATTCCCTTTACTGCAATTCTGATTACTTCAGCGGAGTCCTTAGCCATCATCTCAGCTAAAGTGGTCTCTCTCATACCGCCCGGATAATCGGAGTGCTTGTAGTAAATCTTCTGGCCCATCTTCTTGCCAGTAACCTTGATCTTGTCTGCATTAACAACTATTACATAATCACCTGTGTCAATATGAGGTGTAAAAGTAGGCTTATTCTTGCCTCTTAAAATTGCTGCGATCTCCGAAGAGAGACGGCCTAATGTATGTCCTGTAGCATCAACTACGTACCATTTTCTTTCAATTGTTGCCGGACTAGCCATAAAACTTTTCATCGGTTAACCTCCTTATGAAAATGTATCACGAATTTTATTCAATCTCAATGACTGGAAATGCTTTGAGAGAGCATATTCTTCATCATCTTCTATCAATCACGATCTCAAATACCTTTACCGGGGCTTTGGCTCGAGTATTCTCACGTCACGATTCATAATTATATTACATGTTGCCGGGTGTGTCAAGCACTTTTCCAAGAAAACAAGGCATCTCAGCGGTTATGCGTTACTGTTCACTCCATTCACAGTAACGTATGATTTCTGCATGCAAATTCGCTACGCGAAGCAGAAATCATCTCTTGTATCACTTTCATACGTAGCTTGACAGCAAGTGTCATGCTACTGTGTGAACATTAGCGGTTATGCCTCACCGTATTGTCCATAATACTTACCATAATACTTGCTGGAATATTTACCGTAGTAGTATTTGCCATAGTAACCGTTCTTATCAATCGGCACCTTATTCAGGATGGTTCCAAGAATTTTGCAATTGGATTTCTCCAGCTGCTCCTTCACATCCCTGGCAAAACGGTAAGAAATCATATTGGCCTCTATAATCATGATTGCACCATCAGAAACCTTGGCAACGATTGCTCCGTCTATGACAGAACCGAGCGGAGGTGTATCAATGATCACATAATCATACTCTGCACGTAGCTTTGTCAGCAGATCGGTAAATCTTACATGATTCAATAGTTCTGCCGGATTGGGGCAGTAATTACCGGAAAAGATGATATCCATATTTGGAACATCTGTCTGATACAAAACCTCATTCAGCGGTTTTTGACCAGCCAGATAATGTGATAAGCCTCCCTGAATCTCTCCTACCTTATATCTTCCTACGAGAACAGATTTTCTTAAGTCAGCATCCACAAGGATTACTCTCTTGCCTACTTCTGCGAAAGAAATCGCAAGATTAAAGGATACACTTGATTTTCCTTCATTCGGTGTGCAGCTGGTCAGCATAATTACCTTGATATCATCACCACAGAATTGAATATTGGTTCTAAGCGTTTTATAAGATTCATTCGCTCTATAGTCCAGTTCGGCTCTTTTCGTAAAATTAACGTTTTTCACGATTCCTTACCTCTTACCTTTCCTAGCAAGTACCTTTTTCTGCCGTTTTTTCTTCTTCTTATCTTGCTCGCTTTGCTTTACACCGCTCGCATCGATCGGTATTAAGCCCAGATTGGTTAATTCCAGATATTTCTCTATGTCATCTGCATCCTTAATCGTATCATCCAACAGGTACAACACAATGATGATACCGGCAGCAAGGAATACTCCGAGCAGACCACCGATCATAATATTTCTTGTTGTATTCGGGCTGGAAGGATTAGGCTGCATGTAACCTTCTTCTACAATGGTCGGTTGTTGCACATCCATGATTTTTGCTATCTGACTGGTGGAAACAGTAGCAAATTCATCTACAATCTCCTTCGCAAGATAGGCATCCGGATATTCCACCCTTATCTCCAAAATACGAGTATTGGTAGGATTCGAGATGCTGATATAATCCAGCATTTCTTCATACCTCATATTCAAGTCCAGATTCTCGATTACTTGATTCACTACCGGCCGGCTCTTTACCAGTACCATATAGTCCTGTGTCAGTTGCGTACCGATCTGGATATCCGCCAGACTTGTAATCGAAGTCGATTTACTGAGTATGTAAAGCTGAGTTCTCGAGGTATACATCGGTGTCAGCAGGAAGCTGCTCATCAGACCTGCCAAGGAAGCACATATAATGCCTGAAAGTATGATAATCCATAATTGATGTTTTACTAAATAAAAGATTTCGACTAAGTCAATCTCAATCTCTTCGTTTGTATGCTTATTCATTGTTAGCTCCTTTATAAATAAGAGTTCTCTAGAATCTTGGAGGGATTTTCCCTTAGTAATAGATTAATCAGCGTGATTTTCTTCTTCTTGCGGAACATCTCTGCCACAGCCTTCATCTTGGGAACTCTTACCTCACTATCATGACAGTCACTGCCGATAAATTGAATCAGCCTCCGATCAACCAGTTGTCTGTGATATCCTGCGTCCGTAAATAGATTCCCGAGTAGGGAACTGCTGTTCATCTGAAGACAGCACCCCAGCTCTATTAGTTCCTCCAGCAGGTCTGTCTTCCTGCGAAGGCATTTGTATCTTTCGATATGGGCAAGAATAGGCAGATACCCGGCATTCACCAGATTGCCCATGCCACTGTATAGCTTCTTATAATCTTCATTATATCCGAACTCCACCAATACATATCTGCTGCCTGCCAGCGTCAGCGCAGCACCGCTCTTAAGTGCATCAAGAATAGATTCACTGTAGAACAGTTCATTACCAAGGTAGAGCTTGAAATCTTTATTCATCTTCTGTGCCTCATCCTGAACCTGATCCTTGATCCGTATCAGTTCTTCCACCGGAAGGTTCTTCCCCCCAATATTATAATGAGGTGTTGCTATCATTGTCCCGATATTCTGCTCCATAGCCTGCCGAAGCATCTGCAAGGTGGTCTCCATATCCGGAGAGCCGTCATCTACTCCCGGCAGGATATGGGAGTGAATATCGAAGTATTCCCCCGTTTTAACCATACTACCTCAACTTCCCAATACAAAATCCTTTAAAATCAAGCGCTTATCCTATTTTTCATAAAACCAATCAATGTAATCAATACCAGAGACATTGCTGCACCGATACAACCTAAATACAACAGCACCTCACAATCCCATTGTAATGATAAAGTAATAAATCTGCTATAATACATCGGTCCTACATCCGATTGTATATATTTGCCGGTATTTAGCAGATATACCGCTGTTCCGATCGCAAGAATCGAGGATGCATTCAATGCATAATCAATCTGCCTAATTCCCCTATGTCGATAGGGGTGTATATTGATCTGGAAATAACAGATGATACCGATCAATAACAGGATCAAAGGAATGACCCATCGTAATGCTGATAGGAATTTCAAACGATAATCCGTCAGGGAATGGATGTATTCCACCTTGATTCCCTGTAGATACATCTGCTCGACATCTGTTACGAGAACTCCCACACCGGTAGTTAAATCTTGTTCCTGAAGAACATTTTCACCAGCCAGATAACTATTGATATTTTCAAGCAGTTTCTCACGCAGCTTCACCGTAGAGATATCCGCTGTTCTTCCCTGCAGAGCCGACTCAATATATTGCTTTCCATTGATGTAGACACGCTCCAGTGTAATTACATCCTTCATGACTGAAGCAGGAAGACCGGCCTCAGTCACAAGACCTTCTGCCTCAGTATTTAATACATTATAGATTTCATTGTAATAATTACTTTCATTTACCTTTCTGAGGATGCTCTTGTCATGAAAAACACCAAAATAAAGATCCAGACATACGAACAGCACAATTAACAGCAGGGTCAGAAGAAAGGTAAATCCTAAGCTAATCGCTTTCACTTTCAGCTTCTTCTTTTGTTCCATATCGCTCCTCCTGTTATTGTGTTAGGTTCCCTGCATCCGGAATTCTGTCACAGTAAACAAAATATCTTCCGGAACGATCTCCGATGACCTGTCCGAAGGGATAGCAGGTATACAAAATCAGCTGCTCCTTCTGCTGTGTCAGATCATATACTGTGGAATCCACCTTATCCACCGTCTTAACCTCAGTAACCTTATATTGATAGCTACCATAACCGGTGGTGATTACGACGATATCATCGGTTAAGATATCTTCGAGCGGTGCAAAGAAGCTGCCATCATGACCTCCGATCAAAATCGGTTTTCCTTGTCCCGGTAAACCGCTTCCGATATACTGGCCTGCGCCCTTCTCGAAGTATTCATCCGTATCTCCGTAATAAATCGGTGCTGCCAATGCTATCCTTTCACAGGAAATATTACCGTAACTTTCTCCTTGCTGGGGTACTTTAACTTCGCTCTGATTAACCGTACCCTTAGGAACAAGCTTAAGCTTGGTAGTCTTGGGTATATAATCTCCCTGGTTTCCAGGTGCTCCATTTGTAACAATCATATTCCATTTGGATAGTACCATGGACATGATCGGAGCTCCGGCTGCAAATGCTACAACCAATCCCAGAACCGTAAACAGCAATGTCATCCGAAAATCAATCCATAATCTTCGTAGTGTCTTATTCATCGGTATGAGCGAAAAAATCAGATCTAATCGTTTCAAATATGCAAATCAGCATAAGTATGGCTGCTCCCACAGCAATAAACAAGGTTAGGTTCAGATTAAAGCCCGTATTCTTAATGATGGTATCCTTCTCATCCGGAGCAGGCTGATCAGAAGAAACGACAGGTTCTACTTCAGAGTTCTCACCATCTTTAGAATTTTCCTTGGACACAATCTGTCCGGTCTCTGAATCCATCGTTGTCAAGATGTCCGTCTGTTCTTCCATGGTATCTGTATTCTCCTGCTTATCCTCGATCGGATAGAGATAACCCGCTTCTACGCCTTCTGCCACACTGGCATACATTTGCGCGATTGCCTCTGCTTTTTGATCTGCTGTCAGATCAACTCCATCTGAGCTTAAATAACCAATCAGCTGGTTGACATAGGTGCTTTCAGCCTTGTACCGCTTCCCATCAACCTCAAACTGGCCCTTCGCAGCACTGATTATCGCTTGTTCATTCGCATTCAATGATCCAGCGTAGGCTACGGTCCCTCCGGAGAGCAACAGTATGAATAATCCAATACCAAAAACAGCTTTCTTCATAGGACACCTCAGATTCTATAACGCATATCAAAGGATTTTCCGTAGAACTACGAAAAATCCTTTGATATATGATTATCTTGGTTAGTTAAATAACTAGTAGGTGATATCGAAGGATAAATCTGCAGGTGCATCGCTAACCGTCAGAGTCATATTATCAGAACCCTTCGTTACTACATGAGACCCAAAGGTAACCGCACCTGTAACATCATTCACAGTAACTCTGAAGGTCAGTGTAGCGCCACCCTTACTTATCGTAACATCCTTTGTCAAATCACTCATTCCAGCAACAGCTTTTACATTTGCAGTATAGCCATTAGCTAACTTATTTGCATTCTTAATTTTTTTCCATTTTGTAATTGTTGCTGATTCTGCTGATAAGAACCCTTGCAGATCAGCTAACATCTCAGCAGTGATATCATGTGTACCCATAAAATTAATTTTCACAGATTTTAATGCAGTATACACTACAGGCAATTTGAATACACCATTCGTACCGGTGATTTTCTGTGTGGTAGGCCCTGTAGGTCCTGTAGGACCAGTCGGGCCTGCACCGCCACCAACTTGTGTCGGGCCTGCTGCGGGATTCATAGTAACAACCTGTGCCGGAGTATTTCCATCATTAGGATCTGTGATAAAGGTATATTGTACTGTACCAGAGATAACAGGTTTCACATTGGCATTCGGTACGGTAATACTACTTCCTTGAGCACCACTGTTTAATACTACAGAAACTAGAGCTTGGCAATTCAGATTGATCGGTACACTGGAAGTTATCATAGTACCCGGTACAGTAGCTAATATAACCGGAGGAGTAGGAGGAGTGCTTCCTGATAGAGTAAGGTTTGCCCCTGCATTTAAGTTAATGTTAGCAATCGTTCCTCCACCAGTACTACTCATACCACCATCTCCAGTTATAATCGTCGCAAAAGAACTACCACTCATACCAAAGACTACGTTAGCTTGTAGAGCACTTCTAAACTCTACGGTATCAACTGATGCCGTTGCTCCGACATATAATGAAGTAGGACGATTCATCGAGTAAATCAATTCCCTTAATCTAGCCGCGAGGCCCAGAGACTTTTCCTTGATATTAAGCACTTCTACTACATCTAAATCACCCTTCACTAATACATCCGCATTCGCTGCATCAATCACTAATTTCTGGGTAGAATGATCTCCGCTAGGAACAACAAATACCCCAGCAGCATCAGTCTTTAATGTAACAAGAGCAGCGCCGGAACCTATCAGCTTATCTAATCCTGCCTGATCAGCTACGAGACCTTCTTTATCTACCACTTCGATGGTAACAGAAGACTTCTTACCACTCAGGGTCTTAGCGGTAATGGTCACTGTTCCCTGCTTTAATGCAGTGAATTTACCCTTCTTGTCAGGTGCTGCGATTGTTTTATCACTGCTTGTCCAGCTTACGATATCATTGGATGCTGCAGGGATCACCATCGTATTCAGATCGTACTTCTGACCCAAGTTAAGTGCAGTAGCAGGATTGGCTATTGTCAATCTCTTTACAGGCTGAATAACTGTTACCTTACAGGTAAGCTTATAGGTCTTCTTCTTAGAATCTGTTACAGTACAGGTAATTGTTGCTTTACCCTTACTCTTTGCTACTACAACACCGTCCTTATCAACGGTAGCAATCTTCTTGTTGCTGGTCTTCCATACATAAGTTGCGCCTTTTGTAACATTCTTCACTCCAAGATCATAAAGATTTCCTTCCATAATATTGCGTGAAGTCTTTGACATAGCAGGTTTTGCAGCGGCCTGAGCAGTTGCCTTAGGTGCGATCACGGCAAATGCCATCAGCACCAATACGAAAACTAATACTTTTGCAAGCACAGCTCTCATTGTGTGTGCATAGTTTCTTTTCATTGTTTTTCCTCCCTTGTGGATAATTGTTTTAGTGTCCCTATTAGTCCTTATATCCAACGGTAAATTACCGTGAATAAGCTTTTCAATTATGTCGATTAATAAAGCTTCCCCTGATGTCAGAAAATGTCATACTAATTATCTTAAGTGTAAAATATGGAAAAGTCAAGTCACCATTGTAACCAAAAGACTGATATTGGAAAAAAAATTAGAATTAGGACTTATGCCCTATAATCTTATCCAGGTAATACATGACTTCTATTATATCTCACTTCTCTCTATCCATATCTTCTGCTTTCCTTTAAGTCTCAGGCATAATTCTACCTCCGCTCTTATGGTAAAAGAATTAATCTTCTGTGTGCCAGTGTTATTTAAAATATCATTTATACAAATTATAATAATATAAGTTGACAGATTTTGCAAGTGCTGTTATTATTAATATCATAATTTAAGTTTCATTCATTCAATATGATATTTTATATATCTTGTGAGGTTAATATATGAAAACACTATCTAAAAAGTTATTGGCTGACACTCTCGCCATCAAAAGAAAAGAAAAGCAGTTGACGCAAAGTCAGCTTGCGGACGCGACCGGCATCAATCGTGCCATGATCGGACGTGCCGAGAATATGGAGTATATTCCTTCTATCGACCAGCTAGAGAAGCTGGGGAAAGAATTAGGTTTTGATGTCATCGATCTATTCGTAGAGGAAAAGCAGGATGCTATAACCAACATTACTATGGATAAGAAATATAACATCGCAGTTGCAGGAACCGGTTATGTCGGATTATCTATCGCTATTCTCTTAGCCCAGCATAACCATGTCACTACTGTTGACATCCTTCTCGAGAAGATCAATATGATCAACAACAAGAAATCTCCTATCCAAGACGATTATATCGAAAGCTATCTTGCCGAGAAGGAGCTTGACCTCACTGCAACACTGGATGGTGAAACAGCTTATCGCAATGCTGATTTCGTCATCATCGCTACGCCCACGAATTATGACAGCAAGACGAACTACTTTGACTGCTCTGCTGTAGAAGCTGTGATTGAGTCAGTGCTGAGAGTGAATCCCGGTGCGACCATGATCATCAAATCAACCATTCCGGTTGGATACACTAAATCTGTCCGTGAGAAGTATAATACGCCCAACATCCTCTTCAGTCCTGAGTTCTTAAGAGAATCGAAAGCTTTATATGATAACCTGTATCCTTCTCGTATCATTGTCAGCCATGACGAAGGGATCGATGAAGCAGCTCATATCTTCGCTACTCTCCTTAAACAGGGTGCCCTCAAAGAGAATATCGATACTCTATTCATGGGAAGCACTGAGGCCGAAGCTGTAAAGCTATTCGCAAATACTTATCTTGCACTACGTATCTCCTACTTCAATGAACTTGATACTTATGCAGAGAGCAAGGGTCTCAGCACGCAGGATATCATCAATGGTGTCTGTCTGGATCCTCGTATCGGCACTCACTATAACAATCCTTCCTTTGGATATGGCGGTTACTGCCTTCCTAAGGATACGAAGCAGCTCCTTGCCAACTTCCAGGACGTTCCCCAGAGCATGATGTCGGCTATCGTAGAAAGCAACCGGACCCGCAAGGACTTCATCGCTGATCGTGTACTGGAGAGTGCAGGGGCATATGTAGGAAGCTCATCTTGGGATAAGACTAAAGAAAAAGAAGTTATTGTTGGTGTATACCGACTGACCATGAAGAGCAATTCCGATAACTTCCGCCACTCATCCATCCAAGGTATCATGAAAAGAATTAAGGCAAAGGGTGTAACTGTAGTTATCTATGAGCCAAGTCTACCTGCAGGCTCCACTTTCTTTGGAAGCAGGGTGATTGGAGATCTAAGTGAATTCAAAGCAGTTTCACATACTATTATTGCGAATCGTTATGATGCATGCCTAGATGATGTATCTGAAAAAGTATATACGCGTGACATCTTCCGCTGTGATTAAGTGCGATATCTATTATCCGTATAGTAATTTTAAGATAATAGCGCATAAGGTATCGAGTATCTGGTTTATGCATTTTCTTCTGTATATTGCTCTAACCCAAAGGTGCCATATTCCACAGTCGATAAAGTAGACAATCCGGTATCTCTTTATGCTGCAACCAAGAAAAGCAACGAGCTAATGGCACACTCTTATAGTAAGCTATATAATATTCCTTCTACAGGTCTTCGCTTCTTCACTGTATATGACCCTGCAGGTAGACCGGACATGGCTTACTTCGGATTTACTAATCAACTCCTCAATGGTGAAATCATAAAGATCTCAACTACGGAAACTGCAAACGCGATTTCACTTATGTATATGACATCGTACAAGGCGTAAAACGTGTCATGCAGGGTGCTCCCGAAGAGAAAAATGGCGAGGATGGCCTTCCTATTCCTCCCTATGCTGTTTATAATATCGGCAACAACAGTCCTTAAAACCTACTTGATTTTGTTACCATCCTTCAGGAAGAACTAATCCGTGCAGAGGTCCTTCCTGCTGATTATGACTTCGAAGCTCATAAAGAGCTGATAGTCATGCAGCCTGGCGATGTTCCAATCACTTACGCTGATACTTCTGCACTTGAACGTGATTTTGGATTTAAGCCGAACACGAGTCTGAGATAAGGATTGCGGAAGTTTGCGGAGTGGCATAAGGGGTTCTATAATGTTTAAATTAAGTTTCTAATCGCTTATAACTGGAAATGATCACACTCAAGGAGTCCCTTGATCCGGTCTGTTCTCCTGCCATAGAAGAGGAACAGTATTCCCGTAAGGAATGGTTTCAGATGAAAGCTGTTTCGAACCATTGCCGCCAGGCCATCAATGCCAAGCCGCAGCATATCCGTATATCCGCATTATCTTCATATGAGGATAACACGGTGACCAGGTAAATCTTCGCTACACCGGAGAGTTCGCCTAACATAGATTCTGCAGTACAAGAGAGGTATTAGCGATTACTGACTGTTCTGCATTCCGCATGATTCAGAATTTCGATGCTAATAAAATACAATGCAGAGATATCCGCACTGCTGCAAGTTCAGTAGGTTTCGTTTCTGTGACCTCTTTTTCATCGATAAAGCGAATCGGAACTACATCCTGACGTGAAGGCTACTCCGATTGGATTACCAACGGAATATCACTCGCTTAAAACGTATATGTTTCCTGCATTCCACCCCATTTTTGATCTTTCTCGCTTAAATTTAATACTGTTCCGTCCGTAAGACAATAACCCTCTACTTTTGTCGCCCCCTTATAAGTTCCTATTACATCCTGCCAGAGAAGTCTCCTGTGTGATTTTCAGTACGTCTTACCAATTCATTGATCACATCATAACCAAGCTGTCCGGCTACTCCGGTTACAAATACCTTCATATCAGTCTCTTCTTTTCCTCGATACTCCTAGCGGTTTCCATACATCTCTTCATAATAATTCTGATAGTCTCCAGAAATAATAGTCTCCCACCATTCTTTGTTATCTAAGTACCATTGAATCGTCTTTTTGATACCATCTTCAAACTTTGTTGCTGGTAACCAGCCTAATTCATTATGAATCTTTGTTGGATCAATAGCGTAACGCATATCATGACCCTTTCTATCTGACACATATGTAATAAGACTTTCTGGTTTATCTAACGCTTTGCAAATAATCTTAACAATATCAATATTCTTCATTTCATTATGTCCACCGACATTATAAACCTCACCCACACGACCATAATGAATGATTAAGTCGATTGCTTTACAATGGTCTTCTACATAAAGCCAATCACGTACATTTAACCCTTCGCCATATACAGGAAGAGGTTTATCTGCTAAAGCATTGACTATCATCAATGGAATCAATTTTTCCGGAAAATGATAAGGTCCATAGTTGTTAGAACATCTGCTGATAGTAATTGGCAATCCATAAGTTCTGTTGTATGCCTGTACCAAAAGATCTGCTGCTGCTTTTGATGAGCTATATGGACTACTTGTATGAATAGGTGTCTCCTCTGTAAAGAATAAATCAAGTCGATCAGGTGGAAGATCTCCATATACTTCATCTGTAGAAACCTGATGATAACGCTTGATACCATACTTGCGACAAGCATCCATCAAAACAGATGTACCAATAATGTTGGTATCAAGAAATACCTGTGGATTCTCAATAGAACGATCTACATGACTCTCAGCTGCAAAGTTCACAACCATATCCGGATGTTCTTCTTCGAAAAGTTTATATACTGCCTCACGATCTGTAATACTGATTTTTACAAATCTAAAATTTGGATTGTCCATCACTGGTGCAAGTGTTGATAAATTTCCTGCATAAGTAAGACTATCCAAGCAGATAATCCTGTAGTCTAGGTATTTATTTAACATTTGAAATACAAAGTTTGAGCCAATGAATCCAGCCCCTCCTGTAACAATAATAGTCATTTTTTCTCCTCTTTCTAGTGTAATACATCTAAATACTTGCCATCTAATACATCCTTAAGATATGCACCATACTGATTTTTCTTCAGCACTTCATAAACTTCCAAGACTTCTTCTTTAGAAATCCAACCATTCAAATACGCAATTTCTTCAAGGCAAGCAATCTTTCTTTGCTGATGATCTTCAACTGTCTTCACAAAATTAGTTGCCTCTACTAAGCTCTCATGCGTCCCCGTATCTAGCCGAGTAAATCCCTGACCTAAAAGTTCCACATTCAATGCGTTCTTTCCCATATATATACTATTCAAATCAGTAATTTCCAATTCGCCACGACCTGATGGCTTTAGATTATTTACATAATCTACAACCTTATTCTCATAAAAATAAAGTCCTGTTACACAATAATTGCTCTTTGGCTTCGCTGGTTTCTCTTCGATAGAGATTGCTTTTCCATTTGAGTCAAATTCTACAATACCAAATCTTTCTGAATCATCTACATAATAACCGACTCTCAGCATTCTCCACCGCAGCTTTAAGACGTTTTTTCAGACCATGCCCTGCAAAAATATTATCACCTAAGACTATAGCTACCGTATCATTGCTAATAAAATCTGCACCTCACCTTCCTATGTTTTAATTCTAACATATATTGGGTGAGTTTTATAAATCTACTTAAGCGTTACCACTCCAATTACACTATAATCATTAATCGGGACAACTTTTCTGTTTATAATTCCATTAATTCCACACACTTCGCATACCCCTCCTATTTTTTCAAATTCGATACAATTAATTTTCGTTTAAGCGAGTTCATAACCGGGATATCCTCAACATATATAATGTTAATCGTTGCATCCTCACCCAACGTTTTTTTGAAGCTATCAATTTCGGCTTTACATTCTGATTTGGTTTCTGTATTTGCAGTAATTTTAAGCGTGTATTCTCTCTCTGTTTCTTGGATAAATTGCCACTGCTCAATTCCTTTAGATAATCTCATTGTTCTACATAATAAGAATGGCGAAACAACCTCTCCCTTTGTATCATAAATCAAATCCATACGTCGACCATATAATTCTCTAAACTCAGGGAGTTTATTCTCATCATCCATATATAATCTTGCGACATCACCGGTATCATAACGGATCATAGGAAACGCCCTATTATACAAATCTGTCACAATAATTCTTCCTAATTCACCATTTTTGACTGGCTCATCACTATCCATCTTCAATATTTCAAAGTAATAACTTGCCCAATTCAATCGGTAAACGTCACTATTATCCGTTTCCTGACCCAGAATTCCATTTTCCGTATTTGAATAACGTGCATTAATACCAACATCTTCTCCAAAGAATTTGCGCAATTTCATTTTCACTTCATCTGTTAAAGTCTCTGAAGTAGATATTATTGTTTTAATAGAAGAATCATTTTTAAAATGCTGTAACCAGAAATCAACTGCCGTCTCCAATGTAGATGGATATGCAATTAATGCAACACATTTCTTTTCAACCATGGTATGGAAATAATCCGTTAAGTTTTTCTCATTCAAGTTACAAATATCTAACTGCCAAATATTATCTCTTTCCTGTTCTTCAAATGTAGCTGTTGGTTTTGCTCGTAAATAACACATTGGTGCATGATCCAGATAACCCGCCATTGCTCCAAAATATTTCAAATCTGCTATATGTCTTTCTCGTTTTGCCAAATCCTGTACAACTGTAAATGGAATACCGGTACTTCCACTTGTATGCATTTTATGAGTTTTAATTTCATCATAAGCATGAACGAGTATTTCATCATAATGTTCATTTAAGATTGTTTTATTCATTACAGGAAAATCCTTGATAGAAATATCCTTTTTATCAGATAATTTCGAATAAAAAGCTGTATTTTCTATCGCATATGTTAATATCTCTTGTAACTTCTCAGGATATGCAGAATTAATAATTTTTGCATAACTCTTGCTCTCCATTTTTTCATCAATATCCTTCATGTGCTTTCTCAAAGCCGCGCTGTATTCAACATTTTCATTAAATAAATTTTCCATAGTAATGCATCCTTTCTTTTCCATATATACTTCTTCTTTAACTTCAATCAAATAATAAAGTGTACGAATAATAGGGACATCTATCTGATACTTCTTAGCTAAAGATGTTAATGTACCTGCAAGATATGCATTTTCAGTCTTTCTTTCCAAAGTAACATCAACTAGCATAGATGTTTGCTTATTTCCGGAATAAGAAACATAATAGTTAATAACATCATTGATATCTTTTTCCGTCAGATTTACACCTTCTGCATTTGCAACCAAAACAAACTCCCGCATTGCATTTGTGCATAAGTTTTGTAATTCCGAATAAATTTTAAATAAACTATAATCCGCCCCAGTTAATGCAGTCACACTATTCCCTGCAACATTCAACATCCATTTTTTCCATACCATATACCGAATATCTGGTTCGAGTGTAATATTTACCTCATTCTCATGTAATTCTTCATAAACATCTTTTGCAATTTCTGAATATTTTTCACTACCTATATGTAGTTCTCCAGAGTTCTTATAAAAAAAGTTTTCACCATTTCGTTCTGTATTGGGTCCTTGAACATATCCCTGCAAAACAACATTATTTACAAATTCCTTTTCAAAAAAATGATATGCAAAAATACCATTTTGCAAAGGAAGAATAACTGTTTTTTCACTAACAATATTTCGAATATCACACACAGAAGTATTTAAATCATAATTTTTTACACAGACTATTACTAAGTCAATTTCATCATCTATTTCCATCTTATCCGAAATTATACTAGGTTCAAAATTATCCCCATTAATTTTTATCTTCTGTTGCAACAATTTTTGTTTTCTTTGTTGATTTGCAACTAAATAAAATTGTATATCTCGACTTAAATACAGCTTATGTGCAATTGGTGTTCCTATAACACCAAGACCTATTAAAGCAATATTTTTCATCATACTATCCTCTCTGCTGATAATTCCTCAATACACCCAAATATCTATTTTTTGCAATCTGCGATAATATCACATATATTATTCACATCCTCAATCGCTAATTCTGCATACAATGGAAGTGTAAGAACCCTTTTACTAATATGTAGCGCAACAGGTGTATCTTCAACATTGTATTTTCCATGAAAGCATTCAAATGTATTCGTTAATGGATAGAAGTACTTTCTTGCACCAATACCACATTCCCCTAACTTTTCAAATACTTCTTGCCTACTTGAGCCAAATGTTGTTTCTTCAAAAATCACTGGAAAATATGCATAATTCGTTTCTACATTTTCCTGTATCGGTGAAAGTTGAACTCCCTCCAAATTTTCCAAACGTTCTCTATATCTTTTGACTACAGCTTTTCTTTTTGCAATTTCTTCCTTCAAATGACGTAAATTGCAAAGCCCCATAGCAGCACAAAATTCATTCATTTTTGCATTCGCACCAACTGCTTCTACTCTCTCCGGACCACGAATACCGAAATTTTTCAGATTATAAATGGCCTCTCCAAATTCTTTGTCCTTAAAGCATACGGCACCGCCTTCAATGGTATTAAAAACTTTTGTGGCATGAAAACTAAAACACGAAACATCCCCAAAAGAACCAATTCCCTTTCCTTTGTACCTTTCCCCAAATGTATGTGCTGCATCATAAATCACCTTCAGGCCATACTTATCAGCGATTCGCTGTATTTCTTCTATATTGCAAATATTTCCATAGACATGGATCGGCATAATTGCACATGTGCGATCCGTAATTAAGGACTCTATTTTTGAAGTGTCAATTGTAAAATCAATTGGATTGATGTCGCAAAATACTGGTTCAAGACCATTTCTTACAATAGCATGTGTTGTTGATGCAAATGTAAACGGAGATGTTATTACTTCGCCCTGTAATTTCAATGCCTGCAAGGATAATTCCAGTGCCATATGACCATTTGTTAATAAGTCGATGTTCTCAACATCTAAATATTTTTTTAATGATTCTTGAAGTTGATTATGTTTTTTTCCCATGTTCGTTAACCAATGAGATTCCCATATATCTTCTATTTCCTTTACATACTCATTCAATTCCGGCAATGTTGAACGAGTTACAAGTATTTTCTTATTCATTTTATTCTCCCATTAATACAATTTTTCTATGATATCTGTATCAAATTGACCTATCAGCATATTTTCTTCTGCTGTATTCTCTACTCTAAAAAGCTCATAAATCTGTTTAATCGTTGCGATTAATGAACTTTTATTTTCTGAGACAATAAAGAATCTGCATACAATTTGTTTTAGCGTACCTTCTCCATCCACAACATCACCCACTTCATAACTTGGATTTACAGAAACTACATCTGGCAATTCTTCGATTTCATCGAGTCCCTCTAATTTTGCTATTTCTCCAGTTTTTACAAGTGGCGATAATTTACAGGCTATCTTATCTGGTTTAGGATTGCTGGACTGTTCCAAATCACATTCCGCTTCTTTTCCTGTCAACGCAAAATTAATATATAATTCTTTTGCATCAATTCCTGAAACCCGAGAAATAATCATATGTTCCTGTGCACCATTTAATCGATATCCAGGTTCATAAGTTCTCACTATATCTTCCGAATCAACGAAACACTGAAAGAAAATAGATCCATTCTCTAAAGCTAATCCTTTAATCATTTTTTTTATGGCTTCGTCAGAATGCTTCATATATGAATCAATATGTCTCGACGGAAATATGTAAGAGTTTGGTAATTGTACAAGTTCTTCTTTTGATTTATATGTATATCTGTCACACATTCCCACAAAAATCGGATTACCATCTTGCATCACATAATAGGAAATTACTTCATCACCAGTCATATACTCTTCTATTAAATACTTTCCGCTTTTTGAAAATAGCAAAGCATAATCTATTGCTTCTTTCACTTCCTGTATACTATGGCATATTTTTATTCCCTTTGAACTGCAACTATCTACTGGTTTCACAATAACTGGGAAAACTAGTTTATTCATATCTCTTTCTGTATACTCACGAATGGTTGGAACACCATATTCTCTACATTTTTTTTTAAAGAAATCCTTGCGTACCATGATTTCAAATTTGTCAATTGTAGAATAGCAAGGCAGGTCCAACCTCTTACAAACTTCGCAGTAAGTCGGTAATAACGCTTCTGCGACACCTACCAGCACGCCAGTTACTCGCTCCTCTCTAGCTAACTTTACTAATCCATCTACATCAACCGCATTTATATCAACAGCTTTGTCTGCAAATTTTTTGGCATAAGCATTTGGATTATTATCAGTCACAATTGTGTATAACCCCATATCTTTTGCCTTTTCTATCAAACTAACCGTTTCCGGATTTGCTCCTAAAATTAATACTTTTTTCATACTTGATTTCCTTTATCCTTTCTCAAAAATCTCATCAACATAGCAACTAGGTATTCAAAACTATCAATATGTGCAATCTTAGAAAGTAAAACATAGGAAAATATTCCGACCACTATTTGAATGCATAAAGTCACAATATCATTCATTCCTATATATTGAATAGAAAAAACAATTGCTCCCATCACAAGAGAAATACTTATTTGTGGCAAAATATCTTTCATCTGTTCACCCCAACTATATTTCAAAAGCGATTTATTCGGAAATGCATTAATAAAGGTGCTAATTATTGTTGTAACAAACAAGCTGTATGCCATCGCTTCTACACTAATCCACATAGTTGAAAAAATTGCAATTAAGCCTACACACTTCTTCCAAATTTCTAGTTTTAAAAACAAGTCGCCTCTACCCAAGGCTTTTATCGCATTCAGATTAGCAGTATGAATGGGGTAAAAAGCATATGAAAAGCAGAACACACGCAAGAAAGGAACACACGGAAGCCACTTTTCTGTCAAGATCAAGTCTACTAAAGGTTCTGCACAAACAGCCAATCCAATCATAAAAGGCATCATAATGTATGTACTTGTTTTAATTGCACGACGTGTCATCATTTTCAATCGCTCTTTATTATCCTGCTCTTTAGAAAGCGTTGGTAATAACACACTATCAATAGATGTATTTATGTTTATTACTATAATTTGTGGAAACTTTTTTCCTTGATTGTACATTGCTAGATCCGATGAAGAATACATTTTTCCAATAATCAACTGTCTTAAATCGTTATATACTGTATCGAGTAATGTAGAAATAAGTAATTTCCAACCAAATGAAAACAGACTTTTAAGCCTTTCTAATGAAAACATTTTCTTCGGACGCCACTTTACTGTAATCCACAAAATAATGGTATCTACTATTGTGTGAAAAAGCATTTGTGCAACAACTGCCCATACTCCTGCTCCACAATATGCCATTATAATACCAACAACAGCTGCTCCAATCGTACCACCAAGTGTAGAGAAGAAAAATCTCTTGAACATCATGTTTCGTGCCACAAATGCTTGCTGAACATTTTTTATTCCAGATATTACTATTACTAATCCTAATACTCTTATAACGGGAATCAAATCCGGCATCCCATAAAATGAAGCAATAAGAGGTGCTGCTATGAAAAGTATCATATATAAAACTGTACACATCGTTAAATTGAAATAAAAAACAGATGAAAAATCCAAATCGTCTCCATCTTTTTTTTGTACTAACGCATTCCCCAAACCACTATCCACAAACACCTGCACAATAGTAATAAATACAGTAACAAGCGCTACTTTTCCATATACTTTGGGATCTAGCAAACGTGCTAAAATGATAGAAACTACGAATGTGACACCTTGCGCTCCACATCGCTCCAAAAATCTCCAAATTAAATTTGTAAATACTTTACTTCTCATGCCATCCTTTCCTTCAAATCCTACCGATATATTTTCATAGTTCTCCTTGTGTCTTATATTTTTTACACAGCACTGCAATACTACTCTTCTTTCAGTATAACCTTTGGTGGATTTAATTCATTTCAGTTTAATAGTTATTTTATATTCTCGTCTTCTTCTTAAGGTAGACATCAGGCACGAATATGTCTGTCCTATACTATTGCCAATCAGTTTACCGTCTTCTGAATAAATGGGATGACACTCTATTTCTAATATACCTTTGTCACAAAATGCTGATATGTCAATAATGTCAAGTTCATCGCTCTCTAACATCCATACTTTTTGTCGTGATTAAACTGACTTATTCTCAAAATTATTAAAGCTTGTAAATTCGAGATTGCACACTCAATCTAATGCCTGGATAATATCTCTTAACCCGCATACTTATGAAATTATGTTTTCTTGCCAGATTAATAACAGTATTAATTACACTTATATTTATGTGAATATGATGATGACTATCTAAAAGTTTTAATATTAAATCCTGCTTTTAAATAGGCATCAATTTACTTTTCTAATTTATAAAGACTATGTATTTTATAAAGCGTCCCAAAAATATTTTACTGCACTTATCATGTTTAAATACCTTTGTAAATACCCCTCCGGGTACTCAGCCTAGAATTTTGGGCCTCTTCAGACATAGGACTACTTAATGTTAAATTCAAATGAATTCCATTTTTTTTGAATATCCATTCTCAAATGCCATCTTGATTGCCTCATCCGTAAAACAGCAATCATAAGAATAGATTCCCTATCCAATATTCCTTGTGCAAAACCATCTCTTACGGCTTAGTCAATTTCATTTGAATACCCATAATCATCAGTATTTACTATTATCATCTAAAGTGCTCCTCCTATTTCAAACCAAATATATCTACTTTCAAAAACCTTTCTAATAAGACCAAAAAAGTTCCCATACAATGACCGCCTTGAGCTTTTGCAGCTAATCCATATCTATTTATCCAAATACCTTGACTATCCAATTCCTCAATATATCCTTTTGCAATTCGAGCAAAGTTTGGTTCCGCATCACCATAGCCAATAAAGTTAATAGCCCCTTGCGCCTTGCCTATATCCATTCTTTCATTCGAAGGTATCCAACTCACCTTTTCGTCTTTTGAATGTACAAATTCACTTGGACTAAATGCGGCTGTATGCAAAAACCTTGTTTTATAAACATACGAACAATATAGCGCTGCAGCTCCACCCATAGAATAACCCGCCACAGCGGTATTTTCTTGTCCTTTGAGCATAAATTGGCTGTAATATTTTTCTATGTAATCTATAAAATTAGAAAATTGATCCACAAAATACTTAAATCCTTCCTGACTTAATCTTTTGTTTCTCGGCATAACAATTATCATAGGTGAAAAATCATATTCTTCTGCCCATTTATTCATATTATTCTCAATATTTCCACCACGAATCCATTCTTCACAACCTTCTACGCCCGCACCATGAAATAAATACAGCACAGGAAAAACTTTCCCTTCTCTATCTGTTGGTAGTAAAACATATCCATTTTCTGTTGGGAATGTACCATCTAATTCATATCGTTTAATATTCATAAAGCACCCCTTGATCCTTTTTGTCTCCATTTTTTATTTTAAAGTTACTATTCAAAACTTATTATTGAGTTTATTTTTGCATCTGTAAATTAAAGAACTGAGATCCGGAAACCACATAATTACTATGTACTTAAAGTAATATTTGCAATTATGTGCTATATATAAATCTTTAAGATGAATACTATATTTTTTAAGGAGATCTTTTGTTCCTACCGTATCATATCTTCCAAGATTCATAATATTAATTCCAATCCAACCGCGAATATATCTATGGAATCTATATCCAGAAAAACGATCAAATTCCTTATTACCTGCCGCATATTTCGAATAATACTGTTTCCAATACTCCATAGTCTCATTTTTTTGATATGAATTTATACTGCCCTTTGCAAAACGGCGATAGCATGTCATTATTTCATCTATAAAGTAATATGGTCCTTCATTCAAACAAACTCGTAGCATGTCTTGATCCCCACCCGTAGAATACTTGGTAAACTCAGGGTTAGATATATATATTTCGCGAAACATACTCAAACGAATAAAAAAACTTGAAGTGTGAAATATAGTTGTCGGTTTTTTGAGGAACAATTTACATACTGTTTCGTTATCCAAAACCCCTTCATGTATTGACGGATACTCTCCCTGTACGGACGGATATAACGACCCATCCTCATTTATATTTTGCGTCTTATGTACACATATACAGCATTCCGGATTGTCTTCCATTGCATCGTACTGTTTTTGAAGTTTGTAATCATCACACCAATAGTCATCACCTTCACAAAAAGCGAAATATTTTCCTTGCGCTTTTGGTAATAACGAAGATGTAATCTTTACTTTTTTTGAATGTTGATTTTCTTTTTGTAGTATAGGCTTTATTAAATCAGGATATCTTTCAGCATATGAACGTACAACATCCGCCGTTCCATCAGTTGACGCATCATCATGCACGATTACTTCAAAACGAAAATTTGTCTTTTGTGATACAATATTGGAAAGCGTTTTTTCAATATAATTCTCCTGATTATATGTTATACAAATTACAGAGACTTCTATATTATCATTCATTTTCTACTCCTTCTTTTGTATTAAAACGTCCTTGTGTCTTTTCAGTATGAATATCTGTTCCCTTTCTCTTTGATCAGTATCTATCATATATAAAGAATTCAAAAGAAAACAGTATCCTGAAATGATGTAAGTTCCACCTATATTCTTAAATGCAAACAACTTGACCATATATAATAGCATTAAGCACATCATAGCGTAGAGTACACCTTTTTCTAAATCAGATGAACATTTTCTCAATGCTCTTTTTATTGAACCAACAAATAAAATGATACTGATTGTAAGACCTATAACGCCTATATTCCATATCTGTTCTACATATCCATTATCAGTGCTACGTCCAAGTGTATAATATGGGTCTCTTGCAGTTCCAAATATGAATCCAAATAAATCGGGAAAGAACCAAGTTTCAGATGACATATAAAAATCTGTACTGTTTCCTCCCACGGCTAGTTCCGAGTATCCAAAAAAACTTCCAAGTCCTATTTTCATCCACTCATATGTATCCGGCGTATAACGGCGTAAAATTCCCACTACTCCTATACATACAATAATTGCCATTCCCACAAAACCAATCAATCTTATCACTTTCTTAAATTCTTTATTATGTATAAAAAACATAATGCTACTTACTATAATTGCAGTCACACACAATACAACACCACTTCGAGCATTAATCAATGTTGAAAATACAAATATCAAAGAGGCAATATAATAACCCCATTTTTTCTTGTATAAACCCAGATTGAAAGAAATTGCACATAATACACTACAAGTATATCCAAATCTATCATACAACGTATCTGCAAAGCCATAATTCCGCCTTAATGCGGTATAATGACTTGCCTTAATTGCATCTGATATTCTAACATCTGATGCATTTTTAGCAATTAAACTCAACAACTCTGAACGAATACCTGATGAAAAAAATGAAGCAAATACGAACACCGCTTGAATTAATCCAACAACTACCAGTATTTTTAAAAATTTTTCTGATGTAATTCTATTCTTCTCACAGTAAATCGTGATTGTTCCAGCGATAATAAAGAAATATAATATAAATGTGATAATTACCATTGGTCTTTGAAAATATTCACCAGAATCACTATTTATTAATGAATTGACTAACGAAATTATAAATGAGTACAATAACAATAATAAATTTAACCAAACAACCCTTCTGTTTTCTCGCGTCTTAAATAAACTCAGCATATGATTTGCGTTGAGTAAAACATATAGTACCGATATAATTAACACAGCTCTATCAATATTGCCATTTTTAAGTAAAGGAGGCATATATATAACAAAAAAAAGATAGATGGTAAATATTATATTGTTTGACTTGGGAAGTAATTTGTTTCCCATATTTACTTTATAATTCATTGTTCACCGTCACTTTCGATAAACGAAAATTTCCTTCCTATGATAAATAATTATTTTTACTATCCATTTCATCCACCATAAAATAATGTTTAGGAATTACTGGTCTTTTCTATTAACGCATTGAACTTCGCAGGAAATACACGATATTTAAGGCATATCCGTATGCTCTTCGCTTTGTTAATTGATCTGAATCGCAATATTGTCAATTCGTTTTTTGAAACTGATTTTGTGGATTGTTTTTCTGCATGAATTACTTGAATTTGTGGATCATACACTGTTTGATAATTACGATACACCGCATAATCATAGAGTATATCTTCCTCTCCATAAAAAAAAGTTACTGGCACAAATGCGAATTTTTCTTGTCGTGTATAATTTGGAGTAAAAATCACACATGAACCGTGAGGTACAATATTTTCTATACTCTCACACACTCTCTCTTCTCCTACTCCAGCAGCATTATGGTACTTTTGAACAATGCTCGGTATCATAATACCCACTCGAAAAAAAGCTGCATAGATATACTGTAATATCATGCTTATAAACAATTTAGATGTTCTAACTCTTTCATACCTAAAAGGATTTTGATGTTTTTCTGACAAGGTTACTACGTCTGGCGCAATAATAGAATATCTATTTACCATGCTATCAGAGCATAATTTATTTTCTAATTCACAATCTTTAATAAAAATGTCATTATTCATAACAATAATACAATTTGCCTTTAATTTTTCTCTCGCATATTCATATCCAAGATTATTTCCCCGTGCAAAGCCTAAGTTTTTCGAATTACATATATAAAAAATTTTATCACTGTTACCAATTGTCTTTTTAATTTCGTTAAGGCTATCATTTTGAGAGTAGTTGTCCACAACTACCGCTACTGAATCATCGCCCATGATATTAAGTAAATAACTCAAGCATTTTGTAGTCACTTCTGCGTTATTATAATGTAAAATTACATATGCTATTTTTATTTTAGTCATTGGGACACCTCTCTTCTTATAATACTTTTTTATAAAACGTGATTGTTTGCTTTCCAATTTCTGACCAAGCATACTGATCGATGCTTTCCAACGCACGTTTTGATATAGCCTCATAATCATTTATAACAAGTTGAACTCGATCAGCTAGTTCAATTGCATTTGAAGAATCAACAGAATATCCAATAACGCCTTCATCAAATTGGCCATCAAACCCTTGTCCTCTTGTATAAATTACCGGTAATCCCTGGCACATTGCTTCAAGATATACTCTTCCAAACGTTTCCGTTTTTGAAGGCATTACAAAGATATTATTTGCACGATACTCTGCAATCAAATCTTCTTTTGACATGAAATCCTTTATTGTAACATACTCTTTCTGTTTCAGTTTATTTAATTCCTCATCATCAGTAGCTTCTCCAACAACAGTTAAACTGATCCTTATTCCTCTTTTAATTAGTTCATCACAAGCATCTAAGATTAATGGAGCATTTTTATTTTTATCTATTCTTCCGACAAATATCAATTTTATCAGATCATCGCTAATTGTTCTTACTTCATCAGCTTTATTATCAATCCAAAATTGTTCAACACCATTCGTAATTATCGCTGACTTCTGTAAAAAAGATGCGCTTTTATTTTTACGAATGTAATGCTTAATATAATAATCTTGATATGGTTTAGACAAGAAAACTACACCGCTCGCATTTTCAATGATTTTGTTGGCAATTCCTCTTAAGAACGGGATCTTCATATGGCGGTTAATATCTGTATTTCTAACGCATACAATATATTTAATTGGATATTTTTTACTAATTTTATATGCTACATATCCATTATTCATTAACGAATGAGCATGAATAAAATCAAACTTACTTATGTCTATATTCGTAGATAATTTTTTGGTTAATTTCCATCTTTTTGGAAAATATAGTTTACTATCAAGTTTTGAAAAGCATTCTGTATAAAACACCTTCTCATCAATAATTGATTTGAATTTATCCTTAACCACAGTTCCTTGTTCAACGCCATTAAAAACAAAGATTTCATTATCACTCTGTTCTTCTATACTATATAATAAATCTCTGAACAAAAGAGCTTCATGGTATATTGCACATATAAATAATATTCTCACAAAATCACCTCCCTCTTCTCATCCCAATTACTGTATGTTTTTTCTGAGTTCATTTTTTAAGGCAAACTCTTCATGCTTTCATCATACAGCATCATATAACTGGAAATATTTCGTTCCAATGAATAAACCTCATGTGCCCTTTTGAAATTATCATTTTTTTCTTGTTTAAGTTCTTCGGGATATTTTTCCCACTTCTGAATTATACCAGCGAAATCTTTTGCTTTATCGCATACCGTATATGGCTTATTCACAACTTCAACTGATCCACCGGCATCAGTAGTTAATACCGCTGTCATTCTGCTCATTGCCTCGACAATTGTACGCCCAAAAGATTCTGTTTTTTTCCACGATGTAAGAATATAAACATCAATATCATAATAAAATTCTTCCATGTCCTCAAATGGCACATTAATTTTACCGTTAAATCTTTCGCCATACAATGCAGTCGTTCTATCAAACATTTTCTGGGTTTCAATTTCATCTTTTTCATCAAAACACCCTACCATCATGGAGAAATGTGTTTTAGGCAATTTATTGCTTACATTCTTGCAGATTTCTTCAGCCAATGGCCAATCTTTCCAATCACAATATCTTCCTGCAAATCCAATCGTAAGATAATCCCTATTTTCTGGAATTCTTGTCATATCAATACTTTCATATATTGCACCTGCTGTGTTTCCTATTACTTTATATACCAAATCTATATTCTTCTCTTCGTTAGCCTCTCTCCACGACACTTTGTTAAACTCAGTTGTTGTTACAAGCACGTCCAAGTATTTAAACGAAAACTGAAACAACTTTTTGAAAAAAGTGTTGTATTTTGTATAAAGACCTCTATCTGTATGAACAAACATCGTATTTCTTGAAATTAAATGTAATCTTCGTAACAAAGACACTATAAAAAAGCACACCTGGCTTTGAGTATGAATTACTTTTGGTTGTATTTTATTAATTAGTTTACTAATTTTAAAAATATAAGCGATAAAGGCAAAAGGATTCTTAATCAAAAACTTCATACGCCTTACTTTTGTTTCATAGTAGAACTCTGTATTTGGAATGCTCTCGTCATATTCTCCTGGCTGAACGACAGCAACTTTGTACTTTTGAGAAGCTGCTTTGATTATAATCCGTTGTGATTCTCTTTCTCCACCGACATATCCCAAGTTATTATCATTCATAATAATAATGTCAGCATGATTGACTATCTTTTCTCTCATATATCTCACTTTCTCTGTACACAAATAACCTTTTGACATTTGGTTTCACTATACAGCAATTACTCTCAGCTAAATTGTCTTTTGTAAAGGCGATAACAAAATTAACTAATTACAGTCTCCAATAAGTAAGACCACTTTCTTCAAGTTCATCAATTGAATATAATCCCTTAACGTCAATCAGCACCTTTTCATTCTGTGGAACATTCCTGAACATATTGTTAAGCTTTTCAAGACCTAACTGTTTAAAATCATTATGGGCAACTGCAAGAATGACACAATCTGCATCCACAGCTGCTTCCATAGGTCTAAGTTCAATATTATATTCACGTTTTGCATCACGTTCACTTGCCCAAGAGTCAATCACAATAGGTTGTATCCCATACTCCATCAATCCATTATAAACATCTGCAACTTTAGAATTTCTTGTATCAGGACAGTTTTCCTTAAACGTAAGGCCTAGAATGATTACTTTTGATTTCGCAGGTGCCTTTCCTACTTTAATCATCTGCTTAATTGCTGCATCTGCAATAAATTTTCCCATACTATCATTGACAATACGACCATTAAGAATTATTTGACTGTGATATCCAAGTTTTTCTGCTTCGTATGTAAAATAATAAGGATCAACTCCAATACAATGGCCTCCAACAAGTCCAGGTCTAAAACCAAGTGCGTTCCATTTTGTATTCATACCCTCAACAACTTCGTTTGTGTCAATTTCCATACGGTCAAATACCATTGCAAGCTCATTCATAAAAGCAATGTTAATATCACGCTGACTATTCTCCACTACCTTAACAGCCTCAGCTGTCTTGATATTAGAAACAGGATAGGTTCCCACTTTGATAACCAAATCGTAAACCGCTTTAATTTCTTCAAGAGCATCTGCATCACACCCTGATACAATTTTCGTGATATTTTCAAGCCGATGAACCTTGTCACCTGGGTTAATTCTTTCTGGAGAATAACCAATTTTAAAATCAACTCCGCACTTCATGCCCGACTCACGTTCAATAATAGGCACACAAATATCTTCCGTAACCCCTGGATAAACGGTAGATTCAAATACTACAATAGAACCCTTAGTAAGATTTCTACCGACAATTTCACTTGCACCAATAACTGTTGCAAGATCTGGAGTATGATCTTGGTTTACCGGAGTCGGAACTGCAACAATATGGAACTTTGCTTTTTTCAAATCTTTTTCATCAGCAGTGAATGAAATCGTTGTCTGTTTAATAGCTTCATCACCAACCTCATTAGTTGGATCGACACCTTTTTTATATAATTCTATTTTTTCTTTATTGAGATCAAAACCTACAACCTTTACACCTTCGTTTGCAAATGCTACAGCAATAGGCATACCTACATAACCAAGTCCAATAAGAGCAAGTGATTCCTCACCAGATTTAATTTTTTCATATAGTTTGGTCATTTTACTATCTCCTTCTTATCTGCTATTTTCTGCTAATGTGATTGACTCTGCTAATGTTCTAATTCTATAATTTTCCTTGTAATTACTCATATCCATATCATATGTCAAATCACCAAAGGCTTTGGTTGCTAATCTTCCAATTTTTCCCGGAACCATTTTCAGTAATTTAACTGGAAAATTCATACCTGGAATCATCAAAATATTATGACCCTTTACAACCGCAATCATATGAACCATTTCGGATGTATTTGTATATTCTTCATTTTGCGGAAAGAATACTCCCGCTTCTTCATTATCAATCATTAATTTTACAAATTCGCACAAATTATCTATATGTAACATTGATCTTTTGTTCTTTACTTCTGGAAAAATTGGAAGTTTTGCTGCCAACTTTGCTAATTCTGGATAATTACCTTTACTTCCTTTGCCATAAATCATCGGCGGTCTAAGAACAACAACTTTAAACTTTTCATGTGATAACGTTCTTATTTTTTGATCTGCCTGCCACTTGCTATCACCATAAAAATTCAAAGGTTTAGGCACTGTATTTTTTGTAATAATAGTTGTATCGCAACCAGAATACACAATCATAGAGGACATGAAAATAAACTGTTTTACACCATCTGACTTCGCTTTTTGAGCTACTTCAAAAGCAAGATCTGTATTAACTTCATAATACAATTTCTTTTGTTCTTCTGTCACAGTTCCTACATCTGCATGAGCAATACCAGCCACATGATAGACAACATCATATTGGGAGAACTCCAATTCTCTCCAATTTCCATCTGTCATATCTATAGTATCGATATCATATTCTTCTGAAGAAGTATTTAACCAGTTTTCTACAGACATACCAATATAAGAATTAGCCCCCGTAATAAGTATTCTTTTTAAGCCTTTACTCATATTATTGTTTGTCATCTCCTTTTCTGGAGACACATCCCCACATAATTCTTGATATTTTTTAAACTGACACTTGCTTCTTTTGTAAAGAGCTGTCATTACTGATATTACAGTAGTTAAAAATGCAACTATTTTCAATTTGGCGCTTTTCTTTTCTGTGCTATCCGTATTATCTTTATTCATGAAACGTTTCACAAATGCGATTAATACCAACAAAGCTATCATTCCAGCAGCTGTAATAACTCCTGCCCCAATTTTAATATTCTTTACAACTTTGTCATTTCCAATAGTATTATCTGGATTTTTCCCTGCCTTCTCCAGTTCTCCTGTTCCGCCCTCAACTACACCATCTGTACTTAGCACACTACCTATGGTTCCAAGAAAACATTTTAAGTCAATCATAAAACCCATTTTTTTTACATATTCACCATCAAAGGCTGCCTTAACAGGAATTTCTAATTCGTCGCGCCCATTTATCTGCGCCCAACCTGTAAGACCTGGTGTGACACTATTAACTCCATATTTATCTCTCTCTGCTATCAAATCATCTTGATTCCATAAACTTGGACGAGGTCCTATTATACTCATAGTTCCGCTGAATATATTGAATAACTGAGGTAATTCATCCAATGAAAGCTTCCTCATAACTTTACCTGTACGAGTAATATATGCATCCGGATTGCTCAACTGATGAGTTGGCATATCTTTTGGCGTATCAGTCCTCATTGTTCTAAATTTCCAAATTTCAAATAATTCTTTATCTTTACCTACTCTCTTCTGCTTGAAAAGAACAGGTCCCGGTGAATCTATTTTTATAGCAAGTGCAATTCCAGCTAAAATTGGAGAAAACACTACAATCGCTCCACCAGATAGAACAACGTCTATCGCTCTCTTGATTGGGAGATATTTCTTTTGTTTATCAGTCAAGATAGCCAATGCCTTATTTTCTTCATTCCCTTTTATACTCTCTTCAGTATTGTTAATTTGCCTTTCTTCTCTCATATTTATATTCTCCCTAGTAATCAATTCCATAATCTATTTTCGTTTCAGAAGGAATTGTACTCATTGATGATACTATTGCACCTGCCGAAATAATACAGCCTTCTTTTCTACAAATCAGTATTCACAATTGCCTTTAACTCTACTATGCTTCCCATTTTGATTACTGCTGTCGGGCTTACATTTACAGTGGGATGAATAAATACTGGAATTTTTAGATTCATATGCTTTCCTCTTCCGAGTAACTCACCTCGCAACTTGTTATTACCAATACAGCAAAACACTTTATCATATTTTCTTCCTATGACATCTGGTTCTCGAATTTTCTTACTGCTTTACTTGATGCATCATCTAAATAGTCAATAGCATCATATGGTTCGATAATCCCTTTTTTTTCCAAAACATTTATTGTTTCCACAACTTTAGAATGCCCATCGGCACCTGATAAGAGAAGCTTTTTTCCATATCGTTTCCTCTTTCCATAAAACTGCTTATTTTTATTCCTGCTTTTATTTAAAATCTGTGCTATCCTGTATACAGATATTAATGTCATTTCTCAATTTCACGAAGGCTAAAAAATTGACCATTAGCCCACCGTGATAGCATTCACACCAAGCCTGGTCAATTTCCTCCATTCATTTTTCTACTCTATATTGTGGGTCAATCCAGAGTACCCAAGAAGCCATCTTATCCTCTTAGGTTCTCGAATCCAATGCACAATCCATAGAAAATTTCATAATCGGGATTTGACCTAAACTCTCGTAACCTGCATAAAATCAAGGTTTTCTCTTGGTTGTCCCTATTATATTGCAAACACACGTTTTCCCTCAACAACACCGTGACCGATTTCTGGTTTTCCGTAAAGCTTCCCACCAGTCAGTTTTACATACAATTGTATAGCTGCAGTACAACTGTTCAATCCAACTGCAAAACTAACCTCTGTTTTCTCAGCAGCAATTCGTTCTACTTCGTTTATGTTCTTGCCCACTGTGCTCATCCAGTTAGTTTCATACGCTTCTTTTATGTATTCCATTTCAGGACCATGCTTGGTGGGACTCGCCATCCAAATTTTGTTCTCAAACTTCTTCACTATGCCTCTAAACATATTTTTCTCTTCCCTTTTCTTTTATGTCAATATTTTCCCATGTGTACCCTGCACCCGTGTATTCTATTCTATAAGTTCTGCTATTTAAGTTTCATTTCCTTAATTCATAGCCGGTGCTCTGAGCTTCCTTGACCTCATAAACCCCATCCTTAATATGTTGATGATTCTTGTGTATTTTTCATCCTCCGCTTCCCCCCTAAAAACCCTAATTTTGTAGGACGTAAGGCACAATGTGTCGGTTCTTGCGTGGGATGTGGAAATGCGATTTCTTTACATACATTCCGTAGTAGAGAACTGTAATTCTCGAGACTTACAAGTTAAGGATCCCTACTATGTTTTAAGTATGTTTTAGCATATCCTTAATTAATTCAGAACCACTTTCCAAACCCTTTGATGGTCGAAATCTATCACCTCTCTATAGATTAAAGTTCATTTGGACTATCTATAATTTACCATCTAGTTCTGGGATGAAATTATGTAAATATTAACATAAAGATGCCCATTTGTACATAGTGATGATGACATTAACAAATGGGTACTTTAGGGCAATATTTTAGTGGTATTAGCGGCTTTTTTGGTATCGGTAGATAGACACCTCTTATACACTATGTCATATACAAATCGCTGATCGAAACTACAAATCCCATTTGACTGTATTCCTTACTGAACTGCATGTTATCATTCTTACCGATTTATATAGCTACTTATAATTTGATCTCAATATTTTCTCCATCAAATTGCCGTTTTACTATACTCAAGTACAGGGGTACGGAACTTCCTCTGTGTTGCCTTTTCGACAACTTCTCTTGTCACGACATCGACACTCGGTCTCTCCGGCAGTTTCAGCGCTTCCGGTATTTCGCTGTGATCCACATAAGTAGGCACAATATCCTTGATCATCTTACGGATATCCGTCGTATCCAGTGAGCAGGCCATACGGAGCGCTTCGACCTGACTGTGGAACAGCTCATCCTCGATCTCGAGTGGATTACCGATGAAGATGCGGTCGTTATCCGTCTTCTTCATCCCCTCTTCTGACATCAGCATCTCTTCATAGAGCTTTTCGCCGGGACGAAGACCGGTATATTCGATCTTCATATCTACATCCGGTTCAAAGCCGGACAGGCGGATTAAGTTTCTCGCCAGATCAGCGATTCTGACCGGCTCTCCCATATCGAGGACGAAGATCTCACCGCCCTTGGCATAAGCTCCTGCCTGAAGGACCAGGGTGACAGCCTCCGGTATGGTCATGAAATATCTTATAATATCAGGATGGGTTACCGTCACGGGTCCACCTGCTTCAATCTGTTTTCTGAATAAGGGGATGACACTACCATTCGAACCCAGTACATTGCCAAAGCGAACTGCCACATACTCGGTATGGGAGCGCTTATTGTAGGTCTGGATGATCATCTCACAGATACGCTTGGAAGCGCCCATGACATTCGTGGGATTGACAGCCTTATCTGTGGAAATCATGACAAAGCGCTTCGCTCCGCACAGGTCTGCAGCGATGACTGTATTCAGTGTTCCGAGTACATTATTCTTAATCGCTTCCATCGGACTGTCTTCCATCAGCGGTACATGCTTATGCGCAGCCGCATGATAGATGATATCCGGGCGGTATTTACGAAAGATAGATTTCAGACAGATGCTATCACGCACTGTCGCGATCAGAACCACCAGATTAAGCTCCGGATGGGTTCTCTTTAGCTCCTGTTGGATCTCATAGGCATTGTTCTCATAGTTATCTAAGATGATCAGCTGTCTTGGCTCATGCTGTGCGATCTGTCTACAGAGCTCACTGCCGATGGAGCCTCCACCGCCTGTGACCAGACATACCTTACCCTGTACATAACCCATGATGGAATCCATATCTGCCTTGATCGGTTCTCTGCCAAGGAGATCCTCAATATCGACTTTACGTAATTTATGTACCGATACCTCGCCATTCATCAGCTGATAGATACCGGGCAGAATCCGAAGCTCACACTTGGTCTGCTTACAGATACTGACGAGTTCACTGATTGTCTTCTTAGTAGCAGAAGGGATCGCTATGATAATCTCATCGATGTGGTATTGCTCAGCACAAGCGATGATATCCTCCCTGGTTCCGACGATCTTGGCGCCGTGCATGAAGCGGCCTTGTTTCTCCTTCGCATCATCGATGATACATCTAACCTTGGAGTTATTGATATGCTCACTATCCAGAATTTCTTTCATGATGACACTGGCAGCTGCTCCGGCTCCGACCACCATGACATTTCTGGGTGCTTTACGAACGTCCATTCTATGTAAATACAAGCGAGCCAGACGATAAGAGAAACGACTGGCCAATGTCATGAGAAATAAGAGCGAACCATAGATAAAGCAATAGCTTCCGGGAACCTTTAGCTTCAAAGCAAACATCCCGATCAAAACTATGGCAGAGGACAGAACACTGGCTCCGAAGACATTCTGAAGCTCGGTAGCGCCTGCATAGCTCCAAAGGCTGTGATAAAGTTTAAACAGATAGAAGATCACTACTGTAAGCAGGATATTTATGATGACGAAACGATTGACTGAGGTTCGATATGCCGGGAGTATTCTTTCATAGACCAGGTCAAAGCGTACCAGTAGAGCACCATAGCTGGATAATATAATAACTAGGATGTCGATCGCCAAGAGTATCAATTTCTTGTAGGTCAAGTGTCCGTTTTTTATTTTATTTATCATTCGTATCCTCCCTTCGATCCATGGTTAATTACCTAAAACACCTATAGTGACTAATTTTTGAGCGTAAAAAGAAGAATCAAGAAAAGCCTCCTTGCATTCCTCGAACCAGGTTCAATTCCTGCAAAAGCTTATCCGATTCTTTATAGCACAATTAAAACTGCATTCATGTTAATGAAGTTAATCTTCTTGTCACTTGAAGTATTTTTATTCATAAGTAATTCCCCCTGCAGTTTTCAGTATAAAAATAAGCATATTGATTATTCCTCATAATCAACTGCCTCAGTGTAAGTATGACCCAGATGCAAATGCATGTCCCCTAACTAGATTATCCTTAACATCTTATACTTGCGAACTGCTAATCCCTTGCTACCACTATGTTGAGCGTGTTTTTCGACATGATTCGACTTTAATATCTACATCTAATAGTCTTTCAACAACGTCTCTGAATTCTAATTATATAACCAGAGTTTTACCAAGTCAAGAAGGATTAACATTTTGTGACATTTTTGTTTATATATTACAAGTAATATTTTATATATTTTTTGTACTTTTTGCAATTTACAATAATATTATGCTAAACGTTACTTTATTCATATAGATTATCATCAATATTTACATGTATTATACATAAAAAGAGTAAATTAAGTATTAATAAAAACTTAATTTACTCTTAAAATATTCGTCATTTTATACAACTCATATTTTTACAAATAGTATTAATGATACTATATTTGTTATTATATTTCTTCTGCGAATGAAACTCCATCAATCGCACATACTTTTGTAACAACATCCAGTCTGAATTTCTTTTCCCTCAGTCGAAGCGTCATGATCGCTGCTGCGGAGGCATCCGAAGTGACACTCGGCTTGACCATCTCTATATTTTCGATGCTCGCCATACTGGCTTTCATCGTATCGAGCACCGTAGTCATCGAGGCTGTCTTATCAAATTCCATATAGATATCCATCACCTTAGACTTGGAAAGCATATTGTTATCCAGTCTGTGAAGTACTACTGTTGAGAAAGAGATCAGGACACATCCTACCACTGCTGCCTTATAGAAACCGATACCGATTGCGAGACCCATACATGCCGTCGCCCAAAGCCCTGCCGCTGTGGTCAGACCTTTTACCTGATGTCGTCCGGTTACGATGATCGTTCCTGCTCCGAGGAAACCGATACCCGAGATTACCTGTGCTCCAAGTCTTGTAGGATCACTGACACCATAGGTCTGGAACACATATTGGTTGGTGAGGACAGCAAGGGTGGAACCAAGACAGACCAGGATATGCGTACGCAGTCCTGCCGGTCTTCCTGCCCTTCCCCGCTCGAAGCCGATAATGCCGCCACAGAGCACTGCCATGACCAGTCGAAGAATGATTGATGTATCGTTCACTGTACTTAGATTCGTAGAGAAATCAAACATTATCTCTCGCTCCCTCCTCATTTATCATAAATGGTATCGGTATTTCAGTTGTATTCTATCTTGATCAGGGTAAGACCCTGCGCAGGAGCAGTCGGACCTGCCAGACTGCGGTCTTGTCCCTCTAGCATCGTCTTAACCTTCTCCGGTGGATAAGCTCCTCTTCCTACCTCCATCAGAGTACCCGCAATAATGCGTATCATATTATAGAGAAATCCACTGCCGGTGACTCGGATCGTGATGATATCCCCGGTTTTGTCCACCTCCAGTTGATAGATCGTTCTTATTGTATCCAGAGCCTGAGTCTTCACAGAGCAGAAGCTTTTGAAATCGTATTCTCCGATCAGATAGGCTGCAGCCTTCTGCATCAGATCTACCTCTAGGGTATAATAATTATAACAGGAATAGAAGCGCTCTGTCGGCAGAGCAAACCTTCGATTCAGAATTCGATATTCGTAGGTTTTCCTGCTGACGCATCTTCTTGGGTGAAAATCCGCTATAACCTCCTCGGAGCTTTGCACGCGGATATCCTCCGGAAGACGTTGATTCACTGCCTGTGCTATCTTCTCAGCCGGTATTCTGCTCTCCGTATCAAATACCGCCACATTACCCAGGGCATGTACCCCGGAGTCCGTCCTGCTGGCACCGATGACTGTAATCTCTTCTCTGAGCAACTCCGACAGCGCACGATTTAAGCAGGCTTCTACAGTAGGCTTCTCCGGCTGTAGCTGCCAGCCACAGTAGTTGGTTCCGTCATAAGCTATGACTAGTTTTATTCTTTTCATATCAGACTCTCTCTATATAGAATGATGAAAGGTGCTATAGGTGATTTGACACTTTCCTTATAATACTATCCTTTGGATTTACAGGAATATTTTCTCGGCAAATTTGACACCGACAATCACCCCAAGATAAAGAAGCATCGAAGCGTAAGCTACAAGATCTCTGCCATGATAGTGCAGCGGCTTCATCTTCGTCCTTCCGTCTCCACCGCGGTAACATCTCGCCTCCATCGCCATCGCGAGATCATTTGCTCTGCGGAAGGCCGATATGAATAAGGGCACCAGCAGAGGGATCAGACTCTTGGCTCTCTTTAAGATGCCTCCGCTCTCAAAATCAGCACCGCGTGCCATCTGGGCTTTCATGATCTTATCTGTCTCTTCTAATAATATGGGTATAAAACGCAGTGCAATGGACATCATCATGGCAATCTCATGCACCGGTACCTTGATCCGGTTCAGGGGCTTTAATACCTTCTCTAAGCCGTCTGTCAGCTGATTCGGTGTTGTGGTTAAGGTCATCAGGGAGGAGCCAATGATCAGATAGATCAGACGCAGCGCCATCGCAGCAGAATTCAGCAAGCCTTCCTTCGTAATCTTAAAGATCCAGAATTGCAGGATCGGATCACCGGGAGTCAAAAACATATTAAAGAACACAGTAAAAAGCAGCAATATGAGGATTGCCTTCAAGCCCTTCATAATATATCGGAAGGGCACCTTGGAAAGCTTGATGACGGCAAATAAAAATGCTGTCACAACGATATATCCGTATAAAGTCTTAAACAGGAACAGGGATACGATAAAAGCAAAGGTTCCGATCAGCTTCACTCTGGGATCCAGCCTGTGTAGTATCGAATTGCTCGGGTAATATTGTCCGATTGTAATGTCTCTAATCATAATACACTCACTTCCTTTATCTTAGTTCAGTGTAGTAATTCTCTTTATGAATGGTGAAGGTGCATTCGCCTGATTTCAATCTCTTAGTGAAAGAGGCGTAAAAGCTCCTCCTTCGCTTCCGCAACAGTCGTCACATCCGTCTTCACCGGATAACCCTTCTCTCTCAGTGCATTCATCACGTAGGTAACCTGCGGTGCAGCAAGATGCATCTGCTCCAGCTCCTTATAATGCGCAAAAACCTCTTTGGTGGATTGCTGCAATACCAGCTGGCCTTTATTCATAACGAAAAGTCGGTCAGCGTAATTTGCCACATCCTCCATGCTATGGGTTACCAGGATGATGGTGATGCCACTATCCTTATGAAGCTTCTCGATCTGCTCCAGAATATCGTCTCTTCCCTTCGGATCGAGGCCAGCAGTCGGTTCATCCAGAATCAGTACCTCAGGCTTCATCGCAAGGACTCCGGCGATGGCCACTCTCCGCTTCTGTCCGCCGGAAAGCTCAAAAGGCGATGCATCCAGCAAATCATCTCCGATGCCTACCATCTTGAGTGCTTCATAGCTGCGAAGCTCACACTCCAGTTTATCCAGCCCGAGGTTACTCGGTCCGAACATGACATCCTTAAATACTGTGGTTTCAAAGAGCTGATGCTCCGGGTATTGGAACACCAGTCCCACCTTACTTCGAAGGTCCCGCAGCTTATAGGAAGGGTCATAGATATCCTGCCCCTTATAATAGATCTGTCCGCTCGTTGCCTTCACCAGGCCATTCATATGCTGAATCAGAGTGGATTTACCGGAACCCGTGTGCCCGATGAGTCCGATGAACTCGCCCTGATTGATCGTAAAGCTGATATCCTTCAGCGCATGCCTGGAAAATGCGGTTCCGCCGTTATAGATATAATTCACTTTATCAAATATGATCTGCAATATTCTTCACCTACTTATCTTTTATCCTAATCTTCTCTGTCATCAGTAGTCTATGGTCTTCTAAGAGCTGTCAGAGCCTCCAGCAGCTCCTCTACAGTCAGAATTCCGGGCGGAAGTGCCAACCCTTCCTTACTCAGTTCATAGGCCAGCTCCGTCACCTGCGGCACATCCATGCGATAACCTTTGATTTCCTCAACTCTTGAGAAGATTTCTCTGGGTGTTCCCTGCATGACCAGCTGCCCATGCTCCATTACAAAGACCTTATCCGCATTAGTAACCTCGTCCATATGATGGGTAATCAGGATAACTGTCACATTTTCCTTGCGGTTCAGTTCCCGGATTGTAGCGATAACTTCCTTCCGGCCATTCGGATCAAGCATTGCTGTCGGTTCATCCAGAACGATACATTTCGGTTTCATCGCCATAATGCCTGCGATAGCCACTCTCTGCTTCTGTCCTCCGGATAGCTTATTCGGTGAGGAGTGACGAAATTCCAGCATTCCGACTGCTGCCAGACTCTGTTCCACCCGCTGCCAGATCTCTTCTGATGGAATCCCCAGATTCTCAGGTCCGAAGCCGACATCCTCTTCTACGACATTGGCTATGATCTGGTTATCGGGATTCTGGAATACCATCCCTGCCGTCTGTCTGACCTCCCACAGGTTCTTCTCCTCGGAGGTATTCAGTCCGTTCACCCACACACTGCCCTCCGTCGGATATAGGATGGCGTTGATATGCTTGGCAAGCGTGGATTTCCCAGAACCATTCGCTCCCAGGATCGCGATAAACTCTCCCTGATTTACATCCAGGCTGACCTGATCTATTGCCTTATTAATCGACTCAACGTTGCCGTCTTCATCGCGTCTGATATATTCAAATGATAAATTCTTAACCTTAACCATTTCCATAAGAAAGCCTCATTTCAGATAATTTTCTATGTGTTTCATTGTTACATATTTATATGTGAAATGCAATGTTTTTTTGATGTGTCACTTCGATCCGTTGCTGAATATATTATTGCAGAGGGCAGCGGAAAATACTGCTGTTTTGAAGACGGAGGGATCCATGGCACTCACCTTAATGTATATCACCAATCACCCCGTAGTCGCACAGATTGCACAAAGCTATGGTGTAGACAGGATTTGGATTGACCTTGAGACACTTGGTAAGGAGGCGCGTCAGAAGAACTTAAATACGGTCAAATCCCATCATACCATCGATGATATCAGAAGCCTGTCACCGCTATTAGATACCTCTGAACTGCTGGTTCGCATCAATCCGTGGAACGAGCATTCTGTGGAAGAGATCGAAGCAGTCGTCGCTGCAGGAGCGGATCGTATCATGCTACCCATGTGGAGAACAGCTGAGGAGGTAGAGCGCTTTCTGGCTGCTGTTGCAGGACGCACGAAAGTATCCTTACTGCTTGAGACGCGGGAAGCCGAGGACTGCCTCGATTCCGTATTAGCGCTTTCGGGAATTGATGAGATACATATCGGTCTGAATGATTTGCATCTGAGCTACGGATTGATTTTCATGTTTGAGCTGCTTTCGAACGGCACGGTAGAGACGATCTGCAATAAAATCCGCGCCCGCGGCATTCCTTACGGCTTTGGTGGAATTGCCAGGATTGGAGAAGGTCTGCTCCCTGCCGAGAAGATTATTATGGAACACTATCGGCTTGGCTCTACCCGAACGATCCTCTCCAGAAGCTTCTGCAATGTGGATGAAACTACTGATCTGCATCAGCTCGATCAGCTCTTTGCACTTAATATGAGGACACTCCGGGAAACGGAAACCAGCGTCTTGAAAGCGAGTCCGCTTGACTATCAGAATAATCGGCTTGATGTCATTACTTGTGTGAACAGAGTAGTGAACCTAATACAAGAAAAGAAAAAGAGTGAAGGATAGATCTCTCTCAAGTTTTTGTACCGCTATATGGCGACGGATCGGAGGTAAAGATGGATCATTCACTCTTAACGCAAATCGCAGATCAGTATGGGGGTGCTTTCTACCTCCTGGATTCTCTGCAGATTAAGAAGAACTTTCTCGAGCTTAAGGCTGCATTCACTGCGCTCTATCCTAACTTTAATATTGCCTATTCCTATAAGACTAATTATACACCAAAGCTCTGCCATATCATCAATGGGCTTGGCGGCTATGCGGAGGTCGTCTCTGATCTGGAGCTGGAGCTTGCCCTCCGGGTCGGTGTCACCCCTGATAAAATCATCTGGAACGGGCCGTATAAGAACGCTCAGGTGATGGAACAATTCCTGATCTCCGGCGGTACGGTTAATCTGGATTCTGCTTATGAGACAGAGCTCCTGCGTAAAATTGCCGATCGCTACCCTAAGCACTTGTTAAGAGTTGGAATTCGGTGCAACTTTGACATTGAAGCAGGTGGAACATCAAGATTTGGGTTCGATATTGAATCGGAGGATTTCCGGGATGCTATGAGGTTAATTCAGAGTTATGAGAATCTGCATTTTGTCGGCCTGCAGTGTCACTTCGCCCCCAGAAGCCTGGAGACCTGGCGCTCGCGCACCGGGGGAATGCTCGACCTGCTGGACCGGCTGGAGCTCGTACCGGAGTGTATCGATCTCGGTGGCGGTCTGTTCGGCAATATGCCTGCTTCCTTGAAGGCGCAATTTGATTCCTATGTCCCGACTATTACAGAATATGCCGAGATCATTGCTCCTGTCTTCGCGGAGCGCTTCCGGAATGAGGAGAAACCTCCGCTGCTGCTTCTTGAGCCCGGAAGTGCGCTGGCCGGTGACTGTATGAAATTCGTATGCAAGGTAATCAACATTAAGACCGTTCGAGGGAAGAATATTGCCACGCTTCTTGGCAGTATCTATAATATCAATCCTACTTTAAATAAGAAGAGTCCGCCCATAGAGATCCTTCCGACCGGCGGAGTACAAAAAGCTTATCTCGATTTGGATTTTGGGGGATATACCTGCATTGAGTCCGATTATCTCTACAAACATTATGATGGCACACTGGCCGTGGGTGACCTCGTGGTCTTTGACAATGTCGGTTCTTATTCTATTGTACTGAAGCCACCCTTTATCCTACCTAACTTTCCGGTGCTTGAGCTTAACGGGGATAACGTAGAGCTCATCAAGCGTGGTGAGAGCTTCGACGACTTATTCCATACCTTTATCATAAATCAAGAATAACAGGAAGGTTCTTATAGGAAGAACTCGGTAATCGATCAATTTGGCCCTTTCTGAAATGGAATTTGTTAACCTACTGATAGGTAGCTACATTGAGTTTTCTTTGTTACTTCCCAGATTATTCAGATTGGAGAAATCACGATGATTACGCTTCATTTATTCCTGAAAAGGGCTTTTGATGTTGCTGCAAGTCTGATTGCGATGATCCTGCTACTTCCCCTGTGGATCGGTGTAGCCATCGCCATAAAATGCGACTCCAGGGGTCCTGTCATCTTCAGTCAGGAAAGGCTCACCAGGGGCGGTCGAAGGTTCAGAATGTATAAATTCCGCTCTATGCTGATCAATGCCGAGCATCAAGGTGCGGGGCTGTTCAACTATGCCGATGACCCCCGAGTCACAAGACTCGGGCGACTTCTGAGAGACAAGAGCATAGATGAACTGCCACAGCTATGGAATGTCTTAAAGGGAGACCTTTCGCTGGTAGGTCCGCGTCCGCCTGTTGCTTATGAATTGGGGGATTTTCATACTCTGAACAAAAGATATAAGAGGCGCTTTCTCATGCGCGGTGGTATCACGGGGCTTGCACAGATCAAAGGGCGCAATGATATCTCCTGGGAGGAGAAGGTGACCTATGACAATCAGTACATCAGCCTTTTCAAGAAACAGGGGATCTGGCTGGATATCAAGATTATTCTCGCTACCGCTGCAAAGGTGGGAAAAGGTGCAGATATTTATGAAGTAAAGGCAGATGCTTCCTTAAGCGATACCATGTCTGCAAAGCTGGCCGAGGAAGAAACCATCCGTATTGCTCACACACCGGGCAGAGGGAAATCATAATTGGGAAAAACGATCCAGTCATAATTGTTGAGTCTATAAAGGAGGAGGTTCCTGTGAATAAACCAATAGAGTCTAACACCGGTAGTGATGCTGATGTGAACGCTAATCGAACTATTTGGCTGGATGACAGGCTGGTTTCTGTCAAGGATGCCAAGATTAATGTTCTCTCTCCTACTTCACAGTTTGGTCTGAATGTCTTCGAGGGGATACGTTGCTATTGGAACGAGGAGCAAAAACAGCTTTACGCCTTTCGGCTGGAGGATCACCTAAAGCGCCTGAAACAGTCACAGAAGCTTCTCCTGCTGGAGGATCGGTATTCCATCAGCGAGTTAAAGGAGGCTTTTCTGGCAACGGTCAGAGCAAACAGGTATCAGGAGGATATCTCTGTCCGGCAGACGATTTTTATCGATGGGTTCGGTTCCTGGCACTCTGCTTCGCCTGTGAATATGTTCATCGCTCCGATTCCCAAGGCAAAGACCAATCCGGAGTATAACAAAAAAGGATTAAACTGCTGCATCACCTCCTGGCAGCGTATCCATGAGAATTCTCTGTCACCCCGAATCAAATGCGGCGCAAATTACATCAATAGTCGCATGGCACAGCTGGAAGCACTGAATAACGGATATGATACAGCAATTTTCTTGAATAAGGAGGGTACCGTGGCAGAAGGTCCCGGGTCCAGCCTCTTCATAGTCAAAGCCGGTTCGTTAATTACACCTCTACTGACCGATAGTGTGCTGGAAAGCATAACAAGAGACACAATCCTCCGAATTACCCGTGAACTGTTATCTATCCCTGTGATTGAGCGAAGCATTGACAGAACCGAGCTTTATACCTGTGATGAGGCATTTCTGTGCGGGTCTGCAATGGAGGTTACACCAATTTTCTCCATAGATCACTATAGGATAGGAAACGGTACCGCAGGGGCTCTGACTACAGCCATCCATCATGCCTATCTCGACATCGTTACAGGCACTGTTCCCGATCGGAATCACTGGCTCTGTGGTGTATACGAGAGAAGAAATATGGACTTCTCTGTTCTGCTCCCTGTCTGCGGTCAAGATGATCCCTCGTATTTCAAGAAAGCGCTGGAAAGCGTATCGATCCACCAGACACTGAGGCCAAACCAGATCGTTATCGTGACAGACGGCCCTGTTCCGATGGAAATCCACCAGACCATTGACACTCTGCAAAGCAGGCTCCCTGATATCACCTTTACTGTAATTCCAATGCTTCGGTGCGCCGGGCTTGCTGCCGCACTGAACACCGGAATCACTGCCTGCAGCTATGAATGGATTGTGCGAATGGATTCCGATGACATCTCCCTGCCGGATCGTTTTCAAAAGCAGATTGAATACCTGAACTCTCATCCGGACATCGACGTACTCGGCGGAGCGATTGCAGAATTCAAGGAGATGCCAGGAGATATCCGTTCGTATCGCCCTGTCTGCACAGTGCAGAAGGAAATCGCAGCCATGGCGAAGAGTCGTTCCCCTATGAATCATGTGTCCGTCATGTATTCCAAAAAAGCAGTAGAAAGTGTTGGCGCCTATTCTGTGAAGTACGGAAAGCTTGAGGACTACAAGCTTTGGATTGATCTCCTAAGGAGTGGAGCCCGCCTCGCCAATCTGGAGGATGTCCTAGTATTCGTACGAATCGGGAATGGCTTTATCAAGCGAAGAAGCAATCACCGTGAAATCCATACTTGGGATAGGCTGCAAGGGTATCTGTACAAGAATAAATTGATCAGCAAGAATCAGGCGATTCGAAATCGACTGTGTATTAGAATATGGATCTTCATACCGGGATGGATGAAGGGCCTCTTATATCGTCTATTATTAAGGAAGCGAAGCCATGAATAAGTATAAAATAGGCTATACCACGGGAGTATTTGACCTTTTTCACATCGGACATCTGAATATATTACGTCGAGCCAGGGAGTTCTGTGATTATCTGATTGTAGGGGTTACCTCGGATGAATTGTGTTATACCTGCAAGCATAAGTATCCGGTCATTCCTTTATCCGAACGAATGTCCATCGTCGAGTCCATCCGATATGTAGACCGGGTCGTCATCCAAAATGATATGGATAAGCTGAAGGCAGTGAAAGAATATCGTACTGACGTTGTCTTTGTCGGGAGTGATTGGCAGAATACCCCTGAGTGGATTGAATATGAGAGGCAATTTTCCTCGGTCGGCTGCAGTGTAGAATATCTTCCACACACCGACGGAACAAGCTCGACGCTGATCAAGAGCGTGATAGAGAAATTAAATCAGGGCTGATAGAAATCATGTGAGCCTTTTCCCTCCGCATTGTATTTGACAGGAATTCATAATTGAGGTGATTACATTGGAATTCATGCGAGATAACTTGACTGATGAATATGGAATATTAGCCCTACAAGACAGCATTCTGAAAATCGCAGTTTATATCGACCGATTATGTCAGGCAAATAACATCCATTACTGTCTGATGGGAGGCTCTGCACTCGGTGCCGTAAGACATGGTGGATTCATTCCCTGGGATGATGATTTGGATATCTTCATGAAACCTGAGGATTTTCATAGGTTTAGAACAGTTTTTGAAGAAAGCGGTGACCATGACACCTTTTATCTCCAACAGCTCTTCTACCGGGATGGCATGGTTGCCTCTGCAAAGCTTCGGTTAAACGGAACAACCTACTTAGAGGATGCAGTGAAGGACTGGAAGATCCATCAGGGAATCTTTGTTGATCTATTTCTCTTGCATCCCTGTCCTGATAACGTTGTGAGACAGTTCTTTCAATGCATAGCAGCAAAATATCTTCTAGCGAAGGGACAAAGCTATAAGAATATTCAATATACTGGTAAAAGGAAATTCGTGACCTCCGTGGTGAGGCTACTGCCGAAAGACTTTGGAATACGTCTGGCTTTAAAAAAGGTCTATCAGTATGACGCGGAAGATACTTCGTATGTGTGCCATTTTATGGGTAAAGCATTTTTCAGAAGGGGGACCTACTCATCTTCCCTTTTCCAGACGTACCGTCGGCATCCCTTTGAGAAAGTCTCTCTGATGATTTCTGCTCAAACTCACGAGTACCTAAAGGAACGCTTTGGCGATTACAGGATCATTCCCTCCAAAGCCGAAATCAAGCACGTACAACACGCTTGCATATGGGATACAGAAAAGGATTATTCTGATTATGTGGGCGAGAATGACAAGAGTCAGGAGAAGGATCTGGTATGAATGACTTGGAGTAGCCGGAGGTAATACGATGATCAATAATTTGTCCTATCTGATACTGCTGGCAGTCATCAGCTTCTTACTATTCATAAGAAAAAAGCTCATAGCGAAGGACAAGAAAATCATGAGCATCTTTGTATGCATCTGTTTGATTCTCTTTTCAGGCTTTCGGTACCAGGTTGGAACGGATTATGCCGGCTATGAGAGAATGTTTGATCTGATTAGACTGTACGGCCGCTATTACAATATAGAATGGGGGTACTATGGACTCGTAAAGCTGTGCAATCAACTCGGTTGCACAGCCCAACTCGTGTTTCTATTATTCTCTATTGTAACTGTTTATTTCGTCTATCGATATATTGAGTACTTTTCGGAGGATGTTGAGCTCTCCTGGTTTATCTTTGTATGTATCGGGCCTTATTACCTCAATACGTTTAATGGAATGCGTCAGTGGCTGGCTATCGCTGTTTTCGCATATTCCTTACGATATGTACAGGAGAAAAGCTTTTGGCGGTATGCCCTGCTCAATTGCATCACTGGCTTATTTCACTTTAGCTCTTATCTATTGCTCCCGCTTTATTTTATCCTTAAGTCCGATAAGTTCAATATGAGAAAAACCCTTCTTTGTTATGTCGGGCTACAGCTTCTTACTACTTTGGGAGTTGTCAATCTGCTGGCGGATATCCTGCATGCGACCTCCTATCTGAGGGGTGGTTCCATACTTGAACTGGATAAGACCTATTATTTATTTTTTGCCATGTCGATTGCCTGCTGGGTCTTTTCTATTTTAAGCAAGGAGAAGGATCAAGCCCCCGTGTATTTTGGTCGGAACGAGACAAATCAGTCTTCCGATCATAAGACCTGGGTTAAGCATGCCCTGACATGTCCCTCCGGTACGATCTTTGAGAGTTTGAATCTTCTTTCCTGTCTGACTGTGTTCTTAGCAATCAGCAGCAATGGTATCTCGAATATGGTTTTTACCCGCTTTAATCAGTACTTCTTTATCGGTTACTTGATTCTCGTACCTCAGATTATAGGCACTTTTAAGAAAACCCGCACTATGCTTACGATTGGAGTCTATATCCTGTCCCTATTGTATTATCTGATGATTACGAGTACTGCTTCGGATCTGACTCCGTATCGGATGAATTTCAATCTTTTCTCATAAGGATTTAGCTTTGAGACATCCCCGACATCGATGGGTGCAAGGATCGGAAGATGAAAAAGATATTTGGTAAGTCCTTATTGTGATATTGTGGAATGGAGAGAAAGATGGAGAAGAGGATTACTGTAATCACTCCCTGTTATAATGGCTTCCGCTATATGAAGCATTATTTTGATGCACTTGAGCACCAGACCGATCAAGCTTTTCGTGTGATTATCGTGGATGATTGTTCTACGGATGATACCTATGAAAGATTGCTTGAATATCAGAACAACAGCCCTTTAGACATTACAATCCTTCATAACGCTACGAATCAAAAGCTGGCTGTATCACGTCAAATCGGTGTAAAGGCTGTTACGACTGAGTGGCTATGCTTCTGTGACTGTGATGACTGGTACGAACCGGATTTCCTGGAGAAAATGCTTACAAAGGCAGAAGCTGCTGCTGCGGATATGGTAATGTGTCATTTTAACTATGCCTATTCAGACGGAACGAAAAAGTATCTGCCGGGTCTGAATATTCTCTCAGATCATTCTTCCCGGGAGGAATATCTGGCCTATACTCCGATGTCCTTGTGCCGCTTTATATTTCGAAGAGAGCTGTTTCACAATCTGAATGTACCTCAAATCAATAGTGCAGAGGATGGTGCTGTTACTCCGCAGCTGCTTGCCAAAAGCAGAAGGACTGTAATGATACACGAGGGGCTTTATAACTACTACATACGTGATGATTCTATGTCTGCCGTTCCAAATCCGCAGGTCTATCGAGATTTTGTCACTGCACAAGACGTCATCGACCGGGAAATAGGTACTCGCTTTCCCAAAGAATGTGAATTCATCGGAATTAAGAATATCTGTTACGGAGCAATACTAAACGCACTGAAGGCTGAGGTTACAACTAAGGAAATCGCAGGCTGCTATAGAAAGTTCCTGAAAGCACATCCCTACTGGTATCAGAATCCGTATAGGAAGTCCTTGGACTTAAAGAAAAGAGTGTTTTTATTCCTTCTTCATCTCAGGCTGTTCTGGGTCTTAAAGCTATACGCATTGCTTCATCAGAAGGCTACGCATCGAAGGTAAGATGGTTATAAGGGGGGAGGGATACAATGAACAAAACGTTTATCAAAGATTTCTTCCTGGTTTTTGCTTCAAATGGCATTGGGCTGCTCTTATCTGTTGTCATGAACCTCATTATGCCTATCATTTTCAAAGACTCTGTAGCTGCTTATGGATATGTACAGCTATACCTGCTGTATGTCAGCTATTATTATATCTTTGATTTTGGCTTATGCAATGGGGTCTACCTGATCGAAGGCGGAAAGGAGTACTCTGCGCTCAATCGCGGTCTCTATTCCGGCCAGTTTATAGCTCTTGGTATTTCGCAGATCCTAGTGGGGATAGTGATCTGTATTCTTTCTGCCATATTCGTAGCAGATGGGAACAAGCAATATGTCTTCTTCATCGTGGCTGTCAATATTGTATTTATGCAGTTGAAGACTCTGCTCCTGATGATTGATCAAGCTACCAACCGGATCAAAGAATACTCGATTACCATCATCATATGTAAGCTGTCAAATACTCTTGTGATTCTACTAGCGTTGCTGTTCGGAATCCGTGACTTTCAGCTGCTGATTGTGCTATTGACTGTCGGGGAAGTCGTCTCTTGCCTATATGCCGCGAAAGACTGCAAGGAGCTGCTTTTATACAAGCCGGAACCCTTTTGGCTTATTTGGCACGAGATAAAGGATAATATCCGGGCAGGCTTCAGTATTCTGATCTCCGGTGTCTCTGCGATGCTTATGATGGGCTTTACGCGCTTAGCAATTGAGGAACAATGGGGTATCGAGCTGTTCGCTAAGGTATCCTTTACGATTGGCCTGTCGAATATGTTTATGCTGTTCATCAATGCGGTATCTGTGGTGCTTTATCCACAAATGAAACGGACAAGTGATGATAAATACATCGCTTTATACAATCAGATGCGCAATATACTCATGCTCCTTTTAATTGTAGCTCTTATAATGTATTACCCGATGAGATTACTGCTAGATGCGATCCTTCCGGAATATCATGAAAGTCTGATCTACATGGCAATCCTTCTGCCGATCTGTCTCTATTCCAGCAAAATGGCATTACTGCTTCAGACCTATATGAAGGTTCTGCGACTGGAGCGGAAGCTGATGAAGGTGAATCTGATCGCGCTGCTGGTCGCAGTTATTTCCACGATCTTATCAGTTTTTATATGGAAGGATCTGACGATATCGGTTTTCTCCATCTTGCTGAGCCAGACCTTCCGGACAATCTATGCAGAATTAATATTGTCTAAATATATCCGTATCCATGTCTGGAAGGACATTATCTACGAATTCACTATCACAGTTGTCTTCGTGGCAGCCAATTGGAAGGTTGGCGGTTGGCTGGGTATGGGGATTTATCTTGTGACGGTTGCTGCGTATGTTCTGCTGAAAAGGAAAGCAATAATAGGTTTACTTCATTCCCTTCTTTCACACTTCCATAAAGACAAGAAAATTAATCAATTCCCTACAGAAGGATCGCTTTGACTAGTACTCCATTGTGATGCGTTTTATGTCATAGGATGGCTTTTCTGGCACATAAAAAGGGACGCATAGTATGCGTCCCTTGAATGTCTCTTATAAAATTATGGATTATACTAATTCGATTAATACTTCCATAGCTGCATCGCCCTTACGGGGACCGATCTTAACGATTCTGGTGTAACCACCGTTACGGCTTGCATACTTAGGAGCAATATCATTGAATAACTTATCGGATAAGTTAACTTCCTTAGTATTTCTCTTCTTACCAGCGTTCTCTGTGGGAACCTCGGTAATCGGGTAGAGATACTTCATCATCTGCTTTCTTGCATGAAGACGGGAAGCGCTATCCTTCTTAACAGTCTTCTTTACTTCGTCGAAAACAGTAACCTTCTTACCGTTTACAACTTCTTTCACTCTCTTGCCGTCTTTATCCTTACGAGCAACCTTTGCAGTTACGGTAACTGTCTCAAAGTTGTCTCTTTCCTTAACAGCGAGTGCAATCATATGCTCAGCTATGCCACGGATTTCCTTTGCCTTAGCTTCGGTGGTAACAATTTTACCATTGTATAATAAATTTGTAACCTGGTTTCTCAGCAACGCTTTTCTCTGGCTTGAGGTTCTTCCAAGTTTTCTGTAGCCTGCCATGTGTTTCCCTCCTTAACTTAATGTATCTATGTCTCGCATTTTGCTGTGAGACTATTCATCGCTTGCGTTTAAAGATAAACCAAGCTCTTTTAATTTAGCAAGTACTTCTTCCAATGACTTACGTCCAAGATTTCTAACCTTCATCATATCTTCAGCAGTCTTATTGGTAAGCTCTTCTACGGTATTGATACCTGCTCTCTTCAAGCAATTGTAGGAACGAACGGATAACTCCAGTTCGTCGATGTTCATCTCAAGAACCTTTTCTTTCTCATTGTCTTCTTTCTCGACCATGATTTCTGCGGTCTTCGCATGTTCAGACAAATCGATGAAGGAATTCAGATGCTCACTTAATACCTTTGCTGCCAAGCTAACTGCCTCATCCGGGATAAGTGTTCCATTGGTATAAACATCCAAGGTAAGCTTATCAAAGTCAGTAATCTGGCCTACACGAGTGTTCTCAACAGTTAAGTTAACACGCTCTACAGGAGTATAGATGGAGTCAATCGGAATAATACCGATTGGCAGATCATCGTTCTTATTCTTGTCTGCGCTTACATAACCTCTACCGTTGGTGATCGTCAGCTCCATATAGAGTCTGCTGTCCGGACCGCCGCATAAGGTTGCAATTACCTGATCTGGGTTAAGTATCTCGATATCCGGGTCAGCCTGTATATCCCCTGCTGTCACTACAACTTCACCCTCAGCTTCGATATATGCTGTCTTGGGTTCGTTAGTATCGCTTGTGTTCTTGATTGCTAAGCTTTTGATATTCATGATAATCTCAGTTACGTCTTCCTTAACACCAGGAACAACAGAGAACTCATGAACAACACCGTCAATCTTAATTTGACTAACAGCAGAACCCGGTAAGGATGAAAGCATAATTCTTCTAAGAGAATTTCCTAAGGTAGTACCATAGCCTCTCTCCAAAGGTTCTACTACAAAACGTCCAAACTTCTTATCTTCGGAAATTTCTGCAATCTCTATTTTGGGTTTTTCAAAATCAAACACAACAGGACCCTCCTTCTGGGTATGATAAGTTGCGATTTCTAATAATCAAGCTTTGCACCTCAATTATTTGGAGTACAACTCGACAATTAACACTTCGTTTACCGGTGCATCAATCTGGTCTCTTGTAGGAACTTCCTTTACGACACCTGTAAACGCCTCGTGATTTGCCTCAAGCCATGCAGGTACGGTTCTTCCGTCGGTTACCTCAAAGATATCCTTATATCTCTGTGTATTCTTGAATTTTTCTTTGATTTCAATCTTGTCGCCGGGCTTCATTGTGTAAGACGGGATGTTTACACACTTGCCGTTAATTAATACATGCTTATGATCAACGATCTGTCTTGATTCTTTTCTTGTTCTGCCATAACCAAGACGGAACATAACGTTATCAAGTCTAAGCTCTAACAGGCTCATTAAGTTTTCACCTGCTGTACCGTTCTTCATCTTCTGTGCTCTTGCAAATAAGTTTCTGAAAGGCTGCTCTAACATGCCGTAGATAAACTTTGCTTTCTGCTTTTCTCTTAACTGTAAACCATATTCACTTGTCTTCTTGCCTGCTCTTGCAAATGTTCTGTTTGACTTCTTGTCAATTCCAAGGTATGCAGGTTCAAGACCAAGGGATCTACATCTCTTTAATACTGGGCTCATGTCTCTTGCCATTGTCAATTACCTCCTAATCAGACTCTTCTGCGTTTTGGCGGACGACATCCGTTGTGAGGAACCGGAGTTACATCCTTAATACTTGTTACTTCAATACCGCAAGCCTGAAGTGCACGGATTGCTGCTTCTCTTCCTTGGCCGGGTCCTTTAACCATAACCTCTACGGATTTTAAACCGTGTACAAGTGCAGCCTTTGCTGCTGTCTCAGCTGCCATCTGTGCAGCGTAAGCTGTAGATTTCTTTGATCCTCTGAAGCCTAATCCACCGGCACTTGCCCAAGAAAGTGCATTACCTTCTGAATCAGTCAGCGTCACTATTGTATTGTTAAAAGATGACTGAATGTGTGCCTGTCCACGATCGACGTTCTTTTTCACACGCTTCTTTGTCACTTTTTTAGCTGCTGCTGTTGCTATTTTCTTAGCCATCTAACAAACCCTCCTATTGGATTATTCGTTGTCGCTCTTTCATTTATATAGAGCTGAATATTTAATCATTGAAATTGTTGCATAGTTGTAGATATGCATAGGAAAGAATCCATCTGTCATTCTACCATCGAGATGAATTACTTCTTCTTGTTAGCAACAGTTCTTCTAGGACCTTTTCTTGTTCTTGCGTTGGTCTTTGTCTTCTGACCACGAACCGGAAGTCCCTTTCTATGACGGATACCTCTGTAGCATCCGATTTCCTGCAGTCTCTTGATGTTAAGAGCGATTTCTCTTCTTAAATCACCTTCTACCTGCTGGGTTTCGTCGATTACATCTTTAATTCTGCCTACTTCTTCATCGGTCAGATCTCTAACACGAGTGTCAGGATTAACCTTCGCCTCTGCAAGAATACGACTAGCGCTTGCCCTACCGATACCGTAAATGTAGGTAAGCCCGATTTCTACACGTTTCTCTCTTGGTAAATCTACACCACTGATACGAGCCATGTGATTTTTCTACCTCCTAAAATAATGTTTTCTAGTAGTACTACACAGTGTAATACCACTTTGATGCTTAAAGCCTTCAAATCATCTGTGTATGCTTATGAACAACTGTACCGGGTGGGTTGTGTAAACGCAACCGACAAGATACAAATTCATGCATTGCATACTACGCCAGCATAATTTGCCAATATTGCTGATACAATATTGCTGGTTTACAGCATCATTTTCAGCCGCTTTAAATTGTGACATGCAAGACAATCGGCTTGCAGCTAAGATCCATGATGACGGCACGGAGCTTAAGACAGGACATAGCGGTTAGATAGACCGGTATGGGCTGTCCACAATATCACAATGTTCCGTTGGTATTCCAACCGGAAAGATTGTAACACAAAAAGCAAAGTCTAAGTTATATAAAACAATATTGAGTATTTGAGGTACTCGAATTATTGTATATTAGCCTTGTCTTTGTTTGTGTTTCGGGTTTTCACAGATAACTCTGATGGAACCCTTTCTTTTAATGATTTTGCATTTCTCACAAATCGGTTTTACTGATGACCTTACTTTCACAGTAATTCACCCCTTTCAAAAAAGTCCGTTTACTATTATATCACCGCAGATCTATAATAGCAAGTGTTTTTTTAACTACCCGTGTCTTGTGTTATCGTGACAATACTATTGTCACCGTTCATTTCATTATCATCGACAATTTAATTGTCTTCGATAATTTCCTTGCTTATTTCCTTGATCATTTCCCTGATCATTTCTTTGCTTATTTCCTTGATCATTTCCTTGCTAAAAAACTATTTGTCTCTCCAAATAATTCTTCCCTTAGATAAATCATAAGGTGATAACTCAAGTGTTACTTTATCGCCAGGTACGATCTTAATAAAATTCATACGGAGCTTTCCACTGATATGTGCAAGCACTCTGTGCCCATTCTCGAGCTCAACCTGGAACATTGCGTTCGGCAACTTCTCGATTACTGTACCTTCGATCTCAACAACATCGGTTTTAGACATTCACGTCCTCCTTTCTTTTTAGGAGGATGTATCCTCCCCTTCCTTGTTGGGAGGGTTTAACCTCCCTTTCTTACTCTCTATTTTGCAATAACTTAATCGCTCTCTTGATTTCCTCGTCTCTGACTTTTCCCGAAGTGACCTTCTCAGCCAGTTCCTGATTATATTCCGAAAGCGCCTGAACATGCATCTGTTTCTTCTTCTTGGGCCGATTCAGCGGCCGAATTTTGCCATCCACTAGATATACATATTCGCCATCAATCTGTAATATTACATAGTATTTTCCGGAGTCATGTCCTGCCACAGCTTCCACATAACCTCCGATGGTTAACGAATTTCTCATCTAAGAAGCCCTTCCTGGATTAGGTTTAACACCTTATTGTAAGCAGCTCCGGTTCACCGTCAGTGATCAGGATTGTATTCTCATAATGTGCCGAAAGAGATCCGTCGGCTGCCACTACAGTCCAATCGTCATCTTCCCAGTATACATCATACCGCCCGGCATTTACCATCGGCTCAATCGCCAGGGTCATACCAGCTTCAAGCTTCGGACCTCTGCGTTTCTGTCTGAAATTTGGTATCTGCGGTTCTTCATGAAGATTTCGTCCTATTCCATGACCCACCAAATCCCTTACCACCGAATAGCCATGTGCCTCGACGTATGTTTGGATTGCTTCAGAAATCTCATGTAAATGATGGCCCTCTTTTGCATACTTTATACCTTCGTAAAAACTCTGTTGTGTAACCTCGATCAGATTTCGTGCATCTGAGGAGATTTCCCCTACCGGAACAGTTCTCGCTGCATCGGAGTGAAAGCCCTCGTAGATGACACCGCAGTCCAGACTGACAATATCACCGTCACGAAGTATTCTGTTCTTATTCGGTATCCCATGTACCACTTCACTGTTGACTGATACACAGACGGATGCGGGATATCCGTTATAATTAAGAAAGGAAGGAATACAGTGATAGCTCTTTATGATTTCTGCACACTTCCTGTCAATATCCAGAGTTGAAATACCCGGACGAATCATTGCTTCGAGTTCCTCCAGTACATTTGCCAGAATCCTACCGGACTCCCGCATTAGTTCTATTTCCTTCTCGGACTTAATACTAATTGACATAAAAATCTCTTCCTCTCTTATTCTGTCTATGTTTGTTTCTTTTGTACCAAACGTTTTACTGTTCGTTTTCTACGATCTTCACGATTTCTTTGAAGGTCGTCTCCGGATCTTTGGTTCCATCAACGCTTTTCAAAATTCCTTTTGCACCGTAGTACTCTATCAACGGTTGGGTCTGTTCATGGTATACAACAAGTCTCTTCTGTACTGTCTCCGGTTTGTCATCCTCACGAAGTATCAACTCTTTACCGCATACATCGCAGATACCTTCCTGCTTCGTAGGAATTGTTACGATATGATAAGTAGCTCCGCATGCTACGCATGCTCTTCTTCCGCTCATACGGTTGACAATATTCTCATCCGGAACATCCACGTCAATAGCATATTCGACTGCATCATTATTTTTAGCAAGTGCTTCATCCAATGCCTGCGCCTGTGGAATGGTTCTCGGGAAACCATCCAATACATAGCCCTTCTCACAATCTGACTCCTTAAAGCGGTCGATGATCAAATCTACTACCAGCTCATCGGGAACGAGTAAGCCCTGGTCCATATAAACCTTTGCCTTCGTTCCAAGCTCAGTTCCGTTTTTGATATTGGCACGGAAGATATCGCCTGTTGAAATGTGCGGTATTCCATATTTTGCTGCTAATTTTTTTGCCTGTGTACCTTTACCTGCACCGGGTGCTCCTAGCATTATAATCTTCATTCTTGATTTTCTCCCATCAGCAACTTGATAAGCGAAAGATTTGCAAAATCTTTCACTTTACTATCGCACTTGCCGGCTTTATGCCGTTCCTATCTTTTGTTCCATTAACCACAATAACCGCTGTGAAAATTATTGCAGATATTCTGGTTTTACAGCCTATAGCCTATCGAAGGAAGATTATCGCTTCCTGAGAAACAATAACCTTCGCATGATAGCTATTAGTCTATATCTACGCATCATATCCGTGTATAACCTTCACAACGGAATTAGTCGTTCAAGAATCCTTTATAGTGACGTACCAGCAACTGTGATTCGATCTGCTTAATTGTCTCAATGGTAACACCGACGATAATGATGAGGGAGGTACCACCGAAGCTGAAGTTTGCACTAAAGATACCTGAGAAGATAATCGGTATAATACAAACAATCGTTAAGCCAATTGCTCCGATCATTATGATATAGTTAAGTACTTTGGTTAAATACTCTGTGGTGGGCTTACCAGGACGAATACCCGGGATAAATCCGCCTTGCTTCTTCATGTTATTGGATACCTCAATCGGGTTGAAGGTGATTGAAGTATAGAAATAAGCGAAGAAAATAGTTAATACGATATAGATAAGAACACCAATCGTATACTTAAAGTCTCCCCAGCTCTTTGTGACAAACCAGCTATTCTGGCTGAGCACCTTCAGTACCTTCGGCCAGAAATGTTCTCTAGCCGGTACTACATTGAAGAAACCAGCTACAACAATCGGGAAGGACATTAAGGAGTTGGAGAAAATTACAGGGATAACACCTGCGGTATTTACTTTCAACGGAATATGGGAGGTTTGTCCACCAACCATTTTTCTTCCTACTACCTTTTTAGCATAGGTAACAGGAATTTTTCTTTCCGCATTCTGTAAGAAAATTACCAATACTACGGTACCAACTGTAATTGCTGCAATTGCAATAGCTGCAATGATAGCATTTACAACAGGCTGACCAATAATATAGGTTCTGAATAAGTTAATGAAGTCGGAAGGAATTCTGGAAACGATATTAATTGTTAATACAACTGAAATACCATTACCTACACCCTTCTGAGTAATTCTCTCACCGATCCACATCAGGAATGAAGAACCTGCTGTTAAGGAAGCGATAACCACTACTACATTTGTAAAGGTTAAACCGCCGGTTAAATATCCGGAGTTACCGAAACCGATTGCCATAGCACCGGATTCGATAACAGCTAAAACAACTGTAAGATAACGAGTAAGTTCGTTAAGCTTCTTTCTGCCGTCTTCGCCTTCCTTTTGCATCTCTTCCAGCTTAGGAACTGCAATCGTCAAAAGCTGAATGATAATGGAAGCTGAAATATACGGGGTAATACTAAGTGCGAAAATTGACATCTTTGATAAGGAACCACCAGTTAATGTATCAAAAAATCCTAAGGACTCTGAACTAAATAATTGGCTTGTTATATCAGGGTTAATTGCAGGAGCAGGAAGTAAAGAACCAACTCTTACTACTACAAGACAAACAAAGGTGTAAATCAGTCTGTTTCTAATATCCTTAACTTTTAAAGCATTTCGCAGCGTTTTGAACATTATACCACCTCAGCATTTCCACCAAGAGCCTGTATCTTTTCTACAGCACCTGCACTAAATGCATTAACTTTAACATCAAGCTTCTTAGTAAGTTCTCCGTTTCCAAGGATCTTAACGCCATCCTTAGGGTTCTTGATAATACCTACTTCCATTAATGACTCAACGGTTACTACAGCGCCGTCCTCAAATCTATTTAATACATCTACATTTACTGCAATGATTTCTTTAGTATTTCTGTTAGTGAAACCACGTTTCGGAATACGTCTGTATAAAGGCATCTGACCGCCTTCAAATCCAGCTCTGGGAGCTCCGGAACGAGCCTTCTGGCCTTTATGACCCTTACCGGCAGTCTTGCCGTTACCTGAGCCGTGACCACGTCCTCTTCTGAAATTATCGTTCTGTTTGGAACCGTCTGACGGTCTCAATTCTGATAAGTTCATATCGTGCACCTCCTTCTTTCAGCAATTATATTTCTTCTACCTTCACTAAGTGTCTTACCTGGTCGAGCATTCCTCTGACAGCAGCATTGTCCGGCATTTCTACGGTCCAATTGGGTTTTTTCAAACCCAATGCCTCAACAGTTGCTCTGTGCTTAGGAATGGCGCCGATAGTAGACTTCACCAGTGTTACTTTTAATTTATCAGCCATTTTAGGCACCTCCATTTATACTTAAGCTTTGTCAGTTATTACTTCGTTAACTGCTCTACCGGGATACCACGAAGCTTAGCTACTTCCTCAGGTGTCTTTAACTGGCTTAATCCTTCAATAGTAGCAAGAACGACATTTTGCTTATTATTAGAACCAAGAGATTTGGTACGGATGTTCTTTAAGCCCGCAAGCTCAAGTACATTACGTGCCGGACCACCAGCGATAACACCGGTACCTTCGGGAGAACGCTTCAGTAATACTTGAGCGCTGCCGAATTTGCCGATAAAGTCGTGAGGTATGCTTCTGTTCTCATCTAAAGGCAGGGTGATTAACTTCTTCATTGCATCTTCCTTACCCTTACGGATAGCTTCAGGGATCTCAGTCGCTTTTCCTAAGCCTGCACCCACGTGTCCGTTCTTATCACCAACGACAACTAATGCTGTAAATCTGAAATTACGTCCACCTTTAACAACCTTAGTTACACGCTTGATTGATACAACTTTATCTTCTAATTCTAATTGACTGGTATCAACGATTGTACGTTTCATGTGTTTTCCTCCTTGCTTAGAATTCCAGACCAGCTTCACGAGCTGCATCTGCTAACGCTTTGATCTTTCCTTGATATATGAAGCCACCTCTATCAAAGACAATAGTCTTAATGCCCTTTTCCAATGCCTTCTTAGCAATTACAGTGCCTAAATAAGCAGCTGCAGCTACATCATTGGTCTTAGAAAGCTCAGCCTTAACATCTTTCTCAAGAGTGGAGGCTGCTACTAAAGTATTGCCAACTGTATCATCAATGATCTGCGCGTACATATGATTGTTGCTTCTAAACACAGCTAAACGCGGTCTCTCAGGAGTACCTGTGAAACGATTACGTAATTTTAAGTGCTTTTTAACACGAACTTCTTGTCTTGACTGTTTACTAACCATTTAATTTCACTCCTCCCTTATTTCTTACCGGTCTTACCAACCTTACGTCTGATCACTTCATCAGAATACTTAATTCCCTTACCCTTGTACGGTTCAGGAGCTCTCTTTGCTCTGATTTCAGCAGCGTATTGGCCAACCTTCTCTTTATCAATACCTTTAACAGTGATCTTGTTCTGTCCTTCAAGAACGGACTCAAGACCCTCCGGATCAACCATGATAACCGGATGGGAGTAACCTAATGTCAGTGTTAATTCCTTACCAGCCTTAGCTGCTCTGTAACCAACACCATTAATCTCAAGAACCTTCTGGTATCCTTCCGTAACACCGACTACCATGTTATTGATCAGTGTTCTGGTCAGACCGTGCAAGGACTTCATTTTCTTTAAATCGTTGGGTCTTGTAACGAGAAGCTCGCTACCTTCAACCTTAATTTGCATTTCAATGGGTAACACTCTCTCTAAGGTACCCTTGGGACCCTTAACGGTCACCTTATTATTTTCTGCTACTACTACAGTTACACCTGCAGGAATAGCGATAGGCATTCTTCCTATACGTGACATGCCCGCACCTCCTAATTGGTTTTTCGACAAATGAATTGATATTCAATTCATTTGTATTGCTTAAATGTAATCAGAGCTTTACTCATCCAGACTCGTAAAACTTAAGTTTTACTCGTTGGTAGAAAAAGCTGACCCATCAGTTTTTCAGACGATAATTTGCGAAGCAAATTTTCGTCTTACCAGATGAATGCAAGTACTTCTCCACCTACATTTAATTCTCTGGCTTCTTTATCGGTAACAATACCCTTGTTTGTTGAAATAATTGCGATACCTAAACCACCAAGTACCTTAGGCATGCTATCTTTATTTGCATAAACTCTGAGACCAGGCTTACTGATTCTCTTTAAGCCGGTGATAATCTTAACGTTTTTATCTTTACCATACTTTAATGTCATATGGATAGTCTTGCAATTCTCAACTTCCTCAATCTCGTATTTCTTTACGTAACCTTCTTTAACGAGGATGTCGGCAATAGCAACTTTCATCTTAGAAGCAGGAATATCTACTGTATCATGTTTCGCAGTATTTGCATTACGGATTCTTGTAAGCATATCTGCAATGGGATCGCTCATTGTCATTTCATTTGCCTCCTTTCTTAACTCTTACCAGCTAGCTTTCTTCACGCCTGGTATCTGTCCTTTGTACGCTAATTCACGAAAACAAATTCTGCAGATTCCGTATTTTCTTAAATATGCATGCGGACGGCCACAAATTCTGCAACGATTATATTCTCTAGTGGAGAATTTCTGCGTACGTTGTTGCTTAATTTTCATTGACGTTTTAGCCATGGAAATACCTCCTCTATTTTCTAAACGGCATACCGAATTGTGTTAACAGTTCGCGTGCCTCTTCATCAGTCTTTGCAGTGGTAACGAAGATGATATCCATACCTCTTACCTTATCTACCTTATCATATTCGATTTCAGGGAAGATCAACTGCTCCTTGATACCAAGGGAGTAATTTCCTCTGCCGTCGAATGCGTTAGGGTTAACACCTCTAAAGTCACGTACACGAGGTAATGCTAAGTTGATCAGACGATCAGCAAATTCATACATCTTTTCGCCTCTTAAAGTAACCTTACAACCGATTGCCATACCTTCTCTGATCTTAAAGTTAGCAACTGATTTCTTAGCCTTTGTGGTAACAACCTTCTGGCCTGCGATAATCTCTAAATCCTTAATCGCGGTCTCTAATACCTTTGCGTTGTCCTTAGCCTCACCAACACCCATGTTGATGACAATTTTATCAATTTTCGGTACTTCCATTACGTTCTTATAACCAAACTTCTTAGTCATACCGGCTATAACTTCATTTTTGTAAAAATCTCTTAATCTAGCCACCTTGAATGAACCTCCTCTCTAAATTAATCAATAACATCGCCTGTAGATTTTGCGAAACGTACTTTCTTAGGTCCCTTTTTAGTCTCAACAGTCTTGAAACCAACTCTGGTAGGCTTACCTTTGTGAAGATACATAACGTTTGATACATCAACAGGTGAATCTTGATGGATAATTCCACCCTTCGGATTCTTCTGGCTTGCTTTGCTGTGCTTGGAAACGGTATTGATTCCTTCTACGATTACCTTTCCGTCAGTAACAGCGATAACCTTGCCGGATTTACCTTTATCTTTACCGGTGATAACCTTAACGGTATCATTTTTTTTGATTTTCATCGTTGCCATCAGTCGACACCTCCCTATAATACTTCTGGTGCTAAAGAAACGATTTTCATGAATTGTTTCTCTCTTAATTCTCTCGCTACCGGCCCAAAGATACGTGTACCCTTCGGGTTCTTGTCTTCCTTAATAATTACGGCAGCATTCTCATCAAATCTGATATAGGAACCATCTTTACGGCGTGCTCCTTTAACGGTACGAACAACTACTGCCTTAACAACGTCGCCCTTCTTTACAACACCGCCTGGTGTTGCATCTTTAACCGCAGCAACAATGATATCGCCTATATTCGCATATCTTCTTGTTGATCCGCCAAGTACTCTGATGCAAAGTAATTCTTTAGCACCGGTATTGTCGGCAACTCTAAGTCTGGTTTCGGTTTGAATCATGATAATACTCCTTTCAGTTGTAATCAAACATGTACACTCTTAAGTATACATCAATAAGAATTTCTGTTCTGAAACTCTTTTGCTTGGTAGATTACTTCGCTTTCTCGATAATCTCCACAAGTCTCCATCTCTTATCCTTGGATAACGGTCTTGTTTCCATTACCTTAACTCTATCTCCGATGTTGCACTCATTGTTCTCATCATGCGCCTTAAGCTTGTAAGTTCTCTTTACGATCTTGCCATACAAAGGATGCTTAACGTTATCAACAACAGCTACAACAATTGTCTTATCCATCTTGTCACTTACGACTTTGCCAATACGTACTTTTCTTAAATTTCTTTCCACAACGATACTCCTTTCCATAATCGCAGGTTTTACCGAACGGTAACCTTTTCGATCCCTAATTATTTAGAAGCCTTAGAAAGTTCAGAAATTACCGTCTGGATTCTGGCAATGTTCTTTCTTACTTCCTTGATTCTGCTTGTGTTATCCAACTGGTTCGTTGCATTTTGGAACCTTAAGTTGAAGAGTTCCTTCTTCGCAGCTACTAATTCTTGATTTAACTCTGTAGCTGATTTTGATTTTAAATCTTCTACATATTTATTAATTTTCACTGTTTTCACCGCCTTCTAAGTCTGCACGGGATACGATCTTGCACTTCACCGGCAATTTATGCATAGCAAGACGTAATGCTTCTCTTGCTGTCTCCTCAGGAATACCTGCGATC
>JAEZOB010000031.1 GCA_023414355.1 Bacillota bacterium | reverse complement strand
TTTCCTTCGGTCATTCTGACCGGTTCACGTTTTTTTGCCATAATAAAAGGCCTCCTATGATATTTTTATTTTATCATAGAAAGCCTTAGGTAAATACTAATTTTACAGACTTTGTTTCACAGTCTCTTGGTTTAGGGTATTGGGGGCAGAAAATCCTTCAAAAATTGCTATCAAACAATTTGGTTGGAGCCGTTATCATCTGTACTTCTCAAAACTTGGTAAATACTAACAAAACTGGCCAGAGATAATCACACCATCTACGGCGATTGCTTCACCCGCCAGTACAATCAGTACATCGCCAGCCACAATTTCTTTCGATTGAAGTATGATTTCAGTCCCATCCCGACGAACCCTTGCTGTCGATGGTGTCAGTTTAATCAGCTTCTCGATACCCTGTCTTGCTTTATTTGCAGTAGTATCCTCCAGGATCTTACCGATAGCCATAATTAATGCTACATCACCGGCTGCAAAGTACTCCCGGATGAAAACAGATACAATTAATGCCATTGCGACCAGAACATCAGCTTTAATGTCATGGCGGAATACAAGTCCGGTGAAAGCATCCTTTAAAATCGGCAATCCACACAATATAATAGCTACCCATGATATGTCAAACGGTAAGGTGCCTTTTAGCCACCCGCCTAGACTAAAGATAAGCGAAATTGCAGAAACTGTAACTAATATAAACTTCTCTTTTTTTCGATCACGATCCATTCCTTTATCTTTGACATACGAACCCCTCCTTATTTAATAAATTTTTCTATTGCATTATTCAAATCTTCAATTACATTTTTATCATTGTGTTCGACATCATCCACAATACAATGGTTTATTTGCTCCTTCAGTATCAATTTACCAGTATTGTTTATAGCAGATTTGACTGCTGCAAGCTGGATTAGTACATCACTGCAATCATAACCTTCCTCCACCATCTTTTTAACTGATTCTAAATGCCCGATAGCTCTAGACAAGCGATTAATAATTGCTTTCATATCATCTGAATTGTGTGTATGAGAATTACAATATGAGGGTTAAATACCTTAATTGATAGCTTGTACTTTAGATTTTATAGGTATGAATTCATATTAGTATGATAATTATTGGGATATTAATATGTTATATGATCATGTTGTAATTATGCAAATTAGAATTGTATAAATAAATTTTATCTCTAGTTATTGACAGTAGTGCAATTTGGTGATAATATGACTTAAAATACAAAAAGGGTCATTATATTGGAGGGAGCATATTGCCAGCAATTTTTAACGACGAAAAACGTAAACAAGTTCGTATTAACCTATTGGAGAATGGATTTGAACATATCAAGCGTTTTGGTTTGAAAAGAACTTCTATAGAAGAGGTCGCTAAGGATTCAGGTATCGCAAAGGGTACCTTCTATAACTTTTTTCCATCCAAGGAGGAGTTCGTAGCTTCCATAATTCTGTATAAGCGCGAGGTTTATAAACAAGAGATCACGGTTCTTGTCAGCGAGGCAGGGGGACTTACGAAAGAATGCATAAGAAAAATCCTGAAACGTATGGCATTCGGAGATGATAACCTTTACGCCTACCTTACAGCAGAAGACCTTGCGGTGCTCGCCGCACGTGCCCCCAAGAGCATTATACCGATGGAAGAAGATGTAGCGATCACAACAGGTGCACTTCTGAGCCTTATTCCCGATAAACGCACGGATTGTGACTGGCAGGTAATAGCGAACTATGTAAAAATAATGGTGCTGGCAGTAATTAACCGAAAGATGCTAATTGAAGGGGCAGTCGAAAAATGTATTGATGGCATCATATCACTAATCATTGATTACATTTTTGACTCGAATGAAAACGAGACAAAAAGAGTAAGTGAAAATTAGGCGTTCTCAGAGTGGTTTAGATTTTCTGTTGAGAATAGCAAATTGAAGAAAGAAGGAGTAATATGACTAGCAAAAAAAATACTTTATTTTGCATACTCGCGGCTGTAAGTGCAGCGATTATCGTGGTTGCGGATAACCTTTTAGAGTTTACGGGTGAACCCAGCGGCATGACTATCATCGATCCCGCATGGATGAACATGGCGAGCTGGCGTTTTCCACTTTCACTCAACCTGTGCGCGTTCTTTATACCCTTTTATCTGCTAGGGTTCTGGAGTATACGGTGTCTGCTTGCAAAAACACATCCTAAAGCAGCAAATGTGTATTTTGCTTTCGCTTCGTTTGGAACTGTTATGGGCTCTTCGTTCATACATAGCGTATTATGCTTTTTCCCAATGATCTATCAACGGCTTACTGAGGCAGGACAGAGAACGTTGGCGGAACACGTTATCAATGACATTATGTTAGCAATTATGCCTGTATTTATCGTTCACTATGTAATTACATGGGTCATCCCGCAGGTTATTCTATTTATACTGATCATTCAGGGTAGAACTGTACTAAAGCGCTGGACAGCTTTTTTGAATCCTTTTATCTTTTTGGTGTTTGGTTCGATCTGTTCCCTGTTGGCCTCACAGGTATTACAACCTGTTTATGTAGGTATTATCAACAAGGGTAATACAGTACTCTTTCTTATGGCAGCCGTTTATTCATACAGATTATTGGATAAACAAGGAAGCATTGGTGAGAAATAATGTGGGATCAAAATATATTTTTATCTATAGGACTTACTTTATTTGCTGGTTTATCTACAGGAATCGGTGGACTTCTTATTGTATTATTTAAAAAAACAAATACTAAACTCATATCAATTGCATTAGGGTTTTCAGCAGGCGTAATGATATACATATCATTTGTAAAGATATTTCCTAGTTCTAGAGAATTATTGATATCCAGTATGGGTAAGACTGTTGGATCTTGGGTTAATGTTGCTTCGTTTTTTGCAGGGATGCTATTAATTGCAATTATTGATAAATTTGTACCTTCATTTGAGAATCCTCACGAAATGCACAAAATCGAAGAGATTGATGCAGTATGTAATTTGAGTGCTAATAAAAAGTTAATGCGAACTGGAGTATTTACGGCACTTATAATAGCTATACATAATTTCCCTGAAGGTATGGCTACATTCATGTCTTCAATACATAATCCATCTTTTGGCATAGCTATCGCTATAGCAGTAGCAATACATAATATTCCGGAAGGAATTTCTGTAGCGATACCAATATATTGTGCTTCTGGGAGTAAAAGGAAGGCATTACGGGTATCGTTTTTATCAGGACTAGCTGAGCCAGCAGGAGCACTAATAGCATATCTCATTTTAATGCAAGTACTTAATGATTTTGTCTTTGGGGTATTGTTTGGAGCGATAGCTGGAATTATGGTTTTTATTTCATTAGATGAACTTTTACCAACAGCGAGAGAATATGGCGAGCACCATTATTCAATTTACGGACTTATAGCAGGTATGATAGTAATGTCAATCAGCTTACTTGTGTTTATGTAACTATTATTAATACTATTTACCACGATGAAAGATCATAGAAGTCTCAATTCTAGTTCATGAAAATGGTTCATCATATTAATTTCAAGCAAATTGATTATATTAATACGTTGATTGAAACAGAAATTTTAAATATAAACATTTGTGGAAGTGATCTTTCTAAAACACTAGAGTTTTTCTTTATGGCTAGGACAGAAATGAGAGCGTATTATTATGACGAAATGTATTTATGCAAAAATGGATTTTTTACATATGACATAAGTCAAGTGAAGGTAATTACTAATGAATATAGAACATTAAGTTTTATTTTGCCAAGACTTATTGGAAAAATGAAATGCTGGCAAGAAATAAACGTTTATTTCGAAAAGTAATGGAAGCAAAACAATATATCAGTACCGCGGACAAAGAATCGATGGACTAGGGGACGAATATCAAAAATTCTTTTGATTTTGGATGTTTTGTCTCTTTATGTCATCAGATTAAATAACTACAAGATAAATATGAATGAATAAAATGAGCAACAAGGTAGCTAAGTGTTAAGAGTGAAATTCTCATTATGTTTATTAACATATGGGCATCAAGGATGATAATACTTCGTAGTTGGTGGCGATTGTGAATTACTAATTAGTACAGGAGGAAAAGTATGAACGTAGCAAATTACATGAGAATCCAGGGTAGAGACCTATCTTATAGAACAAAAAAACCCGTAGGCATTTTTTCGCTTGGTTGGAGGCTTATTCGGAATGAGATTTTTAGTGAGGATGACAAGATATTATTTATTAATATAGATCAATGGTTTAAGGATAACTTGCTGGAACCCCCTATATATTATGATGATAATTCTATTGGGGCAATTACATATTTTAAGGTGGATAATACAGCTCATATGTTTGAAAAATTAAAACCTATTATGGGTTTATTTAAGAAACATAACGTTGCTTTTGATATTGTCTATACGGATTTTATAGGTAGAATAATATATGAAGACGAGTATCAGGTTGCTGTTATTGACACCTGAATATACGTTCACAATCGTTATCAATTGCGAACCAAGTAATATTTATTAATTTACTTATATATTGATTAAAAGGGGATTTTATGAAACGCATATTAGTTACTGGCGGAACTGTTTTTGTTAGTAAATATGTAGCAAAATATTTTCAATCAAAAAACAATGAGGTTTATGTATTAAATAGAGGGACTAAAGAACAAATAGAGAATGTTAAATTAGTTTGTGCAGATAGAAATAATTTAGGGAACTGTCTAAAGCAGTATTCGTTTGATGTTATAATTGATGTTTGTGGCTATAATCAGAAAGATATCAAAAATTTACTAGATGCTATTGGAGAATTTAAAGATTACATATTTGTAAGTTCATCTGCTGTTTATCCAGAAAGAAACATGCAACCATTTTCAGAAACTCAAGGTGTTGGTGTGAATACGATATGGGGTAAATATGGAACTGGTAAAATTGAAGCTGAAGAATACTTACTTTCAAAAGTTCATAATGCATATATTCTAAGACCGCCTTATTTATATGGTCCAATGCAAAATCTATATAGAGAACCGTTTGTATTTGAATGTGCTTTGAAAAATAGAAAGTTCTATATTCCTAAAGATGGCAAGATGAAATTACAATTTTATCATGTAGACGATTTGTGCAAGATGATTGAAAAAATATTAGAAAAGCATCCAAACGAACACATTTTTAATGTTGGAAATACAAATTTGGTAGATGTAAACACATTTGTTGAATTATGTTATAAGGTTATAGGAACACCTCTAGAAAAAATATATATAACTAATCATAACAATCAAAGGGAGTATTTTAGTTTTTATGATTATGAATATAGTTTAGACGTATCACGACAAAATGAATTACTGGCAAACCAAAAGGATTTATTTGAGGGATTAAAGGAATCTTATGAATGGTTCAAGGATAATTCCGATGAAGTAGTAAAAAAAGGTTTTATTAATTTTATTCAGCAAAACTTTGAATAGCTATAAAACACATAAGCCTATTTTCCGGGAGGATTGAGTTCGCATCATTTATCAAATGCGAAGTGGTTTCTGACCGATACGAATATCCAGTTCAACCTCGATTTCTTCATCTTGGTTAAGCCAGTAAATAGTACGTCCAGACCTTCACTTAAGAAAACTTTTTTACCTCAGCGCCCTGGAGCAAGATCGCAGAGAAGTAAGTTTTCGACGGGTCCTTTTTCCCTGAAAAGAGTTTAATCCTAAAAATTTAAACCTCATTTTTCCCTGAATAATAATTCATTCCTTTCTGCCAATTTTGGTTTTAAAATAGTAGTTTTTAAGGTTAAATATTTTCAATGCCTACTGTCGATTGACATAAAAGTTCGTCAATAAAAGTTTCTATAATCCTAGTAAATACACATATTTATATTTCATAGACGAAGAATTATGTCAAAATATTTTGACATAATTCTTCGTCAAAGTCGTATTTTGACATAAAACATCGTCAATCCCGTATGTTTGACATAAAAATTCGTCAAAGTCGTAATTATCCTTAAAAAACAATATTGGCAAACATCGATATGAAGAATATACTATGAACAAATCGATAAACATCGATATTATAAAAAGGATGTTACTTATATGAAGATAATATGGGATTTCTTTCAAAATCAAATACTAGGAATGAAATGGTTAAATGTTTTTTGTTGATATGGCAGTTGAATATATAAACGAGAATTATATGGAGAATCTGACCTTAACAACTGTGGCAGATCAGGTTGCGTTACTTCTGCCTATTTGGCTTATCATTAATATAACGACCGGGTGAAATTCCAACCGTATGGGTAAATTGTTTTGTAAAGGAATATGTATCACTATACCCTGTTAGCAGAGCAGTTTCTTTGATGGAATTACCAGATAATAACATAAGTTTAGCGTGTTTCATTCTCTGCTCAATTCGATATCTGTCTGGAGAAGAACCGGTATATTTATGAAATTGTTTTCGAAAGTTTTCATAACCCATATTCAACGCAGCGGCTATTTTCTCTAAAGAGATTGTTTTATTAATGTCAAATGATAATAGTCGACAGGCTTCTTCCATAGATTCAATCTGAGAATCGTTTGAAGAAGCTTTTTGCATGCAGGAATGAAAAGATAGTACAATTTCTTGAGCTTGTAGAGATAGATATGGTAAATCAATATCATCAGCGCCTTTTAGTTTAGATAAAAGTCTGGATAGTTTTTGTATCGTAAATTCATCATAGTTTACTTTTCTAACTGGAATATCAATAGGAAGAAGATTTAAACTGCACAAATAATCATAGGTGGAACGACCAAAACTGATAAAGAACTCGAGCCAGTTTCCATCCGGAATAATCTCTGTGGAATGGCTAATTCCCGGAAGACGTTGCACGATATTTCCTGTATGAATTGGAATTTTCTCATTATCCTTCGTATAGTAAAAACCACTGCCGGATAGAAGCAAAAAACAACTGTAGTAATTGATAAGCAGATTATACTGTGAGTGATCTTTCGTTGGTTTAGTCATAAAACCACACGCTAAGATTCCGTTATTAAAATCAGATCCGATACAACGGTATATAACATCTTTTTTCATTTCAAGTTTCATGGGAATCCCTTCTGCTGAATGTTATTGTAAAAAGCGTCGTTCAATATACCAAATTGGATAAAATAATAACCAGATAAAACATTTTTTACATATACAAATGATAGTATAATAATATCATTAAAACAATAGAAAACAAAACATTTATACCAGATATGATAAAAGAATATAGTGTGAAAATAAAAAAGATATTTTCACACGTTGAATTTATGCATGCGAGCAAATAGCCTCGCAAAAACATGCGTGGATGTTGGCTTGACAATTCATCTTGTTTGAGCTGTCGTAAACGGAAGAATGGAGGATATTATGAACAAGGAATGGGAAAATCAATATGTAACACAAAGGAATCGTTATCCAATGCATTCTCCCTATGGAGCTTATGAAACTTTTGAAAAGGCTTTGATTGGTAATCGTAACGCCTCAAAGTATGTACAAAGCTTAAATGGGAATTGGAAATTCAAGCTGGCAGAAAGTCCTTTGGAAGCACCCATAGGTTTTGAAGATAATTATTTTGATGACCATGGCTGGGATGACATCCCGGTGCCATCGAATTGGGAACTGCATGGGTATGGAAAACCTGTTTATACCAATATGCTTTATCCGTTTCAGAGAAATGAGGAAGCTTCTCATTTTGAAATAGAGATAGCAAAAGAACAGCTGGAACTCAATGCACCCTATGTACCTGAGAAAAATCTGACAGGATGCTATCGTACTGTCTTTGATATTCCTGATTATTATGATGGAAAAGATATATTTATCGAATTTGGTGGGGTGGAATCCTGTTTTTATCTCTGGATTAATGGTACCGAGATAGGATATTCTCAGGACAGTAAGCTGGAGGCTGCCTTTGATATAACGCATGCTGTCAAAAAGGGAAAAAATGAGCTTGCCGTAAAAGTTCTTCAATTTTGTGATGGAACTTATTTGGAAGATCAGGATTACTGGCATTTGTCCGGAATCCATCGCGACGTAAGAATTTATGCGAAAGCGAAACAACGCATTTTTGATTATAAGGTAGAAACATTATTTCAAGGAGATAATTATGGAGAAGCTGAATTAAAGATTATGCTTCACCCGAATAATGCAGTGAAAGGTTACGGTGAATGTTTTGTAAGATTAAGCCTCTATGACGCCAAAAAGCAAGCTGTAACTAGTTTTCAAAGCGAACCATATGCGAAATGTGGTTTTTATCTGCTGCCTAAATTTGTAGCATTTCCATCCGTTAAAATAAATAAGCCCCATTTATGGTCAGCGGAAGATCCATATTTGTATACTTTAGTTATGGAAACCATTGATGGGGAAGGACAAGTTACAGATATTGAGAGCACGAAAGTTGGTTTTCGTAAAATTGAAATTTGTAAGGATGGAGTACTTTATGTTAACGGAAAAAGATTGATCGTTCGTGGAGTTAACTTGCATGAATTTTGTCCTGAAACCGGAAGATGTGTTACAAAAGATTATATGAAACAACAGATTTGCTGTTTGAAGCAGTTGAATTTTAATGCAGTTCGAACCAGCCATTATCCTCATGCAAACGACTGGTATGACTTATGCGATGAGATGGGTATCTATCTGGTGGATGAAACAAATCTTGAGACACATGGTTATGGCGGTCAGTTAAGTTCGTCTCCGGAATGGACAGCAGCTTATATTGAACGTGCGTCCAGAATGGTTCTTAGAGATAAAAATCATCCCTCCATTTTACTCTGGTCACTGGGAAATGAATCTGGTGCAGGGATGAATCACGCTGCTATGTATGGTTGGATAAAAGAATATGATAAAACCAGATATGTTCAATATGAATCCTGTAATCCGGGTGCTAATATCACAGATATCATTGCACCTATGTATCCATTGAAATCATGGATAGAAGATAAAATGGCAGATCTAAATGATATTAGACCATTCATTATGTGTGAATATGCTTATGCGAAAAGTAACAGTAATGGTAACTTCAAAGAATTTTGGGATCTGGTAGAGAAATATCCTCGTTTTCAGGGTGGATTTATCTGGGATTTCCAAGATAAAGCATTAACACAAAGGAGAGAGGATGGTTCTATCAAGTATGTTTATGGGGGATCTTTTAATGAAACGGTTGTCGATCCGGTAAAAGACATGTGCCTTAATGGTATTGTGTTTCCTGATTTATGCTGGAAACCGGCGGCATATGAAGTGAGAAATTGTCAGGCACCTATAAAAATATATTTAGAAGCGCCTCTGTACTTTGGAACGAGTATGTACAAGATTAAGAATAATTATCAGCAACTTGATCTCGGGCATCTCAGAATTACTTGGGAACTGCAATGCGATGGTAATATTACCCAGCATGGGGAATTAAAACAGTATTTTACGCCTGCAGGTCAATCGGAAGCTTTAGATTTTGACTTTGATACAGATAAAATCAGGGGAGAAGCATTTGTGAATTTCAAGTTCTCATTAAGAGAAAAATCAGATTATGCAGATATGGGTCATGTTATATATTCGTATCAACTTCCTTTGGAACAGTCGGCACTTTATAAAAGAGATGTATGCATAACAGACGAGAAATTATTTGTCAATGATACAGATGATAAAATTATTATAACAGGTAAGGATACAGAGATAAGTTTTGATAAATCGGAATGCACGTTCGATAAAGTAGTTCTGGGGTCAGAAGAAACCTTTATCGGAGGTTGTGATAACTTCTACCGTGCAGCTACAGGTATCGATGAAGGAGCAAATGAACAAGGAAAAAATTATGCAGAAAAATGGAAAGAAGAAGGATTAAATAAGCCAATCAAGCAAATATTGAGTATAAAAACAGTAGCATCAGAAACGCAGATTTTTATTTTTACTGAGGTATCTTATAATGAGGAAAAAATAACAGTATCGACACAATATCGAATTGGAAGTAAAGGAATTGAATTCAGTAAAACAGTAATTAATAATTGCATTACGGAAACCATTCCTAGGATCGGACTTTCCTTTAAGCTCACTGAGCATAAAGATCATATTAATTGGTATGGAAGAGGACCCTGGGAAAATTATTGTGATAGAAAAGAAGCAGCACACATCGGTTGTTACAGTAGCACAGTTGCTGATCAGTATACTCCTTATATCAAACCAGTTGAATGTGGAGGAAAAGAGGACGTAAGATATCTGATCGTCAAAGATATATCAGGCCATGGAATTTGTGTATCAGGTGCTGTTCCGTTTCATTTTGATATTCATGATTATTCGATAATTTCTTGTGATCAGGCTAACTATAAAGAGGACATAAGCAAAGATAATAATATTTATTTGAATGTGGATTACCTCCATACAGGATTAGGTGGAGACACTGGCTGGACGAAAAATATTCATCCAGAGTATTTCATAAGAAAAGGATATTATCATTATCAGATTTCTCTTCAAGTTTTATAATTATATTTCATGAAAAAAACATTCTTTTATTATAAGAGTGTTTTTTGCATTTATAGGAAATGTCGATATATTTAATAATGAAAGTAAAGAACCAAAAGAATTTATTAATATGATTGATAATATTGATGCTGGAGATGTTGTTAAAATCTCTAAAATATCTGTATTAGGTCCTGGTGTATCTGGTATAGTAGAAAAATATCAGATGATTCGTACAGGACATTAGAGTTTTCTGTAATAGTATTTCATGTAGATATAAAAATACTTAATAACATTTCGTTAAACAAGCGTTTTGCGAATAGTACGATAAACTGGAAATACATACTTTAGCCCTGAAAATCACTTCTCTCAGCATGTTTTATTAGGCTGTAGGCCTTTCCCTGATAGTCAATATATTATGATGCTGAAGAATTTATTATCTTTCGATTTCGTTTTTAAAAGGATTACCGGAATGATTTATTTCCTGATGAATTACAATTGGATCTGAAATTAATCCATAAGCTGCATCCTCCGGATAAGTTATTGCAATGATCGGATTTTCACCGGCATATTTAATGATATCATCATAGGTATCCCAAATTGTACAAAGGAAAAAATGCGAATAATTATCCTGATCGATGATTTCTACATATACTCCAAGATTTCCTTTAATCGATAAAGCATCCTTCACACCTGTATTATTTAGATATTCTTGAAAAGCATTCTTTTTTTGAATTGGTACAATACCATGCCAGGTTCTCGATATCATCGCTTAATCCTCTTTCTCTCTCATTATTGAATACTTGTTATGACTGTAATTTCAATGATTAATAAAACTATAACTATACGAAATTGATTATTTTAACCATAAATGGCAGTGTAAATAAATGGAATACCATATTATTACAAATATAATTTAAAATTACAGAAGAAAAACTAATATATAAATACATATTATTAAAATACATATTATTATGAATTTGATCTCAAGTATGCAAAAAAGCCTTATTATAAGGCTTTATCACATTTATCAATATTCTCATCGAACGATTAATCTTATCTCACCTGATAAGCTCTCAGGTATTAAAATCTCTGTTCACCAATAATTCTCTGAAGCTCAAGCACCTCTGCTTTGGAGAGATCCTGATTTTTAAGATACTCTGCCAGAAAGGTACTTAAAGATCCGTTGTACAGCTTATTCAATAACACCTTGGTCTCGATTGTTTGAACGGTACGTTTGGATATTGCCGCTTTGCATAAAAAGCCTGGATCTTCCCGCTTAATTGCACCTTTTTCAATCAGACGATTGATGACTGTATAAGTCGTATTCTTCTCCCAACCGATATATTCCTTGATTATCTTTGAAATATCCTTTGCGGCCAGAACTTTGTTCGACCACAATAATTCCATGATATTCAATTCTCCTTCGTGAAGACGTATCTCCGGTAATGTTGCCATGAAATCCTACACCCCTTAACCTGAATAATTAGTACTACAATTGTAGAAATTAAAATACAGCATATGCTTCTCCATTCATCTGCTGTATTCTGTAGTGCTTTCACATCATACTTATCTGTAAAGTTGAAGATGATTTAAAACTAATTCAAGAAAAATATAATCTATATGCAACCTGTAAAAACAGGAACTTACCGTTGTAGAATAAATTATCAGGGGTGATTAAAGCGAATATCTACACACGTAGACGACCGATGCATTTCTATACTATAATAATAGAATGGATTTGTCAACAGTTTTCTTAACAAATTCGTAAAGTATTAGTTAAAATATGGCATTACAAACAGAACACAGCATAATAAGGGACATATTTGATCTGATTTGAGTATTCGAAGTTTTTGGAAGATATCTTAATGGCATAAGGAAATTCACATTTCTGTCTTAATACACTGATACTCTTCGATCTCGTATTTGAACTTTCGTGGATTTCAATGGGGATGATTTCAAGGTTCTTTGCGATGATGAAATCAATCTTTGCCATCGATTCAGATTCCCAGAAGACAAAGGGATAATTTTTTGCCTGCAGGGATTGTGCGACATAATTTTCAAGAAGGGCTTTTTTATTATTCACAACACCGGAAATGCCTTGCTCTTCTATTAATTTTGAATAGAGAAGTCCGGTATCGGGAAGATATAATTTGAAATTACTGTTGGCTGCGTCACAGGAATTATTCAGTAAAATAAGTTCTGAAGGGGTCTGCAGCTGGTCAATACTGATCTTATTACAGCGAATGACATAATTTTGCTCTACAAGCTTTTGAATTGCGTCGCGGTACATTGCATGGGTGGTTCCTTTTCGAATGATTTTATATTGAAATTTCTTATTTTCTTTAATTAATTGATACGTAAGGCTATCAAATACCTGCTTCATCTTTAGTGCGTCACTGTCCGTATTATCTCTGCTGATATAATCATGATATGAACCTACTATAAAGGAATGCTGTTCGGGTACATTTACAGCATCTGAAAAGTTCAGGTATTCATTTACGAGTCCGGGCATTCCGCCGATCTGCAGATATAGTCTATGTAGTGATAAAAGCTCCTTATGTACGATTTCAGGGATATTGGTATTCGAATAGAAATGATTTAAGATAGCTTCAATATACCATTCACTGCCGATGGCTCTTAAGAATTCGTCAAATTCCAGGGGGTGAACCGATAACTTAGAAAATACCATCTCCTGCTCTTTAGACAAAGGATGACTGGAGATTGCAATGATATAACGGAAGCTGTCAGCAAATACCCCTTTTTTCAGTGACTGCAATGCTTCTTCACAACGTCCGATTTCATCCAGGATTAGTATTCTACCTTCCTGGGGACTATCCTCGGAGATCTGAAAATAGCTATGAATGGCAGAGGTAGCTTCCTCTGCATCGAGCGTACAGAAAAAAGAAGCGCATTCGGGATTGCGCTCAAAATTAATATAAGAGATATGTTCAAAAAAAGCTTTGGCAAAATCGTACGCCAGGTAAGTCTTGCCTACACCCTTCGCTCCGGTCATTAGTATCGGTGTATTGTTGTTTTCACTTTTCCATCGGATTAATTCTTCAATGAGTTTTCTTTTCAACGAAAATTACCCCTTATGTCTTAATTTCTCTAATAATTCTATAAAGTACTCAGGCAGTGGCGCAGTAAATTCTATATATTTTCCTGTAGATGGGTGAATAAAGCCAAGAACACCTGCATGCAAGGCTTGTCCTTCCAGATGAAACGGATCCTTTGAAGGACCATAGACCGTATCTCCAACCAGCGGATGATGGATACTCGCCATATGAACCCTGATTTGATGGGTACGCCCGGTTTCAAGAGAACATTCAATATGTGCATATTGATTGGACAGATTTTCAATTAATCTGAAATTTGTTGCAGCTGGCTTACCGTTTTTATGATTGATGGCCATCTTTTTGCGGTCCTTGGGATCTCTACCGATCGGACCTTCGACTCTTCCGTCTTCCACCTTAAAGGTATGGTATACAATTGCCTGATATTTACGTGTAATAGAGTGTACCTTCAGCTGTTCTGCAATCGACTGATGTGCTTTATCATTCTTACAGGCGACCAGTATGCCTGTCGTATCCCGGTCAATACGGTGAACAATGCCCGGACGTAAAACACCATTGATACCGGATAATTCACCTCTGCAATGATATAACAAAGCGTTGACCAGAGTTCCCGAGGCGTGTCCGGCGGCAGGATGAACCACCATACCTTTTTGTTTGTTAACGATGATGATATCCTGATCCTCGTAAAGAATATCGATTGGAAGGTCCTCAGGGACGATTTCAGCTTCTATTGGTTCGGGAAGAAGGATTGTTACTCTCTGGCCCGTTTTTACTCTGAAATTGGATTTTACGGGCTTCTCCTCAAGAAATACACGGCCTTCCTCGATCAACTTCTGTATATAGCTGCGGGTCAGCTCCGTCTGAATTACGGAAAGATATTTGTCGATTCTGTTACCAACATCCTCATCCTTTACAATGAACTCCAGCGCCTCTTCCTGCTCCGGAAGCTCCATTACTTCCTCATCCATGGAGTATGATCCTTTCTTGGTTTACATAATAATATTCTGTATATTATTACTGATGTTATTTACCTTCTGTATCTTGAGAGGAACTATTCTGCTCTTGAGCTGTGATTTCCTGCTCATGGTCGCGATCAAAAAGAGTACGATCTTCCTCATCCTTTAGGCCTGTTGCTTGTGCGAGCTCTTCCTCTTTTGCTCCTACAGTTGCTTTTTCAGCTTTCTTTTTATGGAGAAGCTGATCCAAAAAGGCAAAATCTTCATCCTTGTAATAGAAAATCGCAAGGATAAATAACAGGATACAGGATACGGTCAGACAGCTGTCAGCGACATTGAACAGAGGGAAATCTATGATCTCAAAATAGATATAATCTACTACATGTCCCAGGAGAAAACGATCAATCAGATTGCCGGCTGCACCACCGAGAATAAAGACTGCGATGACACGGAGTGCGGAGAGTCTTTTTGTCTGAGGGATCTTAAAATACAGATAGCTGATCAGAATTAGGATAATCAGGGTGAAAATGCTTAAAAACTGTACCTGACCGCTCATAATTCCCCATACCGCTCCAGTATTTTCATGATATTGTAAGGATAATACCTTTGGTATGATTACCAGAGGCTCCTGATTCATCAGGGTACTCCTTACCCAGAACTTCACTGCCTGATCAACTCCCACAATAAGAATAAATAATAACAAATGCTTCATTCGTTCCTTCATAATGTCCTCCAATACAGATACCCCTTGGTATGTATTATCCCTTATTTTAGTATAGTATTAATAGCGTCCAACATTTCATCCTTTGTCACTGTAGTATCAATTATGGAACTGCCTATACCAGTCAGCAGGATGAATCTTACATGATCAGCATCCATCTTTTTATCTAGCTTCGTTACCTCATAGATTTCCTCTGCGGTGATACCATTTGTACTGACGGGCTGTCTGAACCGCTGAAACACAGCAAGAATATCAGTATAATCATCTGGGCTGATCAAACCACGCTTCATGGATAGATAGGAGGCCGCGGCCATTCCGATGCAGACACATTCTCCGTGTAATAAGGAGAAATTCTTCAGCTTCTCGACGGAGTGTCCGATCGTATGCCCGAAATTCAATAATGCGCGATCGCCCAGTTCCTTGGGATCCTGCTCTACGACTGCTTTTTTTATCTCACAGCTTCTGCTGATCATATCACGAAGAGGTTCATATTTCCGTGTACAGATTTTTATGGTATAGTCCTTAATCCATTGATAGTAAGAGGCATCTTTTATTAGTCCATGCTTGATGATTTCTCCCATACCGGAAAAATATTCTGCTTCCGGCAAGGACAGAAGGGTTGAAATATTCATATATACCAGCTTCGGTTGATAAAATGCACCTACCATATTCTTGTATGCTTTAAAATCTACTCCAGTCTTACCACCAATACTGGAGTCTACCATGGCAAGCAGTGAAGTGGGTACCTGGATGAAACGTATTCCGCGAAGATAAGTCGCTGCGACATAGCCGGTTAAGTCTCCTACGACGCCTCCACCCATAGCCACTAGTACATCATTACGGTCCATACCGGACTGTATCAGCTGCTCATAACATAAGCTGACAGTATCAAGGGTTTTGCTCTTTTCTCCTGCAGGAAAGGTAAAGCTATGGACTGATTTAGCGATAGGTTGCAGCTGCCGTGACAAGCCCTCAAGATAGAATTTTCCGACATTGCTGTCGGTTAGTATCATAAATCTCCGGCCTTCCATGCCAAGATCTTTGACGGCCTGAGCCAGTTTCATAAAGTCAGGCTCAATAAAAATATCATAAGCCGGCTGGCCTTCGTAGTTTACTGTGAGTTTTAGATTTTTCATCATTAATCCCCTTATGCTATAAATTAAGCATAACCGCATCCAATCATACGAGACGAGGTTATGCTTTCCTCTAAAATCTATTCATCCTTCATTGTAAAAAATTCAAACCCGTCTTCGGTCTGATAATTCTGTTCTTCTGATTTAGCGTCTTTTTCATCAGCCTTAAGAAAATCGAATTTGATTTGATCAAGCTCTTCCAAGGAAAGTTCTTTGGTATCGGTTGACTTCTTAGGGGCCTTCTGCTCAGACAGCTGTCTGATGGCTGTAGGATCAACCTCGGCCTCCTTTGGTTCTTTATATTGAAAATCCTCGGTATTTACGGAAAAGCTCTTACTGTTCAGAATTTCAATTTGAGCATGCAACAGATTTTCAAAATGAATTTTGAAAAGATCATATTGTTGCATCAGATTCAGAGTTTTATGTTCAAAGAATTCGATCTGCTTTCTGGCTTCTTCTATGATCAGATTGGCTTTTATCCTTGCTTCATTTTCGATGACTTCTGCTTCTTTATAGGCGGTTGCCTTTGTATCCTGAGCGGTTTTTTCTGCAAGAACCAATGCCTTCTGGAGGGTTTTCTCAATAGACTTATAATAACTTAAGCTATCACTTTGGTCCTTCAGCTTCTTCTTCAGATCTTCATTTTCATTCAGCAAAGTGGCGAAATCCTCTGACAGATCATTTAAGTATTGTTCGACGTCCTTTTTATCATATCCAAGACCTGTTTTGAACTGCTTATTAAGTATTTCCGAAGGTGTTAGCATGTTTCCTCCTGTTCCTGCGCACGCATAGTTGAAGTGATTATTCTTAATTTATGCTGAGTATAATAATACTTTTACGCTGTATCTTCCCTTCTTAGTCTGATAGGAGGTTCCGGCATAAATGAATTTACCCAGACCACGAACTGATACAATGTCATTCTCTTTCAGGGGGTAGCTGTTGGATAATACCTGTTTACCACCAACGAATACCTTACCGCCTTCTATTAAACCGGTCAGGCTGCTACGGGAGCTTTTAAAGGCAACGGAAAGAACACTGTCGAGACGAACTGAGGATACAGTCCCCAGGATCTCAGTATATTTCGGTTGATAATGAAAATCCTTCTGCTCCATGATAGTGCAGGAAACCATCGTATGTTTCACTTTAATCAGCTGTTCTGTGATGAATGGACTAATTGTAGCATGTGCAAAAATAGTACCTTTGTTTTCTTCTATGATGATATCGCCGATTTTACAGCGGTCCAATCCGAGATTTAGGACAGCGCCGAGAAAATCACGATGATTAAGCGAATCACTGAATTTCTGGTTGAGTGGCTCTACACGAATACAAGCAATCGGAAAAGCAATCTCATCGACATTCTTGGTCTGCTCATTCCCACAAAAACAAAGTATTTTTCTCTCGGCATCGGAAAATCCTCCGTTCGTAAAATACTTAATCCTTGGTAATTCGTTTTTTAAACCGGATAACAGGCTCTGTTCATTCAGATTTAAAAAATCGGAAAACAGATTGATTCCTCTCTGATAGGAAGTGTTTGCCAGATCCAACAGCCGTTTGCGTAAAATCTGTTCCTCTTTATCCTGATTCATCATAGCTAGAACTTCGAATGAAAAGTCGGAGGTTCAAAGCCGCTTTCCTGTATTAAATCAAGATAATCTCCGGAGATATCTACGGTATCGGGAGATACGATAAAGATTGCATTGGAGATGCGGTGCAGTTTGCCATTGATTGCATAAACGGAACCTGAGATAAAATCCATAGTTCTCTGTGCGAGCTTGTCGTCAAATCCTTCCAGATTGATCACAGTAGCCCTGCCGGTTAACAGCATATCGCATATTTCCTGAGAATCTTCAAAGGAGGTGGGCTTCATGATGCAAACCTCGAGACCCTTGGGTGTAGTACGAATGGGAACAACCTTACCTGCTGAAGTCTTTTCCATTTTAGTAACCCTTTCTTTCCTGAAATCACTTGTGCTCGCAGGAGCAGGTGAAATCTGCTGGCTCTTTGGTGCTTCAACATATCTCTCATTGTGTGCTTCTCTTCGTTCCTCACGCTTTGCCCGTTTTATTTCTTTCTCAGACTCCTCGTGTAAATACTCCTCGTAATCATCCTCATCTTCAGTCAACTTCATGGAATTTAAGAAATTTTTAAAAATATTAGACATCCGTCTATACCTCCATCTCGCCGCTAACGGCATAAACATTTATATCATAAGAAACGTCCTAGTGGCTATAATCCCGTTCACCAAAAATGCCTGTCCCGACCCGGACCATTGTGGCACCTTCTTCAATAGCCACCTCGAAATCTCCTGTCATGCCCATCGAAAGGATATCAAACTGCTCTAACGGTTTGGAAATGTTTCCATCACCAATATTATCAATGTTTTTTGTTTTTATGTCAACATATAATTGACGCAATTTTTCAAAATACTTTCTGTTTTTTTCGGGATTTTCCACGTATGGAGCGACTGTCATCAGGCCTCTTACCCTTACATGAGTAAGGCTTTGGAGCAGCCTGATCAAGGTAGGGGTTTCTGTCGGACTTACACCGAATTTGGTATCCTCTCCGGCAATGTTTACTTCTATCAGTATATCACTGATCAGCCCCTTCTTTACTGCTTCTTCTTCAATCTGCTCTGCAAGCCGCAAGGAATCTACGGAATGTATCAATTCAGCTTTGTCAATGATATACTTAACTTTATTGCGCTGTAGGTGGCCGATCAGATGCCAATGTATACCATCCGTAAATTCTGACTGCAGGTCCTCGTATTTCTGACTGAGCTCCTGTACTTTATTTTCACCGAAGTGGCGCATACCCAGCTGATAGGCTTCCTTAAGCATCTCATTTGGTTTTGTCTTACTGACTGCGATCAGAGTTACTTCGGATCGATTTCTGCCCGATCGATCGCAAGCCGCCTGAATTCTCTGCTCGATATTTATAATATTATCCTTCATCATAGTTCTCTCCATTTAATATATAATCGCTTCGTCGACAGCTGTCTTTCCATCCAAGGCGATCTGATCATAGGCTGAAAGACCGTTCGAAGTATTGTTGCTTACGATAGCATATTCCTTATTCTCATAAAGAAGCTCAATTCTTCGGAATACTGCATAGCCTTGATTTACATTGTATACGCCGGTCAGCTTATTAGTCGGGCCAAGTGTATATCGATCGTCACCTGCCGGACTTTTACTTCCTTCCTTCACTGGATATTTAATGCTGGTGTTGACTTCGAAATCCTTCGTATCCACATATGCATAGGCATCGTCCTGGTAATAAATCTCTGTAGGAGTAAAAGTATGCTTAACATCTCCACTCTTTTCATCGTAGGCTTCTACGATCAGACCTTTGTCTGTACTGTCTGCACCCATGGTAAAATATTCCAAAGGCACCAGATAAAAATCCTTCTCTATAATTGAGGATAAAGGAATCTTTAAGCCTTCTACTGAGTCAAAATCCAGCTCTATCTCAAGAAAACGATCTTCTATGTAATTCGAAAGGTATTTATTCAACGTAAGTGTGGCAAAGTAATCCGAACCGCGTTGACTTAGGGAAAGCGCTGCCGTGAGCTCCAAATCATCCTCCAGAATAGTAAAACGGGCCTGTTCCTTACCACTCAGCATACCGTACTGTTCCTCGGTCAGAGGAAGAACAATATTCCATTTTTCCGAGGAGATTAGCTTATAGATCGGAGTATTTTGATCTATGATATCGGTTGTCCTGAGCCCTGTACGGATATATTCCTCCACCTTAAACAGATCCTTGGTGACTTGGTCTGCCTTGATATTCTCATACCCGTCGGAATAATAGGTTACAATACCACTCTTTGAACTTCTTACGGCATCCAGATTATAGGTTTGTCCTGTTTCATCCATCAGGGTTTTCTGATTATCCAGGATTGTGGTATTCAGGATATCGAGTACTGTACTTTCTGCATCATCCTTAAAGCGGTACACGTAGGAAAAATCATCATCAGTGTAAAGATTACGAAACTCTTCTATTGTGTGTGATAGCTCAGCACTATCCTGCTTAGACATTTTTATGGGAACATCTCCACTCGCAAGAACGTCACTCATCATACCGGAATCATCTACGGAATAAATTGTCTCATTTTTTGCTACTCGTGCACCTTCCTTCTGATAATAGGAAACATAGCCCGCCTTATCTGAAGTAATGATTTCCTCATCGCGAAGAATTAATCCGGTGATACGGTTATCGATAGCGGTACTGCCTTCATGAACCTCATAAATGGTCAGTTGTTCTTTTGTAAAGTAAATATACACGTTTATCGCAATATAAAGAAAAAGGATTAAAAATACGATAACACCGATATTGATACTTTTTCGTTTTTTGAATTTCACGACCTTTTGGTTGCTCAAGCTCCTGCCTCCTGAATGAAACATTAATATCTAAATAATGCAGATGAAAATAGTGCACAGATACCTTTACCATTATACTTACTTTTTAAGAATTTTTAAACCCTTTTTTCGGTTTTTCCTGCAAACTAGAACTAATTTATCTGTACACATAGTAACTTGACACTTGCTGTTAAGCTACTTATGAAAGTGATACAAGAGATAATTTCTGCTTCGCGTTGCGAATTTGCATGCAGAAAGCATCCGTTACTGTGAAGGGAGTGAATAGTAACCAGATTTAACAGAGACCAAGGTTTCATTCACCGGATGAATAAAATTCTAATAAAGGGTTATTATATAAAAAGAGACAAAAATCAAACGGGGTTCCTGCGATTTGAATTACGTCATCCAAAATGAAGGAGGTTCATTATGAAAACATTAGATTACATCGCTTTGGTCCTGGTTGTGATTGGTGCAGTGAACTGGGGATTAATCGGCTTTTTCAGCTTCGATTTGGTTAAAGCGATTTTCGGAAACATGACAATTGTTTCTAGAATCATATATGCCCTCGTCGGTGTATCCGGTCTATATGCATTAAGCTTCTTCGGAAGACTGAGAAATGAATAAAGATTGTCTGAATAAGACAAAAACAGGAGCGCTTAAATAACGAGCGCTCCTTCATTCTTTTATTACGTAAATATCATCTTACAATGATACAATGACATTCTTCTTTATAGTCTCGGGAAGTTGATCGCTATTCAAGGATATACTGAGAATAAAATCAACATGAAATTCCTCTGAAATTTTTTCTAATTTGGAGAGTACTGATTCGAAATTATCATCATTAATATAAGCTATTTTAAGGAAACTATCAAAGTAAATTGATTGTAGGTCATGATTTCCGGACACGATACCGCAGATAAAACCGATAAACTCACTACTGTTCTCGATGTAATAATCCCTAACATTCTCAAGGCGAATTTTATTACTGAGTTCGTACATGTGCTTGTTGCTTTTGTCAAGATAAACAATGCTTCCCTTAGCAGCTTTCACTTCGGTGTTTGCTTTGTCGATAAGGATTTTGGTCTTACCCTTACCTTTCTCACCTGAAATAATCTGTATCATTGTAATCTCCTCCTTATGGTGGGCGCAACGTAAGATGTGCGGTGCCAAATATTAAATTGGATAAATGATTTTATAGTTCAATTATAGTACATAGTGTATTGAAAAACAACTATAAAATTCCTTTAAAGAGTATTTTAATCATACGTATCATAGACCTGAATTTACTTGATAAAGCCTAGTAAAAAGGACATTTGTGAATATAAAGCTTCACTGCCCGACGACTTCATGATAACGGATATATATTCCATTCCGGCTGCGTCCTTACTGAGTAATACCAGGCAGCTTCCGGCCTTGCTTGTCGTCCCGGTTTTTCCTCCGAGTATCTCAATTCCCTCAGGTACTTCCGATTTGCCGCTTAAATATTGATTTGTTGCTTCAAAGGTTTTCTGCTTCTCGGTTCCGTCCTTATCGTGATATACAGCTGTATAGGAATCAGTGTTTATGATAGACCGGATGGTATCAAAGGATAACAGTTCATTGAAAATTAGATACATATCATAAGCTGTCGTATACTGTTCTTCATTATGAAGTCCGTTGGAATTGACGAAATTTGTATGGACAGCACCGATTTTTGCAGCCTCCTCATTCATCTTTTGAACAAAGGCCTCTTCACTCCCACTGATATGATCAGCAATAGCAATAGCTGCATCATTTCCGGAATAAACAAGAAGGCTTTTCAGTAAAGCCTCCATGGAGATCTTGTCGCCTTCCGCAAAGCCGCATAGCTTAGCTCCGCCTTCTGTGATATGGGAGGCAGCATAGCTGACAGTAACTTGATCGGATAACTCACCATACTGTAGCACAACAAGAGCTGTCATAAGCTTTGTGAGGCTTGCAGGATATAATCTATCATAGACATGTTCTGCATAAAGCAGTTTCTGATCTGTAACATCAACTAAAAGACTTGATCCGGTGCCGGATAATTCTTCGGCATTGCCATTATTGTCTTCCTGAGTTACAGTAACCAGGTCTTCAGAAAAATAATCTGCCTGTGAAAGTCGGGTATCGATTGCTGCCACACCAGAAGCTTGATGATAGGTCAGAAGCTCTTCCGTAGATGAACAGCCTGCAAGAGATACTACCAACAAACTAACACAAAGACAAGCTATCAGCTTCTTTCTCATTCGAACCACCTCATATATTTAATCAGGTTTTGAAGAGCTCTCTCCAGTCCAAATCACCGCGGTCCAACGCCTTCACAATTAGTTCGGCAGTTGCAAGATTGGTTGCCAGAGGGATGTTGTGCTTATCACAAAGCTGGAAGATGTTATTTACATCCGGCTCATGGGACTTCGGAGTCAAAGGATCACGCAAAAAAATGATCAAATCCATCTGGTTATGCTCAATTTGGGAACCTAGCTGCTGTTCACCGCCAAGATGACCGGCTAAATACTTATGGACCGTTAGGTTGGTTACCTCTTCGATCAGACGTCCGGTAGTTCCGGTTGCATACAGATTATGCTTACTTAAGATACCGCGATATGCGATACAAAAGTTCTGCATCAGTTTCTTTTTTGAGTCATGGGCTATCATACCAATATTCATATATACCTCCCTTCTGCCGCCTGTTAACGGCACACTATATAGTTAATTACTGATTTCCCCTCATTCATCATAATAAACTTTGTTTACTTGACCGGTTACCCATTGGACCTGGATCTCTTAGGTTGGAGCCGGATATTTAGTATGATTCCGACAGCCAGCATACCACTGAGCATGGAACTAAGACCTGAGCTCATAAAAGGTAACGGAATTCCCGTATTTGGTAATAACTGAGTCGCCACACCGATATTGACAAATACCTGAAACATGAACATGGATGCCAAACCGACGGCGATGAGCATTCCCATATAATCCGGGGCTTGTCTGGCCGTATTAATACAGATATAGATGATCACTGTATATAAAGCAAGAATCAGACAACCGCCGAGGAAGCCAAATTCTTCACCGGCTACCGCAAAGATAAAATCGCTTTCAGAAATCGGAAGGTAATCATAACTGCGGGTATCTGTACTGCCTGTCTCCAGTGCTTTTCCATATAGTCTTCCGGAACCGATTGCTCTGACAGAGATATCCTGTTGAAACATGGTATCGGGATACTCCTCAGGATTCAGCATGGATAATACTCTTTCCTGCTGATAAGGCTTAAGCAGCACCTGATAATCCTGCTGGATATACCAGAACAGTCCCATAACTATCGGTATACCAAGTACCAGTACCGGCAGGATAATCTTCCAACTGAGCCCTGCCGCAAAGAGCATCATTAAAAAGATGAATGCGATAACAAGGCTGGTGGAAAGATTTGTCTGAATTAGAATCAGGAACGTTGGCATTCCTACTGATACGATGGCTAGCAGTAGAATAAAAAAATTGTTGATCTTTGGTCTAAGGATGGAAAAAAGCTTCGCTACGAAAATAATGAGTATGATCTTCGTAAGCTCCGAAGGCTGAAAGGAGATAAAGCCAAGATCAAGCCATCGTTTGGCATGATTAATTGTTACTCCGTTCACCCTAACCAATACCAGCAGAACCAAATTAATTGCATATAAAACGATATAGAACATCGATATAAAATGATAATCTATGAGGGACAGGATAATTGCACCTATCATACCGCCTATTAATCCTGCAAGATGCCAGATTACCTCGCTTTTCGGCTGCACCTGCATGATAAGATAGGCCCCGAGGAAGCCCACGATCAAGACTACTATGATTAACGGTATACTATATCGCTTAAAATCATATTGTTTAAATTTGAACATCAGGCGATTTCCTTATTTCTTAGAGGCCTTCAAATCTTTAATCGGAATATTGGCAAATAACGCCGGAACGGAACCGTTATTCGATTCGGATTCCATTTGAGTGATTTTAATATCCAGCCCTTCTAAGTCTATTTCGATATATTTAGATATTACCGCAATAATATCATTCTTAATTTGCTCCATGATTTCGGGAGAACATCCGGCACGATCAGAAACTAACACCAGCTTCAATCTGTCTTTTGCGATACTGCCGGTTCCCTTTTTTTTGAAGAAATCTGAAAAGCCCATTATGCTAACCTCCCCCTATTTTTTACGTCTGCCAAACAGTTTCTCGAATAATCCCAGCTTCTCATCCAAATCTAAGAAAGGAACCTCCACACCAAGCAATCTGTTGCAAATATTCAAATAAGCTTTACCTGCCAGAGAATCATTCCCTACCAAGGGCTCACCCTGATTTGCAGAGATAACAATGCTTTCATCATCCGGTACGATACCGATAATATCTATGGCCAATATCTCGCTAACATCATCACTGGACATCATGTCTCCACGTTTTACCATATCCATTCTGATCCTGTTGACAATCAGATGTGTCTGCTTCATCTCATTGGCTTCCAATAACCCAATGATGCGGTCAGCATCACGAACAGCAGAAACCTCGGGTGTTGTAACGACCAATGCTCTGTCTGCACCTGCTATGGCATTCTTGAAACCCTGTTCGATACCTGCAGGACAATCAAGAATTATGTAATCAAATTCATCTCTTAATTCATCTACCAGTTTTTTCATCTGCTCAGGGGATACTGCACTTTTATCTCTGGTCTGAGCGGAGGGCAACAGATAAAGATTCGGATAACGCTTATCCTTGATCAGGGCATTACGGATACGGCAGGTTCCCTCAATTACATCCACAAGATTGTATACGATGCGATTCTCCAAGCCCATGATTACGTCGAGATTTCTTAAACCTATATCAGTGTCAATCAATACAACTTTCTTGTCCAGCATTGCTAAGCCGGTACCTACATTTGCGGTAGTAGTTGTCTTACCAACGCCACCCTTACCCGATGTTACAACGATAACTTCTCCCATGCGATACTTTTTAATCCTCCTGTAATATGGTCCTTAATTCTTCTTAACGAAAGGGATAAAGTGTCAAAAGCACCGAAGGTGCTTTCCTGATACAATAGATTACTATGCAAGCTCGTTGCAATAGTAATTTTGTATCGGGAAAACGTGCGTAGCACCTTTTGACACTTTAGCCCTAATAAATTGTTCAAGAAGAACAATTCCACTTATTTTTAAATCATTACCAATTTCTATTTAAATTATCCCGCTTACAAACTAATATCGTTTAGTATATTTTTGTTCAGCGGTTCAATATAAATATTACCGTCTTCCAGGAAAGCAATCTTTGTTTCCTTAATCTCCTCCTTGACAGGCTTGTCCGGAGCGCGTGCAATTACGTCAGCAATTCTGATTTGGGTTGGATTCATATCCAATGCGACGACAAAAGAATTCGTGTTCCCGGTAGCTCCGGCAAACGCATTGCCCTTCAGAGCGCCTAATACAATGATATTTCCCTTGGATACAACCCTTGCACCATGATTTACATCACCTATGATGATGACACTTGTCTCGAACTCCAGCGATGCACCGGAACGAAGGATTCCTTTATAAAATTGGCCGGAATTATTGGACAGCTCCATTAGCTTCTGCTCAACCGTCTTTTTATATAATTCTTCTTTTTCGGGATCGTTTTCCATGACGCATACGATATGCATATCTGCGTTCTGTCCGATGATATCAAGAATTTCTCTCTGCTCATCATTACTCAGTAATCTGCCCTCGAAGCTGATCGCCATTTTAGCATTTTCAAAAAATTTGCTCGATTCATTAAACTTCTCGGCAACGACAAGCTTCAATTCATCGAAAGGTAGATCAGGACTCAGAACAACAACAATACCGTACTTGTTTCCCTTAATAATTACTGAATTATTCATTATGATACTCCTCCCCGGTTTTCTCAGGATGATATAGGAAGCTATTCGATAGCATTGCTGTTTGATGCTTCCGGAAGGGTAACGTCACTTTCCAGAATCTTGTCAGCTTCATCCAGTTTAAAGTATAATTTATAAATATCCTTTGTCAGCTCAGCAGCATTACTTGAGGTATAACCGTTCGGTATAACCGCTGTTATAGAAATCTTTGGATTATCATAAGGTGCAAAGGAAACAAATAACGCATTATTCGGATGGGCTTTGCTAATCTGTGAGGTACCGGTCTTGCCGGCGACAGTTACACCGAAATTCTGATATAGACCATAAACCGAACCACTGGGTTCATTCACAACATTGTACATACCCTGAAGTACTCTGTCCCAGGTGCTGTCTTCAATGCCCTTTAATTTATGATTTACCTTAGCATGATTCTCTGTCTCAGTACCATCTGTCTGAACGATCTTGTCCAGTAAGGTCAGATCATAGCAGGTACCGTGGTTAGCCAAGGTTGTCACATATCTTGAAAGCTGTACGGGGGTAAATACATTTGAGCCTTGTCCGATCGCAGAACGTACCGAATCCACGGTGGATATCTGCGGTATTGCCTCATCCAGCTCGATACCGGAAGGTTCATTTAACCCGAATTGAGTCGCATATTTCTCCAGTTTTGACAGACCGATCTGAGGTTTGAACTGTCCGGTTCCGTCAATACTTAAGCGCCAGCCCATCTCATAAAAGAAATAGTTACAGGAGACCTTAATGGCATTTGCAATGTCTACAGAACCGTGTGAGCTGGGCCAGATATGACATTTTGCAGCCGGAGTAACCTTGGTGAATTCACCGAGATCACGAATCTGTTCCGCAGGACCTACTACGCCCTCCTCCAGAGCAGCAAAGGAAGTAATCATCTTGAAGGTGGACCCGGGTGCTGTCTTTTCAGAAACCGGACGATTACGCATCGGTCTGGAATTATCATTCATCAGCTTAGCGAAATAGGTAGCATCCACCTTATTGGCAAATTTATTATTATCATAGCTTGGATAGGTCACCAGCGCAAGAACATCACCGGTATTCACATCTGTAACCACCAGTGAACCGCTGCAGGGCTCTAAAGCCAGCATCGCCGGGGTGATATCCAGGGCCTTCATCCTATCTCTGATAAAATCATAAGCGGAAATATTGCCGTTTTTTAGCTTTTCGAGCTGGTCTCCTTTACATTCTATCACATTTTGATCGATTAATAAAAGACAAATTTCAGTTCCCGATAATTTATACGTAAAAATCAGATTTCTGTAGATCAGTTTTTTAAATTTATCATCAGTACTTAGAATATCCTTAGTGCTTGACAACAGCTTCTGATACAGCTCTTCTGCGCTGTAATATTCGTTACCCACACCCAACTTTGATAAATCTACCCAATTGTTGGAAAGAGCATACTGAAGTAAAGCACTCAGGCTGATTTTGTTATTTTTATAATCAGCCAGGGTCTTATCATCTTTGTTAATATTCTCACTGATAAGATAGTTGTCATATAAAACGGTATAGAAACGTTCCAGATAGTTTTCCATCTCGCCGGCTTTGTCATTTGTTACGGTATTGTCCATACGGAGAAGGGAATCCAGCTGTTTGAAGACATCCTTCAAAGTGTTGCTATACAGCTGATAGATATTCTTTTCCAGTGTGGTGGCATTCTTTTTGCTCAATCTGTTGATATCGATGATATTGTTATTGATCAGCGCATTATAAACCTCATAGATCGGGATGGTGATTTCACTCGCATTCTCTCCCTTACTTCCGTAATCCATGTCCGGCACGATCTTATTTAGAAGGATACCGGTAATCTTCTTCTCCAGGATATGATAGGAATTTCTCTGTAGATCGCTGTCGATTGTCAGGTAGATATCACTTCCGGCAATGGGCTCAGTACGATCGATAATATCCACTACTTTACCTGAGGTATTGACACTCACGGTCTCCGTGCCCTTATTGCCTGCCAGTTCATTCTCGTATTTCTGTTCCAGTCCGGTCTTACCGATCACATCGGTGGTATCATAAAATTTGCCACCCGTATTCATCTTATCCAATTCTTCCTGATTAATCAGTCCTGTGTATCCGATGATATTGGCAAAATAGATACTGTCCTCATAAACGCGCTGTGTCTGCTGTTGAACCTGCACACCCGAGAGATCCGCACCGCTTTCCTTTACCGCAGCAACGGTTGTATCACTGACCTGGGATGCGATGGTGATCTGAGCGTATTTGGGGAAATTTAAGAATAAAGCATAGCGGACAGCCATGATTTTCAAGGTATCTTCCACAGAATATTCATCTGAAATATCGAACATATCAGTATAGCCGTCACCCGTACCGTGCTTTAGAAATTCGTATACATCCTTAGCTGTTGCATCCTTTTGTTCCTGCTTTAGTGCTTTGGTATCTTCGTCCAGGACAAAGGAATAAACATTTTTCTTAAAACGCTCCAGAGCACTACCTTTAATGGTGAATTCAAAGTCATTTGTACCCTTCTGCTTGATATAAAACTCAGTATCCAGGGTATCTCCACTGGTTTCGATTATTTTAATGAGCTTATGGATGATTTCATTCCTTTGCGCATTACTTTCGATTTTTGTGCTATCCTCCATGACCACGGAATAGGTAAGTACATTGGAGGCAAGGAGCTTCCCGTTACGGTCATAGATATTACCGCGGGTGCTTTTGATTTCTCTGGTTTTGCTGTATTTTAAATCCTCGCTCTGTTCTATCGTAGGGCCTTGTACAATTTGCAGTACAAAAATACGGTTGATAATGACGCCGAACAGGATGAGGTAAATGATGGTTATGGGAAAAAGTCTGGATTTCAGCAGCCTTTTTAAATAATCCAAGAAAACATCAAACACTTTTATCCCTCCTCATCAGTCTTGTGCTCCAAACGGTGATTGATCATATGTAACAATTTATACAACAGGATTGAGACGGCTATGGTGTAAATGATCTCAGGTATGATGATTCTTCTGAGATAGAATAAAAAGTGAAGCCTGCCTCGCAGTAAAAACTCAAATATATAGTAGAAAAAGCTGTAGACTAAATCACTGATACCGATGAAAATGATCGGCAATGTGTAGTCGTCTTCTGAATAAACCTTATTAGTGAAGCCCATCAGATATCCGAGAAGCAGATATAATAAGGCATATAATCCAATGATGTAGGAACCAAACATCAGATCTACCAGGAATCCGCTGAAAAAGCCCAACATCATTCCGGAAAAGCGACCACGCATATAAGCAGTGGAAACCACAAGAATCAGTAACAGATTCGGCATGATATCCGCCATTTTAAAATAATGGTAGGAGGAGCTTTGAATAACGAACAATATTATGATCTCAAGTGTATATACGATTAACCTTTTCACGCGATTACCTACTTTGTCTTAATCTATCAGCGGTTCCTTAAGCTCGGTGATAATCAGTACTTCCTCCAGACGTTCAAAGTCTACCACCGGGGTCAAATATGCTGTTTTCGTCATGTTACTTGCATCCAGAGTAATGTCGCTGATATATCCGATCAGGATACCCTGGAGGAAATTCGGACTGATATGGGAGGTAACGACCTCATCTCCATCAGCAATTCGTGCATCCTTATTAATCAGCTCTACACGGATTTTCCCTTTATCCATGAGCTGCAGGTCACCCTGCACGATACAGGTATCAGAGGTCTTTATAAACATGCCGCTGACGCTGCTGTTATCATCAATGATGGATCTGACTACCGAATAATTATAGTGAACCTCAGTGATGATTCCTGCCAGACCGTTGCCAGCCAGTACATTCATATTCACCTTCAGACCATCTCTGGTTCCCTTATCAATCGTAAAAATATTATACCAGTTGTTGGTATCCTTACTGATTACCCGGGCGGCTACCTTAGGATAGTCCAGATATTTTTGATCAAGGTCATAAAGCTCACGCAGTCCATCCAGCTCGTATTTATCCTGCAACAGGAGTTTATTCTGGTAAGAAAGGACAGATACCTGCTCCTTCAGCTCCTTATTCTCGTCTAGAAGTTCATTGATATTTCTTAAATTGTCAAGCTTATCGGAAATATAGGTTCCTACCGAATTGATTCCGACCTGCATTGGTGTAATGACGGTGCCTACCGCTTCCTTGACCGGAGACAGCTTCTCGCCGTACCGGAAGGAAAAGATAATCAGCCCGATACATAATACTACCAGCGCAATCAGAACATGCTTCGGGTTAATATTGATTTTTGTCCTTCGTCTCATTCCAATTCTCCATCTGCTTCAAATTCATCCTGCAATCCCTAATTAACCAGTGTTTTCGGTTTCAATGCATCTGCCAGGGAAGCAAGCTTGTGATCCTCCATAATTCTGCCCAAACCATTGACAACCGTGTTAGCAGAATCAGGACAGATATTAATCTTTAAATCAGTCTCCTTATGCATCAGTTGATCCAATGCGAAAATTTTGGCCGAACCGCCTGTAATATAGATACCACTGTCAATAATATCGGAAGAAATTTCCGGAGGAGTGCGTTCCAGGATGATGCGGATAGCATCAATGATGGAAAATAAGTATTCAGAGATGGATTCATAGACATCTGAGGAGCTAACCTCCATCTCAGTCGGCAGACCGGTTACGACATCGCGTCCATAAACCTTGACACTTGCTTCTACACCACCATTAGCGTGAGCCAGCTTCTTTTTGACGTTCTCTGCGGTCTTATCACCGATGTAGAGGTTATATTTTCTCTTTACCATCCCCTTGATGGATTCATCAAGACGATTACCACCCACCGGAATTAATTTGGAGAGGACGATACCGCCTAGAGAAAGGATGGAAACCTCGGTGGTATCTGCACCGATGTCAACGATCATGACACCCTTAGCAGTCATAATGTCAAGGCCAGCCCCTACTGCATCTGCAATGGGCTTTTCCACAATTTTAATCTTACCGACCTTTAAGTTGGAGCTTGCGATCAGATCATAGAAGGATCTGCGCTCCACCTCAGTAATATCCGTAGGAGTAGCTACAATATAGTCTGCAGCTCCAATTTTCTTTGACCCTCCGATTCTGAACATAAAATGATGAAGTAAGGTCATCATATTGGCTACGTCCGCAATGACTCCATTTCTGACTGGATAGCTGACGCTGATGTTCGCCGGTGCCTTCTCATACATTTCAAAGGCATCATTACCGGATGCCATGACATTCTTCCGGTCTGAAATTGCGATAATGTTACGCTCATCCAGAACAATCCCCTGCCCCTTCTTGTAAATCTTGATGGTACTGGTTCCGAAATCTATACCGAATGCTCTTGAAGCCATAAATACTCCTCCTGTCATAAGTTAATTATATTTTGATGGGTGTAATAGGAGGAGTTATCCTCCCTGTCATGTTTTATCCTGATTAATGAGTATAACGGAGGAGCACCCTCCCCCTACTTCATTCTTTGTCTAGAACAATCCCTGTTCCTTTAGGCTGATATATCTATTATCACCAATAATAATATGATCCATAAGTGAAATGCCCATTAAATTACCAGCTTCTGATATTTTTTTCGTGACCCTGATATCCTCTGCGCTTGGCGAGGGATCACCACTTGGGTGATTATGAAGAAGAATGATGTTCACGGCTTCGTATTTGACAGCATGTACAAATACTTCTCTGACAGGCATGATTGAGGTATTGACCGTACCCTCTGAGATAACCAGATCCTTAAGGATTCTGTTCTTGGAGTCCATCATGACCAGAAGCACCTGTTCCGTAGTTCGATGGCGCATATCCTGCATGTAATAATCCGCTACACTTTGTGGGGTGGTCAGCCGCAGATTTTCTCTGGAGACTTCCTTGGCCATTCTCCTGGTCAGCTCCGTCAGGCATAACAGCTCGATTGCTTTGACCCGTCCTACGCCCTTGAACTGCGTTAATTCCTTCATGGATAGATAGTTTAGCCCCTTTAAACCAGGGTAGGCAGTTGAATAATTAAGAATATTCACTGCCAAATCAATTGCTCTTTGCTTTTTTGTTCCGGTCCGAATGATGACTGCAAGCAGCTCAGCATCGGATAATGCTCCTGCTCCGTACTTCTCGCATTTTTCATAGGGACGTTCGGAAGTGGGTAATTCCTTCACTGTAAGATAGTTTTCGCTCATAGGATCCTCCTCGACTTTCTCTCTCCAAGAAATCATCTGCATTCGGATCAGGCGAACCTTTATATTACTTTTTTATAAATGATAACTGCTGCAACAGCACCAATCACGCTTCCGATCGTAATCTTTAAGCGTAAACCGAAGCTCACTGCAATGACACCCAGATCAAGGGTAACGATATTATTGTTTTTTGTGTCCCCGATGGCAAAATTCATACCGTAATTCAACCAGTTTAAGGCAGAAACCTCCTTGACAAGCTGTCCGAGAAAGCTGCCTACGACGATACCGGCAAGCAAAAGAAGAAACAAAGACCAAGCATTTTTCCCATATGGTTTTGCCATGAAAACATGTCCCCCTTGATATCATTATCGATTAACATTTTATCACAAGTGCTCTGATTTGTATACTTGAAAGCTGTATGAAATTATATCTATTGTAAATAAAAAACATTTAAGTAATGTGAAGATAAAACATCTTCACATTTGGAAGAACTGCGAAGTTCGCACAACGGTGCTCACTCCTTGTTCTTCTCTTATTATTTTTAATGTTACCTGTCTGGAATTGTTATTATACCCGCTTCTTTCAGCTTCTGAACCGACATCAGAATTCCGAATTTCGCATGATACCAGGTAAGCCCTCCTTGGAAAAATACCGTATAAGGAGGCTTAATCGGAGCATCCGCAGACAATTCGATAGAGGAACCCTGTACAAAGGCACCTGCAGCCATGATGACATCACAGGTATAACCGGGCATTGCCCAGGGTTCGGGAACCACATAGCTGTCTACCGGTGCAGCAGCCTGAATTCCTTTACAGAAAGCAATGACGCCCTCTGCCGTACCTAAGGTAATCGCCTGTATGATATCATAGCGATCTTCGCTTCTGTTTGGTAGTACACTATAACCCAGTCGCTCGTAAATATTAGCTGCAAAGATGGCACCCTTCAACGCTCCCGATACCACCTGCGGTGATAAGAACAGACCCTGAAACAGGGAGGCGATGATTCCCAGGGTTGCTCCGACCTCTTTCCCCAGACCGGGAGCGGTCAGACGGTAAGCCGCATTCTCAACATATTCTCGCTTCCCAACGATATAACCTCCGATTGGAGCAAGGCCACCGCCGGGATTTTTAATCAGTGAACCGACACAAAGATCGGCTCCTACTTCAGTTGGTTCCATTGTCTCAACAAATTCTCCATAGCAATTATCTACCATGCAGATGAGTTCAGGCTTGATACCCTTAATAAAACGGATTAACTCTCCGATCCGCTCCACTGATAGGGTCGGTCGGCTTGCATAACCCTTGGAACGCTGAATGGTAACAAGCTTGGTATTCGGTTTGATAGCGGCTTTGATACCTTCCCAGTCAAAGCCTCCGTCCTCTAGCAAATCAACCTGTGCATAGGTGATACCGAACTCTGCCAGAGAGCCCTTTGTCTTAGTGATTCCGATGACTCCCTCCAGGGTATCATAAGGTTTACCAACCGGAGAAAGGAGCTCATCACCCGGTCTCAAATTACCGGATAAGGCTACAGTAAGTGCATGTGTCCCGCTGATCAACTGGGGTCTGACTAAAGCATCCTCTGCTCGAAAGACATCCGCATAAACCTGCTCCAGAGTATCGCGTCCCATATCATTATAACCATAACCGGTGGTAGCTGCAAAATGTATATCACTCAGTCTGTTTTTCTGCATGGCGGCGAGAACCTTCATCTGATTGTACTCAGCTATCTGGTCAATCAAGGCAAAACGGTCCTTTAATGAATACTCTATCTCTTTGCAATACTGAAGTACCTTAGAATCAATTCCAAGTGCTTCGTATTCCATCTGTAATTTATTCTCCAATGTTTGTTCCTCCAAGAGTTTTATGATATCCTTTCTATTTCTTGTTTTCAAGATTGACTATCAAAGGATTCTGTATTAGCCCTTTTGACGATAAAGGCTTTGTTTCTGATTTCCTTATTCTATGATCTTTTTGTACTATGATCTTTTTGCACTACGATCTTTTTGTTCTTTGATCTTTTTGTACTATGATCTTTTTGTTCTTTGATCTTTTGTTCAATGATCTTTTTGTACTATGATCTTCTTGTTCTATGACTTTTTACTCTATGATCTTTTTATTCTATGATCTTCTTCTCCCTGAGCAGGGTCAGCATCTGTGACAGTAAGGCCTGTTCATCGGGATACTCCTCTTTATTTAGCCAGAGGACCTCCTTTTCCCTTTTGAACCAGGTGAGCTGTCGTTTCGCAAAGTGTCTGGTATCTCTTTTGAGAATATCGATTGCTTCCTCCAGGCTATATTCGCCCTCCAGATATGCCAGCAATTCCTTATAACCAAGACCCTTCATGGACACCAGATCCTTCGTATAGCCCCTCGCAGCAAGCGCCTTTACCTCGTCGAGTAGTCCGTCCTTCAGCATGCAGTCGACCCTTTGATCGATTGTCCTGTAGAGTTCGTTACGATCCTTATTCAGGACAAAATAACAGAAACGGTAAGGTGAGGTCTTGTTTCTCTGTTCTTTATTATGCTCAGAGATCTTATCTCCAGTTAATCTGGCGAATTCCAGGGCACGAATCACCCGTTTGCTGTTATTTGGATGAATGGCATCAGCGCTGTCAGGATCGGTTTTTTTCAGAAGTTCATGAAGGTATTCTGATCCATGTTCTGCGAGTAGCAGCTCCAGCTCCCTGCGATAGGATTGATCAGAATCATTTTCTGTGAAATCGATATCATTTAAGACTGCCTGAATATAAAAGCCAGTGCCTCCTACAAGGATAGGAATCTTTTTTTTTGCATAAATTTGCTCCATATACTTTTTGGCAAGCTGCTGGAACAGAACTACACTGAACTCCTCCTCCGGTTCCAGCTCGTCAATCAGATAATGGGGAACCCCCTGCATTTGCTCCGGAGTTATTTTCGCGGTGCCGATATCCATATGCTTATAAACCTGCATAGAATCGGCAGATATAATCTCGCCATTCACAGCCTTAGCAAGAGCGATCGACAAGGATGTCTTTCCCACAGAGGTGGGGCCTGTAAGGATAATTAACGGTTTCTCAATCATATATTCTCCATCTTATCATAGTCTGACTTACATCTCTATAGGACACGTTTGAATTTTCGCTCCAGCTCATATTGGCTCATAGCAATGATGACCGGTCTGCCATGAGGGCAATGATAAGGATTCTCAAGTGTTAAAAGCTCCTTAATCAAAGCAGAGGCTTCCTCATAAGAGAAAGTATGGTTTGCTTTTACGGCTGCTTTACAGGACAGAGAAGCTACCCGCTCCAGGATAGACTTTCCACCGGTGGTCGGAGCGATCATCTCTTCCGCCATTTCATCAATAAACTCCAAGATAAGCTCCTTCTCCGAGATACCATAAAGATCAGCAGGAACTGCTCTTATAGAATACTCATTTCCGCCGAAATACTCAATCTCATAGCCTAAGCTGATAAGCTCAGGCTCCCTTTTACGAAGTACCTCTTGTTCACGGAGAGATAGGGTTAAGACAATGGGTGGCAGCAGCTGTTGCGAGGAAAATGTTTTGTTTTTGGCAGCAGCCATGATTCTTTCATAAAGAACCTTCTCATGGGCTGCGTGCTGGTCGATAATATAAAGTTCTTTTCGATATTCCACCAGCCAGTAGGTAGAAAATACCTGACCAATGATTCTGTGTTCCTCCATAGCCTTTTTGGATAAGAAGGGTAAAGCGGAAGCTTCAGAAGTTGGATCTATATAAGAGGTATCCTTAGAAGTAGAATCTGTATCAGTACCTTCTATGGAGGACGGATCGGTAAATAAGTCCAGTTGTTTTCCGCTTACAATATTCTTTGACATAATTTTCTGAACAAAGCTGTCTGACGGTACCTGAGTATCTATAGCTAGAAGGTCTGCTTTCTTTATAGCTGCTACCGGTGAAGTATGCTCAAGTGAAATTTGCTCGCTGAAAGCTTCTGTAGGCATCCTCTCTGTCACAGTTGACAGAATTTTTAATGCCTCCAGACTGGCCTGTGGTGTATTATTTCCTGAATTTGAAGTATGGTAGATGGGTTTACTCTCAGCGACCTTACTCTGCGATGAAAGGATGGGCTGACTATAGGCAGGTGCCTGACAGTTTTGGCTTTCTTTTTCTTTCAGATCCTGACCTAATATTGAATCTCTTCGCTTCTGTTCGAAGGGCTCGGGCAGTGCCATGATCGGATTCTTAGTTTCCTCCTGTTTTACCAGCGATACCTTTGGTATCATCTCTTTCCCTGACAAAGCGTCCCGGAGTGCCTGATAGGTCGCCCGATAGACCTCCTCACCATTCTTTAGCCTGATTTCAAGCTTTTGAGGATGGACATTGACATCGATCATGGAAGGATCAATTTCATAATAAAGGGAGGTGAAGGGATATTTATGTTGCATCAGGAAGGGTTGATAGGCTTCCTCTATGGCTTTCGTTATCACATTACTCTTGATATATCTGCCATTGATAAAGTAATTCTCAAAGTTTCTGTTCCCACGATTAATTACAGGCTTGCCTATGAAACCCTGAATCGTGATTCCTTCTGCCTGATAAGCTACGTTCAAAAGTTCTTTTGCTACATCCCTGCCGTAAACCTGATATAAGATGTCTTTTGTATTATTATTGCCTGAGGACTGAAGCTTAATCTGATTATTCATGATGAACTTAAAGGATACATTCGGATGGGATACCATCAGACGTTCCATGAGATCACTGATATAACCGGCCTCAGTCATGGCTGATTTAAGGAATTTTCTACGGGCAGGTGTATTAAAGAATAGGTTGCGGACAAGGATGGTAGTTCCGCCGGGACTGCCGATTTCATCAAAGGATTTCTCCTCGCCACCTTCGATGATATACCGATAACCGTTCAAAGCCGTTGGGGTCTTGGTAATTAGCTCTACCTGGGCTACAGAAGCGATACTGGATAAGGCTTCGCCGCGGAACCCAAGACTGGTTACGCTGAGCAGATCCTCGGCAGTACGGATCTTACTGGTTGCATGGCGAAGAAAAGCCATCGGAATATCCTCCTTGGTAATTCCTGATCCATTATCGGTGATTCGGATAAAGGACAGACCTCCCTCCTTTATCTCTGCAGTTATGGCAGTCGCACCGGCATCCATAGCATTTTCAATCAATTCCTTGACAACGGCACTGGGACGTTCCACAACCTCTCCAGCTGCAATCTGATTGATGGTGGTTTCATCAAGCACATGAATTAATGACATAACTCTCTCCATTCCTGTATATCAAAGCTGATATCGGTATTAAAATGATGAATACTTAAAGCTGATATCGGTATAAAATGATCAATACTTAAAGCAGATATCGGTATTAAAATGATTTATACCTAAAACTGATATCGGTATAAATGATGAATACTCATAACTGATATCGGTATAAAATGATTGATATTCAAAACTGATATCACTATAAAAATGATTAATACTTAAAGCTGATATCAAAATAATTAAATGCTTCGCAGATATAGAATCATTATTAAAGCACATTACAAGTTTTACTTTTCCTAGATTCTGTCCTTGATTTTCTTCTGAAGCTGATACAGCTTATTGATGGCATCGATCGGAGTAAATCTGGCGATATCAAGATCACGCAGCTCGGCAATAATATCCTCGTTCTCCGAAGTAGAGAATAACGAAAACTGATTACTGCTCTGCTTGGTCTTTTTCCCCTTTTTACTATTTTCTGATTGAGCAGTGCTCTTCGCTTCAAATTCCTCAAAAGAAAATTCCTCCTGAACAAACTCGCTATCGGAGGTCATTTCTTCGGGAACAGAAAGGTTTCTGGTCTTTAGGGCAAGGTCGTTGCCGGTTAGCTCCAGGACGATTTCTGAGGCACGCTTTAAGACAGAAGTCGGAACTCCTGCAAGCTTGGCAACCTGAATACCATAGCTCTTATCGGCACCGCCTTTGACAATCTTACGTAGGAATACGATATCTTCTCCCTGTTCCTTGACAGCGATACAATAATTATTAACACCCTCAAGCCGACCTTCCAGCTCGGTAAGCTCATGGTAATGGGTCGCAAATAAGGTTTTGGCACCCAGAAGCTGGCTGCTGGTGATATGCTCTACCACTGCCCAGGCAATACTTAATCCATCAAAGGTTGAAGTTCCACGACCGATTTCATCGAGGATTAAAAGACTGTTTCTCGTGGCATTTCTTAAAATATTAGCAACCTCGGTCATCTCCACCATGAAGGTACTCTGTCCACTGGCCAGATCATCGGAAGCACCGACACGAGTGAATATACGATCTACAATACTAATCTGCGCTGAAGCCGCAGGCACAAAGCTACCGATCTGAGCCATCAGTACGATAAGGGCGGTCTGGCGCATATAGGTGGATTTTCCGGCCATATTCGGTCCGGTAATGATGGACACGCGATTCTGCTTATTATCCAGCAAAGTATCATTGGCAACAAACATATCATGGGAGATCATACGCTCTACTACAGGATGCCTGCCGTTTTTGATATGAATGGAACCATTGGTATTCATCTCGGGTCTGATATAGTTATTTTGTTCCGCAACCAATGCTAAGGAGGCAAAGACATCGATTTTAGCAACCGCTTTGGCAGTACGCTGAATCCGTTTCACTTCTAAAGCAATCTGATCCCTTACCTCACAGAACAAATCATATTCTAAGGAAAACAGCTTGTCCTCTGCTCCAAGGATAATATCCTCTAAATCCTTGAGCTCAGGGGTGGTATATCGCTCTGCATTGGCGAGAGTCTGTTTTCTGATCCAGTTAGGTGGCACCAGACTTGCATAGGAATTGGTTACCTCCAGGTAATAACCGAAGACACGGTTATAACGTATCCTAAGGTTCTTGATACCGGTCGCTTCTCGTTCCTTTGTCTCAAGGTCCATAAGCCAGTCCTTGCCTTCAGTCTTGGCTTTTCTGAGACGATCCACCTCTTCATTGTAGCCTTCCTTGATGATCCCGCCTTCTTTTAAATTAATCGGAGGCTCTTCAGCAATAGAGGTCTGAATCAGTGAATGAATGTCCTCCAGGGTATCCAGCTCCTCATGGACCTCCTTTAAAAGCACACCATCAAAGCTCTGCAGCAGAAATTTGATATGTGGAAGCATGGATAGTGAAGAAGTGAAGGCAATTAAGTCCCTTGGGTTAGCACTTTTATAACTGATTTTGCTCATCAGACGTTCCAGATCGTAAATAGGATTTAGATATTCCCTGATTTCCTCTCTGGATATCATATTCTCCTTTAACTCGGTAACTGCTTCGAGCCTTTGATTTATCATATCAAAATCAATCAAGGGCTGTTCCATGTAGCTTCGAAGAAGTCTTGCTCCCATAGCTGTTCTGGTTTTGTCCAGAACCCATAATAAGGAGCCTTTTTTTGCTTTCTCGCGAATGGTCTCCGTTAACTCCAGATTACGAACGGTAGAACTGTCCAGCAGCATGTATTTCTCATAGGTATAAGGTATCAGCTGTGTAATATGGGACAGATAGCTTTTCTGTGTCTCCATTAAAAACTGCATGATGCAGCCGGCCGCTATCACACCAATGGTATAATCCTTTAAACCGAGACCGTCCAGTGTCGCTACATGAAAATGCTCCTGTAAAGCCCTGACGCATAACTCATCATCAAAATACCAGGGCTCCAGAGGAGACAAGGTAACATTATTATAATTTTTAAGTGCTTCAATATTAACACCCGATACAAAGAAGGTGTCATTGCAGATGATCTCCGTGGGCGACCATTTGAAGATTTCATCCATCAGCTTACGTTCATTGTCAACCTCAGTGACATAATAGTCTCCGGTGGTCACGTCTACGATAGAGATACCGTAAGCATTGGTTGTATGTATGAGTGCCATCAGATAATTGTTCTTCGATTCATCCAATACCTGCGTATTGATATTTGTACCCGGAGTAACAATCCGGACTACTTCTCTTTTCACCAGACCCTTAGCCAGCTTTGGATCCTCTACCTGCTCACAGATGGCAACTCTGTAGCCTCGGCTAACAAGCTTGCTGAGGTAGCTTTCTGCTGCGTGATAGGGAATACCGCACATGGGAGCACGCTCCTCCTGCCCGACACTTTTTCCGGTTAATGCAATCTCCAATTCCTTGGAACAGACATGTGCATCCTCAAAAAACATTTCATAAAAATCGCCCAGCCGGTAGAATAATATACAGTCTTTATATTGTTCCTTGATCTCTAAGTATTGCTGCATCAAAGGAGTTAATTGAGTCATGGTGAACAAATCCTTTCCTTTGTAATAAACTAAAAAACCATTACAATTATATCATAATGATAACCGATTGCAATGGTTTTGGCGTTTTAAGTTTGTGCGTCAGTCTAATGTTCATCAGACTGATCATCAGCCAGATTCTCACCGTCTGCGGCAGTTGTAGCAAGTACATCACAGCGCTCGTTCATCGGGTGTCCGGCGTGTCCCTTCACCCATTCGTAGGTAACCTGATGGGGTTCCATAGCTTTCAAAAGACGTTTCCATAAGTCAATATTCTTCACCGGCTCATTCTTCCCTCTTGTCCAGCCTTTTTTGATCCATCCATCCAACCAATGCTCGTTGAAAGCCTTAACCAGGTATTGAGAATCAGAATATAGCACAACATCACAGGACTTCGTCAGAGCTTCTAGCCCGGCAATCGCAGCCATGAGCTCCATTCGATTGTTGGTCGTCTTTTTAAATCCAGCACTGTATTCTCTTTCATGAACTTCACCCTTACCATCCACATAGACTACGATCGCACCATAGCCACCCGGCCCATCAGGATTTCCCCGCGCCGAACCATCCGTATAAATCGTCACCTTCATATCAAAACTCCAATCTTATATAAAATAGCGCTCTTTCGCTCATACGCATAAAAGCTGTACAGGTACACAGGTAAAATGAAACATAGCTGAACACATATTTAGTAATATAAAAACATAAAAACATAAAAACATAAAAACATAAAAATATATCAATATTATCAAAATAAAATAGATCCGTGAATCCAACAAATTCCATTTAAATATATCTAGATAAACTTTGAGATATATCAAAAGAGTTCGTTCTAACAATAATAATTGTAACATAATAAACGTTCGCTAAGGTATTATATTGTTACTATATTTTATAGAAGTCAGGTACTATGACTGACTTAATCTATTTGACTGACTTTATAACTTTTCTGGTAATACTTGCTTTCCTATCGGAGCGATTATTCCGGAAATCGTCCATGGAGGGACAATTTAGGAGTGGGCGACATGGATGTCGCTCCCCTCCGACGGAATGCTTTAAGCTACGATAGGAAAGCTTAGTATTACCTAAAAGTTATACTAGGAAAGAAAATAGATTAGGTCTGTCATAGTACCGTTCCTTTGCTAGAGTTAAATCATTGTCCATTCTCCGGTTGTTAAGAATTCCTGTGCAGCCTGTTCGGCTCCTTCGATGATTTCGGTCGGATAACCCAGCATATCAAGTAAGCGTATTGCATTCTTAGATACAGCCTTTCCCTGATACAACAGATAATCAAAGATAATCTGATGATCTTCAATTCTCTCCTGAAAATGATAGTTGGAAAAAGCAGCCTCCAGGATGTGAGTCAGTTCAATGTCATGTGTAGCTGCAAAAACCAGAGTGTTTTTGGAAGCCAGAGAGGACAGAATTCTGGAGGAGGCAGCAATACGTTCCAGTGTATTCGTTCCACGAAGAACTTCGTCTATAAAGCAAAGGGTAGGAATTTCATCATTTACACTGTCTAGTATCCTTTTTAACGATTTGATTTCCACGATATAATAGCTTTCATTACTGAAGATATTATCCTTGAGTGCCATCGAGGAATAAATCTGGAAATAGCTTGCCCGATAGTTCTTTGCCGTAGAGGTATGAATGGTCTGGGATAATATCGCATTGATTGCCAGTGTCTTGATAAAGGTGGACTTACCGGAGGCATTGGAGCCGGTGATCAGTACCGATTGACGCTCCGTAATAGAATTGGGCACAGGCTCCTCCAACAGCGGATGGTATAGTTCTGTTACAGATATCATAGGCTTTTCGGACTTGAAAAGCTCTGGCTCACAGTAATAATAAATCAGATTTCGGAAGGAAGTGGCTGCCACCATACTGTCGAGATACCCGACTATCTCGTAGATGTGGTTCAATTCTGTCCGGTTTTTCTTAAAAAAGTCAAGCATTGAATTAAACTTAATCAGATCAAGATGAAAAAGCATACGGATATAGTCGAGAATCATCTCAAGAAGATCTCCGCTTGCGCTTTTGGTTGTAAGTAAAAAGCCACCTCGTTGGATTTTTCCAAAGTGCCTGATGTCTTCCTTCAATCGGTCTGTATAAGCCTTGATCTCCGGAAGATCCATGCGGATTAACGCTCTGGTATTATCCAAAAGCCTAAAAATATAGGAAAAAACCAATAGGTAATTTTCTATCTTCCCTTTGCAGGTATAATAATGGAAAATATTTATGATAAAAAAAGCCAATGTCAAAAATCCACCTAAGCCCGGTATTACAAAGATCAAACCGATCGAAATCAGCAAAGCAAAGTCCAACAGATAATGAATAAGATTACTTTCTGTCTTCTGCGCTGCGAGACGATTGATATATTCGTAGACAGAGATATGTTTTATCTTCCCAACCTTACGCAGTCCGACTTGCAACTTAAGCCTCTCTGTCTCATTATCATTGAAATACTTCATCAGGCGGCTTCGTTCTTTGAGTTCTGCTTCATCAAAGCATGGTTTTCTGAGCAGTGCGTAAAGATATTCTTCTCCTATGGAGGACTGAGTATTATTCATCTCCATGTAGATTTCATCCATATCAAGATCGTTCCAGGTAATATCATCTACATCGAGACGGTTATCCTGCTTTGATTTGTAAAACAATTTGATAGAGTCCATCTTTTCGGAAGTATATTCTTCCTTAGGGGTGTCTCCCCATTCTTTTTTTAACCTCTCCTTTTGCAGTCTTCTGTTTTTTATTTCCGACAGTCTACTCCATAGGACTAAGACTAGTATAAAACCCAAAATAACTATGAAATATTGCATCAGTGAATTCTCCCATTCGGTCATTTGAATATTATTAATCTTTGATCTTCATCAGGGTTATTATAGCTTTCGTTACAAATGCTGTCAATTCAGACAGAATTAAATTTCGATTAGAAAGAAAATCAATCCTATATAAAGAAAATGGTTGGACTGGAGGTCCAACCATTTTATATCGAAATTACTATTATCGACAAGATTTATTAATATATTACAAAATAATTAATATCTACTCTGAGATATATCTTGCGCATTTTACAGGTGTTCTGTATCTGGCATTACTAATCTTAATACCATCTCTTCTATTGCTTGCATGAATAACCTGACCATTTCCGATATACATAGCAACATGATTGATATAAGAGGAGCTGCCATAAAATACCAAATCACCCGGTCTTAAGTTATCGTATGATATCGTGGTACCGCCTCTTGCCTGACTTCTGGAGTCACGAGGAATATAGTAGCCCATTTTTCTATAGAGTGCCTGAACATAACCGGAACAGTCAACGCCTACTCCAAGTGTGGTTCCACCCCATACATATCTGTCACCTAAATAGTTCTTGGCAAGATTGATTAAGTTAACACGGACAGAGGATACTCCGCTGCCATACTGTAATTCTTCAATCGATACCGCTTTAGACAGTTCGAAGGATAAATCAACATATTCCTTAGCGACATAAGCTACAGTACCATCTGCAGAATCTTCAGAGTCAAGGCTGACCTTAACCCACTTTCCATGCTCTGCATCATCAGTAAATACTTTGGAATCAAGTACAATTAATTCTTCACCCCTGGCAACCTGATCAATCAGTTCGGCTTCGGTGGAAGGAAGAGCACGGACATTTAACCCGCTGGTATTGGCAGTAGCCACATAGCTTCCGACCTTCTTGGCTAATTGAGTTGCTTCCGTACCGGTAATTAGAAATTCGCTCTTCACATAACCGGTTACTTTACCGGATTTAATCTTGGTCCAGCCATTTTTGTCTCCCTCTAGAATCTCACAACCGCCATCCTTTGGAAGCTTACCGAGAAGCTTTTCATTTTCGCCGGGACCGGAACGAACCATTAAGTTCGTATCTACATTAGCGATACCAATATTGGTAAAGCCGGGAATGGGTATTTCGTAGGTTGATAAACTGGATATGGTTGATCCATCACTTTTCGTGCTGGAAGAGATTTTATCATAAGTAAAACCAGCTACAGCTTCCTCATAAGCCATCGCTGTCTTTGGAGTGGCTGTGAGTATTAATGTTCCCGTTACACATACCAAGGAAAATCTAAGGAGCTTCCTATTCATTACATATCCTCCATTTTTCTTGTTCTATTCGGCGAATTATTAAGTCATCACATCATGTAAGCAGTATGTAATTCGAATTGTTAACTTAATTATTACACAAATATTAAATATGTTACGTGAGTATTATATCAAAGGCTATTAATTTTGTCAACTATGTGTCAGCTTTATTTTAAATTTTAGTCATTATCTACAAATCATGAAAAAAATGTTTTTAATCCGGGACCATTTACCTAGGAGCTTTACCATTGGGATAGAATGTCTTACGCGATTTTTTAAGAAATAAATTATATATTCATCCTATTACAAAAAGAGATAAACTTGTGCAGTTTGACAAGTCTATCTCCCTTATCAGTGTTTCTATTCAATAAAACTGTTGCTATATGATAATGCAAACAAGACCGCCATTACTGTCGTTAATAATCTTCTGCATCGTTTCCTGAAGCTTTAACTGGCTATCATCTGTCAGCTTGTTAATCTTTGAATAGATGCCATCATCTACAAGCTGTCGAATTGTCTTTCCAAAGATATTTGTTTCCCAGATACCCTCAGGATTATCCTTTGCATTTGCATTGATATAATTAATCAGGTCCTTAGCCTGATCCTCCGAACCGACGATTGGTGCTACCTCGGTCAGAATGTCAGCCTTGATCATGTGGATGGACGGAGCTGTTGCTTTAATCTTTACCCCGAACTTGTTGCCGTGCTTCATGATTTCAGGTTCTTCAATCCGAACCTCATTTTTCAGAGGAGCAACGATGCCATAACCCTTCTGTCGTACCTCGTTGGCCGCTGCAGACACTTTTTCATACTCCGTTTTGGTAGCTGCCAGATCCTTTAGAGTAGAAATTAGCTGATATTCTCCACTGATCGGCACACCAATCAGATCGCTTAATATCTGATAATAATACATATCATCAAATTCAACATTAACGCTGACTGTTCCGTCCTGCATATTAATCTTATCCAACTTAAAGCGCTTTACGTATTTACTGTCGGTATCGAAGTTAGCAAGTCTTGCATCCTTAACCTGGGATACCTTTTGGAACAGTTCCTTTACCGAAGCGATTAAATCTGTCTTCAACCAATGATTCTGAGGAAGCATCTCAGCCCATTTCGGCATGTAGAAATCAAGCTCGGTAACCGGGAAGACTGAAAGGATATTCTCCATGATTCTGGTGATATCCTCCTTTCGAAGCTGCTCAGCATTTACCGGCATGACAGGTATATTATACTCCTCCTGCATCTCTTCCGCTATCTTCAAGGTTTCATTGGAATAAGGCTTATTCGTATTCAGAAGAACGATAAAGGGCTTACCGAGATGCTTCAGTTCATTGATGGTACGTTCCTCGGGAGCTCGGTAATTAGTCCTTGGAAGGTCACCGAAGCTTCCGTCTGTAGTAACGACAATGCCGATCGTGGAATGATCATTGATTACCTTCCTGGTTCCTATCTCCGCTGCCTGGGTAAAAGGGATTTCCTGCTCAAACCAGGGTGTATGTACCATGCGCTCATGCTGGTTTTCAATATGTCCGGAGGCTCCGTCCACCATATATCCTACACAATCGATTAACCGAATTTTCACCTTCGTCTCGTCATTGAAGGTAATTGTGGCAGCTTCCTTCGGGATGAATTTGGGCTCTGTCGTCATAATTGTCTTGCCAGCAGCCGCCTGAGGCAATTCATCAATTGCCCGCTCTTTGCTATGGACATCCTCAATACCCGGAATTACCAAGAGATCCATGAATCTCTTAATAAAGGTAGACTTCCCCGTTCTGACCGGACCTACCACACCGATGTATATTTCACCGCCTGTCCTAGCCTGGATATCATTATAAACATCGTACTGCCCTAACATATGCCAACCCTCCTTATGGTTATAGTTAAAGATATGCAAAGGAGGTGCATAGTATGTATAGATCAAAAGGGAAAGGGCAGCTTAATCAATATAAATAATATTTTCAAATCAATCAGATGAAATTAAAAAACAGTCTTACCTTAACAAGCAAGACTGTAAAAAACTGTTGTTTATTTGAGTTACCATTCCAAAGATTTATATTCTTTTCGCTTATCTCTTCCAAGAAGGTCATATAGCGCATCATTTGCTGACTTGTTTTCGAAAAGTACCAAATTAATCTGCTCCACAATTGGCATCTCTACATCGTTTTTTTCCGCCAGATGAAGTGCAGCCTTGGCAGAATTGATACCTTCAACTACCTGACCAACCTGCTGCTTTGCTTCTTCCATGGTCTTTCCCTGTCCCATCAGATAGCCGGCATTCCAGTTACGACTATGCTTACTGTTACAGGTTACGAAGAGATCACCAAAACCGGACAGTCCGGAGAAAGTCTCCATCTTACCGCCCAGCTTTATTCCTAACCGGCTGATTTCGGCCATACCTCTGGTCATCAGGGCAGCCTTGGTATTATCACCGAGTCCGAGTCCATCTACGATACCTGCTGCTAAAGCGATGACATTCTTCAATGAGCCGCCCAGCTCGATACCGATAATATCGGGACTGGTATAGACGCGGAATACATCCGTCATAAATACATCCTGTATGAAGCGTGCGGTTTCCTTGGTCTTCGCGCCGACAACTATGGTTGTGGGTACACCGCGGCTGACTTCTTCCGCATGGCTGGGACCTGACAGAACTGCAACATCTGCCTGAGGCATCTCCTCAGTAATCACTTCTGATAGCGTACGCAGAGTAACATCTTCAATTCCCTTTGATACATTTACAATTTTCTGCCCTTCTTTGATATAGGGGCTTGCAAGCTTAGCAGTGGAACGGATATAAGGGGAAGCAACGGCCATAACGAGCAGATCATTATCACTACATGCCTCTTCTAAGTTCATAGTCACTTTTACCTTCTCAGGAAGCTTGGCTCCCGGAAGGTTCTTTATCTCGTCGCGATGCTCTGAAAGCATTTTTGCTTCAGCTTCAACAATTGTCCAGATGGTTACCTCATGTCCGTTATTACTTAACAGAATGGCAAGGGCTGTGCCCCAGGTACCTGCACCCAATACACTAATATTACTCATAAGCTCCTCCTTTGCACTATTGCTTATCTACTTTGACGCGCTGGCCGATCTTATTCTCGGTCCCTGCAAGCAGACGCTTAATATTGGATTGATGTCTTATAAATGCCAGTACGGTAAATGCGAAAGCTACGAGCAGCATATGTATGTTGCCGGGAAAACGGATGGCAACCCAGATAGGAAAAAGGATGGAGATTGCCAATGAACCAACAGAAACATACTTTGTAATCAATATTGAAAGAATAAAAATCGGAAGACCGATGGGGATGATCAGCGGATCAATGGTAGCCATGGCGCCTCCGGTGGCTGCCATACCCTTCCCGCCTTTAAATTTCAGCCAGAAAGGATAATTGTGACCGATTACTACCCCGAGACCGGTATAGATAGATAATAAATCCAGTGCGGCATCTCCCTTGAAGAAAACAAGCTTCACGATCAGAATTGCTGCAACCGCCTTGATACAGTCACCTGCTAAGGTGATGGCACCCGCTTTTGCACCCATGGTACGAAGTGTATTTGTCGCTCCAACATTGCCGCTTCCATACTTGCGAATATCTACTTTATTAATTTTACCTACAAAAAAACCTGTTGAAATACAACCAAATAAATATCCAAAAATCAAACAAAGAATGATTTTAAGAATCATTTATCGTTCTCCTTTCGCTCTCTTATGATAAACTTTAATGAAGTACCACCGAAGCCGAAGGCTTCACGGATCTTATTCTCGATGTATCTGGTGTAGGAATAATGCATCAATTCTTTATCATTTACAAAGATGACAAAGGTCGGAGGCTTGACGGATACCTGAGTGATATAATAAAGCTTCAGGCGTTTGCCCTTATCCGACGGCGGCTGTTGTAAAGATACCGCTTCCATTAATATTTCATTTAAAACACCGGTAGCGATACGGAGATTTTGATTCTGTATTACGACTTCAATCAGTTCAAATAGCTTATGCAATCTCTGCCCTGTCTCGGCAGAAATAAAGAGAATTTCCGCATAAGGCATATAGGAAAGGACTTCCTTGATGTCTACGGTGTATTCCTTGACGGTCTTATTGTTTTTCTCAATCAAATCCCATTTATTTACAGCGATGATGATACCTTTGCCCCGGTCATGGGCGATACCTGCAATCTTAGCATCCTGCTCGGTTACGCCTTCCTCTGCGTCGATGACAAGAACCACCACATCAGCACGCTCTACGGCAGATACGGTACGGATGATACTGAAACGCTCCAGCTCCTCCTTGATCTTGCTCTTTCTTCTCAGACCTGCCGTATCGATCAGGATATAATCCTTTCCATTACGGCGGATCGGGGTATCAATCGCATCGCGGGTGGTACCTGCGATATTGGATACAATGACGCGATTCTCTCCTACCAGCTTATTGACTATGGAGGATTTACCGACATTCGGTTTACCTACAATCGCAATTCTGGGACGCTCGTCCTCTGCTTCCTCAGTATTACCGGATTTGAAATGCTTAACCACCTCATCCAGCATATCACCGAAGCCTAGCTTTCCCGATGCTGAAATCGCAAAGGGCTCTCCTATTCCAAGATTATAGAACTCATATACATCGGGCATGAATTTGTCAAAGTTATCCACTTTATTCACGACCAGGACTACGGGCTTTGATGAGCGGCGCAGCATATCAGCCACCTTGAAATCGGAATCTACCAGTCCCTGTCTGACATCTACCAGAAAAATGATTACATCCGCGGTATCGATGGCAATCTGTGCCTGCTGTCTCATATAGGACAGCATCTCATCTTTACTGTCGGGTTCGATACCTCCGGTATCTATCATTGTGAATTGTGAATTAAGCCATGTGACATCTGCGTAAATGCGGTCCCTTGTTACTCCAGGGAAATCCTTAACGATGGAAATCCTTTCCCCAGCCAGGGAATTAAATAAGGTTGACTTACCCACATTCGGCCTGCCTACGATAGCGACGATCGGTCTGCTCATATCTTACCTGTGCCTTTCTTTATTTCGGTGCTTTTGCCTCAAAATTTATTTATCAACAAAAACCTCAGTATTTTACATTATTATACTATCAATGAATGACTTTCCATCTGATTGTACAATACGTATTTTGGTTTGTAAAGCATTTTCCATGCCCTCTACTGTAACATCATCCAGCAATACAGTCTCACCGTTTCGAAGCATAACATCGGGTATCAGTAGGCCATCTCCAAGCTCTTTTCCCTTCAGCTGCTCTATGATATCCCCACCGGTTATGAGACCGGCCACTGTGATTTCATTTCCGAAATAGTCATTAATGATGGTATGGACTGTAACCTTTACCTTGGGGAATTTATCACTAAGCTTGTCACAAAGCTGCTTAATATAAGGTGATGCCAGTACACCTGTTGCGATGGATACTTCCCTGACGCGGTCATCTCCGGTTAATTCCTCATAGTATTCGCCAAACTCCTCTTGAAGGGACCGGATTAAACCGACACCATTTTCAATCTGAGGATAACCCTCATAGGAAGCTGCGTCCGGAATCGGAAGTCCTGCTTTGATATACCATTCATCACTTGCATAGATAAACCGAGTCTGATAGTGCGTCAGGAAGATGTTCTGCCAGCGATGGATGATATCTAGTACTTCTAAGGAATCCTCCCTGGTGAAGGGAGTTAGCTCTTCGAGCCCTTTGCGAAACTTCGTCAGTCCGACAGGAACGACCGAGACGCTCTGCAACTCCGGCAGATAAGCCGAAAGATCATGGATGGTCTTCTCCAGCTCGTCCCTGTCATTCCAACCCTTACAGAGGACAATCTGTCCGTTCATAATGATTCCGCCGTCCTTCAGCCGCTTGATTTTAGATAAAGAGCTTCCGGCAAAGCGATTATGAAGCATCTTGCATCTGAGCTCCTCATTGGTGGTATGAATAGAAATATTGATTGGTGATAGCTTATAGAAGAGGATTCTGTCGATCTCCTCCTCACTCATATTGGTCAAGGTGATATAATTGCCCTGCAGAAAGGATAGTCTTGCATCGTCATCCTTGAAATATAAGGTTTCACGCATTCCGGGTGGCATCTGATCGATAAAGCAGAAGATACATTTGTTACGACAGGAACGGTATTCATCCATCAAGCCTTCTTCGAAGGTAATGCCCAAATCCTCGTCATAATCCTTTTCAATATCTAACTCCCACTCTTCTCCGTCCGGTTTCTTTACCAGGACAGTCAGCTCATCATCCTTAATCAGATAATGATAATCCAGAACATCTTGGATGATGGTTCCGTTAATAGAAATTAATTCATCACCCGGAGTCAGTTCCAGCTCTTCAGCGATGCTGCCTGCTTCTATCTCTTTAATAATGTGTGCTTTTTTCTTCATGGTCATACACCGGTTCCTTTTCTTACATAACAATAGCAATTGTTTTATTCGATAGTAGAACTGTCTTTATTCACACAGTGACAGGAAGGCTGCCAGAGTGCCGCGCTTTCCCTGAGTTTTACGGTGAGAGAATAATAGTTCTGAATGACAGCAGGTGCATACTCCGCTGATATGTATGTTCGCTGCAGGTATTCCTGCCTTTAGCAGGACTGTTTGATTGGCCTTCCATAGATCACATTGATATTTCCTAACTTGTGGACTTGTAACTTTATCTGAAGAAGCCTGTTCTGATGGAGGAGTGATTGGAAAAAGAATAGTATCCTTTTCCTGTGGGAAAGCCTGTTCAAATTCTGCTGCTACCTCTTCCCCTATTTCAAAGCAGTTTCTGCAGATGGAGGGACCAATCACTGCTATGATATCCTCCGGCCTGCAATCATATGCATTTTGCATCTCTTCCACGGTAATCCTACCAATTTCGGCCACGGTACCTCTCCAACCGGAATGGGTGAGTCCGATGGCTTTCTTTTCAGGATCTACAAAATAAAGCGGTACACAATCCGCATATTTGGTTACAAGAGTAAGCTTCGGCCGGTTGGTGATCAGCCCATCGATTTCATCATAATCCCGTGGAAGGAATAATCCTTTACCACAGTCCGCTTCTGTCACCCGGCGAATATTCGTCTTATGTACCTGCTTTGAGATGATCATGGCTTGAACCTCAACCCCAAGAGCATTGGCCATTCTTCGATAATTCTCCTGTACATTTTCTTCAGTATCCTGATACAGTCCGGAATCACTGCCAAAATTCATCGATGCCAACACTCCGCTGCTTACCCCGCCAAGCCGGGTAGAAAAACCGTGCTTAAGAAAGGAAAATTGTGAAAGTGCCGGAAAGGACAGATAAGGCACTCCGGCTTTCTGTTCTAAGCGCGCTTCCGCTGTATTCTCAAATGTCATAAAATCAGTCCTTCCGTCTATATTCCGTCAAAGGCGTTCTTAATCAGGGAGAGCTCCTCTCCAAGAATCACTACAGCATCGAACCTGCAGGGAGTATCCTGAGGAAGCTGATGCAGCAGTAGATAGAATTGCGCCGTTCTTGTTATTCTGCGAATCTTTGTGGGTGTAATGGCCTCAGCCGGAAAGCCTTTTGAGGAGCTTGCGCGGTATTTCACCTCGATAAAACAAAGATAAGCCCCATCTTTTGCGATGAGATCAATCTCTCCTATCTTACAGCGAAAATTCTTATCCAGAAGGATATAACCCTGCCTTCTTAAAAACTCTGCTGCATCCTGCTCCCATCTCGTACCCACTGCCCGATTATTCATGTTTTGGACCAACCTTACTCTTTATTTTATCCATTTTATCAACAAATACGAGTATTTCTGCGACTACCTCATATAATTCTGGAGGAATCATGTCACCGATTTCAAGCTTTGACAAAGTATCTGCAAGCTTTGCATCCTGATGCAGCGGAATATCCGCTTCCTTTGCTTTCTCGATGATTTTGTCCGCAAGATAACCGCGTCCCGAGGCAATGACCTTGGGAGCCTCTTCATTTGGCTCGTAAGAAAGAGCCACTGCAGTTTTTGGCCTTTGTGGTTTATTCGATTGATCCATGATGAACTCCTTTCATAGGCTAGAAAAGAAAAAAGAGTATCAGTGAGTTTGTTAAACAATATGGCTTTGTCCCAGTCTTTGGTTATAATTTGGCATATATTAATTAATTATATATTTCAAAAAACTTTCTCTATGCTTCTGTAAAGTTTTTTACAAAGCTTCTGCGATGGATCGGAGTCAGACCGAATTCCCTGATAGCTTCGATATGCTTTGCCGAGCCATACCCTTTATTACCGGCAAAATCGTATTGCGGGAAAATCTGATCATATGCGACCATCATTCTGTCTCTGGTCACCTTGGCAACGATGCTCGCAGCGGCTATGGAGACACTTTTTGCGTCACCCTTGATGATGGGGATCTGTTTGATCCCAACCCCGGGTATCGTAACGGCATCGTTTAAAAGAATATCCGGTTTTACGGAAAGATTACCGATGGCTTTCCGCATGGCTTCATAGGTAGCCTGAAGGATATTGATCTCATCGATTCTGTTTGGAGGGACACTTCCGATGCCGAAGGCAATTGCTTTATCGATGATCTCATCATAAAGCTCTTCCCTTTTCTTTTCGGATAATTGTTTTGAATCATTAATATATAAAATATTACAATCCTTTGGTAAAATAACAGCGCAGGCAATGACAGGTCCTGCCAGAGGACCGCGACCTACTTCGTCAATGCCGCAGATATATTCGTAATCCTGATATTTATTCTCATACTGTCTCATCACAGCAAGACGCTCCAGCTCCTTCGCTAGGGACTCGGTCTTGTTTCTATATTGGTTACAGATGGCGACTACTCCGCTTCTGCCATCCTCCTGATATTTCTCCAGTAGGAAAGGAATTTCAGAGGAGGAAGCTTGCATGAATTCCAATTTGATTAAGGCTATCTTTTTGGGTATGTCTTGATTCATTTCATCCTTTGACATGGGGTATCATCCTTATATAAGTTCTTGTATTGTTGGCTAATATCGCTTGTTATAATTCGGACACAGAGATTTGCTTTACTGAATTCATATAATACTGATTCATATCCACTGGATCATTATTCTGATTCAGAGGTCTGCTTTAATACCTTCTCTGACGGTTTAATTACAGATTCCGCTGCCATATTTAATTCGTCCGGAAATTCCAGTGTAATATTACCAAGCTTCTGACTTCTGAAATCATCCAGTAACATTAAAGCTGCTCGGTCTACATCGGGTTCTCCGCCCTTAAGAAGACAGGCTCTCTTCACTGCGATCAGCTCCAGTACCTGGGCAGCCGCTTCTAAGTCCTTGATCTCACTTAGTAATTCAATTCCGAAACGCTCCTTCAGTACTTCGCAGTAGTGTCTCTGTAATAGCAGAATCAGCTCCATTGAAAGCTCGGTCGTGTTCAGGATGGTATCATTAATAGAGCCGATCAGGGCAAGCTTCATGCCGACAGACTGATCCTCAAACTTCGGCCAGAGAATACCGGGGGTATCCATCAGTTCTACAAGCTTACTCAGACGAATCCATTGTTTTCCCTTAGTTACACCGGGCTTATTCCCGGTTTTTGTGGTTGCTCTTCCGACAAAGCTGTTGATAAAGGTGGATTTACCGACATTCGGAATCCCCACAATCATAGCACGGACAGGACGGTTCAAGATACCGCGCTTCCGGTCACGTTCAATCTTAGCCTGACAGGCTTTATGAACGATATCCTGCACTCCTCTGACTCCGGTACCTGCCTTGGAATTAACCAAGGCGACAAAATAGCCCTTCGCCTCGAAATATTCCTTCCAGGCAAGGTTATACTTAGAATCTGCCATATCAGATTTATTAAGTAAAATTACTCTTGATTTGTTGCCAGCCAAGGCATTGATGTCAGGGTTCGTACTGGAATAAGGTATTCTGGCGTCCACCAGCTCGATTACCACATCAATCAGCTTCATATCCTCCTGCATGGTACGCTTTGCTTTGGCCATATGGCCGGGATACCATTGATACTGCATAGTAACGCTCCATTCTATTCTTTGCTGTCTTCCTTCACCAGATTCAATTTACTGACAAAATTAAAGGGTTTCATACGCAGAAAAGCTTTTCCGATGATATCATCCCTGCGTATCATGCCGACACTGGCAAATCGGCTGTCCTCACTGTTATTGCGATTATCTCCAAGTACGAAGTATTCATTCTCCTCCAGCATAATCTCCTCGCCGGCAAGACCATAATTCGCCATGGGCTCGACATTGACTGCCTCTGTGAGAGGCTCGCCGTTAATATAGATGACTCCGTCCTTAATCAGCAGCTTTTCTCCGGGCATAGCTATAATACGCTTGATGTCATAATAGCTGTGTTCCTTACCGCTTTGCTGAAATACGATGACATCAAACCGTTTCGGATCACCGAAACGATAGGAGAATTTATTAATAATGATCTGGTCTCCGTCATTTAAGGTGTCTTCCATGGAGATACCTACCATGTCTGTCCGTTCCAGAGCATAAAATACGATAAAATAAGCAAGAAATATTACGGCTGCGATTTCTGCAGCCCAGATGAAGACCTCAATAAAGATTTTCATCAACAAAGGTTTTTTGCTTTCCTTCTCAAAATCAAAATCCATTTGAATACCTGAGCCTTTCCTGCAATCGATCTGAAAGCGATATTAAAGTGACAGCCGGCTGACACTTTCGATACCTGCGGTCTGTTATTACAAATTGGTTGATTATGTTAAAAAAGGGACAATCCTTAAGCATTGTCCCTTAGTTGTACTTATCTGATTGACTCTTTAACCTTAGCCTTCTTACCGACTCTGTTACGTAAGTAGAACAGCTTAGCCTGTCTTACTTTACCGCGTCTGATCACTTCAATTCTATCAATGCTAGGACTGTGAAGCGGCCATGTCTTCTCAACACCAATACCATTGGATGTTTTTCTTACTGTAAAGGTTTCTCTTGAGCCGCCATTCTGTCTCTTAAGAACAGTTCCTTCAAAAACCTGAAGTCTTTCACGGTTACCTTCTTTTACTTTTGCATAAACCTGAACCGTGTCACCTACGTTAAAATCTGTTACATTTGCTTTTAACTGCTCAGCTTCAATACTCTTAATAATATCGTTCATCTTGTGACCTCCTTAATATTTAGATGTTCTTAATACGTACTGAAACCATGTACCAGAGGACCATCCCATCTCACAACAACTTACTATAACATAATCATCTATCATTTGCAAGCGTTTTTTAGTTTAATACACATCAAAATTCTTCTGGAAGATCAGCTTTGTCAGGTATTCGCCCTCCTCCTCCGTCAAGTCAGCTTTATCTAGTAAATCAGGGCGCCTTTCATAGGTGCGGAGGATGGATTGCTGTCTTCTCCAGGCATCAATATTGGCATGATGTCCGGTCAGGAGAACCTCAGGGACACGCTGTCCCATAAAAATCTCAGGTCTTGTATATTGAGGATATTCGAGAAGATTGTCCTGTAAGCTCTCAAATTCCGAAGAAACCTCATTGTTCAGGACACCGGGGATTAATCTTGAAATCGCATCAATCATGACCATGGCTGGAAGCTCGCCGCCGGTTAGAACATAATCACCGATGGAAACATAATCTGTAACAATCAGATCCAGAACACGTTCATCAATGCCCTCGTAATGACCACAGAGTAGGATCAAATCCTCCTCCTGTGCCAATTCCTTAGCAAAATTTTGATTAAATACACTTCCCTGGGGTGTTACATAGATTACACGGGGTTTCTGATAGGAATGCGGATCCTCCTTGGACATCTTAATATGATTGGCAAGATAACCGTAAGCTTTATAGACCGGCTCCGCCTGCATCACCATACCGGCACCGCCCCCGTAAGGGTAATCATCTACACGGCTATGCTTGTCCTCGCTGAAATCTCTGATATTAACTGCGTTGATATTAATCAAGCCTTTATCCATCGCTCTTCCTGTAATGCTGGTATTTAAACCCTGCATGATCATATCGGGGAAAAGCGTCAGTACGTGAAAATTCATAGAACTCCTCCATATATACTCTTTGAGCTAGTTTATGCCAAGGGTGTTTTTTTTACATTGATGATGCAGGCACAAACTACTAAGTGTGAATTATGCTTTTGATAATTCACACTAACCTGCACCTGTCTCGTTGATAACCTATTATTAACTGCTCTGCTTCTTGGAGGCTATAGTAATCCGTTCAGCAGGTGAACAGTAATTTTCTTGTTTTCTACATCTATGTTAAGAATACATTCTTTAATGGAAGGAAGCAATACTTCCTTAGCCTCAGGAGTCTTCACTACGTAGACGTCATTGGCTGCCGTTGTCAGAATTTCGGTAAGGACACCAAGTTCTTTTCCGTCCTCAGTTACTACGACAGAATCAATCAGATCAAAGATAAAATATTCACCTTCGTCAAGTGCTACCGCATCTGCACGGTCAATCAGCAGATCTCTACCCCGATACTTTTCGATATCATTGATATTATCAATTCCTTTAAATTTCAATATGACCAGCTGCTTAAAAAATTTCACGCCTTCAATCTCAAGCGGAAGCAAGTCCTTGCCGGTATCTAAAAAAAGCTTTTTTAAATCCTTAAAACGATTTGGGTCGTCGGTGGTAGGAAAAACTTTAACTTCTCCACGGACCCCATGGGTGGTGGTAATCACACCTACTCTGAGATAATTATCCATAGTATACATCCTTTTCAAGTTAACATAGATATTTCATGGACAGAGAGCCTAAAGGGGATAAAGAAAAGTTGGCTTCTGTTATTGTTAGGTTGTACAAAAAGAAGCTGTTCTACTATGCAGATACATAACAGACAGCTTCCCTGATTCTGCCAAAAGCAATGAAGACTATTGCAGAATCTCTACTACTACCTTTTTGTCATCCTTTGTTGCGGCTGCTTTAACTACGGTACGAATGGATTTCGCAATGCGGCCTTGTTTGCCGATTACCTTACCCATATCCTCAGAAGCGACTTTTAATTCCACAACAATTGCTTTATCGGTTTCCTTTTCCGTAACTACAACCTCATCGGGATGATCCACGAGTGACTTAGCGATTACTTCGACTAATTCCTTCATTCTCTACCTCCATACGAAAAGTTCGTATCTTCCGATGATATTACAGGATACCAGCAATTTTAAAAATCTTGCCAACGGTATCAGTAGGCTGAGCACCGTTTGCTAACCACTTCTTTGCAGCTTCTGCATCTACGTTGAAAGCACTCGGATTCTGTGTAGGATCATAGGTACCAATTTCTGCGATAAATCTGCCGTCTCTGGGTGTTCTGGAATCAGAAACGATAATTCTATAGAAAGGAGCCTTCTTCTGTCCCATTCTCTTTAATCTAATCTTTACTGCCATGTATTTCACCTCCTTAACCTTCGCAAATAAGAGAAGTAAGCAAATGCGAGCAACGCAACCTGCGACTGCATCATGAACGCAGTTCATAAGCTTCTTTTATTCTGATTTAATTTATAGTCTAATTCCTTGACTAACATAATAATGTAAAACCTTAAAATCCAAAGGGCATCTTAAAGCGACCGTGTTTACCACCCTTACCGCCCATCATGCCTGAGAATTGTTTCATCATCTTTTTAGAATTCTCAAACTGTTTTACGAGAGAATTCACTTCACTGATATCAACCCCTGCTCCCGTTGCAATTCTCTTCTTACGGGAAGGATTGAGAATATCCGGATTGGCACGCTCAGCCTTTGTCATGGAATAGATAATGGCTTCTGTGGAAGCAAGCTGCTTCTCATCGATTTCCAGACCCTTCATCTGTTTATTCATACCAGGGATCATTCCGAGCAAATCTCCGATGCCGCCCATCTTCTTCACCTGCTGCATCTGTTCCAGGAAATCATTGAAATCGAATTCTGCTTTCTTTAACTTCTTTTCCAGCTCTTTTGCTTTGGTTTCATCAAAATCAGCCTGAGCTTTATCGATTAATGTAAGGATGTCTCCCATTCCAAGGATACGGGATGCCATTCGATCCGGATAAAACTGCTCCAGATCGGAAAGCTTTTCTCCCATACCGACATACAGGATCGGTCTTCCAGTGACTGCGCGGATGGAAAGTGCGGCACCACCTCGGGTATCACCGTCTAATTTGGTGAGAATGACACCATCAATGGTAAGCTTCTCATTGAACATTTCGGATACATTGACTGCATCCTGACCGGTCATAGCATCTACCACCAAAATGGTTTGATGTACGGTAATATTAGCTTTGATTTCCTGAAGCTCTTCCATCATGGCTTCGTCGATATGAAGCCGTCCGGCAGTATCCAGTATCACAACATTATATCCGTTTTTCGCAGCATGCTCCAGAGCAGCCTTCGCAATATTCAAGGGCTTATGCTTATCTCCCATGGAGAACACATTGACACCCTGCTTATCACCATTAATCTGCAGCTGTTCGATCGCAGCCGGACGGTAAATGTCACAGGCTACCAACAAAGGCTTTCTGCCCTTGGATTTGAGCTTGCCGGCAAGCTTTGCTACGGTAGTCGTCTTTCCGGCACCTTGTAGACCACACATCATGAGAACAGTAATCTCACTTGCGGGTTTTAGTTGGATCTCTACGGTCTGCTCACCGAGCAGCCGGACCATCTCTTCATTTACTATCTTAATAACCATCTGTCCGGGTGTCAGACTGTTCATGACATCCTGCCCTACGGCTCTTTCCTGGATGGTATTGATAAAATTCTTTACAACCTTAAAGTTAACATCGGCTTCCAATAAAGCCATCTTAACCTCTTTTAATGCGTTTTTTACATCATTCTCGGAAAGTCTACCCTTTCCCTTTAAATTCTTAAATATATTCTGTAATTTATCCGAAAGATTTTCAAATGCCATATGAATTACAGCTCCTTCAAAAGTTCGTCTGCCAATAACGAAATCTGGTCAATCTGTGTCATATCATTGTTAAAAGAAGCTTTGGCGGCAATCTCCTTGATCTCACCCAGTTTATTCTTCATGGCCTGAAATCTTTTTACCAGCATCAGCTTCGCTTCATATTCCTTCAATTCCTGAGTGCAGCGCTTTACAATATCATATACGCCCTGTCTGCTGATCCCCTGTTCTGCTGCAATTTCGCTTAAGGAAAGGTCATTTAGGACATAATCTTCAAATATCTGTTTTTTATGATCACTCAACAAATCACCGTAAAAGTCATATAAAATAGATTGCTGTACGATTTCATCCAACTTTTCAATCTGTGTTTCGTTCTGATTCATAAAAATCACCACCTGTAAAGGAATTTTCTTTACAGGTGGTAGTATATAGGATATTTTATGCTTTGTCAAGGCTTTTATATTAGAACAGAGATCTATTTATATTCAGACAGAAATCTATTTATATTCAAACAGAGATCTATTCTATTCAATCAAATCTATTTCTTCAAAAATAAAATTAATTTTATCTTTTTATCTATTTGCTTTTGTACGAAGTGAATTAAGAAAAGATAACAAGATCCGATATTCTCTTTTTAACCTACAAAAATCCGAACGAAAATCCAAATAATTGTTATTCTTCAGTTCTTCTAACATTGTAACACACAACTCATATAACCTGATAAACCCAAGATTGGCAGTAACACCTTTTAAAGTATGGATATGCATCCCTGCCGCTGATAGATTATTTTCATCCATAGCTTTCATGATACATGGGATGGTGGGATCATTGATGAACTTGAGGCAGATGGACAGATATAAATCAGTATTTCCGCCAAGTCTGCTGATCACACTGTCAGCATCAATGCCGGCCTTTTTCATCATGACAGATAAAGGCTTCATAGTAACCTCCATTCCCCTCTCGCGAAGTATGTACTGATAAGGATTATCCATGTCTGCTGTTTTGAATGATGGATGACAGTTTTTCAATATCCACTGGCTTTGTGATATAACCATTCATACAGCTTCGGATACCGGAAATACCTTTCTCATAATCATTCGCCGATAAAGCTATAATCTGCACTTTATCAGAATCAGGGCGAGCAAGACTGCGAATTTTATTAGCAGTCTCAAATCCATCTGCATCTGGCAGCTGAATGTCCATTAAAATGATGTCAAAATAATTCTCAGGAGAAGCCCTGAAAAGTTGTATGGCCTCTTCGCCACTGGTTGCTGTAGCATGCTCAAGCTTTAGTATTTTGAGGAATTCGCAGGTAATCTCGAGATTTATCTCATTATCCTCAACAACCAGGATGTGTGCATTTTGGCTTGGATTATTATTGCATGGCTGAGAAGCATCCGTATTAGAACAATCATCGGGATTAGGCAAATGTTCAAATTCGATATCAATCGTAATCCGGGTACCCTTACCGATCTGGCTTTCTACGTGAATATTACCATTCATCAGGGTAAGAAGAGTTTTTACGATGGACATACCAAGTCCGCTTCCGCCATATTTTACGCCGATTCTTTCGTCTTCTTGTACAAATGCATCAAAAATCTGATTCAAAAACTTCTCATGCATGCCTTTACCCGTATCTGAAATGATAAAGCGGAATATACTTTTGTGATCACAAACCTGTAGTTCCATAACCTCCAATGAAATCCCTCCTCCCTGAGGAGTGAATTTTAAGGAATTATAGAGGCAATTATTCAGAATCTGGGTCAACCGTAAGCTGTCACCAAGTAGATAATCATGCTGAATTTTGTCGATTATCATGTGATAATTCTGATGCTTCATCTCCGCCTGAACATGAATCAAGGAGGAAAACAATTCCAAGGTTTTTTTTAGATAAAAGGGTTCATAATTTAGTATCAGTTTATCATTATCACGCTTAACATTTTCCAGAATATTATCGATCAAAAGTAATAAATTGCGTGAGGAATAACTGATTTTTTCAAGGCAATCAAGGACTTTTTCGGGATTGTCAAGTGAACTGGATGCAATCTTTGACATTCCGAGAATAGCATTGATCGGAGTCTTTAACTCATGGCTCATATGAGACAGAAAGTCCTTTTTTGCTTCATTTGCTCTCCTTGTTACCAAAAGTTCTTCTCTTATGGCTGTTTTAGCTTTGTATTCCTCGGTAATATCCTTAATACATATAATAAGTCGATTGATTTGATTTACTTTATATACAGGATATATTTTTATTAAAAACCTTTGATCCTTTTGAGTGACAGGATGAAGATAGGTAAACTCTGCCTCCTGATATCCATGAAGCACATCTGGAGACAGTTTGCCAATTAGTGCCTCTTTGTTATCTGAATCGATTGAATCAAATAGCAGATAGATATTATTTTCAAGATTACTGCTTTTGATACCAAAGATTTTCTCAAAATTCGGAGAGATATATTCATGTTTAAGCATTATCATATTATAGATAAAATAAACATCCTCTACATTGGAGCCAATAGAATAAAGAATCTCATCATTGCAATTTGAATTATCAGACATGTTTATGTATTTTCTTTCCAAAAAAATAATCATAGCAAGGATACTTAGCGCCAGTAATGCTAAAAGAATAATAAAGAAGTTATTATCCACCCTAATCACCGATTTTACAATACAACAGCCTAATCTAATCAAATTCCACACCTTTTCTTATTTACAATTAAAAACACATTTGTTGTAATTTTATGACATATTTTGCGTTTATGATTACAATATATCAAACACATATTTTTTTGTCAATATGATTACAGATGTCCATACTATTCCTTCAAATTACGTGATATAAAGTGAAACATAATGCGTTATTGTAAGAAATACAATCTCTGTATAGTACGAGCCATGAAACAGACGATTTTGCTAAACACAGCGGTATAAACTTAGGAAGTGATCAAAAAAACACTGTGTAATATTCAGCCATTATAACTGCCTTATTTTGGACTGGTAATCCAAAGAAAGAGGAGTACATTACTGGTTATCACACAGTGCTATCATGTTATAAAATCAACTTTTGTATTATTAGACCGGATATGCCTTATTTGCTTTATCAGCTGCAGCAACATCCACGCCTGTCTTCTGAGCCTGACGATATTTGAAGAAATCCATTGCTACTGCAGGGAACAAAGCATAGGATAATACATCCTCATCCTGCTCCTTCCACTCTTCGATTTCAGCAGCAATCTTATGCAGCTCAGGCTTAAGTAAATCAGCCGGACGACAGGTAATCGGCTCTTTGTCACCAATAACCTTCTTCTGAACTTCTTTATCAAAAGGTTTTACAGTCTGACCATATTCTCCGGCTAACAGAGCCTTGGTCTCCTTGGTTACCATCTTATAACGCTCTCCGGCAAGAACATTAAGCACTGCCTGAGTACCTACGATCTGGCTGGAAGGTGTTACGAGCGGCGGCTCACCGAAGTCCTTACGAACGCGGGGAACTTCCTTTAATACGTCATAATACTTATCTTCCTGGTTGCTTTCCTTTAACTGGGAAACAAGGTTGGATAACATACCGCCGGGTACCTGATATAATAAGGTCTTGATATCAACACCCATAACCTTCGGATTGAGTAATCCGTTATCAAGGCATTTATCACGCAGAGGACGGAAATAATCAGCGATTTCTGCTAATACATTCTGATCAAAGCCTGTATCATAAGGAGTTCCTTTGAAGGTTTCAACCATAACCTCAGTTGCCGGCTGGCTAGTACCCATAGCAAAGGGTGACATAGCGGTATCGATGATATCACAGCCTGCTTCTACTGCCTTCAAATAAGTCATACCTGCTACACCGCTTGTATAATGAGTATGAAGGTCGATCGGGATCTTAACGGCATTCTTTAAAGCTCCAACAAGACCAGTTGCCTCGTAAGGAACCAATAAGCCCGCCATATCCTTGATACAGATGGAAGAAGCGCCGAGCTCTTCTATTTTCTTAGCCATAGCTACATAGTAATCAGTAGTATAAGCATCGCCTAAGGTATAGGAAATTGCGATCTGAGCATGTCCATTTTCCTTGTTGGTTGCTTTTACAGCACACTCCAGATTACGGATATCATTGAGCGCATCAAAAATACGAATGATATCAATACCGTTTGCGATGGATTTCTGTACAAAGTATTCAACTACATCATCTGCATAATGACGGTATCCCAAGATGTTCTGTCCACGGAATAACATCTGCAGCTTTGTGTTTTTAAAACCTTTTCTGATCTTTCTGAGCCTTTCCCAGGGATCTTCCTTTAAGAATCGAAGGGATGCATCAAAAGTAGCGCCACCCCAACATTCTACTGCATGATAACCTACTTTATCCATGGTTTCAAGAATGGGAAGCATATCTTCGGTAGCCATTCTTGTGGCAATCAGGGACTGATGGGCATCACGTAATATGGTTTCGGTAATCTTTACCGGTCTTTTTACTTGTTCTGCCATTACTCTACCTCCTGTGAAATGTAAAATCTACAGCTTCCTTCTTAGTTTAACGTAGCCAATAAATTACCGGCTTCAATAGCCTGTCCGGCTGTTACGTTAATGCTTGCTAAGGTTCCATCCTGAGGAGATACGATTTCATTCTCCATCTTCATGGCTTCAAGAATAAGGATGACATCACCCTTCTTCAGCTGCTGGCCTACAGTTGCTTTCACAGATACGATCTTTCCGGGCATAGGAGCGCTAACCTTTACGCTTCCTGCACTACCTGCAGGAGCGGCTGCGGGTGCTGCTGCAGGAGCTTCTTCAGCCTTTGCGACAGGTGCAGCTGCGGCTACGGGTGCTGCCTTAGGAGCAGGTGCTGCAACAGGAGCGGACTGTATGGCTCTCTGGCCTTCTTCAACTGATACATCATAAGTATTACCGTTCACGGTTATTGTATAATATTTCATAATGAAAATCCTCCTTGTTCATTGACATCCTAAGATGCCATGCTATCTACTTTGCAATGTAATAATTATGCATTCTTCCATTTACCTGAATTGGTTTTGCGTATGGAGCGTACCACCAAACCGCCTTCCGGAACCGCATCCCCAAGAGAGGCATAGAGTGCAGCGGTGATAACCGCTACTAATTCACAATCGGAAACGAGCTCGTCTTCCTCATTCTTAACGATGCGTGCGATTGCATTGTCCACAGGGGTGCCTGCTGACGGCTGACTTGCAGCACGTGTCAGGTTAGGCTTAATATTAACGAAGTAAGTCACTAACATAACGCAAACTATAACTGTTAATACAACCACTGCACCAAACAATGTATCTAAATTGATATACTCGCTCAAATTATCACCTCATTCTATTTGGTACCATGCTTTTTCGCAGGGCGGTTCTCTCTTTTGGTAAAGAGCATTTCAAAGGAATAAATTACATGCTGGCGAACTGCCTGAGGCTCGATAATACTGTCAACATATCCGCGCTTAGCGGCAGTCTCTGCACTGGACTGAAGCTGCTCATACTCTGCAGCCTTTTCCTTCACTGTGTCAGCTGACTCACCATCATACATAATCTGGGCAGCGATATTCGCATCCATCATACCAATCATAGCACTCGGCAGAGCGAATACCATATCTGCACCGATATGCTTGGAATTCATAGAAATATATGCTGAACCGAAAGCCTTGCCTACAATGACATTTACCTTGGGAACCGTTGCATTGGCAAATGCATAGGTTAAACCGGCGCTGGCTTTGGCAATTGTCTTCTCTTCCTCTACAGTTGCCTTATAACCATTGACATTGGTTAGAGTAAGGATTGGAATATTGAAGGCATCACAGAAGTTTACAAAACTTGCTGCCTTATCACATCCTGCAGTTGTCAGACTGCCATCGAATTTTACGGTCTTTCCTGCAGCATCAGTAATCTCACTGCGGTTAGCGACTGCTCCTACGGTACAGCCATTCAGACGAAGGAAACCGGTTACCATTTCCTTAGCGTATTCTTCTTTTACTTCAAAGAAATACTGATCATCGGAAATATCTTTCAGCGCTTTTGCTGTATCAGATGCAATTCCCGGCAGGAGACGGTTCAAATCATCATTGCACTCGTCAAAGGAAGCATCATCTTCATTATTGGAAGGTAATATGGTAATTAACTCACGGATTTTGCCGAGAACATCGGACTCAGAAGAGCCGACATAATCAACGGAACCTGCTTTGGACTGGAAGGCAGCCGATGCGGTATCATTTTTCTCTTTATAATTACCTGCTAATGTATTCGGGGAATTCACAAATAATTTTGCTGCTTTTCCCTCCATAAATGAAAAATCACTTAAAGAAGCCATCACAGCTAAGCCACCTCCAGAGTTACCAAAGATAGCGGTGATCTGGGGAATGATTCCGGAAGCAAGGGTCTGCTTCAGGTAAATTTCGCCAAAGCCATTCAGGGCATCGGTAGCTTCCTGTAATCTCATACCTGCAGAATCGATGAGACCTATCACGGGAGCACCAACTTTAAGTGCCAAATCGTAAATATGAACTATTTTCTTTGCGTGCATTTCACCAATGGAACCACCCATAGCGGAAGCATCCTGACTATATACATAAACAAGATTTCCATCAATTACGCCATATCCGGTGATCACGCCGTCAGCAGGAGTATCCTTCTGCTGTAAATTAAAGTCTGTACTTCTTTTTGTAACGAAAGCGCCGACTTCAACAAAACTATTGTCGTCAAGCAAAGAAGTAATTCTTTCTCTTGCTGACAGTTGTGCTGTACTGCTCATTTTCAGCCCTCCATTT
>JAEZOB010000003.1 GCA_023414355.1 Bacillota bacterium | reverse complement strand
TCCGACTTCCTTCAGATTCGCAGTCACCCACGACACCCTTGTCATTGGCTATGTCCTTCCCACTACCGGGCGGACTCGGGACTTACACCCGTTGAAACGTGCGCCCGCCGGGCGCACATATAAAAAGCCGATATCCATTCATACTTGGATATCGGCTTACTTACAACTTGAAATTTCTTTCACTTTGCACTGTCTTCCGTTAAGTATTCTATTTTGTAAGTTCTTCTAAACTTTTATCAATTGTGATAACAATGATCTTCTCGCCTGTCTTTGTACTTATATCAGAGTGAGTGCTGATTATGGACGCATCAATAACTTCCATTATTAATGATTCCAAATATCCTCTACCCCCCTCAAATAAAGAAGTACGAACTTTTTTAAACAATTCAATTCCTTGTGGATTATCAGTTAATTTTTGTTCCGATGGACTTAGGAAGCCGGTTAATCTGACAACTATCATATCATTAATAAGATATGTCTTAATAGTTTTAGGGCCTCTTCCCATATATTCAATCTCAAATTTACTGACTATCTCACTGATTTTGGCTTCTAATTGACCTTTCGTCATCTTTTCACCACCTGCGTAAATAGAATACTATCATTATTTTATCTTACTGTCAATTTCTATTTCAATTTTATCAGCTGCTGCTTTATAGCCTCCGCATCTATGAAAACTGTTTGATATCTCTTCGGCAGCTTGCTGATAGGATTGGTGTGACCATGTGCCGGAATGCAGAAAAAATGATTCTACTCATGGTCGATGTCCTCCTTCATCGCCTTTATTGTCTTTGCAAATGCCAAGGAGTCTTCCTCCGAGTGCTCAGGATACAATTCACTGGCTTTTCCGGAGAAAATCGCATCTGCAATATGGTTAAAGGTATCAAATCTCTCAATTGCAATCCCTCTCTCCGCATCCGCAAGTACAATCAAGGTATCTCCCGGAGAAATGCCAAACATATCCCTGACCTCCTTAGGAATTACAATCTGCCCCTTCGGACCAACTTTCGCTGAACCCATATATTTGTCGTCTTTCATTTTTTCTTTCAAATATTCACCTCCAAAAGGTTAATAGTATAACTAGTATTACTTATTATACTTGTGTATCTTCATTTCGTCAACAAGAAAGCAACAATTAATTAGGATATTTTAATGATCTCTTGCCTTTTTGACATAAAAATATACCAAAGCATTAATACAATCCCCTTAAGGATACTCGAAATACTGATTGCCCACCAGATCCCATCCAGACCAAGGCTGGTGGAAGACAAGATCATTGCACCCGGAATACGAATTGCATTTAATATAATGCCAACGATTGAGGGAGGCATCGTCCTGCCAAGCCCGTTAAATGCTCCTGCCGTTGTTATTTCAATACACATAAACAATTGTGAGAAGGCTAATATCTTAAGATATTGAATTCCATACTGTATTGCTTCTTCCTCTTGAATAAACACCGAAAATAAGGGTCTGGAACCAAAGTATAATAGTGCTGTAGCAAACACTCCGATGAAGGAAACTATGAGTATTCCTTTCCAGTAGCCTCTTCTTACCCTGTCCCATTTTTGTGCTCCATAATTCTGTCCGACAAAAGCACTCACCGCAGACTGAAATCCTCCGGCAGTCATCCAGGAGATTGCTTCGATCTGTGAACCGACCTTTTGCACAGCGATAGGTATCGGTCCCCAATTTGCAATAATTCTTGCTATTACCATACCAATGATAGAAAATATCCCACTCTGAAGAGCTGCCGGTATTCCTAGCTTAACTATCCTTCGAACATGGAACAGATCCGGTTTTTGTAATAAATGAAGCTCTGAAAAAACAGATGGAGACTTTCGAGCAATCATGATAAACAGGAATGTCGCTACTCCCTGTGAAATAAGCGTAGCAATCGCAGCACCTACCACCTCTAGTCTTGGGAACGGACCAATGCCCAAGATCAATAATGGGTCAAGCAGTACATTGATGATGATGCCGATTGAATTAATCACGAAAGGCGTTTTACTGTCTCCAGATCCGTTGAAGATAGAGGTAAAGATCGGATTTATGAAAATGAAAACAAAACCACAAGAAATTATGACCAGATATTTGATTGTTGCTTGAATAATCCCCTCATCGCCGAGATTGAAAAAGCTAATCAGGCTGTTTCGAAAGCTTATCATAGCTAATCCATAGAGAAGAGCAAGAACCACCCCCATCTGGATACTGTGCTTAATATAGCTTTTAACTTCCTTCCTGTCATTTTGGCCTGTGGACTGTGCTACACCTATTTCTGCACCAATTTTTGGTATGAGTATAAATGCATTTGAAAGCCAGAGGAAAAACCCGGCAGTACCCACTGCCGCAACCGCTCCGGTTCCTATCCTGCCGACCCAAAACATATTGATAAGATTATATGACATTTGAACAAAGCTTGTTCCCATAATCGGAATAGCCAGTGTAAATAATGTTTTAGTAATGCTTCCTTCTGTTAAATTAATTGTCTTAGCCATCTTTCCCTTATCTCCTGTTCCTTGATGAAAACATAATGAAAATCTCATTCTATCACATGTTTTCCGCGAAATCAAAAAGTACTTTTATTTTATCTGTTTCCAGCTTGTCAATATACCTCCAGGAAAGATTTGGGAACAAAGGACATTTCATAGAGCGATTACTATTGAATTCCAGCTCTAAAGCGAGAGGTAATCTCTTCCCTGTTTTATCCATCTGAGTACAGTAGCCGCAGCCGTCACAATTCTTCGTTCTTGAAAAAATCAGCTCCTTGAGTTCCTGATTCATTTCATCATAATGGCCGAGTAATAATCTAAAGCTTGGAACATGGAAGGAAAAGACCATCTGGTTTCTTCTTTTCCATTGAAATGAAAACCCAGCATTTCCCTTCTGCTTATCCTGATACTCCTTATCCCAATGGATCCCATTCTCATCAAAACTCTTCTGAAAATCCTTCTCCTCAAAAAACTGCTCTAAATCCCTGATTAGGGTAGGATCTTCAACTATATTCCCATAGAAATGCCCTGCATAATAATTCATTGTGTCATACATGCAATACAAAAAACCAACGATCTCTCCCTTAGGCAAATTCGTCTTTCTATCGCAGAGCAGCTTCCATGCCGGAAAAAGCTCCGGATAGTTTTCATGATAGAATATCGTTGATGTTTTATCGCTTTCAGAGGACAGACCAAATTGTTCCAGCTGCAATAGTCTTTTCTTAACAAATACCATATCGTTCTTATTTATATATAGCTTGTTATCCTTTACCTCGCCGCATTCACCAAGCTTCATTAGATAAGTATAAAAATCGAATAAAGTCTTCTCGATTTTTCTCATCTTGTCATCCAATTCCGGCCTTTGTTTATTTAGCATCCAATCCTCAAAAAAATCATCCTTATCTTCCGGAAAACTCAGCAAAGAAGGAGTATGATAGATCCTGTTTATGACATCCTGCAAGAATCCGTGCATTTGCCTTTGAGATACCTCACTTGCTCTATTATCCTCTATGGGCAAACAGATTGGATAGGTACACTTGTAGGCATAGGTGCAGCGCTGTGCAAGGCTGTCAAAGTGTTTCACGGCCTTACCCATATCCATAACCATCATAGTCTCCTTCTCCTCCTGCTCTGTCAGAAGCTTCTTGCACGGACAACAGTAATCCAGGATCAGAATTTTTTCTCCCATATAACGCGGTACACCAAACCTGGAAAATGAGTAATACTGCATTTCATACCCACCTGCCGAAGGATCCTGTTCGTATCCATTTTCTTTCATGGCCTGTAGCAGATGCTCTTTCGCTCCTGCATACAAGTCAGCAGCTTCTTCCCGTCCCTGGATCCACCCTACACTCATCAGGCATTCCGGTAAATCCCGGCTGACATATCCGGCCGGAACAGGGGTACTCACTTTCGTCAATACGCCTGCAATATATGCATAGGTATTTTCTATGGGATCATATTCTCCCATCCAACCAACAGTATCCCTTTCTTCTGTAAAGCGCTCAAGAATATTCCCTAAGAATTCCATACTACCATCCCGCCACATGCTACTCCAAAGTTTCGTCGCTTCATTCTCTCCCTGTGGGTTTGAACTCATCCTGACCATTTTCCCTATTAAGCGTACGGCAGGAACTCTCTTCACCTCAAATCTAATCAGTTCTGACATGATCTGCATTTCCTCTTCTTTCAGTGTAATATAGTTAATATTGTTCGAATTAAAGCAAACTACTTCTTACTTTGAAAGCTCTCCAACCAATCGGGGACATACTTCCATTTTAATCCATATTAACAATATCATACTCTTCCTTTCACTGTATTACAAGCTGTACAGCACACTGAAGCAGAAGGATTGCCATCACAATATTAAAAACTTTAGTGTATTTTGTGTGATCAAATATATATTTCTGTAGTAGGGAGCCTGCAAATCCCCAAACAATACAACCCGAGACACCCACAATGGAAATTATTCCGGCAAATAGTACGAGGAAAAGAAAGGAGCGATTAGTTGGTATGACATATGCAGTGTAAATAGTGATCGCATATAGAATTATTTTCACATTGATAAACTGCAAAACGAAGCCTTTAAAAAAGGAGACTTTATTGTTTTTCGCTGTAGGATCTATTGGATTGATTAGTATATGGTAAGCAATCCATAGGATATATGCTGCACCTACATATTTCATAAAGCCTATAATACCCGGCATCATCTGAGAGAGCCTGAAGCAGGTAAAAGCACAGAGCAGCATAACGCCCAAGAAACCGGTTGCAATCCCTATGATTATGGGCATTCCTTTTTTCCAGCCATACATGCTGATTGTATTTAATGCAAGTATGTTATTGGGACCAGGGGTATAAGCGGTAATCATTGCATATGGCAAAAATGCAAATAAAGTAGAGAGAATCATTTTCATGCTTCCTTTCAAAAGTATTGTAATTATATCCTAGCACGCATATAATAATTAGTGAAATTCATTAAAATAATAATATTCATAAAAATATTTTATTAGGAGCACAAATGGAAATCAGGAATTTGATCACTTTCTTAACAGCAGCTGAAATAACGAATTTTACAAAAGTAGCAAGAATATTAGGTTATACTCAGTCGGCTGTTACGATTCAAATACGCCAATTAGAGAAGGAATTAGGGGTCAAGTTATTTGATCGAACAGGAAAAAGAGTTACCTTAACAGGAGATGGCGAGAGATTTATTCCGTATGCCAAAAAGCTATTGATTGATTTAGAAGAAGCAAAGGATTCATTAAAGGATGATGCCTTACAGAGTGGTATAATAAAATTAGGAATTGTTGAATCACTACTTAGTGCAGAATTTCCAAGGATATTGACTAAATTTCATCAGGAGTACACACATATCAGTATCTCAATTTCAACAGGTACAATGGAATATTTGATTGATTTATTACAACATAATGAGATAGATATGATGTATGCATTAGACTCGCAGCTTTATCAGAAAAACTGGATTAAGGTTGTAAATCTACCCGAAAGAGTTGCATTTATTGCATCAGCCAAACATCCTCTAGTTGGGAAAGAAAGTGTATCCTTTGATGAAATTAATCAATACGATTTAATCTTAACAGAAAAGGATGTCAGTTATCGATATATTCTTGAACAAAAATTATTGGAAGACGAAAAGACAATCACCCCATTTTTGGAGGTGGGAAATATTGAATTTATTAAGAGAATGCTTCTGAATGAAATTGGAATATGTTACATGCCTCTGTATACGGTGGAAAAAGAAATATCAGAAAAATTTCTGTTTCGAATTCCATGTGAAAAGTATGAAATAAATATCTATAAGCAGCTAATATTTCGAAAAGACAAGTGGATTAACCGTCCGTTAAACAGATTAATAGAAATCATAAGTGAAATTCCCGAAAGATAAAGTGGAAGGTCTGAAAAAACCTCCAAGCTGATAGTTTCCTATCAGCTTGGAGGTTTTTTACTTACATTGGGATACTCTATGCGTTAATATACCATGATACTTAATCAGTCAGTCGGATATCTCCGCTCACGGTACTGATCATCAATTCGCTTCCCTGCTTTCCATAGGTATATGTCCCGGTTCTTAAGTTACTCTGGTTCATATCCTGATATTTGATATTCAATACACCCGAAGTAGTTCTTGATTCAATGCGATAACCATTGCCATAATTTATTAAACCGACTTTGATATTGCCGCTGGTGCTGTTTGATTCCAGTACAACGTCTCCTTCACACCTTGCATCAACATTTCCGGATTTTGAACTTGCATGGCATCGTTTCACATTGACATCAAGGGTAATATTACCGCTGGTGCTGCCAACTACCAAACCATCTCCACAGATTCTTTGAATTCTGATTTTACCACTGATACAGCTGGCGTCTGTATTATTCATGTTCATTTCGTCGATATCGATATCACCGCTGGTGCTTCTGATTTTACATTCACTTACTTTCACCTGATGCAGTTCAATATCGCCGCTCATAGAGCTATTATCTATAATATCTGCATTAATATTTCCGGCTTCTATATCTCCGCTGCCACTTTTCATTGATAAAAATTTTACATCTATGCCATCTGCGCAGATATCACCGCTCATAGTACTTGCATTCAGCTGAACACTATTTACAGACTCCAGATTAATATCTCCACTGGCACATTTTACTCGTAAATCTGTGGAAGTGATCTGTTTGAGTGAAATCTCGCCGCTTGCTGTTCCCATGATGATTCGTTCTGCTTTTACATCAAACAGCTTGATATCACCACTTGCCGATTTTACGTCTACATAATTCATTGACTCCGGCAGTTCTACATGGATGCGCATCGAATTTTGATTCAGATGAAACAGGAACACAGCCTTTCCGACTCTGCGAATTCCGGCATAAATCGTATTTCCTTCTTTATAACTATAGAATTCGAAAAATTGTTTCTGCCGTTCATTTCCGTCATTTACATAGCTGATATTCACCTTCTGATTCGGGGATTTTACTATTGTAACGTCCGCGCATTCACCATTGATGACAAGATTTAAGCCGTTATCTGTCTTCTTTTTCTTATCCTCTTCCCATTTGTCATCAGAAGTATTCTGTTGCTCCGGGTTCTGCTCCGAAGCTTCCTGTGTACCGGCCTCGGCAGCATTTTCAGCCTGGCTTTCAGGGCTTTCTACCGGTTCTTCTGATCCTTGTTTATCGTTTCCTAAATCATAGCTTACACTACTCTTTTCACCATCCTCAGGATTTTCACCAGTTTCAAAGCTCTTAGACACATTTTCAGAAGTTCCTTCCGTATTTTTACGGCTGAAATCAAATGTATTCTTGAGATAGGTGTCTGTAAAATTATTAATCGAAGAGGTTGCCTGCTCCAGCGTGTTTTTCAGAGAATGTCCTATCTCAATCACATCAATTTTGCTGATTGCTTCTCCTGCTGAATCCAGCGCACTGTTGATTGCATCACCGATCTTTTCACCATCAAATCCCGGAATATTGAAGCGTCGCTCACTTGATTTCTGATCATTTGAATTCGACTGGTTTTCGTCCTTCTTCTCTTGTTTGCTATTGTCGGCTTGATAAACCTCTTTAATTTCATTGACAAGGTCATCGATGGAACCCAGTTCCTCACAGATTTGTTCTTCAGTTTTGCCCTTCTCACTGCCGACCTGAAAATGTTCTTCATAATCAGACACGATTTCTTCCATCATACTTTCTTCCGTATCCTTTAATGCTTCTTTTAAAGCATTCAAATATTCTACCTTGTTCATAACCATCCTCCTATTCTAAAATATTCTGAACTACGGCCACAAAATCCTGCCATTCTTTTTTTAGGGCTGTCTGATAGATACGTCCCTGATCTGTTAAGTGATAATATTTTCTTGCAGGTCCTTCACCGGACTCCACCAAATAGGTTTCAACATAGGCATCGTCTTTCAGCCGTTTTAGAATAAGATATAATGTCCCAGTCGAGATAACCATTTGCTTTGAAATTGCATCTGTTAATTCATAACCATATCGGTCCGCTTCCACCATTTTCGAAAGTACACATAATTCCAGTACTCCTTTTTTAAATTGTGCATTCATCTGCTGACTCCTTTCCACCTGATAGTGATTTGATTTTTATAGTCTCCGAGAAAATAATGTTCCATCTGTCATCGTAGCTACCTATCATTGAAATATATTTTATCACTTGCTATTATATATTGCAATATAGTATTTTATGTTATATATTATTTTTAATCTACTCTTAATAAATGCTCGAGTAGGGGACGATCTTTTTCTATTGGTGGAAGCTATGTTTAATTTATAAGCATTTATTTCACAGAATCTTACTATATTTTAATTTGTCAATTCATATACAATAAGTTATAATGATATCAGTTATTTTGAAATGCTTGGGTGGAGGAAATACCATGAATAGAAGAATAGGTGACGATATCAAGGATATTGTGCAAAATGCAATCAATACCCGGGATTTTCGCCAATTAAATAAAGATATCTCGGATACTGTGAGCGGTGCTCTGGATGAGGTGCATCGATCAATTTTTCATCCGGGTGATCGTCAGAACGGGTACAAGCCTGATATTGATATACACGTGAAGGCCCCTCAGGATACCAATACACGTGCAGATAGCTTCACCAGCCATACCGGACAGGCCTATCGCAATTATCGTAATGAATATCGAAATAATCGTAATGAGTATCGAAATAATCGTCGTAATAATAACCAAAGGCAAGCCTATTCCAACTCTGCCGGATACAATCAAAGCACAGCGCAGCAGCAGGCTCCGGCGAAGCGTTCCCAGCCATATCCGATCGTACCTGTGGGAAATGTGGCAGGTGTTCTATTGACCGTTTTTGGTAGTCTCGGATTTGGATTTTCCGGGCTAGCAATTGTTACCTTATGCATTATCGGTCAAGTAACTGCCAGTATCGCTTACTTTGGAACCATTGCTCTATATCTTCTGCCATTATTTTTTATCAGCCTGATCTTATTTTATCAAGGATCACGGTTTAGAGCAAGATTAAGAAGGTTTAGAAGGTATATCGGGATCTTTCAAAATCAGGGCTATTATACCTTGAAGGAATTATCCGAGCACCTAAACAAGAACAAGAAAACTATTACAAAGGATCTTCGGAAAATGATTTCGATCGGTATGTTTCCTGAGGGTCACATCGATAAACAGGAGACCTGTATTATACTAAATCGTGAGTGTTATCTGAAGTATTTGGAGCTGCAGAAGAATGAACTCAGACAGAAGGTGAGTGTACAGGAGGAAAGTAATAATTCTCAAAGCAACGACCATCAGAACTCTTCTGCTTCCTCCACAACTGATACGGTGGATGAAGAAACGAGGGCTGCAATTGAAAACGGACGCTCCTATATCCGTCAGATTAAGGAAGTAAATGATGCCATCCCAGGAGAAGAAATCTCTAAGAAGCTGTTCTATCTGGAAGCCATCCTCAATAAAATTTTCAATTATGTAGAACAGCATCCGGACCAGCTTCCACAGATACAGAAGTTTATGAGTTACTATCTTCCGACCACACTAAAATTAGTCAATGCATATAAGGAATTTGATAAAGAATCTGTGCAGGGTGAGAATATAACCTCTGCCAAAAATGAAATTGATCTTACACTTGATACCATCAATCAGGCATTCGAGAAATTATATGACAGCTTTTTCCTGAATGCTGCAATGGATATCTCTACTGACATATCGGTACTTGAGACTCTTCTTGCTCAGGAAGGACTGACTCAGAAGGATTTTAAATCAAATCAAACTTTGGGAGGATTAACCGATGAATAACGAAGTACCCACATTAACATTTGAACCCTTTGCAGAGGAGTTCACGAAACCCGGTGTATTGAATCAGGAACTCGCCAAACCCGAGCTGCTTCAGACAGAAACTGTTCAGCCCGAGGCTGTTGTTTTCGATGAAAGCAGACTCTCACCGGAAGAGAAGAAAATGGTTGCTGATTTTGCCAATACGATTGATCTCACCAAATCCAATCTTATTCTTCAATACGGAGTTGGTGCTCAGAAAAAGATTGCTGATTTTTCAGAGTCTGCCTTAAACAATGTAAAAACTAAGGATTTGGGTGAGGTCGGCGAGATGCTCTCCGGTGTGGTGATGGAGTTAAAAAGCTTTGAAGCGGAAGGTGAAGAAAAAGGGTTCTTTGGTTTATTTAAGAAGCAATCCCAAAAGCTGTCTGCTATGAAAGCAAAATATGATAAAGCAGAAGTAAACATCAACAAAATATGTAATGTGCTGGAGGGTCATAAAATCCAGTTATTGAAAGATATTGCCACGATGGATAAGATGTATGAAATAAATAAGACTTACTTCAAAGAGCTTTCCATGTATATCCTTGCAGGCAAAAAGAAGTTGGCCAGTGTTCAGGCCAATGAGCTTCCACAGCTCATTGAAAAATCGAATCAAACCAATCTTCCGGAGGATGCTCAGGCAGTGAATGATCTTGTAGCTGTATGCAATCGTTTTGAGAAGAAAATTCATGATTTGGAATTAACCAGAATGATATCGATACAAATGGCACCTCAGATTCGTCTGGTTCAGGAAAATGATTCCCTGATGGTTGAGAAAGTACAATCTACCATCGTAAACACGATTCCTCTTTGGAAAAGTCAGATGGTTCTTGCTCTTGGTGTCAATCATTCCGTTCAGGCTGCTAAGGCTCAAAGAGAAGTAACCAATATGACAAATGAGCTTTTAAAGAAAAATGCAGAAACACTCAAAATGGCAACGATTGAAACCGCCAAGGAATCCGAACGCGGTATCGTTGACATCGAAACTCTTCGCTTGACAAATGAGTCCTTAATCTCGACTCTGGATGAAGTACTTCGCATCCAGAATGAAGGTCGTCAAAAGAGAAAAGAAGCTGAAGTGGAGTTGAATCGCATTGAAGGCGAATTAAAGACAAAATTATTAGAAATGACCGGTGTAAGAGAATAAGATTTCAATCTCTGCCCAATGAAGAGATTACGCTAAATGCTTAATAAGTTACTAATTATATTATAAAATAGAGGCCTGCAGAGGCCTCTATTTTATAATATTGGATTTATTTCACTTCTTTATCTTGTACCTCGAATATTTAACATGATAAGTACGAGCATAACACCAAAGCTTGTTCCGCCTAAAAACCCAAATATAAATTTTGCTATGTTTGATGTGCTTGAATAAGCTACTAGTCCTGATACACAAATCAACACCACGAGGATTGGAGCGATTTTTCTCGTATTATCTACCAATTTATTTTGCATAGGTTGACCTCCCGTCTATCAATAATAGAGTTACTCCAAGTAAAACCAATTTAATAATGCTTTTATTATATATAAAGCTTCCATATATAACAATAATTAATTTCATAATTTTCATAATTACCTTAAGAAGCTAAATATCATTACTACCTATAGACTTAACATCCCACAATATACTGATAAACTCAATATACTGATAAACTCAATCTCCTTCAATACCGATAGACTAAATACCCCTACACTCCTGGTAAACTGAAGCCTACGCTTCTGATAAACTGAATATCCCAACCTGGTAAATTGAATATCCCAACTGTATTGACAAAGATCACATAAATGAATTAAAATAAAACAAGTTTTCTAAAAAATGTAATTTATAGAAAGGATAATAATTAAAAGTATGAATACAGGAAAGTTTAAAAAGCTATCATGGATTTTGCTGTTCTTTGGTATCGCATGCATATCCATCTCGGCGTTCTTTGTAAAGAAAGCTCAAGTCAACGGCATATCCGTTTCGTTTTACAGGGTATTTTTTGCAACACTGATCATTTTGCCCTTCTATATCAGGGTAAAAAATAAAGATATGAACATGAAAGGTATCTGCCTTTCTTTACTGGGTGGCATGTTCTTCGCATTTGAACTGGTATTTTGGAATACAGCTGTCATCATATCCAATACGACATTTCCAACATTGATTGTTAATCTTTCATCAGTATGGGTCGGAATAGGAGCTATGATATTATTCAGAGAAAAATTGAACCGCTTCCATTGGGCGGGCAATATGATTGCAATTCTTGGGGTTGCTATCATTATCGGAATTAATAATATCATACATATGAAAATCGATGTCGGTTTTGTATTTTCCATTATTGCAAGTGTTTTTCTAGCTTTGTATGTTTTATCCGTGAAAGAAGTAAGGAATAAAAACAGTACGATACAGGTCGTCTTTTTTACTTTCTTAGGATGTACTATTACGTTACTGATCTGCTGTATCGTTACGAGAAGCGCCCTGTATGGCTTTTCTCTGTCCTCCTGGTTCTTTTTATTGTGCTTGGGTCTGATCACACAAGTTGGGGGATACTTTTCAATTAATTATGCTCTTGGCTATATTGATTCCTCAACAGTTTCCATACTGACACTACTTCAGCCGATCCTTACTGCCGTGTTTGCTGTAATTGTCCTTAAGGAAGCATTCACGGTTTATCATATCATCGGAGGAGTTCTTGTATTGGCAGGCTTAGTGATTGCTTTACTATTTAAAAATAATATAAAACCAAACAAAGCAAAAATAAAAACCGAGGAATTGTAATAAAATTAAGCGTTCCCAATCCATATTAAAGCATGGATCTGTTCTCTCAGACCATAAAACTAAGGGGTTCCTTGCACCGGAGCTTCTGCTTCAATTACCGAGCAAAATTCCTATGCGTGGAACCCCTACACTAATCTGACTTTTATATGTTAGGCTGACTACTATATTTCTTCTGTGCTGTAAAATTTGTCTTCTTCCAGGTTTTCTGATTCTAGTTCTACACAAAGCCTAAGGGTTTGCCTATGTTCTATCCATATTATACTATTAATATATAGCATGAATAAAGCTGTTCCTAAGAATACCCCTGCAATGATATCTGTAAACCAATGAACACCTGAAATCAAACGGCCAACAATTGTAACACTTATCATAGCAACCGATATAGTCTGTACTATTATTCTGATTACAAGCCTACTTATTCTCCTTTTAAACTGAACCATTGCACCTACCATAATACATAAAACCAGCATCGTATGAGAAGATGGAAACGATGCTTCCAAGCCTTCATTTAGAACAATAGGGCGATAATTTACAATAAAGAATTCAAAGAAAAGATATACCACAAATACGATAACATAATAGACTCCCAGAAGAATGATATTTGAATCCACCCGAAAAAGACTTCTTCTTTTTACTGCCTGAGTAATACCTAATACTCCAAAGACAAGTGCAACTAAAATTGCTGCTATACCAATCCAACTCGTAATTTCATACCAAATTAGATTAACGCCCAGTTTACTGAACATATATTGATTCACTGTAGCTAATCCCACTGTAGATTGCTCAGGGCCTATTGGCTGCACATCTACTTTCATTACCACCATTGTAAAAAGCAAAAACAATAGAAACAAAGCTCCCGTAACAATAAAACCAATACGAATCTTCATATTCGCACCTCCATGTTTTTCTGGACTTTCCTGCCCATCAAAACTATAACATGGAGTTTATCAGATGATAAAGAAACACTCCTTCACATATGCGATACAGAACGTGTCATATCGCATGGTTTCGTGATGTTACGTACCGTGTCAATGCTGTTTTATATATAAAACCCCTTTTACTACCAATAGCCAAAGTTCAAAAAATGCAATGTATGGCTGCTGACTCATAATGAAAATTATTGTGGCCGCAACAGTAAATCCCATAGATAGGTACGCGCTATTTTTGCTCCAAAGATGCTTCTGATAATTCTGGAGTACAATTTCCATTATTCCTAAAACAACGGTGATTCCTATAATCGCGGTATAGGTAAAAAACATATATCTTTCAATTAATTTCATTGAAAACAATGAAACTAATTTTATTACCTCTCCATTTTTTTCACCATATAAAGGTATAAAATAAAATACAAGACTCATCACATCGAATAGTCCAAATAAAATTGTTCTAAGGCTTATGGCATTTACTTCCTTCTCTTCCTCTGCTGCTTGGATGATTTCATCTCCTGAAAGTAATTCATCTATAGTGATACCAAACACCTTGGAAATCGCTTTTAATGATTCTATGTTTGGTAGTCCGCGACCAGATTCCCATTTTGATACAGCAGTTCGTGATACAAAGAGCCAATCTGCTAGTTCCTCCTGTGTGAGCCCTTTCTGTTTTCGCAGCTGCAGAAGCTTTTCGTTGAATTCCATCTTATCTCTTCCCATCTTAGTATTTTATAGATATGTAATAGTAAATCATTTATTACTGCTTTTCTGATAATGACAATCGCAGCAAGCTCCGCCTTTTTCCAGTGTGTTCTGTCTCGTAAATACCGCTCCAGCCAGTTTGCCCATAGCATAGTCGTATACACACATTGCTGCTATTATTTCAGGTATTCCAAGTTTGTGAAACAGATAACATATCCCACACGTATCAAAATATGTAGAGAAACTATTTATATTAGGTCCGGCCTCATAACGAAACTTCCATGTATAGGGATTCGCTCTGGTCTGGCTGGCTTCAGCCTGAAGTGCTAGGTTCGCCTGTGTTTTTTCAGAAAACAAATTCTGATTCTTTAAGAAAAATTTCATAACCGTACTTTCAGTCATCGCCTTATGATAATACGTAGTAACATCATCGAGCTTTGGCTTTTCTTTCAGATTCTGATATACAGCTGCTAATATTGCTGCACTTAAAATATTCGTTATGAATCGGTCTCCTTCATCAAATTCAGTAGTTTCTCCCAGAATTGTACGATAAGAGGTTTTTGCCTTTTTCATCACTAGCTTTGGTTTATCAATACTAAAGAGATACAACTGCTTCTGAAATGAATTATAAGAAATAAGCCACATTATTCTTGGGAGAAATCCATACTTCATATAATTACCGCCTTTCTTTCTTCATGATTACTACTGACAGCTTCACTTATCTTTTATACCATTCTTAAAAAATCCACCCATAAACAGATAAAAGGCTCACCTGATAGGACTTCTCTTTCATTTCACTATCGGAACCTTAATTATGCCATTACTACAAGCTATGTATAGAAATGCCTTATCTTTTTTGGTCTTACCGATATCTATTCCCAAAGAGGATACAATTACCAATTCTTGGGTATCCAACTCTGATATGGTACCGGTTGTGTCTAATTTCCTTATCTTACTTCCATCTGAACTTGCATAAATATTATTGTTATCGTCCATACAAATGTCAAATGCAATCATTTTATCTGCAATCACTTCAGGTTCTTGTAGACCATCTATACTAAGATCAAATCTTAATATTGTTTGTCCCTCTCTAGCATATAGATAATTATAATCTTTATCAAATACCAAACTGGTCAATACAAAGGATGGTCGTAGGTTCCCTTTATAGATCATACTTTTCTCCATTGATGGTGTTAATTTATATATGGCATCCTCTTTATCATCAGCCACAAACAGGGTTCCTTGTAAATCAACCTCCACATCGGAACAACGAGAAAACCCTGTTGCTATCGTCTTCACTTTACCATCTTTTAATACTTTTAGAATTCTGTCACCTAACGCAATATAAATATTTCCTTTGATGTCGATACCCATTCCTGAGCTTACAAAGCTTTTATCAGTGTAGGGATTTCCTTCGAAGTCACCCTCTAATTTTGCGAACTCTTTTGTATTTCCTTTTTGATCAACCTTCCAAAGAGTCCCATCTCCGGAAGCCGGTGCGGTGACCATATATATGGCACCTTTATTCCCGCATAATACTCCATATGGTCTATCTCCGGTGACTTTGACTAAATATTCTGCTTCTTTTGGTTTCTGTGCCATCGTAGCATTATCTTTTGCACAACCTGTAAAAGATAATACTATGCTTATAACTAATAAGTAAGTGATAATTTTTCTCATATCCTGTTATCCTCTCCCATAGTATTTTTCTATCTATTAAGAGGATACCTATTATTAAAAGGGATGTAAACAAGACAGATGTCATATGAATACCAGTAATTTGTCACACAATGATTAAACTATTCTATTCTTTATACTATAGACTGCTAACTGGGTTCTATCTTGAAGCTTAAGCTTTGACAGAATACCGGATATCATATTCCTCACACTTCCTTCGGTCATTATTAGTTCAGCTGAGATTTCCTTATTGCTTTTTCCAAATACAATCAACTTTATGATACTAATCTCCCGCTGGGATAGTTGACAGCTCAACTTTTCTTTCATACTCTCTTTTGGAGCCTTAATACAACTGATATAGTGATCGAAAACCTCATCATTCATTATTTTCAGTCCTTTTAAAACACTTTTGATGGAGTAAATGAGCTTTTCCGATTCAATATCCTTCAATAGGTATCCATCTGCCCCCACATCCAATACTTTGGATATGTTTTCAGAATCCTGAAAGGTAGTCAAAATGATAATCTTAATATTGGGAAAGCTTTCTTTAATCATTTGTGTTCCTGTCACCCCATCGCAACCGGGCATAACAATATCCATCAATACTACATCCGGAAGAAGACTATGACACAGTTCAAACGCCTGTTTCCCATCGGAAGCACAGCCGGCTACTTCAATATCCTTATCCTGCTCGATAATATATTTCAAACCTTCCCGGATCAAAGGCTGGTCATCAGCAATCACCAATCTAATCAACTTTTTCCGCCTCCTTTAGCACTATTTCAGATGGGAATGGTAATTCCGCATAAATATTGAAGCCGCGCTCACCACTAGTCCCATACTGTATTTCCCCATTTAATTCTTTTGTCCTTTGTTCCATCCCCGTCAGTCCCATACCTTTGCTTATTTTAGTACATCCGCACCCATTATCAGAGATAAACAATCTTAATCTTCCGTGTAAATACTGCAAAACAACAGAACAATTACTTGCCATTCCGTGACGAACAGAATTAGTGAACGCCTCCTGACAAAGTCTGAAAACATAAGTAAAATAATCCTCAGGAAGTGTTTCAATATCTATATCAAGGTTCAAATCTACGGCCAAATCTGAAGCTTGAAAATCTTTCATCATGCTAACAAGTTTACATTTTCTTCCGTTCTGCTCCAGTGTTACAGCAGACAGCCCTGTGACAGCCAATCTCAACTCCTTTAACCCTTCTTTTGTAATATCAGCAGCTGAACACAACTTCTCCTTTGTCAAGCTTAAGTCTTTTTCGCACGAAATAATGCATCCTTTGATCATTGTGTTTAATATGGTCATATATTGACCAAAGGTATCGTGGATATCGCGTGCGAAACGGTTTCGCTCCCGTTCTACTGTCAAGGCTTCTACAATTTCAGAATAATCTTTCAACTCATCATTTTTCTTATTTAGTTCGCTTATTGCGTATTTAAGACTGGTTATGTCAGTAAATACGATACTGGTACCAACGAAGTTATTTCCGTTCACATAGATTGGTCTTATATTCAGACGAAAGAACTTGTCCTCTTGAAGACTGAGCTTAAGCTCGAATTCTAGTTGTTGATTTTGTAAGTCTGCTTCTAACGCAGATACATATCTGTCAATCTCACCGTCCAGCTTTCCTAATTGCTCATATAAAGACATTATACTATCGTTATGCTTTATATTCAAAAAGCCGGAGAAGTAAGCATGAAAGGATTCATTATAATCATTAATTTTTCCATTATGATCACTTAACACGATTGGATGATCCATATTAATGAACATATCCTTCATCGCATAAGGAATTGCATTCAAAAATTTATACCGAAAATCTGCAAAAGCTATTAAGACAGTTGTAGTCGCAAACGAAACCATAGTTATGTCTATGCCGGAAACATTATAGGAAGTATGTAGAAACTGAACTCTGTAGTTTTGATATACATTTGCAATAAAGGGAAGAATAATGCATGTCGAAAGGAGTAATCCCTGCATCTTAATATATCCGTATTGCCTTGCCGTGTGCTTAATCAGAAGAAATTCTCCTGTCAGTAAATAAATATAACAAATAACTATATATATGAGATACACAATTTTATGATCATTATAAATAACCGAAAAATAAGCAGTATTAAAATATCCATTCATATGCAAAATAAAGAATACTGTCGGGGGAATTCCAAGCCAGATCAGAGTAATCTTATGACTTTTTATTTTAAAATTTGTATATAGTATACAGAAAGCCAACCAGCTGTAGATGATAAAACAGGTAACAAAATGTTCTAAAATTTTGGCTATATTGAGTAGATACATTTTCTCCAGTTTCAGTTGAGGCTCCATTATATAATATGTCTCATAAATAATATTATATAATGCCCATATCATGATACAGATCCGGAATGCAACATGACTGAAAAGTAAGATCGATTTTTTACCGGATGATATAAGGTTATAAATAAGGATTAATGTAACACCTGCAATTACTATGTAAATAAGCATTTTAATCTCATAATAGTTCCCCACTATAACCTCCAAATACAAAAATATATTTAAGTATATCTTACCTGATTATTAAATGCAATGAAACATATAGTAGCCAATTTAAGGCAGAAGACTTTTGAAGGTATTATTTCAGCTGTTCCATAACCAGCTGTGAAAGAACCTTTATACCAAAATCAATTTCATCCAATGAAGCATTCGAATATGAAATTCTAATATATTGACTAGAGTGATACTCATATAAATCTCCGGGGTGAATGAGTATTTTATTTTTTAAGGCTTTTACAAACAGCTGATACATAGATATACCATCATTTAACCTAAGCCAGATGAAATATCCACCTGCCGGTATGTTCCACGAAGCAATTCCTTTGAAATATCTATTAAGCGCAGTGAGTGCTGTATCCCTTCTGATCCGGACCTTTTCTCTCATCAATTTATTATGCTCAGCATATAACCCACTGGCAAACATTTCTGCAGCTACATATTGAGATAGCGAACTGGATCCGTAATCGCTCTGCATTTTAATATCTGCCAATCTCCCTATAACCTGTTCCGGTCCAACAACCCATCCTATTCTGAGTCCCGGACTCAAATTTTTCGACATGCCACCAACATAAAGAACAATTCCGTTTTGATCATATGCTTTTAGCGGTATTGGAGGTTGTTCATCAAACCAGATCTCCCGGTAAACATCATCCTCTATAATAGGTAACCTTTCCATTTCGCATTTTTCTATGAGAGCTTTACGTCTTTCAAGAGACATTACATTTCCTGTGGGGTTATGAAAAGTAGGTATTGTAAACAGCATTGAGCCTCTTTTTCTCCTATGTCGTGTAAACAATTCCTGAATATTGATGCCCTCTTCATCCATAGATATACCCGATAACTGCATGCCAAAAGATTGAAAGGTTCTCAGCGAATAAAGATAGGAAGGCTTTTCTAAGTATACAATCGAACTTGAATGCAGCAGACCAAGTGAAATAAGCTGTAAGGCTTGCAAAGCGCCGGAAGTAATCAGTATGGACGAAGGTTCTGCCGCTATTCCAATAGTATCAAGATATTTACATATCTCTTTTCTCAAATAAATTGATCCCTTCGGTTCTTCATAGCCAAGGAAATTAGATGTTTCCGGCAAACCCTTCAATATTTTCTGAATCATTTTGTGAGGAACCAATTCAGGAGATGGCTCACAGGAGCCTAATCTAATAATTTCAGGATCAAATTCTGCCTGGTTAATTTGCTGAATGATATTCTGGTTTGACTGGTGAGCTCCCGAAGAGATATATTTATTCCAGTTATAGGTACGGTCCATCTGGAACAAAGTCCAGGTATCGTTAATGATTACTGTGCCCCCTCCTGAATTTCCTTCTATAACCCCTTCCGCAGCCAGATCTTCCATTGCCGCTACAATAGTACTCCTGTTTACTTCAAAAATATCAGAAAGTGTCCTTTGACTTGGTAATTTTGTTCCAACCAACCATTCTCCACAGGAAATTTTGCTTTTAATATAGCCTGCAATCTGCAAATGCAATTGCGTTGGGCTGCTTCTGTCCGGTTTCCAATCAATAGCCAGCATGACACTACCTCCATTCATTTCTGATATTACTTTATCACTTGGTTGGTCAAAAATCAACCAAGTGATGGTTGGAGACATTTCGATGAGTTTTATCTATAATTAGATCGACACAAAGAATTTAACCTATGGAGTAAAGATAAATATGATACCTGTAAGAATTTTAAGCAATGATGATATAAAAGTCATCCTGGATATTCGTAATACCATTGCATGTGTTGAAAAAGCTTATATCCTGAAGGCCAATCATCAGGCAAGATTGTTCCCGCTGATTTCCGAAGATCTGTTTGAAGGCAAGGCAGATATGGATATAAAATCCGGTGTTTTGTATAGTGAAGCTTCCTTTGGACTAAAGCTTGTAGCCTGGTTTGGTGATAATATAGAGCAAAGCCTCCCGCCTTTAACTGGTTTAGCAATGATATTTGACTTGAAAACAGGATTTCCAAAAGCCATTATAAATGCAAGCTATTTGACAGCAATGCGAACAGGCGCCGCCGGTGCAATCGGTATAAAATATCTGGCAAAACAAGACACTAAAACTCTGATTGTCACCGGTACCGGAACTCAAGCAGTATTCCAAATCGCAGCAGCTATTTCGGTAATGCCGTCGCTAAAAAAAGTATATATCTATCATCCACTCAGATACCAAAGTGCTGAAAAATTTCAAAACTCGATTAAAGAGAAACTTAGTACAATAAAAAATGATATCGAAGGCGATCCAACGAATAACAACTGGATTAAAAAAATAGCTTCCATTGATTTCATTGCCGTGGATAATATTGAGCAAGCCCTGAATAAAACTGAGGTTGTGATAACCGTAACACCTTCTCAAAAAGCATATATTTTTAACAACTGGATTAGGCCCGGAACTCATTTTAGCTGTATTGGGGCAGATATGCCGGGAAAGCAGGAAATAGACGCAAGAATCTTTGCTGCTGCTAAGGTTTTTGTTGATGACATTCATCAAGCTTCCTCCGTTGGTGAAACACAAACTTCCATAAAATCAGGCATGATTGATGAGAAACACTTAAACGAAATAGGCACATTAATCAGCGGCGATACCTACGGCCGGACTTCAGAAAATGATATTACAATATTTGATAGTACAGGCATTGCCCTGCAGGATCTTGCCGTTTCTAATTATATTATTAAGAAGGCTGAAGAATTGAACATTGGTACAACTGTTTCTATCTAGTATCACAAATCTAAAAATCAGGAGAAATAACTATGAAAGTGAAAGCGTATACTATTAATTCGTTTGCGAAAACTTCTGAAGGAGGTAATGGAGCAGGAGTTGTTCTAGCTGCAGATTACTTGTCGGATAAAGAAATGCAAACTATAGCTGCCATCCTTGGCTTTAGCGAGACTGCCTTTGTTTTAAATTCAATTTTGGCAGATTTTAAGGTGAGATTCTTTACCCCGTATGAAGAAGTCGATCTATGTGGACATGCTACAATAGGAACCTTCTTTACTATGGCAGCCCTTGGGTATATAAAACCGGGCAACTATTTGCAAGAAACAAAAGCAGGAATTTTAGGAATTGAAATAAAGGAAGACTCATCAATAATGATGAGTCAGCCACTGCCGGTCTTTTATGAAACAATTGATAAGAGTAAAATCGCTGATTCCTTAAATATTGATATTACCAACATCCATGATGATTTACCGGTTCAAATTGTATCTACAGGTCTTAGGGATATCATAGTGCCAATTAAAAATTCAGATGTATTATACTCCATAAAACCGGACTATAAAAAAATAATTGATATCAGTAGAAAATATTGTGCAGTCGGTTATCATGTTTTCTCATTAGAAACAAATAATTATACTACCGCATGCTGTAGAAACTTTGCTCCCTTATTTGGGATCCCTGAGGAATCTGCTACAGGTACATCAAATGGCGCCTTAGGCTGTTTTCTTTATCAATATGGTAAAATCAATTTTGATCAAACTTCACATATTGTCATCGAACAAGGCTATGCCATGAAAAAGCCATCGGAGATATTAGTTTCCCTGGCTGTTGAAGAAAATAAAATCGCAGGAGTTAAAGTTGGCGGTAAAGCATTAAATTTATCTTCCATAGAGATTGATATTGAATAACTTCTTCGTTCAAAATATTAATCGAAACATTATGATTCCGAATATATTAGCTAACATATGTGCGGTGAACGATGCATAAATGTTGCGTGTCTTAGTATAAATAACACCATAAATTATACCATCTAGCAAGACACTCGTAAGATCAAACAAAATAGCAATTGGATTTCCCGGAGTAAAATGCATGCTTGTAAAAAGCAACATTGAAATAGCGATAGCCGAATATGGTTTCATAAACCAACTTAATCTTTCAACAAAAAAGCCACGATAAATCATTTCTTCATATAAGCAAACAATAGAGGTGATAACCAAAGTTATAATAAGGACCAGAATTGACTTAAATGAAAATGTCTGCACCGCCGATGGCATTCTCTCTCTTAAATGATCAATATAAGTCGTCCATAGATAAACCAATACCTCGTGTACTGCCTGTTATCACTACATTTTTCATAAAACCCTCCGTTACCTCGCATTCAGCCAATCCAGCACAGGCGCAAGATTTCCCTCATTTACGCCATCAAAACCATTTTTTATAATAAGGATGGATTCTTCTATTTTCTCATCCTTGTCCTTACGGTTTTTAAGCATCTTTATAAACATGGACAGCATGATTTTATCCATACCTCTTATCTCTTTCAAAGGGAAACATCCACCGCGCAGATAAAAAAACGGTATGTTTTCAATCTTATTCCTAGCGATAACTGTTCTGGTATCGGGCTCAGCAGTTCGTCCGGTACCTGATCCGCAAATAGCCTTGACATTATATTTTTTCAGTTTATTAAGACCTTGTATCTTCCCGACTTTCATCCATCCGAGAAAAATTATTTCTTCATTGTGATTAACCCCTGCAAGCTCTTTGACTCGAAAAACCTTTAATCCGGTCTTCGCAGAGAGCATGTCGGCATATCTTTTGGTAAAACCCGTTTTTGATTCATAAACAATTACCATTTTTCTATGACCTCCTTAATTTTCTAAGGGTATATAAATAAATCTCTTTACAGCTTTCTATGAAATCCATTCAGTTACTTCATCTATATTTTTTCTTTGCCTCATAGACGGGCTTTCATCCGGGTAACCCAATGCCAGTGCGGCTACCATCTGACAATCCTTCTTCAGCCATTTACAGAGTTCTTCATATGCAAAAAACACATCGCAGATCCACAAAGATCCGATTCCGAGATTTGCAGCAGTCAATATCATATTTTGAATCGCTGCTCCCACTGACTGAACATCAACTGTCTCAGTAATTTGTTGATCTACTGTTTTCTCCTGTCCGGGGTATGCGCCATAAGGGTTGAATATAAATATTGTAGCGGGGGCTTTCTCCATAATATTCGCTGAGTGTTCAGCACTGCCCACGTTTCCATACTGCGACTTGAAGGCTTGAATGCCTCCTCTCATAGCCTGCATCATTTCAATCCTTTTATCCCCTGTTACAACTACGAATTCCCAAGGCTGTTTGTTCTTGCCGGACGGTGCTTTGATGCCTGCCTCTAAAATGGTTCGGATGACATCATTGCTTAATTTATCGCCTCTAAATCTGCGTATGCTTCTTCTGTTGTTGATAGCCTCCATAACATCCATAAAATTCTTCCCTCTCTCCTTTCAATTTCAATTATATTAAGAGAATTACTTTTCCTCATTACTTTTCGTATACGGAAATGTTTCTATTTTTAATATCTGGTGTCAAAGTATTTTTCAGTAATACGTTTCACATAGGATTTTGTAGTATCGATGTCTTCCGCTATTTTTACCTGTATAAAACCAGACAACTAATTGTACTACAAATTTTGGCAAATTTCAATTATCCCAACCTATTAACGAACGAATTATTGCATCAGAAAACACCCTACATTTCTGTAAGGTGCTGATTTCTGTAACCATTTCTATTTCATCATAACTATGCTCTATGATATCATCATAACTATGCTCTATGATATATAATTTATTTACAATTGTATTTGCTCTATCATAGTATCTATTTTACTTTTCGCTTTTTTATAGCTTCAGATTTTTCCGTTTCTGTAGTACCTGTACCATCTATCAGAAGTTTCTCAAATTTACTTATACCAATAAACTTCATCATATCCTCCACATAATTCAACCCTCTATCAAGAATAGGCTTCATTATCCATGGAATATTGGCACCAGAGGATTGAACACAAATAAATGTACGCAGTCTATCATTTAGAAGTCCTTCCGGAATTTCCTCCTTCTAATTTATAACATATTATCTGTACTAGAATTACGAACTATTCTAGTTTTTACTTAAAAAATCAATAACAATCCTATGGTTTCATAATATCCCGACATTGTACCTTTGAGTATTAAGTCCTTCCATTTTTCAAACTTCTTTCCTATTTTCACTTTTACTATAGAAAAGTGGGCCTCTACAATACTATTTTTAAAGAAATCACAATAGACAATATAACTGTCTTCTTATCCCTTGTTTGAGCCTTTATTTATTACAGTAGCCGCCAAGTATGCCAAGACTCGGTTTTGGTGTACGATTTTGTGTTCTGCGATCAACCTCGATTAGACCGTAGTGTTTTACAAAGCCTTTATACCACTCATAGTTATCAAGTAAGCTCCAGTACATATATCCCTTAACGGGAATACTGTCGGCTACACATGCCTGCACCCCTGCCACTGCCCGCTCCTTCAGAAGCAGGCAGGCATCCCTTTTCGCCTATGAGCTTGCGTGTGTAGTTCTGTACGCCGATGAAATCATCCTTTTGCAGGGAGGGCAGATAGTGTTTGAAGTCTAGTTCCCACTCCTCTTTGGCCATGGATTCACCGCCGGGCTCCGTCTGAATATCTGACAGCGAAAGGGTAACGCCGACTTTCAGATGCGGACACACAGCCTTCATGGAATCACGGGCTGCTTCGTGTGTACGCATTATGAGCCGATCCCCTTCATCTGTCCTATTACATCATAAGTGAATAGTACATATTCCTCGTTAATATATTCTGTCTCTTTTAGTTTCAACCTAACTGGTTCTCCCTTTTGGTAACCCTCTGTAAGATTCGGTATGGCCTTGCCTCCAATGATGAGTGGAGCTACTAGAATTTTAATCTCATCGATAAAGTTCCCTGATAATAAATGTCCGGTTAAATTCCCGCCACAGTCTGTTCTAATACTGCTGATGCCATATTTCTCTGAGAGTATTGTCAATGCTTTGTTGAAATCAACTTTGTTCTCCCCTGCTATCAAATAATTAATCCCTTTTTTCTCCAGGTATTCTAAATATTTTTTGGACGTTGATTCGGAACATAAGACTACTATATCACCGAACCACGGTTGTTGCTGCATAAGTGTCCAGTTCGCAAGCCGTCCCGAACTGTCTGTAACGATTAGCATAGGTTTCGGGCTGTACACCAGTGATTTTAATTCTTCTGGTATTGGCATGACTTCCGGTTTGGGTAGCACAGCAACACTTGAGATGTCTTCATGTTCTCCCAGTTCGTAAATCGAATTACTACCCATTAAGACGGCGTCAACTTTCCAACGAAATGCAAGTTTATAGTATTCCATCATTGAAGTAAAATCATTCTTTACCCAGCCTATTTGACCGTCAAGACTCATGATATTATAAACGAAAATTCTAGGTTTCATTTGTATAACCTCCTATTTTTATATGAATAAAATATCATAGAATGTAGGGGTGGTGTACAAATGTAAGGTTTAAATATACAATTTTATTTCTTCAATGATTTGGGGGATTTTCTGGGAGGCTTTCATCAATTTATTCAATTCGTAAAGCCAGCGATCCCCAACAGAAACAAGCTCATCCTGCTCCGGAGTATTCAGTGCTGGCGTAACTAATTCCATAAAACCTTTGTCATACATTGATATACTACGATGTATTGAAGCCACACTATATCCAGACTGCAAAAGCATGAATATGACACACATTCTTCCTAAATCAGTGTTTAAATACAATGTTTCGCCTTTTCCGCCAACTCCGGCCGAAGTGATCAAACTATTTCTTTCCCAATTTCGTACTGTCTCAACTGTAACCCCCAAATAATCAGCAGTCTCCTTACGTGTTATCGTTTTTACTTCAAAGCGATTCCCTTTACATTCGGTCGGAATTGCCCAATTGCGTAACATTAAAGCTGCATTTTGTGCAGTCTCTATCTCATGTTCTATTATATTGACATAGCAATCTGTGTATTGCCTTGCAGCATCCCACTGCTTCTTAGCAATTGCCCATAGTATTTCATTACCTGCATTTCTTATTCGTCTGTTTGTAAAAGGGTAACCAAAGATACACCGACATATCTTTAGTTGAAGTACATGCAGTTCTTCAAACATGCGGTATTGATTCGTATTCCTTTGTACCTGAGATATATAGCCCAATTTCTCATATTGCCTTATCGTATTTGGATGAAGACCATACATCTTAGCCAAATCAGCAGCATAATATTTTGTCTTTTCCTGCGTAATTTTGATAGGTTTCATTCCTTCTCCTTTCCCATATAATACGCAATATCACTCTCTGCATTATCATAAATCTGAGATTACACTATATATCATGTACATATCCATAAATTTGTTATATATTAGTTATTTTCTCGTTGAAAACAAAAGTGAAAAGGCAGTCCATTCTATTTGCATCTTCACTGGTCTGATATACTCTAGAATACCATGAAAACAAATCGATAAACTCATCTAGCCATTTCTGTACCTAACAATTTAAATTTTTACATTATACTGCATGGTTTTCCATATCTATTTTATTTAGGATCCGACTTACATAGCTGACGGCCTTCCCCAATTCTTCATCTAAAATCATATGTCCGCTGTACTTAAAATCGATGATTTCTAGCTCATTTACAGAGGATTTATATTTTAATATATCCTCATCCGTCAGATTGGATGGAATATCCGCTTCTGTAGCTGTTCCTCTAAAAAGCCAGATTGGGCAGTTTATTTTTGGAAAGAGGTCGTAAAATTCCTTATAGGTTGATTCAAGTTCTATCCCTTCCAACGCATTGATATTAACATAATGATCCAAACGATTTCCGTTATAGATCATGTTACCCCAGAACCCAGCAGCCCCTTTCTGTAATTGAGAATGAATAGCGGGATAATCTATAATAATGATTCCTTTTGGCATATCTAAATTTGCAGATAAATAACCAAGCATATAAGAGACTCCCTTTGAAAAACCTAGAAATACAGGTTGATTGGTTGGTTCATTTTGAAGCACACATGCAATGTCTGTCATATGATGGTTCCAGTCAAATCCTGTTTCTGGTGTACTGCTACCACCACGCCCCCGATAACTAAGCACGATGCAATGTCTTCCTATAAGACGTGAAATTAGGGGAAACGCTCGTTCTGCAGGTTCCCATATTCCCATTGATAAAATTAGTGTGGCTTTGTCGTTCACTTGGTTGTTAGTATAGTACTCGATTTCGATATCGTTATTCATAACGGTCTTCCTTGTAAAGCTACCTTCCATGTCTCCAATCTCCTTGATCATAGACGATTTTTAATGTACTCCAAAGATCATCCTATTTTCTTTCATGTCTTCCTACATAGCGAACAATATTTTTATGTAATTGTATATCTTTGGTAACGTTTTATCAACAAATTATTTTTATAAAAATACCCTTCGATATGTTACACAAACACATACCGAAGGGCAAAACTAAGATGAATACTTAACTTTCAGATGATAGGCTATCAATTCATACTTCTACAAGGCTATCCTCTCCTGCTTCATTAAGCCATGAACATAGTAATATCATCTTCCACTGATCCAATTCCTGCAATACCAAAGCTTTCAACAAGTACCTTTGCTACATTAGGTGATAAGAAACCGGGAAGCGTTGGTCCAAGGTGAATATTCTTCACCCCGAGGTATAACAATGCGAGCAGTACAATTACCGCTTTCTGCTCATACCACGCTATATTATATGCGATTGGCAATTGATTCACACTATCAACACCAAATATCTCCTTTAATTTCAAAGCTATCACAGCCAGGGAATAGGAATCGTTACATTGTCCGGCGTCCAATACTCTTGGAATACCGCCAATATCACCCAGTTCCAGCTTATTGTATCTGTATTTAGCACACCCGGCAGTTAAGATTACCGTATCTTTAGGAAGTTTCTTTGCAAATTCAGTATAATACTCTCTAGATTTCATTCTTCCGTCACAGCCAGCCATAACAAAGAATTTCTTAATTGCACCTGATTTCACAGCGTCAACAACTTTATCTGCAAGAGCAAATACCTGCGCATGCGCAAATCCACCTGTAATCATTCCTGTCTCCATTTCTGATGGTGCAGGAAGTGTTTTAGCCATTTCTATAATTCTTGAAAAATCCTTCTTACCATTACCGTCAGCCTCAATATGTACACTTCCCGGATATCCTGCTGCACCCGTGGTAAAGATACGGTCTCTGATTTCTTCGGTTCTTGGCGGAACAATACAGTTAGTTGTAAAAAGAATAGCCCCATTGAATGGACCAAATTCATCTACCTGATGCCACCAGGATCCACCATAATTACCCACCAGATTATCATATTTCTTAAAGAATGGATAATAATGTGCGGGAAGCATTTCACTATGGGTATAAACATCAACACCTGTTCCCTTTGTCTGTTCCAGCAACTGTTCCAAATCTGTAAGATCATGTCCCGAAATAAGTATGGCCGGATTATTTCTAACACCGATATAAACTTTAGTTATTTCAGGATTTCCATATTTAGAAGTATTTGCTTCATCAAGAAGTGCCATCGCCAAGACCCCAAATTGACCCGTTTTGAGTGTCAAATCAACCAGCGCATTGACTGATATTGAGTCATCTAAGGTTGCCGAAAGTGCTTCATAGATAAAGCCATAGATTTCGAAGTTCTCTTTGCCAATATTAAGTGCATGGTGAGTATATGCAGCCATTCCTTTCAATCCATATATGATCAATTCCCGTAATGACCGTATATCTTCATTTTCAGTAGCCAGTACTCCAATCTCCGAAGCCTTTTCTAGCATCGTTGTTCTGTCAGACACTGTGAAGGTCGCAGCATCTTTAAGCTCAATCTCTGATGTATTCGCCTTGAGCTTGTCCCTCAACACAAGCATTTTAGAAATCTGCTTTTCAATTGCTTCGCCATCAAAGTTCGCATTGGTAATCGTAATAAAGAGACTTTTCAGCACCTGATGATTCACTTCGCCAAGAGTGGCCGGTTCCATCTTTCCTTCTATTACCACCTCAGAAATTCCCTTACAGACATAAATTAAAAGATCCTGCAATTTCGCAACTTCCTCGTTTTTACCGCAAACTCCTTTTATTGTACAACCGGAATTTTTGGCAGTTTCCTGACATTGAAAACAAAACATGCTCATAATAATCCTCCTTAGTTGATATATTTTGAGGAGCCAATGCTTTCACAGCAGCTTATTCAAGCACTTTGGCATCCACGTTTCCTACGTTTCTCTTGATCCGAAGTGGTGCTTAAGGAGTTATTGGTAAAGTACAATAATTGAGAACTCTTTCCATTAAATAATACCATATTTTTCTACATATTTCTACAATAAATCCGAACTTGCATCAATATTATTCTTCTTATCCATACAAATGTCAAATGCAATGATATCATCTGCAATCACTTCCAAAGCAGGCCTTGATCAAACTTAAAATATTATCATTGAATAAGGCCATACCCTGAAAAAGCCATCGGATTTTATTTGACCATTCCCTTTTTACTTTTATCAATCAGTAATGACGCTGCCATTATAATCAGGCTTGCAGGTAATGACAGAAGGGTTATGGATATTCCGCTTGCTGTCATGGACAATGCTTCAAACAATGCGTAACCAATTGGTATATAAATTAAAACACATGATATTGTACACATGATAAATAATATAAGGTATTTCGGACCATTCACCCAATCAATGAAATGCTCAATCAGTAAACCAGCCAATGAAAAGATCATCGGCCATAGGAAAATATAGCTGCTACCCTGTAAATAGATACTGGATAATATGGTAATCAGGAGCCACAATATCATATTTCCATAGAATAAATGATAAGTAGTGATTATTCTTCTGAATAGTCTCTGCATGACAAATATGATAAGAATTGATAAAATCATGGATACCGGAATCCATTTATCGCCATTTAAGAAAACATTCCTTCTTGTACTTATGAGATCTGATGTTGACTGTATCCTGTCGATTCTAAAATAAAGCTTTAAGAATATCGTCTGAAGGGTAATTCCGATACCAGTCGTAATTAATAACATAAGTATGGATACCAAGAAACCATTCACAACGCCCTTAATCTGTAAGAAGCGTTTGCGAAAGCCAAAATATGAGACAAGAAAAAACAGGATCAGTGCCAATATCGCGAACGGAAGGATCCACTTCATTGAATAGAAAACCATCACGGATTTCATCAGAGTAAAATATGTCACATTGTTACCGCTCTTAACATTGTCCATCTGAATATTACCAAAATGTTTGGCTAGAGACAGTGCATAAGAGCCCTGATGTTGTAGTGAGCTCTGATTAAGATTTTCCGGGGTATCCAGAGGGTTATGGTATGTTTCTGTCCCTCCAAGGATAGAGAAGTTTAAACCGCTCTTACCGGCTTTTTTGAAGGGCATGAAATCAGTAATATTGCTCGTTATTTTATAGATATCATTGGTAAAAGAGTATGCTACGGGATAAGGCACTGCTGTTTTGAATCCCTTCATCAGCCATTCGTTTTTGTCTGAGGTTTCAAACAAGATTGACGGTCCTTTATTGCCCATCGCTTCAAAGTTAATTACAATACCTATGTTGTTCAAAAGATCTGTATGATCCACAAAAAACTGCGAACCGAGGAGCTCTGCTTCTTCACCGTTGGTAAACAGCAAAATCACATCATTCCTTAAGGTTTCTCCCGATAAAAGTACTCTGGCTGTTTCTAAAAGTGCTGCCACTCCGGAAGCATCATCTGCTGCGCCCGGCCCTGTGAGAGTAGAATCATAATGTGCCATCATTAAAACAGCATGATTTGCTTTATCCGAGCCCTCCAATACTGCATAGATATTTTCAATCTCTCCGGAATAAGGAACCAATCCCGTCCTAAAATCCGCATCATTATGTACCTGCCCTGCCTGTATCTCAGCCTGAAGTCCCATATCTGATAGCTGCTTGAGAATATAAGCCTGCGATTTCTTTATATTGGAGCGATATCCGTTCCGTAAGAAGGCTTAACCTATATGCCAGGCACGTTTTCACACCGGTGGAAAGTATGATAGCTATTTATATGTTCCTGTCTTATAATATCAATCATTATGATTGGGGAACTATTACATTTTAGCCACGAAAAATATAAAAATCATATTTTCCGTGGCTAAATTATGACTAATTTATAAGTTCCATATTTATAGTGGCTCCAGAGTCTTTTTCATCAACAAAAACCTTCAGGACATTCGTGCCCTTTTTCAGTTGGATCGTGTAATTTATTCCAGTACCACCCCACTCGGCTGACCACATTTTAGTCCTATCATCACCATTCACAAACATAATCATTATTCTGGACTTGTCTATTTTTACTCGTGTCCCATTTGCGTCCACACTTTCCACTTCAAGTCCATCTATTTGAAATTTGTCTCCATATTTATACGTCAGTTTTGTTGGATTTTGAACTACGTTATAAGTAACAGAAACTTTATTCTTTTCTGCATCCTTTTTCGCTTGTATATCAGCCAACTGCGCTTGAATTTCAGGGGATTTTGATTTACCAACCCAATCAAGGAATATGCTATTAATATATCCTATCTTACCATCTACAACGACAATTGTATAACTGGACATACCTCGCCAGTCTTGTGGAGAAGGAAGTACAAATTTACCTTCTGGCCCTATAGCAGTATTGTCATATCCTGCCTTCAATTGAGAGTCGATTTCTGTGGTAGTATCGAACAAACCGGGACAACTTTGTTCTAATGCGCTAGACAACTTAGCGTCCACTATTTTGCCATCTTTCTTTAGTAAACGTCCATTACCAGCACGAGCGGCACCAAGAACTACAAACTGCGTATCATTATCAGACACCCCTTCTTGAACCGGTATTACAAACTTATTCGTTGCCGTACTAAAATAACCAACTTTTCCTGCGGCATCCGTTACAACAACATATTTGTAACCAATACGAATTTCGGCATATTTGCATGGTAAAATCTCAACACCTTTTGTGTTAATCAATCCCCATTTTCCTTTAGAAGAAACGCGAGTATAAGCGTTTTTGGCCAGTCCCCACGTGGTATTCACAATACTTTCCTCGTAATCACCTCTAATTGAGTCATAGATAAATGGAGCAATCATTTTCCCGTCACGAATTCGAACAACACCCCATTTGCCATTTTTTTTCACTAAAACGTTTCCGTCATCGCTAATGGCCCCATAAGCGTCACCATTCAAGTTATCGAAACGATACTGCTTACCTGTCGTAACGTTTATAAGTCCCCTTCCCTTCGAGTAGTCTATTATCTGTAAATAACCTTTGTCACAACCTGTATTTATATCTATATAACTTAACTCTGCATTTGGATATTCCTTTAGCGTTCCGTCTGCATAAATAATGAATGAGCCAGCTCTGTATCCAAAATGCCTCCCCCACATCAAATGATGAATAGGGTCATAGTGTCCCCGATCAGGTATCATTTTTTTCCCAGTTGTAAGGTTAAACGTTCCAGATAACATATCCGCTTGATGATGAACTTCAAAGCATGCATTAGGAGAACAATTCGTGACAAATATATTCAAGTCGGGGTATATCTTCAAATTTGCACCCGCTACACCTTCAAATCCAACTTCACCGTGATACTGAGCCGGAATTATTACGCCTTTTGGCCCAATAACACCCGAAACGTACTTCACACCTGTAGTTTCCTTTATAGATGAAAATTCATTCTTATGAGTCATCGATTTTTTTGAGATTGTTGTATAATCCAAGTACTGCCCGAATTGCGGGTAACCATTCGCATTATGGGTAGATGGAATCCAACTGCTTTCGTCGTTATCGCCATAATAAGCCATATCGTGAGGGTTGATTCTACTAACACTATCTATTTGCAACCCGTCGTAAGTATTGTAAGTATGGTAAGTATATGGTCCGCCACTGAGTATTTCTTTACCGTTTTTGTCAATGATTTGCGCTTTTACGAGACCGTTTCTATCCTTTTTGCTCATTGGAACCAGTGCATACCCATCTTTAAAATCAAACCATGCAGGAAGGCGAAGCTGTTTCCCATTGGCTGAATACGTAGTGGAAGGGTCCACCAATGCTTGTGCATCCGTGAGTGGGATGACCGATCGTGGGGCTCCAGCCGCAGTTTTGTCGTTTGGTTTTTCAAGAATGTACTTTGGTGCAACAACTTCTTTTTTTCTTTCTAAGTTCCAATAGCCTAATTTTCCTTTTATGATAACACGACACATACCCTCAACTGGCAGACCTACCGCATCATACTTGCATGGAACGACTTCTTTCCCGCTAGTATCTAAAAGTCCCATTTTGCCATCACGAGTAGCTTGTACATATCCATCAATAAAGATTAACTCCGCAGCCATAGGCATAATGCTACTATCATCGTTTGGAAGTACATCATGATTGTAGTACTGAGGATGGATGCTATCGTAAATAGGTGGAACTACGAAGTTGCCTTTTGCATTCACCAACCCAACCTTGCGGTTGTTGTAGCCCGAATAAAAGATACTAACCACTCTTAACCCATGGTCAAACATTGAGTTAATTGTTAGTTGATAATCGGCTGAATTGCCTAACCAGGTTACGTCCTCTTTGCTGTAGCTTGTTGTCGCTTGAGCAGTTGTTGCAGGTAATATACCCACAGCCATAAAAACTAATAAAGCGATTGCAAGTATTCTTTTCATAAACTCTCCTTTTTCGCAAGTATATTTTTCTACATCGTTTTAGATCTCAGCCGGTTTATTTCTTAGGTGGATTGGTAGGATTAGGTATACCATTCTCTTTCAAATAATCTGAAATAGTCTTATTAATCTCGTCTGGGCTTGTGCCAGGAGGATAGGTAACTGCTTGGTCACTCGTTGGAGTTGGTGCGCCTGAAGTTAGGTCAACCGTTTTCAAGCTTGGAGTTAAGAGGTACCCACCGGAATATCCAACGTTAGGATTCGTTGAAATTTCATAAGTGTCCCCAACGATATAAACAAGATATTTAGTCCCTGACTTGGCTTTAGGGTCACCAATCGTATTAATTTCAAATGTTTCCCCATTATTGTTCGTTATTTTGCCTTGAAAGGTTTTGCCACTTCGCACAACCGTATAGGTACCGTCATCTTTAAATGTAAATACTGGAAGTGGATCACCAAATTGTTTCTTTATTGAAGCATCAGTTGATGTAGTTTTGCCGTCAGCACTAACAGTTTGTGTCAAATAATATGGTAAACCATTGAACAATGCTTTGTCGCTTGCTTGGATTGTTAATTTGTTGTTATTAACCTTGAAAGTAAATTTGAATACTTTGGCTAAGTCTTTTAATTTAAAATACATATCGTTATCAATTGTGTAGGCTGTAAGCTTTTTTTTATTACCATTAATATATACGGTTGGTTTTGCAATGGTAACATTTTTTTTCGATTTCTCTTTTATATCTAATTTAGATGCTAAAGTTTTGGCGGTATATTGTCGTTGTGTAATGATCTTAATTGCTTTTTCAGAAGAATCAGATGTAATGTCAAAAGAAGAAAGTGTACCATCTATTATGTATGCTAAGTCGCTAAGCAAAACATAAGTATCCTCACCAATAATAAATGTATTCATTTTTGTTGAGGTATAAATATCATCTTCTAATGTTGATTCGACTACTACATAGGTAGCTTTTACTGTCGCGGCGGAAACTGAAGTTGTGCCAAACATTATTGATAAAACGACAACAACAGCTATTTTAATGAATGTTTTCATTTTGAACTCCCCTTTATTAAGTATTTTTTATATCTACCTCAATAATAACATAAAATAAACTAAAATTCTGCGTTACGCATGAAACGTCATTTATACGGCACGAAATGTAAAAACTGAGCTGGTCAAGCAAATTTGTAACACTTTGGTTGAAAAATTATATCCAGTAATTACATCAATTTTTATTAACTCACCCTTATGCAAAATACCCGTTATCTAATCTGTCAACTCAACCTCACTCTAAAAATACCCCCTCGGTATGTTTCCAAGAACACATACCGGGGGGGTAAGATCAAGTCGAAATATTAACTTTTATATTATAACTTCTTTAAACCTTGTATTTCCAACGCTTCCGCAGCCTCCAGTTTTCGACATCAATACCACCGTCTCAACGTGCGTCGTCCAAGGGAACATATCTACCGGAAACGCTGTCTCTGCCCTGTATCCCTTTTTCGTCAGGTACTCCAGATCCCGCTCCAGGGTAACCGGATTACAAGAGATATACACTACTTTCTTAGGTTTGATCGCTGCCACTGCATCCAGAAATCTTGTTGTACTGCCTGTTCTGGGCGGATCCATAAAAATAACATCCACACTTTCTCCCTGTTCTGCCATTTGACTTAAGAATACGCCTGCATCGTTATTATAGAATTCGATATTCTCTGCCTGATTGCGCTTCGCATTAACAATGGCATCCTTTACTGCGTCCTTATTCAGCTCTACACCAATGACTCGTTTCGCATGATCGGAGGCAACGAGCCCTATGGTTCCGATGCCGCTATAGGCATCAATAACTGTTTCGTTTCCGCTTAAGCCCGCAAGTAGGATGGCTTTTTGATACAGCTTCTCTGTCTGGACAGGATTGACCTGATAAAAGGACTTTGGAGATATCCGGAAGATCTTACCGCATAAGGAATCTTCGATATATCCCTTGCCATAGATGACCTGCTCCTTCTCACCTAGCACCATACTGGTTTTCTTATCATTTACGTTTACAATCACTGTTGTGATTTCCGGATGCTCCTTACGGAGTGCTTTGACAAAGTTATTTTTAGAGGGAAGGATGGGTGATCCAAGTACCAATACCACCATAATTTCCTTGCTGTGATAGCCGGTTCTGATTAAAACATGACGAAGAAGCCCATAGCCTGTATCCTCGTCATAGGTAAGGATTTTAAAGGATTTGAGCATCCCACGGATCGTCTTGATAATGGCATCCGCCTTTTCATTGTGAAGCAGACACTGCTCTACCGGTATTACACGGTGTGTTCCCTCCTCGTATACTCCGGAGATAGGATTACCTTTTCTATCATGGTCAAAAACCACATGAACCTTATGTCTGTAATGGTCCGGTTGTTCCATGCGAAGGATGGGCTCTACCTTACAATACTTCTTCAGTAAGCCCTCGACTAATTTTTGTTTTGATGCCAGCTCGGTCTCATAGCTCCGGCTTAGAATATTACAGCCGCCGCATTCCCGAAGGTAGGGGCAAGCACCTTTTTGTACTGCACTTCTCTGAGATTGCTTTTTATCAATCGTTCTTCTATTTGCAATCGTTTTATCTATAGTTTTTTTATCCTCAATTCTTCTATCTTCAATCCCTCTGTTTGAAGTCCTTTTATCTGTAGTCCTCTTATTTGTAGCTCTATTATCTGTAGCTCTTTTGCCTGTAGCTCTATAATCTGTAGCTCTATAATCTGTAGCTCTATTGCCTGTAGCTTTATTATCTGTAGCTTTATTATCTGTAGCTTTATTATCTGCAGCTCTATTGCCCATAGCTCTAATTTCTGTAGCTCTATAATCCGAATTCCTATGTTTTGTATTTCTTTTCTCTTTCCCTGCAGGAAGAGATGGCCTCTTTTCATTTTTAGCTGCTTCCTGCTGTTGTGCCTTTGCAGGATATCTGTTGTTCTCCTTCTTGTCATGACTCGTCTTCCAGCCCGTAGCTTTTGCAAAGTCTTTATAGTCGATAAAATCTTCAAAATCTTCGAAATCTTCCCGTTTCTTCTTTTCTTTCCCAGGACTTGATATCATCTTCTCGGAGGTCGTCCTCGAGGTCTTATTTGGGATCTGTCCCTGTTTCTTTGTTATTGAAGCTTTTGATGGCTTATTCTCTTTTTTCATAGCGCTCCTTCTTAGACTCCTTCTAAATTAAATTCGGGGATAAAGCTTTCGGCAGCAGTCTCACCCTCCTGAATAAAACCATTTTCCACACCGATCTCAATCGCATAATCCACCAGCTCTTCGTATTCCTCATCAGAAATCCGCCGGTTGATGACAGGGTAATTCTTTACCTGAGATAGCGGTGTGTATTGATTTAGGATGCTGGTATAGATCGTATCCTTGTAGGTTTCATACAAATATTTGAGAATGTTCTTCGAATCCTCCAGGTAACCGGGTAATGTCATATGTCTGATAATGACACCCCTTAGCATCATTCCTCGAGCATCAAATTCCGGAGACCCTACCTGTCGCACCATCTCCTTGATTGCTTCGCAGGCGTATTCGAAATAATCATGACAGGAGGAATATAACCTTGCGGGCTTCTCCTCCATATATTTTAAATCCGGCAGATAGATATCAATATATCCCTCCAAAAGCCGAAGGGCTTCTACCTTCTCATAGCCGCTGCTATTATAGACGATCGGTATATGAAGTCCCAGCTTCCTTGCCCCCTTGATTGCTTCTATGAGTTGCGGTATATAATGTCCCGCCGTCACCAGATTGATATTATTCGCTTTCTTATCCTGAAGCTCCAGAAAGATCTCTGTCAGGCGTTCTATTGTTATGTTTTTCCCTACCATTCCCTTCGAAATATGATAATTCTGACAATAGACACAACCCAGGGAGCACCCTGAGAAAAATACAGTCCCCGAACCTTCTTCTCCCGAGATACAGGGTTCCTCCCACATATGAAGCGCTGCTCTGGCAACCATTAGCTCAGCGGTCATATTACAATACCCCTTCTGCCCGCTAGCCCGGTCCGCACCGCACGCTCTCGGACATAAGCGGCAGTCTTTCATTTCTGCAATCATCTGTTTCCTTATCCTCATTTCCTTTGATATAACAAACAGAAAGGAACCGTCTCTGGTTCCTCTCACTTATTGATATACTTAAAAAATCTTTGCTTTATTCAATACACTTTTTAAGGTTGCTAAAATCATCTCAGCATATTCGATTGTCTCGGATGCTACCATGTAGTTGCACTCCAAAAGCTGTTTCATTGGAAGTCCGGTTTGTTGATGTTCAGCAGTGATCCATTTTGCCCCTTCCTCAGACAGATAATAAGCCTGCTTCAGAAGCTCCACAAGCTCAGGAGTTTCTTTCTTCTGTCTTGTTGCTTTATCCTGATTTGCAATCATATGAGCCACGGTAGTAATCAGACTGGCAACTTGTCCGTTAATCAGACCCTTTCCGGTAAGCCAGCCGACAGCATGCTCAGAACTGGGTATCTTTGAATATTGGAAGGTATCTACCAGCCCTGTAGCTTTGATAAACAGTGCCGTATCAATCTTCCCATTATAGTATGCTGCAGAGAAGATTTCCCATTCCTTATCGGTCAGACGTTCATATGCTTCCGTCTTCCGTTCCTTCAAAAGCTGCCCAAAACCATTTCTATCCTTTTCCTGCTTCTCGATTTTATCGAGTATTTCATAGATATGAGAAGGTCTTGCAGCAACTACATAAATATCTGTACCCAATGCTTCCTTAAGTGCCAGGGTAATTCCTGCCTTCGCTGTTTCACCGCAGGCTACAACCATCTTGCCATCCACTCTGGCACCCAGCGGTAAAGCCTGAAGCACTCTTGCTTTATTCAGACTCATATTCGACATCCAACTGGTGTCAGAAATTTCTTTTTTTGTATCAAGTTCATAATAGGAAATATTCTGCTGTGCCGCAAGTGTACTGTATAGAATAGTCTCATCAATAAAACCGAGCGCGATCAGGCTCTCACCCAGCTTGCTTCCGATCCGTTTTTGATAATATAAACCGGTCTCGAGCTGCTCAGGTTGAAGAAGTCCGCGTTCCAATAGAATTTTTCCTAACTGGGGTTTATTCTCCAGTGTAGAAACCATACCCGGATCATGAATGTAAGTCATGTCCTGGGTCAGCACAAAATACTTTCCAAGCTTTGCATCATGGATTACTCTGGTGTCTAGATCCCTTGCCAGCTTTACCAGATCCTCCAATGACTTTATTCCGACACTAAGCTTGCTGCTGCTTTCTACATTGCCATCCGTAATCCATTCCGTATAATTATTATGATCTACTGCTTTTTTTGTCCTTCCGTTCATCTTGAAAAGTACAATCAAAAGTAAAATAATAATGATGAAATCAACCACATAGGATATTGCTCCGCTACTAGTCTGTGAGGTTTTATAGGTCCAAAAGATACAAAACACCAAGACCAATAAGCATATTATAACATAAAGTGGTTTAAAACGATTTCTTCTCATGCTTGTTCACCATACCTGAAGGTATTTTCTCCTATTGTCAGAATATTAATTCTATTTTATAGACTAATCCTACAATCCACTGAGAACTTAAGAAAATTATATCACTTTTTTATAGAAATCCAAGTAAAATTTATATTAAATCATTCACTTACCGACTCGTAACAGCTTCCTTGCTACAAAAACGACAGGCTTAAATATTGCCCCTTCCATTTCCTTTTTTACTACCTTCAGTTCTTTCCTGATCTGTATGTTTTGAGGACAATGGCGTTCGCATTTCCCACATTCTGTACAAAGAGAGGCAAAAGAAGGGCTTTTTGACATCACTCCAAGAGTCTGCATATATTTTACTCGGTTTCCCTTGGTATCTAAAAGGTATTTATCATTATAGACAGAGAAGCAACCGGGAATATCCACACCTGAAGGACAGGGCATGCAATAAGCACAGCCGGTGCAGGGAACTTTCGTCTTCCCCAGCATCACTGCTTTCACACGTTCAAAGATGGCTTGCTCTTCCTCCGATAGAGAATTCGCCTTTGCATCCTGTGAAATCGCAATGTTCTCCGAAAGCTGCTGTTCGTCACTCATACCGGAGAGAATCACTGTTACCTCCGGATGATTCAAAATCCATCTGAGCGCCCATTCGGCAGGAGTTCTTGCTTTGCTATAGTTTTCAAACTCCTTTTTTACCTCCTTGGGCAGATTGTTCACTAATTTACCACCTCGCAGAGGCTCCATAACAATTACAGGTATTCCCATTCTTCCTGCTAACTGTAAACCTGCCTTAGTTGCCTGATTGTTCTCATCCATGTAGTTATACTGTATCTGACAGAAATCCCAGGGATAAGCCTGAATTAATGCTTCGAAATCAGCTCTGCTGCCATGGAAGGAGAAACCGATATTTTTTATCGTACCGGCCTTTTTCAATTGTTCCAGCCAGTCCATGACTCCAATCTGCTTCATTCTGTTAAGCGTTGCAACATCGGCGAGCATATGAAGCAGATAATAATCGATATATTCTGTCTTGAGTTTCGTACATTGAGTCTCAAAAATCTTTTTTGCACCCTCAAGCTTATTCACCATAAAGGGCGGAAGCTTTGTAGCAACCTTAACTCTTTCCCTGTAGCCGCCCTCCAAAGCAGTCCCAAGTAAGCTTTCACTTTTCCCGCCATGGTAAAAATAGGCTGTATCAAAATAATTAATCCCTTGTTCGATCGCATTTCTGATCATTGCTATCGATCTTTCTTCATCGATACTGTTCCCTTTCACCGGGAAACGCATACACCCGAACCCCAGGATCGATAATTCATCTCCGTTTTTTGTATTTTTTCTTGTCAGCATCATAATCCTCCTTACTCTTATCGCAACAGTATGGCCTATGCACAGATTTCTGTCATAAACCTAATTAAATCCTCAACGTTTTGTTCGGTGGTAGCCCAGGAAGTAACCAGTCGGATCACGCTGTATCCGCCTTCCAGCTGTTCCTGAATCAGAATTCCGAATTCCGACGACATTCGATCAATCATTGCGTCAGGTAGGATTGGAAATAACTGATTGGAACAGACAGGGGTATAAAACCGAAAGCCAAGGTTTGCCAAAGCTGTTGCCAGCTTCTCTGCCATCCGATTGGCATGGCTGCCTAATTCAAAATATAAGTGCTCCTCAAATAATGCCTCAAACTGTACACCGACAACGAAGCCCTTTGCCAGCATAGCCCCACGCTGTTTCATCAAATACCTGAAATCCTCTTTCAGCTTTTCTTTACAGATCACCAGTGCTTCACCAAGGAGAGCTCCATTTTTGGTTCCCCCGATATAAAATACATCTGTTAAGGTGGCAAGGTCGGGGAGTGTCAGATCATTTTCCTTACTGGTCAAAGCAGCACCCAGACGGGCCCCGTCCAGAAATAAGATCAGCTTCTTCTCGTCGCATAGCTTTCTGATGGCTTCCAATTCATTTTTCTTATATATGGTTCCAAGCTCGGTGCTGTCAGATAGGTAAACCATCCCCGGTTTGACCATATGTTCATCTGAATGATACTCGATTGCCTTACGTATTGCCTCCGGAGTCAGCTTTCCGTCCCGTCCGGGAACTGTAACGACCTTATGTCCTGTTGCCTCGATTGCACCGGTCTCATGGACATTGATATGTCCGCTATCTGCTGCGATGACACATTGATGGGGTCTTAGAAAGGCCGATATGACAAGAAGATTGGTCTGCGTGCCCCCTGCCAGGAAATGGATATCCACCTCTTCTTTTCCTAAATGCTTTTTGATATACTTCCTTGCCTGATCGCAATGGATATCGAGTCCGTATCCACTGTTCTGTTCCAGATTTATCTTAGTCAACAGCTCCAGAATCCTTGGATGCGCTCCTTCACTATAGTCATTCGTAAAACTTATCATATTCTGCCTCCAATCCAGGTACCTTGTATGTATCATTCAATTCGATGATCTTTATTGGTTCATTCTGTTTCATTTATTTGTTTCATTTATTTGTTTATTTATTTGTTTCTTTCATTTGATCTTATTTCTTCCTCTTTTATTCTATCTTTATTTGTTCTTATCCTCCGAGATTGAGGACAGGCCGAATAGACTTCCGAGTATTCCGAGTACGAAGCTGATTCCCAGGATAAGTAGACAGACCATAGTCTGTAAGTCTCCCTTCGGGGGCAGCGGAAGAAAAGGAATCATATTGCCCAGCTGACCATAGATTCCCTTCAGCAAACCAATAACCAAAAGATCAGCCAATATCCCTCCGCAAAGGGTTAATAACGTTCCTGCCATCAGAAATGGAAATCCGATAAAGCCATTTGGTGCACCCAACAATCTTAAAGTATTAATCTGTTCCCTGTTATTGTAGATGCCCTGTCTGATCATATGGGACAGAATGATCAGAGTGGTAACTCCGACAGCGATGATAACCAAAGCTCCGACAAGCTTTAACCCCCCCGTCAGCTGTTTCAGCTTCTCAAGAATGTCTCTGTTGTCTCTTACATATTCAATCCCGGGAAGCTTCTTTGCACCGGTTATTACCTGATCCATCTGTGCGAGATCGATCCTGATCTCTAAAAATGCCTCGAAGGGATTGTCATTGAACAAGGACAGGATATCTGCTTCCTCGCCCAGCATATCCTCCATTTGGGCCTTTGCCTGATCTTCATCCACATACCTGACTTCCAGTACACCTGCGAGCTTCTTCACTTCCCCAATCAGCTCCTGAGCCTTAGCCTCACTTCCGGCATCTGTAAAATATGCACTTACCTCTGCCTCCTCGCCGATTGCTTCCAGCATTCGGTCTCCGATAGACCAGCCAGCAAGTACCATACCAAGCAGAAATAGAATTAATCCGGTACCCAGTACAGAAAAAATATTAGACAAGAGACCAAAACGGATGGTACGGACAGCTTCCGTAAAGAAATATCCGATATTATACAGTGCTGTCTTCATTGTTTTTCCCTCCTGCCTTCTCTATCGTGATATATCCGCTGTTTACACGGATAAAGCTTGCATCAGGATCTCCATCGATCAGATGCGTTGCATGGGTAGTGACAACAACAGCTGTATTCTTATCCAGAAAAGTCTTTAAGATCTGAAGGATATTCATTGCGTTATCGTGATCCAGATTACCGGTCGGCTCATCCGCAAGTATCAGAGAGGGCTTTCGTGCCACCGCACGGGCGATGGCTACACGCTGTGCTTCTCCCCAAGACAGCTTTTCTACTCTGGTATGCAGCTTATGTCCAAGTCCCACCTTGATAAGCGCCTCCTGTGCGTCGGTTCTTATCTTTTTGGGGTTGATACCGAGAAAACGCATTCCCATCATGACGTTTTCCAGTGCGGTTCTTCCCTCTACCAGCTTAAACTCCTGGAAGACAGGACCAATTGCTCTCCTAAGTTTTTTCAGCTCCCCGGAGCTAACCTTCTCCATTCGCTGATCCATCACCTTTAGTTCACCTGATGTCGGCTGCTCTATTCCAATCAGCAGCTTAAGCAGACTTGTTTTACCGGAGCCACTGGGTCCCGTGATATAGACAAGTTCTCCCGGTTCTATCCGAAGATTGACTTCCCTCAAAGCTTCCGTTCCATCAGGATAAGTCAGTGCAACATTTTTTGCTTCAATCATTACAGGTTCCTCCCCATTGTTTTACCATACCAGTCCGATTTCAAAGTTTAGATGTTCCTTTGCACTCTCTACCTTCCTAATCGTATAATCCATAGTAATCATATCACCGGCAATCACATCAAAATCCAACAGAAGAGGTCCTTTCTCAAAAAGCTCTTTCTGAGAAACCTCATCCAAAGGCATTCCGTAGAAGGTACCCGAGGTTACTTCATATCGGATCGCAGTCTTACTTTCAACTACAAAATTTCCGTGCAGCTCCAACTGCATATCCGGGACATTCAGAAGCACTTCCCCATCCTCGAATCTGAAGACATCATCCGGAAGCTCTGAATTTTCCTTTAGTATCCGGTTAAAATCCTTTTGAACGATTGTTCCCTGCATAGTTAGCAGCCCTGCATTCATATTTAAATCTTCGTAGGTAAGATACCCTTCCTCAACCACTCTGCTGATTTCAGCAACGATTTCAGAGAAAAGCTCAGTGGCATCCCTCCACATAGACTTTAAAACACCCAGATACTCTTCATAGTGTACCCGTTGTTCCTGAAGCGATTTTAAGTATTCTTCCCGTTGCTGCTTCAATTGCCTGCTATCCGCTAAGTTTTTAACCAATGCCTTCTTCGAATCATTTAGCTGAGTTTCCTTCGTCTCCAGCTTCTCCTTCTCCTGCTTTAGGACCTTCTTATCCTTCTTCAGCGTATCGAGCAGACCCCCGACATTATGAGAAATGTCTTTAATCGCATTGATGCTTTTCAAGAATGTCGAAAGACTGTCCGCACTGAGCAGAATCTCCAGATAGGAAGCAGGACCACCTTGCTGGTATATGGCAAGGACTTTTTCCAGGACAGCAAGCTTCTCATCATAGGTCTTCTGTTTCTTATCCATCTCATTTTTCAAGTTTTCAATCTGCTCCTGCAGCTCTTTAATATCCTGATTTAAATCTTTTTCTTCCTTTTCTAACTCTTCTATCTTTTGAGTTACCGCGAAGAGATCATTAAGTACACTTTTCTCTTCCTCCGAGATTTCATCCAGTTTTCCCTTGGTATCCTCAATCGGCTTCACATCCGCGGATACTGTTACCGGAGCAAGCAGCAACGTTGGTATCATTAGAAGGGCTATGAGCCCCTTTCTATGTTCTCTCCAATATTTCTTCATCATTACTCCAATTCCTGACGGTTCTTACAACTGCAATATGTAACGATGTTTATTATACCATTATCCCCTGTTACTTTCCACTATGCATTTCAAAAAATCACCATTTCTCCGCCCCTCTGCCATAATAAAGGGAAATTGATGAGTAGTGTTAAAGCAAAAATAGAAGGTGCCAGCAACCCCACCTAACGCTCATGGATGTCTGACACCTTCTATTCATACAACTGTCATAATTTATAGAAATACTTCTTATACAAAAAGATTTACGTTGGAATCCTCTGCTTCTCCGAGGTAATAACCGACACCGCCGATTTTGATACCATCCAGAAGCTCTTCTTTCTTTAATCCCATGACATCCATGGACATCTGGCAGGCAACGATCTCGATACCATTATCAATGGCAGCCTGTATCAGCTCCTCCAGTGATGCAATGTTTTTATTCTTCATAACCATACGTATCATCTTGCCGCCCATTCCCAGCATATTCATATTGGACAGCTTCAGTTTCTTACTTCCTCTCGGCATCATACTGCCGAACATCTTATCCATGAACCCCTTCTGTACAGAAACCTTCTCCGGTTTGCGAAGAATGTTCAGACCCCAGAAGGTAAAGAACATGGTTACCTTCTTGCCCATAGAAGCAGCACCGTTGGCAATGATAAAGGAGGCAATCGCTTTGTCAAGGTCTCCGCTGAATACCACCAGTGTCTTATTATCCTTCACGGGGAGATTCTGTTCACACTGATTCACCTGATTTTCTCCTAGATTCTTTTTTATAAATGCATGGATGGTTCCACCGGATTTTTCTATATTGACCAATTCATTATTCGTTCTTTTACACCATGCCTTAATGTCCTCATAAAAGCCCGGATCAGAAGCAGTTACTTTCAGGATCTCTCCCTCCCGCAGGTCAGCCATTGAGGCTTTCACCTGCATCAGCGGACCCGGACAACATAAGCCGCAGGCGTCAAGAGTCTTATGGTATTTTCCCTGAGTATTTACCTCCTCCTTGATTACCTGAGTATCCTGATCTATCAAAACTGCTCTGGGAACAGGACTTCCGGAGCTACCGGAACTTCCCTGACTACCCCCTAGAGTATCAGCTTTCCCGGGATCAAATTGTCTGACGGAAGCTGACTTATATCCTCCGGTTACATTCCATACCTGATAACCATGTTGTGAAAGAATACGATCTGCCACATAACCACGTAACCCCACCTGACAATATTCTATAATAGTTTTATTCGGGTCCAGCTCTGATAACCTGTCGCGCAGGTTGTCAACCGGGATATTGATTGCTCCGTCTACATGACCGTTCGCAAATTCATCTTCGGTACGAACATCCACCAGAATGTAGTCCTCCCGCTTCATAGCATTCACTTCATCCCAGGTTGTGATATGGCTTCTTCCTGCAAGAATGTTCTGTGCAGTAAAGCCTGCCATATTCACCGGATCCTTCGCCGAAGAGAAGGGTGGTGCATAGGATAATTCCAATTCAGCCAGATCTTCTACGGTTCCTCCGAGGCGGATCACAGTTGCGATGACATCGATTCGCTTATCCACACCGTCAAACCCGGTACCCTGAGCTCCAAGCACCTGACCCTCTTTATTAAAGATTAACTTCAGAGTCATGGGTACAGCACCCGGATAGTAGGATGCATGGGATACTGGATGTATGGTAACTGTCTTATACAGAATACCTGCTTTCTGTAGGGTACGTTCATTCGCTCCGGTTGCAGCGGCTGTTAAGCCGAACACCTTAATAATGGCTGTTCCCTGAGAGCCCTTGAATACGGATGGAATTCCTGACACATTATCCGCTGCAATTCTGCCCTGCTTATTTGCCGGACCGGCCAGAGGAATGGCTGTCTTTTGCTTTGTTACATAATCCACAACTTCTATGGCATCTCCGACTGCATAAATCCCTTCCAGATTGGTCTGCATCCGCTCATTGACAAGGATATGTCCTCTGGGTCCGAATTCCAGACCGCTTTCCTTTAAAAATCCCGTGTCCGGAATCACTCCGATTGCAAGAATAACCAAATCTGCATTTAGCTTAGTTTCACTTTGAAGAGTTATCTCTACACCTCCGGTTGTGTCACTGAACGCTTTTACACCATCTCCAAGGATTAATCTGACTCCGTTCTCAACCAACTCCTTCTCAGGGATCACTACGATATCGGAATCAAAGGGAGCTAAAATATGCGGAGCTGCTTCTACAAGCGTTACGGTCAGACCTCTTTCACGAAGATTCTCTGCCATCTCCACTCCGACAAAGCCTCCTCCGATCACAACTGCACTGTTAATCCCCTTCTTATCGACGTAAGCCTTAATCTTATCCGTATCAGGAATATTTCGTAAAGTAAATATCTTATCGCTCTGAATGCCGGGGATATTCGGCCTGATTGCTCTTGCCCCGGGTGATAGAATCAGTGCATCATAACTCTCTTCATAGATTCCCTTTGTCTTACTATTGACTGTAACTACCTTTCTCGATAGATCGATTCCGGTGACTTCGCTGTTGTTACGGACATCAATATTGAATCTGGCCTTCATTGCCTCCGGAGTCTGTACCAGCAGTTTTCCTCTTTCTTTGATGTTTTCTCCGATATAATAAGGTAATCCGCAATTTGCAAATGAGATGTATTCATCTCTTTCAAACATAATAATTTCAGCGCTCTCATCTAACCTTCTCAGTCTTGCCGCTGCAGATGCACCACCTGCTACGCCGCCGACAATCAATACTTTTTTAGACATAATATTATTCCCCTTTCATTTTTAATCAATATAGATATTGGAGCATTCTCTGTTACTCTTCAAACAAAAGCTTTATTAAATGTTCTATTTTATCATTTTTGATATGATAATAAATCTCCAGTCCGTTTCTTCTTCCTTCGATAATCCCTGCGGACTTTAACTTCTGTATATGCTGGGAAACCGTTGATTGTGGTGCTTCCATGCAGGAATGCATATTAGTCACATTGCACTCTCCCTTTTCAAGTAACCCCTTCACGATACACAGTCTGACCGGATGAGCCAAGACCTTTAATAGCTCTGCGGCTTCGTTGTACTGTTCTAAATTCATCTGTCAAGCCTCCATTTTTCGCAAACACCTTTTGAAAGTAAAATATTACTTACCGTGTTAATGATCTATGATTGAAGTGTCAAAAGTTGCTTCGCACTTGTTTCCTGATATAGTAAGCCGATATCTAAGCGAGCTTGTTTATCGACCTATTATATCAGGAAAGCACCTCCGGTGCTTTTAACGCTTCAGATATATCTGTATATTTATATATTACGATATAGCGATATATATGTCAATGTCAAATTCGTTATTTTTTAGTCAAACTTTGTGATATTGTCACATAAGATGAAAATAAACCACTCCATTTTCTGTTAAATTGTACATCCTTGGTTGAAATAATGAATTCCTAATGATATAATGAAATGGAAATAATCATCATCCGTTTCCTATGAATGGAGGCTGTGAAATGAATGTACTTGTAGTAGACGACAGTCAACTCAACCTGGCAATTGCCAAGAGGTACTTAGAAGCCATTCCGGATATCACAAAGATACTGCTTTGCAGTGCCCCTTCAGAAGCGAAATCCTTACTTAACGATAACCTTATCGACATCTTAATATTGGATATCATCATGCCGGAGATCAGCGGTCTGGACCTATTGTCACAAATACGCTCCAATCCCGATTATGATGATATGCCGATCATCATGCTTACTTCCCTTGACGACCTTGAAAGCTATAAAAAATGTTTTGAGCTTGGAGCCTTTGATTATATCTATAAGCCGATCAATGCCTTGGAATTCAATGCGCGTGTTAAGGTTGCAGTGGAAGCCAAGAACAACTCCAATAATCTGAAATCCCTGATTGAAGTCACCAAAAAGCAATATGAGGAATTAAAAATCATTAACGCACAGCTGAACGAGACCAAATTTACTCTGGTGCAGTCTGAGAAAATGGCTGCAATCGGACAACTTGCCGCAGGCATTGCTCATGAAATCAATAATCCGATGGGCTTTGTCAGCAGTAATTTTGATTCCTTGCATAAATATTTTAACAGGATCGTAGAATTTCTTGAATTTGTGCAGGGCAGAATAAACGGGATAGAATTTTCCGAACAACCGGAGCTTCAACATGCTGCGGAGGAGATCCGAAATAAATATAAAAGCCTTAAGCTTGATCCCATCCTTGCAGAGATGGAGGATATTTTTGCAGAATCAGAGGACGGTATCGACAGAGTAACCGAAATTGTCAGGTCTCTTCGTTTATTTGCACGTACCCCTAAGAATGATGAAAAGGATACCTATGATTTACTCGAGATTATCCGCCAGGTTATCCTAATCACTCAGAATGAGGTGAAATATGTAGCCGATATAGAGCTTGACGTACCGGATGATATCCTGCTCTTCTGCAACCGTGTATTGCTTGGACGAGTATTTGTGAATATTATCCTCAATGCCGCGCAGGCCATCCAATCCCAGGAACGGGGCGAACTTGGTCATATCGGAATTGTTGCGCGGAAAGAAAATCAGGAAGTGAAACTATGGTTTATTGATGATGGTCCGGGGATACCGGAGGAATATCTTTTAAAGATTTTTGAACCCTTCTTTACTACAAAGGATATCGGCCAGGGCACAGGACTTGGTTTGAGTATTTCGTATGATATTATTGTCAATAAGCATAACGGCTCCATAGAGGTAAAAAGTGAGCTTGGCAAGGGTGCAACCTTTATCATCACCTTGCCGATTGTAACAAACGAATAAGATTGGACAAGATACCCGCAGACAGCCATGAGATACTTATTTTACAGTTTCAATCAGAATGGACATTTATGTGAACTTTAAGATGACTTAGCAATGCTTGATTACATTGCAGAAAAACACCAGGGACGGCAATCTAATTATCGGTTTTTCATTTGAAGAACTAAAATTCCACAAAAATGAAAGGATGAAGGGGTATGAAAAAGATTTTAATTGTAGACGATGAAGTACAGATTCTAAAAGCCTTGTCGAGAATGTTTTTGGACACTGATTATGAAATATTTACTGCAGAAAATGGTATGGAAGCGCTGAAGATTCTCGAGGAAAATGAAGCAGATATGATTATCAGTGATATGAGGATGCCAATTCTTGATGGATTTAAGCTTTTGACGATCGTGAAGGAAAAATACCCTAAGATTATCCGTGTCATACTTAGCGGTTACGCTGAGGAGAAGCTCATGTTCCGCGCTTTGCTGCATAATCTGGCAAAACTGTATGTATTTAAGCCCTGGAGCAATGATACATTGCTTAAGGATATCGAAAAGCTGTTCGCTGATGATGTCGTCCTGAATTCAACGAATTTGATGAAACTAATAGAGGATATCGATTGTCATAATACTATGCCCGGTAACTGCGAGAAAATGATCCGTCTGATCGAAGAAGAGAATATGGATGCTCTGGTTGAAGCGATTGAACAGGATCCTGATATCTCAACACTTCTCATTCAAGTCGGAAAGTCCGCTGTATATGGCGTCATGCCGGATACGGTACGCCAGGCAGCCAACTATATCGGATTGCATAATCTGAAAAGCTTTCTGCATTGGGCTTGCGTGCTCAGCGCAACCAAGGAAACAGATAAAATCGGGGAAGAACCGGAATTACTGTGGAAGCATGCTTATCTGACGAATCGGATCTTTCTGTTCTTATATGAGACGTTTTTGCACAAACAACCCCCGGAAGCAGCCATGTTTGCGGGTCTGATGCACAATATCGGACTGATCATACTGATCGCCGGGCTGGAAAAGAAGGGGAAGCTTCAAAAGCACGAGATCACACACGACAACCTTAAGATAGAACTCGGTGAATATAGAATCAGTCATCAGGAGATCGGTGCCCATTTCTTAGATCTTTGGGAGCTGCCTTTCCCGATATATGAGGCTGCTTTGTATCATCACAGACCTCAGGATGTCAGTATTGTTCATAATGAAATGGTGTCCATTATTCATATTGCACAACATTATGCATGGATTAGACTTGGAGCAACGGATATCCCGCCAATTGATGAGGCGGCATTTGCTTCTATCAATATATCCAAAGAAGATTTTGAGAAACGTCTTGCGAGGTACTTAAAATAAGGAAGCACAGATGGACTGCTTCATAATTTAAAATACATTGTAAACAAAAGGACCGGCTTTCCTTACACTCTCTTAGGGAAGGCTGGTCCTTTCACTTTTTATTCGATTATTATATTCAAAAAGCCTCTTTTCACTTTTCTTATCATTCATTTTGAAACTTCACAACTCTACTCCTCTAAACCAGATAGCTACCGACAATCCGATCTGTTGCTGCTCCGCCAAACAGCACTTTTCCATCCTTGATCATTAATCGAACCTCGTTGTATTCGATATTATCACCACCCTGCTCTAGTGCAATCGGTTCACCAGACCATAAACCATGCTTCAGCATATAGTATCCGAAAGCACTGTTTCCTGAACCGGTCGCCGGATCCTCCAGATATCCATACTTTGGGGCAAATACCCGGGTATGGGCGGCTCTACCCTGTTTCTTCACCTGCAATGTGTAAATCAGGATAATATCAATTCCATGCTCTTTGCAAAAGTGCTTTAGCACCTGCTCCTGCGGATAGACAGATGTTTCCTTAATAAGATCTCTGATTGGCACGATCAATGTCTTCAATCCTGCATCAATCATTTCTATCGGAGCTCTTTCAGAAAGATCGGACAGATTCAATCCAAGCTTTGCTGCTATGTATTCTTTTGATATTTCGAGAGCATGATATTCGGGTTGAGGCGCGGTGATAAAGACTGCGTTCTGATCAGTAATCTTATTATAAACCGTTAAGCTTCCCTTTTGCATCGTAGTAATCGTCAGTTCTTCCAACTTCATTAAGCTTGGGTTTTGTCTGATCAGGCTGTACATACAGGCGATCGTCCCATGGCCGCAGAAATCAACCTCGCATTCACTGGAGTAATAAGCAAGCATCAACTTTTCTTCCTCCTGCCACAGATAAACCACTTCCGATACAAAACCCTTATGCTGCTTAGCGATCAATTGCATCTCCTGCTCTGTCAGATGCTGTCCGGGCTCCAGATAAATACAGGCAGCCGGATTGCCGTAGGAATTGCCTGAGGTAAAGGCATCAATTTTCTTATATACATATTCTTCCATCATATCCTCCCTAAAATATGTAAATTTTATATATTGTACATCTTCTCCATATCAGGGTCAAATATTTTATTGTATGCAAGATAATTAAGGGCTAAGCTTTTGAAACCACGATTTTACAAAAACTCTGAAAGGGCAATGAAAAAAGGCATCTAGCAACGAAATCATCCTGTAAAGTATTGATATTAATTAATAGAATGTGGAATATTATGGTAGAAATCCCAATGTTTATATTGTATAATACTTTCGATAGGAGGATAAAATTATGGAGATAGTTAACAAGGGAAAAAAGCTAGTAATTTGTCTAATAGTGACAATTCTAATACTTAATTTTATTGTAACGGCAATATTATCTTCACTTTATGCTATCAGTAACAGAATGGATTTGGCCAACTATAGAATTATACAAGGTATATTTAGATTTATTGTATCGGGAGTAATATTGTATTTTATGTATAAAGGTCACCAATGGGCTAAATGGCTTTTGGTAGTGTTATTTATGGTTGGAGGAATATCCGGATTCATATCGTTGACCTCAGGATTTAATCTGATTTTGGTTGTACTGAGTATCGTATATGTATGCTTTGGTGCAATGATGATTTTTTCAAGAAGTATAAATACATTTTATTTATACCAAAGGGGACTTTATCCATTAGATATAGTGGATGATGTAAGTATGAATGATACTAATATAACTAACCAACAGGAATAGTAGTAATGTAGTGTTTTCCAATAAATGCATTATAATAAATACATAAACCATATATCAATATTTATGCTATTCTATAAAAATATGAAATAAAAGGGCGCGTCGTAAAATCAACTTCTTAAGTTATAATACGATACGCCCTTTAGTTTATTATGATGTTTCCTGTTCTAGCTGTGTGAGATACCGGAACGCTTCTTCCTCGCATGCTCCGCACATTTCCGAGGAAGGCTTCAGACTTCTGCAAACTGTAGGTCTTAAGCTACTCCCGAATAATTTACACAGATTATCCTCCGTCAATTGGATACAGCGCACCCCTGCAGGTTTACCTTCCGGCATTCCCGGTATGGCGGAGGAGATGGAGGGAGCGATACAGCAGGCACCGCAACCCATCCTGCATTCCATTTGATTGATCTCATTGTTATGCATTGTTGCCTTCCAGCTTTCTCTCCTGCTCCAAAGCAGCCTGCGCCAGAAGATTAAGGTAATTCCATGGGCGGTCAAAATGCGGTTGGAAGAAGAAATCAACGTAGGCAAGATCCTCAATCGTCATTTTGTTCTGGATTGCCAGCGACAGTGTATTTGCAGATTGTGTGATATCATACTTGCTCATAACCTGACCACCCACGATCCGCTTGGAGCCAACCTCATATACCAGCTGCATTAACACCTCTTCGGTTGTCGGCATAAATTCAGGTCGGTAATTGTCCTTCAGTATGACGGAACGTACCGAAAGCCCAAATTGCGGTGCGCTTGTAGCAGTTACTCCGGTCGAGCCGATATTGTAACCGAATAGGTGCAGGCCGGAGGTTGACTGCGTCCCGCGATACTTCACCTTAGGCTCCCTGATATTCTTACCGATCAGCATTCCCATCCTGACAGCATTGGTTGCCAACGGAATATAGGCCTGACCGCCATTCGGATTATAATAGACTGAGCAGCTGTCACCTGCAGCATAGATGTCTGGGTTGCTTGATCTCATATATTCATCCACGATGATAGCACCGTTGGGCAGCATATCTACTTTACCCTTCAGCAACTCGTTATTTGGTCGGAAGCCAACACACAGAATAACCATATCTGCAGAAAATTCGCCCTTAGCAGTTACGACCTTTGTTACCTCGCCGGTATCGTTTGCTTCAAATTGGGTAACTGCCTGATCAAGTGCCAGGGTAATACCTCTATTTCGTAAATCCTCTTCCAGAATATCCGTAAATTCCTTATCCAAATATTTATTCAGAATTCGGTCCAATCCGTCAATTAGAGCAACCTCTTTGCCGGATTCGCGGAAGGCTTCCACCAACTCGATACCGATATAACCACCGCCAACAATCACGACACGTTTTGCAGCAGCTGCCCGATCAATAATTTCATTTGCCTGCGAGTAATTTTTACAGAGCAGGATGTTCTTACTTTCGATACCGGGTATCGGAGGAATGATAGGCCAGGAGCCTGTGGTATTCACAAGCTTATCATAGCTTACTACGACTTCTTCTCCTGTCGCCATATTCTCAGCAATCACCCTCTTAGCTTCTGTATCTATCATTTTCACATTATGTCTGATCCTGATATCTGCACCCATGCTCTTTAGCTCCTCCGGGCTTGAGTAAAACAGACCAGCGGCATCCTTCACTACACCACCAACATATAAAGCAATTCCGCAAGACAGGAACGAGATATTATCGTTACGCTCAAATACGGTAACCTCCGCACCGGGATTTTCCCTTAAAATAGTTTTAACAGCTGCAGTTCCAGCATGGGTACAACCGATTACAACAATCTTCATAAAGATTTCCTCCAATCTACAGGTCAAATAGTAATCATTACTATTATCAAACTAATTATACTATTCTATTCCTTAAAGTCAAGAACAAAGTATCAGTTGTATGTTACTTTTTGAACAAGGTGCCACTCTACTATTATTTTATGTATCTGGTGTTCTACGAAGAATTTTCAACTCAAAAGGCCAACCATTCCTTTGTTGACAGAACTCAACGCTTTTTACCTGGTTTTTTTCCTGCCCTGTGAGTTTTTGATTTTCTGCCTCTTCGAGATTTTCTATGCTTCTTCCCGTTCGCGACACGGAGAATACAAAGGATAAGAATAACCAGCAGCACTGCTGCAATGATGTCGACTGTAATACCGATATTATTGGGTTTTTCAAGGATTGCCGTAAGGGAGGTATCCTTCTGTACTACCTTTCTTCCCTGTGGCTTTTCATAGAATGCCGGAATCACCGAAACACCATCCGTCTTCTGAAAGGATTGCAGATATTCCACTACCGCATACCATTCCTTCAACTCAATTTTCTTACCATTCTCTTTATTGTAAATGATATAATCTTCAAAATTAGTAATAACCTTCCCGTCCTGATCCTTAGGAACAATGGACATCAAACCGAAGGATTTGTCTCCCACAACGGAAAGCATTTGTGCCGAATACAGATTGCAGACAATTCGATACAGCTTCTTATCCTCGAGTTCCTTGGATGAACCGTCCTCCGTCATAAGCTCTGTATCAACAACCTTGTTAAAAATCAAACGCTTCGGATTGAAGGTAAAATTCATTCCGGACAGATAAAGCTGAGCTTCATCCATCAAGGGAGTGATAGAAGCATCCACTTCACATAAGGTCTTCATTTCCTTACCGGTCAAATAGACGGAAATCAGCGGATACCCCGGCATCCCATCTGCTCCAACCCCTAGCGAGCTGATACTAAATGCATTGGCTGTGGTAACCTCACCCTGAAATATCGTATCTCTTATGGTGCCACAGGGAACGACTGCCGCATCAATCTCACTATACTGATCTCCTTCTGCTTTCTTTACGGCATAGATATAAGCATCACTGATCAGATTGCCAATCGTAGCTTCTCCATGTATAACAGAAATTTCATCGGGGGTTTGAAACCGAAAATCAGAGTAAGCAATCTTCTCGTCATACTTCAAACCGAATTTGTCAAAATACTTCTTCTGGACTAAATTCTTATAGCTCTGTACCAGCTCTTTAATCCCATTATCCTCTTTGAGGTGGTCATCAATCGGAATGATTGAATAGTCCTCTATGCTCCATCTTCCGCTACCACTCCCAGATAGACTGACGCTGCCTAGGTATTTACCATAACAGCCGACTGAGCCGATGATTGTATTTCCTACCAGAATCGGTTCTGCCAGAGTTGTATGGGTATGGCCACTAACAATCATATTAATATCAGGAACCTCTTTCGCAAGGATCTCATCTTCTGAGTCCTTAGCCCGGTCCTGGGTTCCTGAATGGGATAGGCAAAGGATGAAATCAACCTTTTTCTCCTCTTTCAATATCTTTACTACTCTTTTCGCCTGTTCAATCTCATCGTCGAAGGTTACCCCGGACATAGGAGCCATTGATTCCGATTCCTCTCCCATCACCCCGAAGACCCCGATTTTAATCCCGCCTCGTTCCAACACAATATAATCCCGAACCCCGTAGTCCTCCATGGCATTTTTCAGATCAGAAAGATCATCGGAGAGCATTCCCTCCGGATCAAGCGGAAACTGAATATTAGAGGATATGATCACCGGCAGCTTCTCCTTACTGTCAACAGCTACCTTCAGGCTTTCGGTCAAGCCGTCTGAACGATAATCAAACTCATGATTTCCCAAGGTTGTGACATCATAACCCAATGCCCCAAGCAGCTGAAGCTCAGGAGCATCACTGGCAAATATGGTCTGAAATGGTGTTCCCATAGAAAAATCTCCACCATCCACGAGCAACGCATCGGGATTCTTCTCCTTCTGTGCGCGAATGGCACTGGCAAGTCTTGCGTATCCACCGAGCTTTTTAACCTCACCTTTCTCTATTGTCTGAAATGGCAAGAGATTGTCATGCAAATCATGGGTAAATAAGATGGTTAATGTTTTTTCCTGCTCCTTTGCAATGGCATACTGCTTCTGACAGAGCATTGCAGTGACAGGTAACAAGACCAGTAGGAATAAAACTATGATTTTTCTGAACTTCAGTTTAAAGCCGTTGCTCAATATCTTGCCCTCCCTTACCCTTATTTGTCTATCTTTCCTACTGCCGCGGCATATATTACAAACTCATTCTCATTATCGCAAGATGGTTCAGAGTTTAAATCCAGTAACTCATCCGCCAGCTTCTGATCATAGGCACCAATAGCACAGGTACCACAGCCAATGGCTTCACATGCCAGATAAAGATTCTGGCAGATATGTCCCGCATCAAGTAAGGCATATTTCTGCGCTTCCACAGAGTAGCGCCATTCGCTTCTGTAAGGAATTACTGTCCAGACAAAGCTTACAGCAGCATATCCGAAGAAGGTCTGACCGCAATAGGCCTCACTCACTCTGTCCTCCTGCTGCTCTATTGCTTTTATAAACTCCAGTTTATGCTCTATAGCAAGGTAATGATATACTCCAGAGTCCAACCCTTCTACCCTGTTAATAAAAAGATAGGTCTCAAAGGGATGTCTTGCCCCAGCTGATGGTACTGTTCTCATGGTAGCCTTACGGTCTTTGCCGATGACATTCTTTACACCCTGGGTAGACCATAATAAGAACGATAATTCTTCCAGGGACAGCTTCTCCTCATTATACCTCCGACGGCTCACCCTACTGTTCATAAGTTCCAGAAAGTTGTTGTTTTTTATGATTTGGGTAAAATCCTTGGTGAGCTTGATGAATTTCGTTCCTATACTGGCTTTTTCCAAAGGGGGCTGTGTAGCTCCGGCCATCTGATCTGAGATCAGCTCTTCATCACTCTCGTCATATGCCTTCATCATTTCACGCCGCTCCATAATTTTTAATCTAATCAGGTCGTTCTCCATATTTCCTCCATCCATAGCAAGCATCTCAGTGCAGACCTCTCCCTATCCAACTACTTAATCTGCATAAATTAGATGCTTTGTCCTTTTTCTATTTTAGCCCGAAACTTTGTTATGCTTATGCTTATTAAAATATAATAATCCGCTTGTTAAGAAGCAATCGTTCAGCTATAGGCTCTGTTATATTTTACCATGCCCTTAGTTCTGTAGCAACAGCAAATACTGTTACAAGAGATGCTGCTTCAGTTGTTCTGATGATGTAATTCTTTCTTTACTTTTTGGAAATCTATGCTAGTATGATAATAAAACAGCCACTCTACGTATCGTTTACCTGTTTCTATACGTTAAGTCGGTTGCAGTCATGAGTCACAGAGATTATGATATAGCAGTAAATTACATATCATATCGTGGGAGGTTACCAATGGATAACAGAAAAATAGGAGAATTCATCACCATCACAAGAAAGCAGAAGAATATGACGCAAAAGGAACTGGCCGATATACTCGGCGTTACGGATAAAGCCATCTCAAAGTGGGAACGAGGTGCAGGTTACCCGGATATCAGCACCCTAAAGCCGTTGGCAGATGTTCTCGGTGTCACAGTGACAGAATTACTGGAAGGAGAAGCCGGTACTGAAGCGGATATGGAAACCGCTCCCGAACGGCAGGAGAATGAAAGTAAGGCCGAAGACAGCAATAATAGAACACTGTTGAATGCACTTAGCTATACAGATCATTTAATCAGACAGAAGGAAAACCGGATCGGTAATATCATCGGCTTGAGCCTTGGTCTATTACTCTTTCTTGCCGTCTTTACCTGCATGATTGTTGATTTAGCAGTAACCAAACAATTCACCTGGTCGCGTATAGTCATTGATAGCTGTGTGTTTGGAGGCAGCCTGCTTATTCCTCCCTTCCTGAGTAAAAAACGTGGTCTATTGTACAGTCTTTGTTTCCTGACAGTTCTCATCTTTCCCTTCCTGGGAATTCTCTACCGACTGACAGCACCTGCCTGGTTGACCTCCGACGTGCTCTGGAAAATGGAATACCCTATCGCACTGATCTGGATCCTCTTCCTCTGGCTGATGGTGCTACTTATCAGAAAAGTCAAAATAAATACTTGGTTCAAAGTCTCCATTTTATCACTGGTCTGTATCCCTGCGGACTTACTTACCAATGATCTGGTAGATCGTATGTTTGATCACAATGGTTATACCTCCTTTGACTTGATGGAGTATGTTATTACCGTATTAGTCCTGCTGTTTGTTGCCGGGATCAGTCTTATGATCGGAATTGCAAAAAGAAACGTAAAACATTAAAGGGACCAAATAATAAAGCGTTCTTAAATTTGTCCGATGAGTGTGTAATACAGACACTCGGAGCTTTTAAGAACGCTCTTTTTTATAGTGCACTAATCCGGTTTCTCCCTGCTAAGTAAGGGCTTCGATGTTAATATCATTTTGATTTTAGTCCCGATCCTTCAGATAAACCTCATCTGTTCCATAGCCTCTCCCCTGTATTACTTCAGCTCGTCATGCTCATCCAGCTGAAATTTACACACTTTATTGCCATAGGTAGTGAAATAAAGAAGATCCTCTCCGAACTCTTTATTTCCAAATGCTATTATGTGATTGCCGATAGGTTTATTCATATTAATTAATGTCGTATTATCATTTTGATCCACTTTTAGGATATAAGCCGTCCCATCAATTGAAACATACATATTTCCACTTTTATCAAAAATCATGTTCAAGGGCGAACCGACGGAACCGGAGTTTTCCACCGGTTCCCTAATAATTTCTTTACATTCACCTACGGAACCATCCGGATTGATTTCATACTTTACAAGAGCCATTGCATGAAAATCAGTTAAATAAAGATATTTATAATCCGGACTAAAGGCTATGGAGAAGAAGGAATCATATTCACTCGAGCTTATATACTCCGATTTAATAAGATCAGTCGAATATCGGTATACCTTGCCACCGCTAACAACATAGATATTGCCATCTTGATCTATCTCCAAACCACTTGCTCCGAGAAATCCGCTAAAATCCTCTTTTATTAAAGTGGTTGCCTTCCCATCCTCTGTGATTTTTACTATTCTATCCTGGGCTGCTGCTATTATATTATTATCCTTGTCATATTTCATATCCCATATAAAAGGACTCTTAAAATAATAATCCCTTCCCTTCTCAAGCATGCTGAGGTCACATACTGTGGTTACTGTACCCTCTAAAGATACTTTATCCAGTCCACGTGGTTTTGCTACCAGCAGATTCCCCTCCTTGTCAAATAATATTCCACCACATGCACCGCAGTCTAATTTGCAAAACACTTCCCATATATTAGCTTTCTTCTCCGTTCCTTCTGATTTATCACTTTTGCTTAAATCAATAGAATTCAGATCCGTATCTGTTGTCTCTGTTGCATCAGTCGTCTCTGCCGCATCTGTCGTCTCTGCTGCATCTGTCGTATCTGCTGCATCTGTCGTATCTGCTACATCTGTCGTATCTGCTGTATCTGTCGTCTCTGCTGTATCTGTCGTCTCTGAATCTGAAGATATCATCTCAGTCTCATTACTTACAGCACTTTCATTACTATTTGTCTCTTGATCTGTCTTTGTGCAAGCGGATAGCAGTATCAAACCGAAACAAAGTAAGATTACTTTAAGCATTCTCTTATACATTTTATTTTCCTCCCAGTAGGCTTATATGAATATTTTAAATTACTAATATCACTCCTACCAAGCATTTCTTGCTAATATTACAACTATCAATTTCTGGAATAAATCAATCGTATATCTCTAGAAAACCAGAACAAATCATCTCTTTACAAAATTCGGCTGTTATATTATCCTATAGGCATGCAATAGGATATCCTGCTAAGGAGAAAACTAAAATGAATATCTATAAGTATATAGAGGAAACCGTTACATATATCGAGAAAAACATAAAAGGCAAAATCATTCTCGATGACATCGCGGCGTATTTATACATATCAAAATATCATCTTCACAGAATTTTTAGACTTGTTACGAATCAAAGATTAATGGAGTATGTAAGAATGCGCAAATTATCCTTAAGTCTGAATGATTTGCTGTATACCGATTTGAAGATCAATGACATTGCCGCTGAATTCGGATTTGAACATGAGCAATCCTTTAATCGCTCTTTTAAAAAAGCTTTTGGCATAAGTCCTTCTCAGTTTCGCTTGGATAAGTCGCAAGTTTCTATCGTTGATAAATTTGATCTTAACAGTATAGTTCCTTTTGAAAATGGTGTTATTCTATCACCAAATTATGTTGTAAAGCCTGAATTCTATCTAGCAGGCATAAAGTACAGTATACTATTTGATGAAAACTATCATACCAATCTCGCCAATCAATTAGCTATGGATTTTTATCATAATCACAGAAGCAGAATACCAAATGCTCTGAATCCTAATATTCTGTTTAGTTTCTCCTCTTATGAGAAAATTTCCTCTAGTCAAAGTATATATTTTCCGGCGATTGAGGTTAAGGACTTAGGTGCCATACCTGATGGGATGTCGGGGATGAAAATAAGTTCCCATAAATATGTAGTATTTAAATACATTGGCTCTCATTCCGTTGAAGATATCACCTTGAAGACTCTGATTAATTTATACCAATATATTACTTCCTGGCTTCTTCATTCACAATATATCCAGGATGGTCACTTTCATTTTGAACTAATCAACAGTATCATATCAAAAGATGATTATTGTGAAGCAGATATTTACTTCCCTGTCAAATTCAAAGAATAAGCATTTCTTTCATTTGGTTATAATTACACTACAATAACAGTTTGCCACTATACTTCAAAGGAATAGTGGCAATCAGCATATTCTTGGCAATCCTTCTCCATACAACACATCGATGCGTCTTCTTCCCTGCAATGGAGTCTTCATGGTTACACTTTTCCCATCCGTAATCCTGCCGATGATTGCTGCATTTCTTCCGTACTTCGTTCTACGCATTGCTGCCAGTGCTTTCTCTGCCTGTCGTTCCGGTACGACGACAATCAGCTTGCCCTCATTTGCCATATAGAGAGGATCCAAGCCCAGAATATCACAAAGACCTTTGACTTCCTGACTAACCGGCAGTTTTGACTCTTCAATCTCAACCCCACAAGAGGAACTCTGTGTGATCTCATTCAAAATCGTTGCCAAACCGCCTCTGGTCACATCTCTCATAAAATGTGCTTTGATCTTGTCCTTCAGAAAACTCTTCAGTATTCCTGTCAAAGGAGCACAATCACTTTGTATTTGGCTCTCAATCCCCATGCGCTGGGACAGAATGGCAGCATGATGTTCCCCAAGGTTACCTGAAAGCAGGATGGCATCTCCCGGTTTGCAGTTCGAGACACTGACACCCTTCATGGCAATCTCACCAATACCGGAGGTATTGATATAGATACCGCCTTTGCCTTCAATTACCTTCGTATCTCCGGCTACAATCCTGACATTTGCCTCCTTCGCTGCTTTTGCCATGGATATTGCTATTTTCTCCACAGTTTCAAGCTCCGCTCCCTCCTCCAGGATAAAGCCTGCAGTCAGGTACTTCGGTATTGCCCCCATCATGGTCAGGTCATTCACCGTCCCGCAGACTGCCAGCTTTCCGATGTCTCCACCCGGAAAAAAAAGAGGCGTAACCACAAAGGAATCCGTCGTATAGGCAAGCTTTCCATTCATCTTTACAATAGCCGAATCCTCCAGCCGGTTTAGGATACTGTTATTAAAATGTTTTAAAAAGATATCATGGATTAAGTTGCCGGTCTGTACACCGCCACTCCCGTAAGCCATATTGATTTTCATCAGCCATCAGTCCTTTACATTTTATTGTTATCTGTTTTTAAACCAGATTCCGCAGGCTCCCTCACTGGAAACCATACAGGGTCCGATTGCATTCATGGGTGTACATACCTTTTCGAACAGCGGACAATCAGCCGGATAAATCCTCCCCAGGATGACATCACGGCACCTGCAACCTGTCTTTGGTTGTGCGGAGACTGGATCAAGCTTACTTCCGGCATCGAATTCCTCATACTCTTTCCTCAACCGGAGTCCGGATCCGGAAATTCTGCCAATTTCCCTCCATTCCTCATCCACTGCTTCAAAATACTTCCGGGTCAGCTCTCTTGCATTCCGGTTACCCTCTTCCGTTACTACACTTGGGTAGAGATTTCTTACCTCTGCTTTTCGGTTCTCGATCTGTCGGACAATTTCATATACCGCTCCCAGAATATGCTCTCCCTCAAAGCCTGCAATCACAAACGGCTTTTCGTATTCTTTTGCCAAATCGGTATAGATCCTGCTGCCGGTAATGACGCTGACATGCCCCGGACACAGAAACGCATCAATTTCCTTCTCATTTTCACAGATAAAGGTTAACGCAGGCATAATTGTTTTAATCGAAGTTAACAGCGTCAGGTTATTTATGTGCTCTTTTATCAGTTCATCCATGATCAGTCCATAGATAGGAGTTGTTGTCTCAAAGCCGACTGCTGCAAAGATGAACTTCGTCTCGGGCTCTTCTTTAGCAAGCTTGATCGCCCCCAGCGGAGAATACAGGATCTGTACCCTTCCACCCTGAGCCTTCGCCTCAGTCAGTGACATACCGGATCCTTTCACCTTCATCATATCTCCGAAGGTCAGAACACAATGCTTCTCCTTTAATGCATACTCAATCAGCTTGTCGATGTAAGCCGGTGCAGTCACACAGACCGGACAACCGGGTCCTGAAATCAGCTCAATCTTAGTGGATAAAAGACTTCTGATGCCGGATTTAAAGATACTGGCTGTATGGGTTCCGCATACCTCCATGATTTTGATCGGTCTTCCATCATACTCTTTCAGTTCCTTCTTGATCTGCTCAAGGGTTCTCATCAAATTCCTCCCCTAAGGCTTCAAAGATCTCCAGCAGCTCCTCAGCAGCATCCTTCTTCATTACTTCCAGGACACAGCCTGCATGGACCAGGACATAATCTCCAAGTTTCACATCCACTAGCTTAATATTCGCTTCCGTAATATTATTCATGATATTAATTTTAGCATAATCACCGTTGATTTCTATTACCTTACCGGGTACCGCCACACACATAATTCTACCAAGCCTTCCTATCCAAGCCTTTTTCTGCCTACTAATATCCTTACCTATAGCTACACTTCTTTTATTTATCTTATTCAGTCTTATGTTTCATAGTCTACTATCTTCTGTCTTTTTATCTTCTGTCTTTTTACCTTCTGTCTACAATACTTTTTTTCTTGTTCCTCCTGCCAGGTGTGTTTCAGAGCGATATATGTTTGCCCCAGGCTGATACATCCATCATTTGGAGGAACTGCAAGATTATAGTATACCATGAACCCACGCTCCCTCAGCAGCCTGCATGCTCGCTCTGTCAGAACAGTATTCTGAAACACCCCTCCACTCAGAGCGATCGTATCTGTCCTACGTTTGGCTCTTAATCGCTCACATACCTCTACCATCATATTGGCAACTGCATAATGAAACCCTAAGGCATAGGCCTTTCTTGTCCTTTCACACTCAGCATCCTTACCGGTCGAAGCATGGTTCAGGCTTGTGTTCCGATGCTTTTCATCTTGCCGCCCTTCCAAAATTGCACAGAGGACAGGCTCCGGATCTATCTCTATTATCTCATCTTTTTCTTCAATTGCAAAGCTAAGTTCTTTCGGAATAATGTTCTCTCTGAGCGCCATTACTGCTTCCGCTTCCAACCTGATGGCACATTCTCCCTCATAGCGGTTTTCGTGACTGATTTCAAGAAGCGATGAGATTGCGTCAAACAGCCTGCCCATACTGGAAGTCAGGATGGTATTTACCTGTTGTGCCAAAGCAGCCTTGATCACCGGAAGCCGTTCATCCAAACAGTACTCTGTTAACTTGCTCTCATATAAATAGCAGGAAGCCGTCTTTCTTGCATCCTTCATCGATTCATCCCCTCCAAGGATGGGAATATACCGAAGCCTGGCTGCCCTCTGATAATTAGCATTTTCACATAGCAGAAATTCACCGCCCCAGACAGCACCATCTGTTCCGTATCCTGTTCCGTCAAAGGCAATCCCGATTACCTTCCCCTCGAGCGCATGTTCGGCCATCACAGAGGCAATATGTGCATGATGATGCTGTATTTCCAGCACCGGAAGCCCCAGACCCTTAGCATAATGGGAGGAAAAATAATTTGGATGCAGGTCACAGGCCACATGAGTGGGATTTACTTTTAAGAGTGCGGATAATTCTCTTCCTGAGGCGATATATTCCTCCATCACGGTTTCTTCCTCCAAATCACCGAAATACTGCGATACCACTGCTGCTTTATTCTTAAATAGGCAGAAGGCCGCTTTGAGATCTCCGCCTGCTGCAAAGATTTGAATTTCCTCCCGACTCTTTTCCTTCAGAAAAACCGGATATGGGACATAGCCGCGACTTCTTCTGATCAATTGAGGCTTTCCGTCAATGATCTTCGCAACCGAATCATCAACAGAGCGTACAATCCTGCGATGATGATACAATACACCGGAAAGATAGGGGGATGCAAGATTGAATAGTGCTTCCTCCTCCTTAATGATTGGCTGTCCGGAGAGATTGGCACTGGTCATAATGAGCGGACCGCACTCCTTGGTTAATAGAAGCTGCAGCGGAGTATAAGGCAGAAATGCTCCGCAATAAATACTCCCTTGTGTGACCGAAGCTGCAAAGCTGTCACTGTGCATATACAACAGACAGATCGGTCTCGCCTTCATCTCCAGCAATCGCTGTTCTTCTTCCGACATCACACAGTAATCTCTGATTGTCTTAAGTGTATCAAACATTACCGCAAAGGGCTTTTGCTCCCTGCCCTTTAGCTTTCGAAGCTTCTCCACGGTATCATTTCGATAGGGGGAGCATACGAGATGGTATCCACCGATTCCTTTTACTGCGAGGATACCTCCACTCTTTAACACTTGTATCGCTTTCTTTAGAGCAGCTTCCCGTTCGATTTCCAATCGACTGCTCTGTCTGCTTCCCGATGCATCCATAAGGTTGCGATATATCAGGTAAGGTCCGCAGTCGTGGCAGGAGATCGTCTGGGCATGGTGCCGTCTGCTTGCCGGAGTGGTATATTCCGCTTTACAGGAGTCACAGAGCACAAATTCTGTCATAGAAGTGTTCTCCCTATCATATGGCAGCTTCTCTATGATTGTATAGCGTGGACCGCAATGGGTGCAGCTGAGGAACGGATTCCGATATCGTCTGTCGGTCTCATCATATAGCTCCCTTATGCACTCCGCACAAACCGGTAGATCCGGAGGAAGCACCGAGAACTCATCATTTTCTTCGCTGTCCAGAATAATAAAGCCATTCTTCGGGTCAATCGACGGAAACCTCGGCAGCTGCACAAGGTCTTCCTCCTCCAGCTTGACGATCTCACAGGCATGCCTCCTGTCAAGTAGTTCGATTAAAAAGCTGTCATAGTTTTCTGACTGCCCATCAATAAATATTTCCGCATAACCACCCACATTGCGGACTGCTCCACTAAGTTCATATTTTTGCGCAATAGAATAAACAAGGGGCCGAAATCCAACCCCTTGCACCATTCCGTATACCTTTATTCTTTTGATTATGCGTTTACTCTTTCCATAATCCATGCTACTACTTCATCATATCCTTCTTCTGTTTTACCGGATACCTTGATAACAGGTGCCTTTTTATTCAGTCCCCTGACTCCCTTCAAAAAGAAGTCCTCGTCAAAATCCACATAGGGCAAAAGATCGCATTTATTGATTAGAATCAGATCTGCCTTTTCAAAAGCCAACGGATATTTGTAGGGTTTATCGCTGCCCTCGGTAACAGTTGAGATCAGCATCTTTGCATGCTCACCGATCATAAATTCGGCAGGACATACCAGATTACCAATATTTTCAATAAAGAGAACCCCATGCTCCAGTTTCATTTCCTCGACAGCGTTACCGATCAGTGGAGAATCCAGATGACAGGCGCCGCCGGTATTGATCTGTATTGCTTTTACTCCCAGTGCTTGAAGTGTCTTTGTATCAAAATCCGCCTCAATATCACCCTCAATCACATATGGAGTAACCTGCTTCAGTCTCTTGATGATCTGAATCAACGAGGTTGTCTTCCCTGCTCCGGGAGCACCCATAACATTAATGGCAAAGATATTCTTCCCTGTCAGTTCCTCGTTAATTTTGGCTGCAACCTCATCATTCTTATCATAGACAGATTGCATGATTTCAATTTCTTTATTCTCTGACATATGTTTCTCCATTCTTAAAGCTACTCATTGAATTAGTTTGTGCCGGGAAAACTCATTTACAAACTACTAAGTAGAAATGCTGCGTTAAGTCACTCATACGATAATTGATTTTACATAGAACTCCTGTCCGATTTCTGTCGGACGTCCTTCCCCGCCACAATGAGGACAGAGAAAAGTAAAGGGCTTACGCTCAAAATATTCTCCACAGCCCTCACATTTTAGTTTCGGGACAACCCGTTCAATATTCAGTCTGGCCCTCTCAGAGCGGCTTCCCTCTGCAATGATATCAAAGTACAATTCAATGGAACTGGCCACATAGCCGGAATAATCCCCAATGACAAGATTGATTTCCTTGACCTCGTCCGCATTGTTCTTTACAGCATATTCCTCTGCTATCTCAATTATTCGCTGAGTGATTGGGTATTCGTGCATTTGATATAATCATCCCTTGTCTTATCACTTGATGGTGTCGTGTACTGATGGTCCATATGAAGACACTTCTTAGGACACACCTCGGTACAATAGCTGCACTGAATGCAAGAAAAACGTTCGATGCTCCAGGAGGATGCACCCTTATCTACAGTAATCGCTCCGGTGGGACAGCGTCTCTGACACATGCTGCAGAAAATGCAATCATCGATATCGATTGCTACCTTACCTCTGGTGCGTTCATACTTATCCTTCGTCTTGATAGGATACAATACGGTATAAGGGCCGTGAAACATATTTTTTAAAAGAGTTTTTGTCATACTAAAAAAAGACATGCTGTTCTCCTTCCATTATCTTTCCGTGCAGCTGATACAGGGGTCTATGGTTAAGATCAGAATCGGCACATCGGCCAGAGCACACCCCTTCAGCGTCTCGAGAAGTGCGGGAATGTTGGCAAAGGTAGGTGTTCTGACTCTCATTCGATCCAAGAATTTTGTACCGTTGCCCTTTGCATAATACACTACCTCCCCACGTGGCTGTTCTATTCTTGTGAAATACTCACCCTTCGGATTTCCTGTTACTTTCACTTTAATCTCACCTTCTGGGATGATTGCAACACATTGCTTAATCAAATCGATCGATTGGAAGATTTCTCTGATTCTGACCTTGGTTCTCGCATAGCAGTCGCCCTTTTTCTCTATAATCGGCGAGAAATTCAATTTTCCGTAGGCTGCATAACCCTGGGTTCTCATATCCATGTCAATACCGCTTGCTCTTGCCATCGGTCCGACTGCACCGAGATCAAAGGCGGCTTCCTTAGATAATACACCGACACCCTTGGTTCTGCTCTTGACGGAAGCATCATGCAAGAATACCTCGGTTATCTCCTTTAAATCCTTTTCCACCTGATCCAGTATCGTAACGATCTTCTGCAGTGTCTCAGAACTGATATCCTTTCTGACTCCACCGATATCACACACAGAGAAGATGACTCTTCCTCCGGTGGTTTCCTCAAAAATATCCAGAATCTGCTCCCTGATCTTCCAAGAATGCATAAATAAGCTTTCAAATCCAAAGGCATCCGCCAGTAATCCGAGCCATAGGGTATGACTGTGCATACGGGAGAGCTCTGCCCAAATAGTTCTAAGGAACTCAGCTCTCTCCGGAATTTTGATATCCATGATACTCTCTATCGTCATACAATAGCCCATGCCATGCATGAAGGAACATATCCCGCAGATACGCTCTGCAACATAGGTATATTGTTGAAAATCCTTCTTTTCTACAAGCTTTTCCAAGCCTCTGTGAATATATCCGATTCTTGGAATCGCCTCAACTACTGTCTCATCCTCTAATACCAAATCCAGATGGATCGGCTCCGGTAATACCGGATGCTGAGGACCAAAGGGAATTACTGTTCTCTTTCCCATTATTCATCCCCCGCTTTCTTAAAAGGTGTCTTTACCGGAATTTTGTATAATGTGTTGTTAAAATCAACTGAGATATCCTTAATTCTAACCCCGAACAGCTCTTTAATTTCATTCTCATATAAGAATGCAAAAGGATACATGACACTGATGCTTGAGATTCTTTCCTCTGTATCAGTCATAACTCTTAAGGTTAATAAATCATAGTCCTTATCAAAGGAATAGCTCAATTCCATTGTCGGATTTCCCTCAGAAGTGTTCTCCGCTTCAGCAGTTTTCTCTGATCGCTGCTCAATACTTGTACATGAGATAGCCACCAGGCGATATCCCTTATTTTTCAGACGAAGTGTCTCAGAAAGCAGTTCCTTCGACATAATTGGTTTGATTGTTTGCTGTCCCATATTACCTCCGTTTCTGACCGATTGTCTTCGACTGTCTGGCTGTTTTCTGCTTTTCTTCCAGAACAGCAAGTGCCTGAACCACGCCATCAATGATAGCTTCCGGTCTTGCGGCACATCCCGGAACATACACATCTACCGGAAGCACCTGATCCACACCACCAACGACATTGTAGCACTCTGCGAAAATGCCTCCTGAATTGGCGCAGATGCCCACTGCCACAACCACCTTAGGCTCAGCCATCTGCTCATACAGCTGCTTTACTACAGGAATATTCTGTTCATTTACACTTCCTGTAATCAGAAGGATATCCGCATGCTTCGGATTCCCTGTATTTATGATACCAAACCGTTCCACATCGTATAAAGGAGTGAGACAGGCGAGAACCTCGATGTCACATCCGTTACAGCTGGAACCGTCATAATGTAAAATCCATGGTGATTTCTTTACAAATTTCATAGTACTCTCCACTCTGGCATTAATAGAAAGCCGTATCATTTTAATAACGAAAGAAGAACAAGGAATGAGCGCCCATGTGAGCTTCCAAATTTCTTTTCCCATTTTATCTGAAGAAGGATAAAATCAAAAGGTTCATAATACCCAGTACTCCTGTGATTACCCAGGCGGAATTCAGGGCATGCTGCCATTTTAATCTGGCAAAGGCATTATCAATGAGGATTTCAAACAGATAAACAACCCCGCAGGCTACCAGTGCAAGGATACGGCTGATCGGAAGTGCAGTCGCAAAAAATACATACACCAGAGTCAGGGAAATAATCATCTCATACCAATGGGTTACTTCGATCACTGCCAGATCCCTACCGGAATATTCCGTAGTGATCCCTTTGACGATTTCCTGATGTCCATGATGAGACATGCTTAAATCGAAGGGAGATTTACGAAGCTTTATCGTCAGAATAAATACCAAGCCTATGAATACGCCAGGTAAAAATACAATAGCCGGTAATCTGTTGTCAATTATTTCATGAACAAAAAAGCTGTTATCTGCATAATACAGACCAACGCAAGCCAAAAGGACCATTGGCTCATAAGCCATAATCTGAAGCAACTCACGTTCTGAACCGATAATACTGTAGGGTGAGTTAGATGCATATCCGCCGAGTACAAAGAATACAGAACCTAAGGTTAAGGCAAACACCGCCAGCAGCATATCTCCTCCTGACAGCAGAATCTCTGTTGTAAACAATACAAAGATCAAAGAAATATATACAAAGAAACGATGCATGGAGTTTACTTCGATCGATTCCTTCTGGATCAGCTTCAGCACATCATAAAAGGGTTGCAGTACCGGAGGGCCCTGCCTTCCCTGCATTCTGGCTGTGATGATCCTGTCTATTCCTGTCAATAGTCCGCCTACCAGCGGAGCAAGAATTATGATCAATATTCCTCTTAGTATTTCCATAACGCAGCCAAGCCTCCTACCAGTAAAATTGCGCCTGCACAAAGAAGTCCGATGGAGATCAGATTGCTCCACAAAGTTAAGCGTTTCACACCGAAATAGCCTTCCATATACCAGTTACGCAGCTCGACCTTTCGGTTAACACCCATAGAGCCATGGAAGCTTTCATTATTACCCGTATTCTCACCTGCCATGTAAATCGGTACTCTTCTGCGCTTGTCCCCCTTATAAATCGGGATGAAGCTGATTGGCAGAATAATCAGCATACTGAGCATATAAAGCATAATCTTCACATCACTGGTGCCGATAGGAACCAATGCATCTGAATGGAATAAGCCGGTCAGGTATGGAACCAAAGCATATTTTGAGATCAACGGGAAAGAGAAACAGGATACTACTACCAATACTGCATGAATGAAGATAGGAATTTCTTCATCCTTACGGAAGGACTGCTTCTCAAGGTTTTTGACGTTGGCATTGGATACCAGTTTACCCAGCCATTTTGACCAATAGAATAAGGTTGCCGCACTACCATACGCCAATATAATAACAATCAATATGTTATCAGAATCAATGAAGGCTTTCATCGCTACCCATTTCGATATCAGCATACCGAAGGGTGCCAGGAACATTCCTGCGATTCCGATCATCATATATAAGGATAATTTTCTTGATACCTTAGTCAGGATATCCATATCCTCAACATTTCGACTTCCGATCTGATGCTCTACCGAACCTACTGAAATAAAGAGTAGGGATTTGGATACTGAATGGAATATGACAAGCAGGATTGCAGCCCATAAGGATTCCTGAGTTCCTACACTGGCACAGATTACAATCAATCCCAGATTCGCTATGGTTGAATAAGCAAGGATCTTTTTTGCATCGCTTTGAGATATTGCCATCAGGGAACAGGCCAAAAAGGTTACCCCACCGATCAGCGTCACAATTTTACCTACTGACGAATTACCAAGCAAAGGAGCCAATCTGATAATCAGATAGACACCTGCCTTAACCATTGTAGCAGAATGCAGTAAGGCTGAGGATGGCGTCGGAGCCACCATTGCTCCAAGTAACCAGGAGGAGAACGGGAACTGTGCTGATTTTGTCAGAGCCGCGATGGAAAGCAAAAATACAGGAATTAAAACATTTGCTTCCGGATGCATCTTGATTAGAGTTGATAATTCCAATGTTTCAAAATTCATTCCGATATAAACGATAGCCAATGCAAAGCAAAGACCACCACCCAGATTATAGATTAATGCACGGAAGGAATTCTTCTTCGCTTCCTTTGTCTTTGTATATCCGATTAAAAGGAAGGAACACAGGGTTGTAACCTCCCAACAGAAATACAGCCAGGTCAGATCATTGCTCAGAACCAATCCGAACATAGCTGACAGGAATATGAACAATATTGACAGAAAGAAATTCTTTCTTACCGGATAATCTTCATGATGATAATGATACCATTTCATATATCCGATGGCATAAATACAGATTAAGCTTCCGACAATTCCGACCACCAAAACCATGATGGCAGTCAGCTTGTCGAATATGATTCCGGTCTGAATCTCTATGGACTTTTTCCCTGTAAATTCAAACCATAGGATCAAGGGTGTCTGGATTGCAGAAAATAGCACTGCAATATATTTCTTATTTTTAATTCCTACTGTAATAATGAATATTGCGATGGCAATCTCGAGCAGGGTGATTATGTAATCAATCATCTCATTCTGTTCGAATTGAAATGATATACCATTACTAAAATATTGAAATACGACCGCTAAAGTAAGTCCTGCGGTAACAACTGCGCATATTCGGACAATCATATCCCTTACTGTATTATTCTTTACTACAGCAACGAGTATTGCCGATATAAGTGGAAATAAAACTAAAGCTGATATTGCATACATGTCACGTCACCTTGCTTCTTATGATTGTTTGTGAAATAAAAAAATGCCAAAGCTGCAATAAAGCTATTCTTGTGCGAATACCCCTCTGCATCGTTGACAAAAACCTTTGTAATTATAGCACCATGCTATCCTTTTGACAACTATTGTTAATAAACTAACGAATATACATTTTTTACTATGAACCGCCCTATTCTAAAAGATTTTACTTGAAAATCAGGAGCATCGGTTATATAATAAGGAAAACTGAATGAACCATATACAGCTGTGATAAAAGCTACGATTACTGTTTTTTCTCAGAGAGCCGGTGGTTGGTGCAAACCGGTGAAAAGCACAATCCTTCCACTTTTGGAGCTGTCGGCGATGAGTCGAAGGCCGGTACCCTTTAACGTACTGATCAAGAAGAGAGGTCAGATGAAATTATCATCATGGAAAAGCATCATGATAATACTGTCATCTGGCAATTTGGGTGGCAACGCGGATTCCTTTCGTCCCATTTTATTGTGTGGGAGATTGGGATTTTTTTATGTCCATTTTCTCCCATACAAACTTAAGGAAGACATACCAATTGATAGTAAGCCGCATAGTCGGCAGAATGGAGGCAGTTATGTTAGATTTAAAATTTGTCAGAGAAAATCCCGAAGTTGTAAAACAGAATATCCGCAATAAGTTTCAGGATAATAAACTCCCCTTGGTAGATGAGGTGATCACCCTGGATGCAGAAAGCAGAAATGCCAAGCAGGAAGCGGATAATCTCAGGTTTGAAAGAAATAAAATCTCAAAGCAAATCGGTGGTCTTATGGCACAGGGTAAAAAAGCCGAGGCTGAAGAGCTGAAGAAGCAGGTAACCGCTGATTCTGAACGTCTTGCCGAACTAGAGACTAAGGAAACTGAGCTTGAGGAAAGAATTAAAAAGATCATGATGACCATCCCGAACATCATTGACCCCAGTGTTCCCATCGGCAAGGACGATAGCGAGAATGTCGAAGTTCAGCGTTATGGCGAGCCTGTGGTGCCGAATTTTGAAATCCCTTATCATACCGAGATCATGGAGCATTTAAACGGCATCGATCTTGATAGTGCAAGAAAGGTAGCCGGTAACGGCTTCTATTACCTGATGGGTAATATCGCAAGACTTCATTCCGCAGTGATCTCCTATGCAAGAGATTTTATGATCGATCGCGGTTTTACTTACTGTATTCCTCCTTTCATGATCCGAAGCGAAGTTGTAACCGGAGTTATGAGCTTTGCCGAGATGGATGCCATGATGTATAAGATCGAAGGTGAGGATCTCTATCTGATCGGTACCAGTGAGCATTCCATGATCGGTAAATATATCGATACCATCCTCCAGGAGGAGGATCTTCCCCATGCCCTGACCAGCTATTCTCCCTGTTTCAGAAAAGAAAAAGGAGCGCATGGTCTTGAGGAGAGAGGGGTATATCGTATCCACCAGTTCGAGAAACAGGAAATGATCGTTGTCTGCAAACCTGAGGACAGCATGCAGTGGTATGATAAGCTGTGGCAGAATACTGTGGACTTATTCCGTACCCTCGATATCCCGGTGAGAACGCTGGAATGCTGTTCCGGTGATTTGGCCGACCTTAAGGTAAAATCCGTTGACGTGGAGGCATGGTCTCCGAGGCAGAAGAAATATTTCGAGGTGGGTAGCTGTTCCAACCTCGGTGACGCTCAGGCACGCCGCTTAAAGATCCGTGTAAACGGGGAAAATGGCAAGTATTTTGCCCATACCTTGAACAATACTGTAGTTGCTCCCCCTCGTATGCTGATTGCTTTCCTGGAGAATAATATGAATGCAGATGGATCCATCAATATACCGGTTGCATTACAGCCTTATATGGGCGGATTAAAAGTAATCAAATAAATAAGTGTATAGTCCAGGGGCTGCTGCAGAACATGTAATGCCAGGGTAAGGATAATATGTATCCCGAACCTGATATGCTCGTAAACTCGCTATCAGGTTCGCGCGCGCGTTCGCATATTTACAAGCATGCTTGTATATGCTCACTTTGCTTTCGCGCACATGCACTGTTTGACGGACATCCTGTCGATATTGTATGGCAGAAGCGAACATTTATGTTCGATCATGCCATACAATATCGACAGGATGTTCCGGGAACCAGTGTGTGAGGGATGCTGTTATTCTTACCCTGGCTTAATCATATGTTATATAGCAGCCCCTTTGTATGTTGTTTTAATATACCGCCTGTAGTACATGCTGTTTCCCATCATCCACCAGTCTAATCCGGTTCCCTTCGGTTAAGGTTCCGTTCTCCGAAATTCCAGCCAGAGTACTCGAGCTACTCTTACGTTCCACTTCAATCCGATAGGTGGTATTGCCATATTGATACCAGACTGTATAATCTCCGAAACTCACAGGGGTTCCGGGAGTAATGATCAGCTCATCCTTTTCCTTTCTGATTCCCAGAAACCATTTCACCAGTCCCTGATACATCCAGCCTGCGGAACCTGTGTACCAGCTCCAGCCTCCCCTTCCGGAATAGGGTGCATTCAGGGAGATATCAGCTGTCATGACGTAAGGTTCCTTCTCATATTTGATTGCATCCTTCTTGTTATTGGTGGTATAGATCGGGTTTAGCATCGTAAATAAAGTATATGCCATGCTATAATTTCCGATCATCGTATTGGCGATGGCAAGCCAGACCGCAGCATGGGTATACTGACCCCCATTTTCCCTAACACCGGGGTAATAGTTTTTAATATACCCGGGTCTCTTATTGGTCTTATCAAAAGGAGGAGCCAGTAACAGGCTGATCCCATCCTTCTCCTTCACCAAATACCGTAAGGCTGATTGAATTGCCTTTTCAGCTCTGTCCTCTCTTGCTCCATGCGAGAGTATGCTCCAGGACTGACAGATGGAATCAATTCTACATTCATCATTCTCCTTGGAACCCAGCTTCGTTCCATCATCATAAAAAGCTCTTAAGTACCATTCTCCGTCCCAGGCATTTTCTTCGATATCAGTCAGCAGCTTCTCCCCCATCCTCTCCAGCTCAGAGGCAAAGGAGGTGTCTCCCATGTAGATACAAATCGGGATAAAATCCTTCAGTACGGCATAAAGGAACCAAGCCAGCCATACGCTTTCCCCTTTCCCTTCGATACCCACTTCACTCAAGCCATCATTCCAGTCACCACCACCCATAAGAGGAAGTCCATGCTGACCGAAACCGGTATGTAGAATTGTTCTTTTACAGTGTTCATATACCTTCTCCTTGAGTTCCGATACCTCCGGGGTGATCATTGTCTCATGCTGTTCGGGTCCAAGAATAGCACCCTTGATATAGAAAACCTCTTCCTGTAGAATACTGTAATCGCCTGTACAATTGATATAAGCAGCCGTTGTATAAGGAAGCCACAAAAGATCATCCGATATTCTGGTGCGAACACCGACACCTGTCGGTGGATGCCACCAATGCTGCACATCCCCCTCCTCAAACTGTCTGCTGCAGGAAATTAGAAGCTGATCCCGTAAAATCTTCGGCTCGGAATAAAGCAGAGCTAAGGCATCCTGTAGCTGATCCCGGAACCCATAGGCGCCTCCGCATTGATAGAAAGCAGCTCTTGCATTAATTCTGCAGGAAAGGCTTTGGTACAGGAGCCAACCATTCACCAGCAGATCAATTGCTTTATCCTTGGTCTCCACTTTTATTTTACCGAGAAGCCTGTCCCAGTGTGCTTTTACCTTCTGAAGCTCTTCTATCGCTCTGGAAATATCCTTATATTTATAGCGGAGATTAGTAATAATGTCAAAATCCTCACTATGTCCCAAGCCAAAAAGTATTGTTTTGGTACTCCCTGCAGGGATAGCTACAGATACTGTGATCACTCCGCAAGAATCATAGCAGACACCGGTATTATTGCTAAGGGTCTTAAATAAGCCTGACGGATTTCTGACAGAGCCAAACTCTCCTAGGAATTCCTGCCGATCGCCTGTATAGCCTTGTATCATCTCATTGGAGAACAGGAAGGCATGATGCTTACGATAATGATAATTATAAATACTCTTGGCACGGAGATATTCGTGCTCGTTATCATAGTCCGTCAGTATATACGGATTGGTAAGTTCCCGATCAACCCCCAATACCCATTCCAAATAGCAGGTAACAGAAAAATATCTTTCTCTGTCTGAGCAATTTTTCATCTCAAGCAGCCATAACTTAATCGGTTCCTCCAAGGGTGTAAAGACCGTCAGCTTCTGCTCCAGCTCCTCTTCTTCATGTAAGAATACGGAATAACCGTATCCATGCCTTGTTCGGTAAATCCCGTGTTCTCTGCTTCCCAGAGAGGTGGGAGTCATAATTCTGCCAGTGATTTCATCCTTAATATAGATTGCTTCACCTGCCCTGTCGGTCACAGGATCATTAGACCAGGGTGTGAGCTTATTCTCCCTGCTGTTGCAGGACCAGGTATAGCCGGCGCCGGTCTCGGAAACATGAAAACCAAAGCTTTGATTGGATATTACATTAATCCAGGGGGCAGGCGGTCTATTGTCGCCATCCAGAATAATCTCATATTCTCTTTCTCCATCCACGAATCTGCCAAATCCGTTAAAGAAGTCCTGTTTCGGTAAAGTTTCTGTCATAATTATCTCCATTCCGCCGCCAACGGCGGCACAAACAAGACCTGAAAGAAGTTCAAAATGAAATTCCAATGGATTTCATTTTGGAGTTCTTTCAGGTGCGAATGTTTTTCCATTCGCATTGTGAAAGTGATTTTTTTCACTCTTATCCCCTCCTTACTTTAGCATTGCATCCATGATTGCTTCCTTGACATTTCTGAAATAGATACCGGTCTTCTCAGATAGAACAACTCTTGCCACAGTAAAAAGCAAATCCAACTCTGCAGGTGACATCTGAAAGGAATGCAGGATAAATAGACTGGGCTTTTCTCTGCTTTCATCATAAATCTTCAGTGAACTGATCATATCATTCAGCAGATCTGTCAACTCTTGAAGATAGCTGTGTTTTTGCTCATTTAAAATAATTAAGTCCACTTTGACCTGATTAATCCTGAAATACTCATATGCCTTCAGTACATCTTTAATAATCCCGGCTTCCTCTACTGAGCTCACCCGCAGCAACAGAATAGGACAATCCCCGGAAACGCCAAAACGCCACAGGAAGCTTTGGTTTTTCCAGTTTCTGCGGATGTATTCGTCCGGCCCGCGATAGTAACTGCAGGGATAATAAATCGGAGAAATCAGCTCTTGAAAAGCATTCACCTGTTGTCTCGTAATTCCTAAATATTTCAACTCCATTTCGCTTTGCAGTCTGAAATTTTCAAACACGTCATCAATCCGATAGGTTGAGCTGAGTCCTTCACTGATTCGAATAGCATCTTCTTTGCTGTCGCATACCCCGGTGATAAAGGAGACCGTAGTCTTCTCTTCGGGACCAAGAAGAATACTGACTCTGAGACTCATGATCGGATCGTTAGAAAAGCCTGTACTGTTAGTAAGTGCCATACTGTCGATTGCATCCGGATTTCTCAGTGTATTATTCCTTCCAATAAAGCGCAGTCTGTCATTTTCATACTCAACGTTTCTGATGGTCTTTCTGCCTGCCTTTACCATATGCATCAGGTAGGAATTTTGTCCTTTGCTGCTTCTGCGTCTGGATAGAAAGATCGAGTTGGCCTCAAGAAACTCACTTTCAATAAAAAGCTTATTGAAAGCGGGATGACTCAATTCAGCCATACTATCGTCACCTACGACTTCCATATAACTGGTAAGTTCAAGCTTTCTTTCTTCTTTACTGTGATTGGTCAATGTTACTCTGCGTATCTCTAAATTTCTGTTTGAGGATACCGTGACACAAGTATGGGTCTTGATGTCTCCATCCTTTCTCTTAAATTCTGCCTGATTCGGGGAAAAGATTACCTGATATTCCTCCGGTAGAGTATAGGTCGGATGATAAGCACTGCTCCATACGCGCGCTTCCTTCACATCTCGGATATAGATATAATGACCGGTATCTGCATGAATATCCGATCGGAAGCGGTAAAGCATCTTACCCTTACAATTGCTAAAGCCATCACCGTCCGAGGTAATCATCAAGGAATAGGCATTATTCGAAAAATATCCTGTAACAGGAACAATCGGGGCTACTGTATTGACATAGCGTACGCTATGGACATCCTCCTCCTGCATCTCTGTCTTTGCTGTCATCACAGTATAGCCTCTCTTTGAAACAGAGATATATAAGCTTTGACGCTTCTCCTCCAGAAGAATCTCCGTTGCCTTGACGATCGGCTCACGGTGAAAACGAGAACGCATAATACCGTTATTCAGGTAATTATTGATAGCAACCAGGCTCATGCCTTGGTGATGGGCCATAAAGGATTTTACAATACAGTAGGACTTCATGGTAACAGGATCAGGCGCATTGAAATCAATTGCCTCGTAAAAACCGTATTTTCCGTATGCTTCCATTCCCTTCATGATTGCCAGATTGAGCAATGCATCATCCTTCGCATAATCCAAGGCAAGCATTGTGGCATAGGGTGCTACAACTCTGGAATGACTTAACGTAGGTTGAAGGCGCAGCTGTGGCACACCAAAAGCACGATATTGGTAGTTAGAATCCAAATCAAAACGGAAATATTGGGATTCAGAAATACCCCAGGGAATTCCTTCTCTTCTTCCGTATCGAATCTGCTGCAACACTGCAGCCTCTGCCGTCTCCGCAAAAACAGATCCTTCATAATCCCTCATAACAAGACCTGGCATCAGATATTCAAACATTGTACCGCTCCAGGAGACCATAGCCGGGAGCCCTTTCACTATGGTGAGTGGTCGTCCAAGCTTATACCAGTGTTTCACCGGTACTTCACCCCTGGCAATTGCCAGAAAGCTGGTTAACGAGGATTCGGACGCCATCAGATCATAGCAGCCGGCATCGATGGTCTGTGAGGATACATGATAACCGATATGGAATAACTGTCTTTTCTTATCGAACAGGAAGCTAAAATCCACCTGATCAAATAGATTTTGAATCGTTTCACAGAGTCCGTCAATCCGCTCCTGAAGATCAGAGGCGTACTCGTTACCGGCACCGGCAAGCTCCTCCAGAGTAGGCTTTTTATTATATTCCAGCTTCTCAAGAGCAAAACTTACAATTTCCTTTTCCAACAGATCAATGAGATATACAACATCCTTCAGTACCTGTTGATCCTCCCATGGTTTTCTCTCCCTTGTAAGGATTTCATGGCGCAAAGCTCGGATATCCTGAAGATATTCAGCATAGTCAGAATATTCTTCCCTCAGCTTTAAATCGATTCTGCTTAAGGATATTAGCAGCATCAATTCCTGAATATTTTGATTACTGAGTATTGGTATTTTCTTCTGTTCCTCCAAGCCGTTTTTTAAGGCAATGATATCTCCCAGAAAATTCCCACTGTCTACTGTGGATATGTATTGTGGCTGCAAAACCTCCATCGTTCTGATATGATACCAGTTAAACAGATGGCCTCTCCATTTTGGCAGCATTGCTACCGTATATAAGACGTTTTCTGTCAGATCCAACGCTGAGCTTAAGCTCTCGAAGCCCATATCTCTTGCCGAAAGAATCGAGAGCAGCTGTAGCCCGATATTGGTTGGAGAAGTCTTATCCGTGATCTTTTCCTTGTTTGCAATCTGATAATTATCCGGACAAAGCCAGTTATTCTCCTTTGTGGAAAAATCTCTAAAGTACTTCCAGGTTCTTCTTGCTGCATCCTGCAGCAGCCCATCCCGATCAAGCACCCCTTTATCCGGTGCAGCCTTTGGCTGGCTGATGTAAAAGGAAATCAAATAGGAAAAACACCATAACAAAGCTATCATGGAATAAACGATTACCCCTGCTATCGGCGGCTTTTTGACAAACAAGAGAAAAACAATGAAACCTGCAGGAACTAAGGGCATCCACATTTGTCTAAAGTATGACATTTTTGTATTTGTAATCGAATTCTCTACTGCTTCCGAGGTCTTCCATCGAAGCAGGCTCTTTTTACTGATAAACAGCCGATAAAGAGTACGAATTATGGCATCTGCCGAGATGAATGCCTTATATGGCATCAGTACAAATTCAGTAAAGATACGCAGCAGGATGAAACCGGCCTCTTTTCTGAACTTCTTATGAACGATCGCCAGCTTTGGTCTTCTGATTTTATGAAGAAGTATGCCCGTAAGGAAGGAAAGTAAATTCATAAGATCCGTAAAAAGAAGAAGCGGCATCCATAGAAACCAGACTCCGGGTAAATATATCAAATTAAACAACAGAAAGACAGTCTTACAGATCGGTATCAGACTTCGGCGCAGATTATCAAGGATCTTCCATCTGGATAATCCACTTAAGTTTCTTTTCTTGACAAGCCAGGTGATCAACTGCCAATCCCCTCTGATCCAGCGATGCTCTCTCTTGGCATAAGCCAGTACACTGCTTGGAAAGCTGTCCATGATATTGGCGGCACTGGAAAAAGCTGTTCTGGCATAACAGCTTTCCAGCAGATCATGACTTAACACGGTATTATCGGGAATTGTCTTATGCAAGAGCTGATGGAATGCTTTTACATTGTAGATGCCTTTACCGATATAGCTTCCTTGCTTAAATACATCCTGATAGATGTCAGAAACAACCGTAGCATAGCCGGTAATACCGGTTTCTCCTCCGTAAAGTCTTGGGAAAAAGCTGCTTTTCTTATCCACAATATGGTTTTTGACAGAGGGTTGAATGATTGCATAACCCTCCGCTACTTTTCGATTCACCGGGTCAATTGACGCATGATTGAGTGGATGATCAATCAGACCGACCAGCTTGGAAGCATTATCCCGGATCAGATTTGAATCAGCATCCAGCGTAATTACATAACGGAAGGTATTAAGAAGCTCTTTCTCACACCGTATCAAGGAAAAGCTGGTATCTTCCTCAGGGGTACCGTTCAGAAGTGAGTTGAATTCCTCCAGCTTTCCTCGTTTTCTTTCCCAACCCATATAACAATTCTCTCCTTCGTTCCAGTTCCGATAACGAAGGAATAGTGAAAACTTCATATATTCGCCGGGGTATTTCTCGTTCAGTTCCTCCTGACTGCGTTGTAACGTCTCAGTGATTTCTTCGTCCCCGGGCATGCACCGCTCCGGAGCATCCGTAAAGTCTACCAAAAGAGCGTAATAAAGATTATTCTGGCGATTCGCCAGATAGTATTTTTCAAGACGGCTGAAATACTCCCGTCCCTGTTCTTTCTTCGCCAGAATTACCGGCATTACAACAAAAGTCCTTGCACTATCCGGAATATCCTTCAGATAATCCATGGAAGGCAGCTTCTGAACTGGGACAAATCGTGTGATCATATTCTTCGATAAGTCTTGTGCTATGGTAAAAAGTATCGGAAGCAGTAACAGCAATGATACTATACTGTAAAAAAGATCATTCCTACCCTCATATCTGCGAAGCATAAAAAGCAGCAATAGACACGTAAACACAAGTATCACAGCACCTATGATGAAATAAATAGCACCCTTAATATTCTTTTTTGAAAGCTTAATCTTATGTTCAGGTCTTCGGCGGATCGAGGCCTTAAGAATCGGATAACCCTTGCCGACAAGATAGGCTCCCACATGACCTGCACAGTAGATATCCTTCTTTTTTTCATTTGCCAGGGTCAGACATTGCTGGGCTACAACCCCCTCTGTCAAATGATATCGCAAGGCTAACTTTTCCACAATACCGCGGTAAAGTCCACGGCTCTCAGAATCCATCTCCCGATAGATCATAGCCGGATCCTTACTTAATATTTGCTCTGTCAGAGATAACTCCTCAAACAGTTTTTCTTCATCGATCTGATTAATTTCCCGAAGACTGACAATCAACGTCCTGATTCTTGATTCTAAGCGGGCTTCCATCCTACCCTCTTCAAGGAATACCTCAGCTGTATTATAATGCTTGCCTTCCCTGGTACAATGAAAATCAATATACTGTTGGATGGCCTCGTCTCCGACCGCCATATTCTTAATCAAATACAAAACATGGCTGTGATAAGCTGCATTTTCACGGCAATCTCCGGGCAATTTTCGTAACAACGGAGCAATCGTTATCGTATCTGTCTGCTTACCAAGCTTACTCTTAACAAATCGGTCTGCCTTATCCTTTACCCTGATATTTTTTATAATATCTCCCGACACGCCTATAATTTGTTCCAAAAGTACCAAACCCAGCATTTCCGGTAAGACCCATAGCTCTTGATCTAACAGAGGGAGCTCCTTTTGGTATGCCTTCAGCATCAAAATAATATTCTCGTCATTCAAATAACCATCCGTGATTTCGATCATCTTTCTGGCGATCACATAGATACGCGGGAACAAACGATATTCACCGGAACGCAGTACAGGCATCCTCTCGTATCCTGTACCTGAGGTTTTCATCTTCTTTATTTCACGGTACATCATCTGGAAGTTATCAAATAGCCATCTTGCGGAGGGTATGAGCGCAATGATATCCGTATTAACCTCTGATATACTTCCTCTAATCCGGTTTAGTTTTTTATAAACATTCTGATTAAAATTACCTACCACATAATCATGCCTCATCCATTTGACATTCTTTTGTGTGTAGGATAGATTAACCATCTGATTTTCCCATTCTCTGGGACCATAGAGTTCTCTTGGCTTTGTCATTATGACCGGGTGTTTCTCGGACATAATACTTAGAATCTTACTAATAAACATTGGTTCTCCACCCTTTCATTTGAATATTCGTTCAAAATACATGTATGAAGTCGTCAATTGGTAATTATAGTAAGTGTAGTTTAATTATAGCATTTACTTAAAATATTTTATTGTCGAATTATAGCATTATTTAGCTATTTAAGCAAAAAAAGATCGCATAAGTATCAAAACTCATGCGATCCAAATATTAGTCTAAGTTTATTCACTTCTTAATGCTTCTATCGGGTTTAACTTAGCGGCCCTTTTTGCGGGCATGTAGCCGAACGCAATTCCGATTGCTGCGGATACCCCAAAGGCCAATGATATTGCTCCTATGGTCGGTGCTGCAGAAATACCAAAGGCACTGCCAAGGGTTCTACAGGCGATTGTTCCGAAGATGATTCCAACAAGCCCTCCAAGGCAGCTAATCATGATAGCTTCTAAAACAAATTGTCCCATGATATCACTCTTCTTGGCACCTAGGGATTTACGAATACCGATTTCCTTGGTTCTTTCTACTACAGATACGAGCATAATATTCATAATTCCAATACCGGCAACGAGAAGTGATATTCCTGCGATACCACCCAGAACAGAGGAAAGTAATGTTGTCATCTGATGAATTGTATCCAGTAGCTCCGTCATACTTTTGACCTTATACAGTTCCTCATTCATCATTTTCTGATATAGGTAATTATCCAGTATCGTCTCTGCTGCTGATACCTGATCTGTATCCGCAACAGCAAAGGTATAGCTGGATACATTGGCTGAACCAGCCAGTCTGGTGGCATTAGAATATGGAATATAGATGATATCATCTGTAGAATTCTCTTCTGAATCCGCTTTTTCCTCCTGGATTCCCACAATCGTATATACCTGTCCGTCAATTCTTAGCGTATCCCCAAGTCTTGCAACACCGTCGAATAGTTCATTCACCACATACGTTCCTATGACACAGGCACTATATCTGTTCTTAATATCTGCATAGGTTATAAATCGTCCCTGCGTCAGCTCCAGATTATTGATAGTAAGATAATCCTCACCGACCCCGATCACAGAGGTCGATATGGAATTACTGTCATTCTTTACAGTATAGCTTCCTGACACCTTCGGCGTAACCCCGGTAAAAATGCTGCTGTTATCATCAGCCAAATCATACATTTCGTCGATGCTTACTTTTCTGGTATCGGTTTGGCTGACAGATACCGTCACCAGATTGGTTCCCATATCTGCAAAGGTATCAATCAGATAATTTGTAACACCGGTTACCAGCCCCAGTAAAGTAATTACGGCTGCGACACCGATAATCATTCCGAGCATGGTTAGAAACGAGCGCATTTTACTGCTTAGAATACTTTTCAATGCCAATTTGAATGCTTGATTAAATCTCACACATATCCTCCATTCTGCTATAACCCGCGAATTTGGGCTGCAGCACAATATTTGCAATGGGAAGAAATTATTCCTTCCCATTTACCTGCTCTCTTTTCTCAGCTAAGTTCTCATCTGAGATAACTTTGCCATCCTTTAAGGTTACAACCCGGTTTGCTTCCTGGGCTATTGTATTGTCATGGGTAATCAATACGATTGTATTCCCTTCCTCATTCAGTTTCTTTAAGAAATCTAAAAGCTCACGGCTTGTTCTGGAATCCAATGCTCCGGTAGGCTCATCTGCAAGGATCAAGGAGGGTCTTCCGGCAAGCGCCCTGGCGACAGCTCCTCGCTGTTGTTGACCACCCGATAATTGGTTAGGGAAATTTCGCCATTTATCCTCAATTCCGAGCTTCATCAAAGCTTCCATGGCAAGCTGCTTTCGTTCCTTCTTCCCTACCCCGGCATAAAGCAGAGGTAGCTCGACATTTTCAAGAAGGTTATGTTTATTCAGAAGATTATATTGCTGAAAAATGAATCCAATGGTCTTATTGCGAATTTCCGCCAGTTCATCGTCCTTGAGTTTACTTACATCCTTGCCTTTCAGAATATACTTACCGGTGGTCGGTACATCAAGGGCTCCGATTATATTCATGATGGTGGATTTTCCGCTGCCGGACTTACCCACGATTGCAACGAATTCTCCTTCCATTATGGTAAGGTCAATTCCATCATTGGCACGTACCTCAATGTCACCCATCTGATAAATCTTATAAATATCAATTAATTGAATCAAGGGTGTTTCCATTCTTTCCTTCTGTTCCTCCAATATCGTACACCTCCCTTATTTTGTACCACCGAAACCACTCTGGCCACCGCCGAATTGGGCTGGCCTTTGTCCTCCTTGCATGGGACCCGGCCCCTGCATCTCAAAATCCATACCGGGCATCATCATGTTCACAGCCTCAGAAATACGCTTTACATAAACCTCTTCCCCTCCGGTGAGACCGCTCTTAATCTCGATATAATCGCCGTCTGTCAATCCGGTTTCGACCTCTACAGCCTTAAAGCCTGCCGGTACATCACCACTTGCTTCCTTCACTGAAGCATCCTTCACATATACCTGATCACCACGCATTAGTGCATCCGCGGGGATTGACATCACTCCCTCTGCTTCTGCAATGATTATCTCACCGGTCACATTCATTCCGGGAAGCAAATTCCCGACAGCGTCAATTCTAACTGTAACCGGGTATTGGGTCACTCCCTGGCTGGAGGTACTGAGCAGACTTACATTCGTGACAACACCTGTGATTTTCTCATCTTCAAAGGCATCAGCAGTGACATTGACCTCCTGCCCGACCTTCACATTCATCACATCAAGCTCATCGACTGCCATCTCAAAGGTTACTGCAGATAAGTCATAGATGGTACAAAGCTGCGAGGTATTCTTAATGGTATCACCAACCAGTGCATCCTTACTGACAATTTTACCTGTAATCGGTGCTGTAATGCTATAATCTGTTCTGGTATCAACCACATCCTGAAGCTTGCTTTCGGCATCTTCAATTGCTTCCTTGGCATTGTCGATCGTATCGTTTGCAGCCTCAACGGCATCCTCTGCACTGTCAAGCTTGCTTTGATAGCTTTCCATTAAGTCCTCCACAGAACCGGTCGTCAGAGTAAATAAAATATCTCCTTCCTTCACCTTACTGCCTGCAGCAACCTTCACATTGCTGATTTCTCCTGCCACCTCTGAAGTAATCACCTTCTGCGTCTGAACGCTGAAGGTCCCTTCTGCACTGCTGTAGCTACTGCCGATGGAGGCCGAGGCTGTGGTAGCAGTGGTGATGCCACCGGGATTCTTCACCTGGATTGTCACCTGATTCACCAGGCGATTACCGGAAAGCACCTCATCAATGCTGCTCACATTGACTACCTTGCCTGTGATAGTCTCATTGGTGGAATCAATGGTTACCTTGGCGGTTTTACCGATATCTGATTGATCCGCCTCGGAGGCGGAGAAAGGAACAGTCAGGAGCATCGTACTGTTATCATAAATTTCAGCTATCTGAGTTCCCTTCTGGATCGTCTGTCCTGCCTCGATATAGAGTGTCTTAATCATACCATTTTCTGTTGCCCTGATGTTTGCACTGCCATATTTTTCATTCGCTTCATTGTAATCCTGTTTGGCCTCAGATAACTTCTCCTGGGCATCTGCATAGCTGTCTTCTGCTTTGGAGAGGTTCTTCTTAGCCCGATCAAGAGTCGTCTGGGCATTATCCATTTGATTATCCAGAGTATCCGTATCAATCTGATACAGTACCTGTCCTTCTTCCACAATGTCACCCTCTTCAAAATCCACCGCAACCACTTCTCCTTCTACAAGCGTAGTAAGTTCATAAGAATTCAGAGGAGAAATGGTTCCTGAGGAGGACAGTACATTTTGTATGTCCCTGGTCTCCACTTGTGCAGTCGTAACCGTCTCCTCAGTGGCTGTCTTCTTGAATTTACTGAATACAAAATAATTCAGAGCAAAGCCGGCTACTGCTATCACTATAGCTATAATGATAAACACTTTTATTATTTTTTTCCAGTTGATTTTTTTCAAAAATCGTTTCATGGATATTTACCTCACTCTTCTAATTTAGTGGCTCAGCGATAATGATACGTACCCTTCCGCCTACGGCAACTGACCTGTCGATATATGCTTTTACCTTATATTTAGATGTATTGATCTTATCCAGGGATGACAGGGCATACTTATCATCTGACAGGACATATACATTTACATTGTCTGAAATTGGATATTTGGTAGAGCCTGAGGTGATCGAGCTATTACCCAGGAAATTAACCTCCAATTCAGATAAAGTATAGGTAGATGAAAGGGTACCGCTCTTATATTTAAAACCAACCGGTCCTTCTGTTAATGCTGCACTCTCCAATGTGGAGTATGTCACCTGGTTGCTTGTTCCATTGAGGATGTATGTATAAGAGCCAACATTTCCTGAGGCAATCCCTGTATAGATTCCATATTGATCAAAATCACCGGTAGCATTGAATAGAATTAGATCGGTAATCTCTCCGTCTGCATTGGTATCATAATAAAGCACATTGCTTTTCATCAGCTGAAGATTAGCAATTCTGATCGGATATACTCTAGCGTAGGAACCATCATAGTAATCGAGAATATTAATGTTGGAGGAGAATTTGGTGGTTCCGAAATAAGTGCCGGTGCTGTTCACAGTTGTCCCATTGAAGCTGAATTCCGGTGCAAAATAATTGGCTACTGTTGCCTCACCATCTTTATAGGTTACACGGATCAAATCTTCTTTCTCATAGGATGCCTGAGAAGAATTATAATCTTGGGTATATTTGTTACCTGCAGCATCTACAAAGGTCACATAGTCGGAGGTAACAAAGCTTCCTGATTTGTTCTGTACCAGATGGGTTCCGACTGCTAATACCAGCCCCGTTACCGATGTATTGTATTCATCACTGTTCAAAGCTCCTGCAATCTTTCCGTTTTTACCAAGCAGTAACGTGACAATATCACCCTTTTCGAACTCGCCCAGGGTTGCGAATTGTTGCGCAGCCGCGCTGTCTTCAAATGAATAACTTGTACCTGCAACCGTAACGGAGGTAGGATTGATCAGATCAGGGCTAACTGCAGTAATGATGCCTGTAACCTTTGTGTCATATGCCCAAATCGTCTTCGAGCTTTCGGAATAGTACAGAATATCGTATTTTTTGATATCGGTGTAGGAGCATTTTGAATCATTCTTATAATAGGTTGCATTGTCAATCGCAAACGGCATAGCCGAGGTCCAGCTGTCATCTGCAACAATCGGTCCTTCCGTCCCCGTATTGATGACTGAGACATAATCGACCTCTCCGCTTGAATCAAGCGAGTAGCCTAATACCTCCGCATATACCTTTCCGTCCTTATTGGTAGTGTTCAAAGTATTATAAAGCAGATTGACGCAATCATCATAATTGAGATAGGAGCCTGCCTGGGTAACAGTTATGTTCTTATTTATCTTTTTTGATTTGTAAAATGCCATCTTACTTTGGGTCAGATTCCCTGAGAAATAACTGTCCGTATAACCCAGAAGATTCAATACACCACTCACTGCTTCAATCAGGGTTACTCCCCGTTCGGGCTTGAAGGTTCCATTTAGATATCCGGACATCCACCCCTTATACACAGCCGTTCTTATGTAAGGAGCTGCCCAAGCACTCTTTTTCACGTCTTTAAACAGTGAACCGTTGGTCACAGTAATCAGTTCCTTCTGATCTGAACTATTGACAAGTAGCTGTGCAAATTGAGCCCGGGTTATCTTAGTTGCGGTGGTCCTAATTTCCCCTTGATCTGTTTCCATGATATCTAATGCCTTTATCACTTTTTTTGCATTTTGGGAGGAAGCTAAAGCTTGATTTGTCCCTGAAGCCGTAAGAGTCGACGGCACCAGGAGAAACGTGGCTAATATAAGAGCTATCACTTTACGCATTTTCATTCTCCTTTTACAAGAAAATATTATTTAATCTACCATTTATTGTAAGGGATAACCATGAACAATTTGTGTATGAAATGTGATGATCTTATGAGGACTCTATCAACACAAAACTTCTCAGGTTTACCCAGACACTCATGCTTGTAATGAAGTTCGAAGAGACATCGGAACAATTATTCTGAAAAAGCCCCGGAATTTCCATGCAGTGATATGCTTCCTCCTAGATAAACAGTTTGTTTTTATCAACTGTCTACCGAAAAGGGAGTATATCGTCACACAGAAATTCCGGGGCTTGGTATGTTATAAAGCTTATAAAGTAGTACTAATATGTCACTGTAAAGCTATTGACTGCAGAAGAAAGAACCAAGGGTATATTCATATTGCTGTTTTCATCTGTACCCTTCTTTCTGACATAGATGGTGCAGTCATCAGGTGCAACGGAAGTAGTTAAGGTCATCAGTGCAGAGGAAGTAACCGTCTTCCAGTTTGCCTTCTCGACAAAGAAGTCATCGTCATATCTGATTATCGCATACTCATACGGATTTGAACTGGAAGCATTATTAAATTGTAGCACAAGCTTTCCGTTTAAGTAGTAATAGGTGACATCATAGGAGCTGCCTCCAATCGTGGGAGCCGCCGCTTGGGCCGGTATCTTCAGCTTCAGGGTCTTTGAATAGGGACTTGATGTGGTTGCCTCTTTGCGAATCGACAAGGTCACAGGGGATGCTCCGTTTTCATATAGTACTGACGGAGCAATCTCAGATAATAACATTGTACTCTCGCATTCCATCCATAGCCCGCTACCCGTATCATAATATTCCATAGAAGTCGATGTATTTAGAGTAAGTTTAGAGGAATTCACCTTCACCGAAGGTGCTGCCGATTGAGAAGGAATCGTAATACTGATCTCAGTACTCGGACGACTTCCAACATTGGTTACCCCTGTTCCCATAATCTGAGGGATCCTAATTATGATTTTGGCTCCCTTCAGTCGAAAACCTTCTATCGTATCCATAAAATTCTGATAAGAGGCTGAGCTTTCTACAAAGCTTACCTTATTCCAATAATAATTCGCCGCCTTTCTCCATTCAAAATAATTTGCATCATCCATGGAACTAAAGGTAAATTCATTATCGACTTTATTATACTCAGCCATAAAATCAGTATTCTGTGCAGGCAGGGTAATCTGCTTTACTGTCTTGACCGTGTCTCCTTTAAAATACAATAAAGTATCATTGGTCGTCGAAACCCATGAGATATCCATGAAATAAGAGCTTGAACTATTGTTATATGCTGCATCTAACTCTTCCCAGTTTGTATTATCCGCAGAATAATACACGATATCATTATTATTGTTATATACCTGCAAAGTCAAATTCTCGTAATCGATCGTGCCAAAGGTGATGGCAGAAGCCGCTGCTGCCGAAGCCTTACGTACTGTTTCCTGCTCTTTTGGCCAAAAAGCTAATATTCCAAAGAAAAATAAAATGGTAAAAAACAGGAACCCGCCTATTTTAACTATTCCCATACACTGCTGTAATAATGCTTCTTTCTTGGTATGCTTCATTTTCATATCTCCTCCGTTCTCCGTTATCCAAAAGCCTAATTAGTAGCATTCAGCAACGTAAGCTTGCAGCCGGTTTTGATAGAGAAGCCATTGCTTAAGGTGATCACAATATTATTTGTAGTGGTCGAATCGGTTGTAAGCTTCTTAATCTTAGCATTCGACAGATAAATGGTTGCTTTGCCGCCAGATATCTTTGCCGAACCAAAGATTGAGGTTCCGCCCCAGGTAACATCTGCTATGCTTACAGAATAGCTGTTATTGAAGATAGATAACTCTAAAGTATAAGTAATCACTTCTTCAGATACGGTTGTTGTGGTACCATCTGCGTTCTTAACCGTAGAGGTCTTTGTCTCCTGAAGACTTCCTTCCAAAATCGACCATGCAATCGGAATATTCTGTAATACTGCCGTATTAATTAATTTGATGTAAATATGCTCATCCAAAAGCTCACCATTATTTAAGGTAATCTCCAATGGGATCGCTGTATCGGTGATATCAATCAGAGCGGACTGTTCAAATTTCCTGACGTTAACCGTTACTGTCGCTGTAGCAACCTTCTTATTATCCTCATTGGTATAAGAGCCGTACTGAACTGAATAATCACCGTTACCCAGGGATAAGGTATAACCGTCCAGCTTCATGGAGCTGATCGCTGTATCGATAGAGGTAAAAGTATTTGCAGCCGAAGCATCCGGTACATGTTCTGTTCCAAGATCCAGCCTGAATTTGAAGGTCGATTTGTCACTCTCATCTGTTGATAAATATACTCTGTCGAATTTGGTTGCAAACTCGTTTGTATCATCATCGATCGGATTATTGACCTTAGTCGCCGGATACAGATACAACAGGACTCCTGCTGTCTGGGTGCTAGTAATCACATCCGAATTTGCCAGGGTGATCTTTGCATATAGCATCTGCTCTGTCGCCGAATCTATGCTTGAGGTCGAGGTGATTTTGGTGGTTATGATATATCTGTCATTCGCAGAGCTGCTGCTGGCATTCTTTACGACGGTACTTCTGGTGGTCACCGAGCCCTTATTGATCCCATAAGCATCCATAAAGCTGAGAGAAGATACTGTGGTCTGGGTCGAACTGTATAAGGTAAAGGTAAGATAGCTTGAGGCCTTCGCCGGTTTGCAGATACCCGCAGTGGAAATCAGTGTTGTAAGGGAGGATGCTACCGGAGACGTCGGAAAAGCGACTCCGCTTACGCTTGAGATATCGGTTTCTAAGGAAGCCAGAGTAAAACTATCCGATGTCGAAGCATTCAAGGACTTCTTTCTTACATAGATATGACATCCGGCAGGAGCTGAATCCTTATTCAGTGATACCGGGTTACTGGAGGTAATCGCAGTCCAGGAAGCCTTTTGATAATTCAATTCCTTATCCTTTTCCACAATCGTATATTCAAAAGGTACCGTAGTACTTGCTGCTTTTACCTGCAAGGACATAGTAGTAGAACTTGTATAATTGAGGGAGATTCCGTAGCTTTCAGCACTGGGTGCACTCTCCTGAACAGGTATCTTCACCGTGGTAATCTTTGAAACCTGATTCGCACTGGTTGCATTCGTTCTGAATTGCAATGTTATTGCAGACTGCGATGTTGGGAATGAACCAAATACTCCAGGTGCAATATTCTTCAATAGCAGATTCGCAGTCGAACTGACTGTAGTCCAGTCAGAGGTGGTCCCATCCTGATAGACTGAACGATATGCCATGCCTTTTTTTACAGCTACAGTAAAAGCAGAACCATCTATCGCTACAGAGGGTGCCAACGCTTTTTTTGAAACAGCTAAGCTCACTTCTTTGCTGGGACGGGCGCCGTAAGCGGAGCTATTGCCATTGATCGGTGCCAGTCTGAAATATACTGTTGCTCCATTGGTACAAAGGTGATTTATCTCTGCAGAAATCGTAGAGGTATTGACCACATTCCAGGTAGTACTGCCTTTCTTTCTCCATTGTATCGTTCTGGACCCTGAATTACTAAAAGACATCAGTCCCTTCACCTTATTGTAGGTCGCTTTAAAATTAGATATCTGCTTAGGGATTATGACTTTAATAACCGAGGTAGAGGAATTGCCCTTAAAGGTCATAATATAATTTTTTGTCTCGGGAAGCCACGAGATATCCATCGTAATCGTGTTACTGCCGCTGATTTTCCCCGGAACCGTCTCCCAGTTCTTTTTGCCGGAATCCGAGAAATAAGCCTCCGTATCCCCACTGTTCAGCTGAAGGGTAATCGTACTGTTTTCATAGTTGATTTCCTTAACAGAAATGCTCGATGCTGCCTCGACGCGCTTGGATATACTTAGAACGAATATCATCATCAAAAAAAGAGATGAAGTTAATCTCAAAATCCTGCGAAGCTGTGCCTTTTTGCTTTTGTCTACACGCATTTTTCTTCCTTAACCTTTCCTAAAGCTTTTTGCGAAAGCCTTTTTTTATGTGATATGAAATGTTTACCTCCCTGTCGTCATACATATCTGTGAAATCTGCATTTCGTCCTTTTGCAGATGATGACCTGACACCTTTTCTATTGTAACTCAAAATCTGGAAAAACGCAAAAAAAGATTATTATTTCCAAAATTAAATCGCACTGAAAAAGGATGTCATAGAAGTTATCGGTACGAACCGATCATCTTATGACATCCGGAATGGAAAAACAATTGCCAATTTATGTTATCGGTAGTAACTTTTCATTTCTTCATCCTTTTTCTTAACAGCAATCAGTCTGTCGATATGTCTTCCTAAGGATATCAGGACTTCCTTTGGTTCCATCTCCACCATCGGATAGGTGATGGTGGCAATTGCTATCTGCAGATTTGTTAGCTCAGGGCCATGCTTTATGACATTGTCAAAATAGTCCATGGTTTTATTCTGTATGAGATCTACATTGACTGCAGTACAGTAGGGAAAGACACCGATAAAGGTTTGCGATCCATAGTATTCAAAAATATCGGTTTCCCACAAATCTTTGCGTATATTGGAATAGAACTGGTCAACTGCCCGTAAATACTTAGTATCCATGATGTTACTCGCTTCACTGCTCAAATCATAAAGTGTGCACATCATAACGGTGATCTCATAGCCACCCTTTCTTGCCTTCAGAAATTCTGATTTCAGGTAATTCAAAAGGCTGAAGCTGATCTGTACCTCGTCCGATAATAATTCCCGCTTAATCTTTAGGGCGGAGAGCATCTTCTCCTGAAGAATATCATCGTCAAAGGGTTTTAGGATATAGTCTGCAGCCCCTTCCGCCATACACCGAATAAAGGTCTGCCTTTTATTATTTGCAGTTATGATAAAGACGGGTATGTTCGGTTTTTTATCTTTAATTCTCATCAGGGTTTCTAAACCCTCGTTCGTGTCAAAACCGAGTTCCATGATGATAAGGCGGACATTTAAATCCTCCTCGAATAAGAGATTGAAGAGCTCTTCAGAATTCACAGCCTCATAAACACGGATATTACAGCCCTGCAACAGACCGGCGATCCTGCGCCTCATGAGACTGACATCATCCATGATTATGATTGCATCTTCTCTTACTCCCATACCTGCTTCCTCCAATGATAAAGTTGCTCTTGCTCTGTACAGTATTTAATGATACAGATAGTATAGACTTTTTTACTCAATCATTATTATACTACAAAATAATCCAAATGCAATCGTACATGCTTCTATAGAAGCCTTACAGCTGTAGTTTATTTCTGATTTTTCCCCAGATTGTTCCCTGAAAGTATCGATATGCGGCATCAAAAAGAAATAGAGCCACCTGTCCGCCCAATATGAGCAGCGCGAGGACGATACCCTTTAGTTCACCGGGATAGATCAGCTTCGGCAGAAAGATAAGCATTGGCAGATACATTAAGTTAAATGCTACATATTTCAGAACCCAATACGCTCTGCTCCGATTGCTGACAGAAGAGCCAAGTGCCTTCCATTGAAGATGTGTCAGTTTATCAAAGGCATATTCCATGCATAGTATATAAAACCCCATCGCTGCAAAGGTTATGATATATAGCTTATTTGGCGCCAGCATGATACTGACTAGAATTGCAGCAATATAAAAACCTGCTCCGATTCGTATATTGCTCTCTCTGATTGCAATTCCGACGCCGAAGGAAGCTGCTGCCAATAAAAACAAGGTATTAAATTCAAAAACACCGCTAAGTATGATAAGAATTACCGTAACTGCCAGTAGCAGTCCCAGGAATGCCAGCTTTTTCGCATTTAGCAGCATGAAATCAAATCCCCTCCCATACATTCACATAAGGAATCAGCACACCAAAGATCACAACATAGATTACCGGCATTATAACCTCCACCATATCCCCTGTTATTATACCTGGTACTTTGATATCTCTGGTTCTGCCATTGTAACTGATTATACAGATTGGTATACTCCGGATTGTTCGGTTCCATATTCATAGCCTGCTGAATATGATCCGCAGCCATGACATTGTTACCGAGACCGGCATTCGCAGCAGCACTGTAATAATACCATCTTGCGGTTCTGTTGGAGATTCCGGACAGTGCATTAAGAGCGGCACGATACTGTCCTGCATTGATGTAGCTTGCCACTGAATTCAGCTCCGCAGGATCGCTGTTGCTTCCGTAATAGGAGGAGTTTCCGGAATATGAACCGCTCTGATAAGAAGAGTTGCTGTTATAACCATTCTCTCTTTCCTTCATGATCTGGTCATATGCTTCCTGAACTTCCTTGAATTTCTCTTCTGCAAGTCCTGCCAGCGGATTATCCACGTAGGAATCCGGATGGTACTTTCTGCTTAACTCCCGATAAGCTTTCTTAATTTCCTCATTGGTTGCATTCGGTGATACCTCAAGTATCTTGTATGGATTTGTTATCATTGCCCTGTTCCTTCCTTTTTACTTCTCTCTTTTTGTATTGTCTCAAATCTTGTCCAGACACCGTCATATAGTATATTGTGGAGGATATCTGTGTCCCATAGGCAGGGAAGTTTTTCGAACTCCCTGGTACACTCTGCCATCATCATCGTCAGATACTGCTGAATTTCCTCCTCATATCCTTTCCTCTTTCCCGTCTTGCAGAAAGGATTATAACTGTTATGCTTCTCATCCTTCTCTAAATCATCATATGCATCGAGGATATAGATATACTTGCCGAGGAAAAATCCCATACGTCGAAGTATCGTCTGCCAACCGTCCTCTCTGTAAACGAATAATTCACCCATCAGTTCCCCGAAGCATCCGGCAACAAGATCAATCTCAGTTTCTCCCCTTTGCTCACACTCCTGGAGTCTTGTTAAGCTTTCTTTGATAGAACTGCACTGCCTGGGGTAATTCTTTTCTATCCGCTTATATGCCTTCTTTAACGCTCCGGCTCCCGCCAAACCGGCGATATTCTTCTCATCCTTCCAATCATCGATCAGATGGTGATAAGTCAGAGCAATATTCATATCCGCAACATATTCGGTAACCTCATTGACCAGTGTATCATGCTTCTTCACAGGATGCACCAGACATCTGTTTTGAAGCTTTTGTGTTTCTGCCTCGTACAGTGAGGTCAGCAGAAGAATCAAAAAGGTCATATCATAGGATAAGGTCATCTGGCCGAAACGGCCAAATTTATCCTTCAGCGTCTTGCATAAACCACAGTAATACGCCTTGTATTTATAAAAATCCTTCATCTTTAATTCCGGTTTGTAGACATTTACATAACCAAACATTCCGTGCTCTCCGTATTCTTAAATCACTGAGAATTCAATTTAAAAAGTATATCACAGTTTTGGGATAAGTAAAATGATTATGGTTAAAAATCATAGAATTTAATTAATTCTTAATTTTTATCATCAAGAAGCCAAACACAGCGCCGCAGAAGCCCCCTGCAATGTGTGCAAGATGTGCGATACCGTCAGATACTCTAAGACTGTCTGTCACCTCTCCTCCAAGATAGATAATGATCACCAGTATTAGAGTTAAAGGTATCTTTCCATTCTTCATACCTGCTACGGAGGATAGAACTATCATCATGAACACGATACCGCTGGCACCCAGTAATACGCTACTCGGAAAAAAAATCATATAGATCAGTCCGGATATTACGGCAGTGATAGCAATCATTTTTAATAACGCTACCGAACCATATTTTTCTTCAAGGAGTGGTCCCAGCACCAGAAATAACACCATATTACCGGCATAATGGTTCCAGTCGGCATGCCCCAGGACATGGGTGAAAAGCCTTAGATAGGTGAAAAGGTTTGTCAGGGATGACCTGTAGGTACAAAAAACCAACTTCGTTGACTCTCCCTTTGTCAGATATCCTAAAAGTATAACAGCGAAGGAAATAAGAACAAAGGTCAGTGTTACGGGGGCATTATATTGCAGTATTTTTAATGTAGGTCTGCTATCTTTCATCAGAATTCCTCTTTCAATCGTTCAACAGATTTAATTGCAGCTTCTTCTGCTGGTAAGCCTGCAGTTGCATTATAACATATTCTGTGAAGCTTTACTACAAAAGGAAAAGTGCTATTTATAATACCGTAATTCATAATAGCGAGAGGACTAGCTTCCCTCCGGAATTCTAGTCCTCTCGCTATTCGACTACTATTTCATGAATCTCCTTCTCCGTTCAATACAACACCTTATTTTATATTTCTCGACGCCTGAAGGACAGGTGATTCCTTCATCTTAAGAGTAAATGGTATTTCAATGGCTGTTGCTGCTACTACCAGAAGCATTGGTATGGTAATGGAACCGGCAGCCGTATTAACAGCTTCAAAAATGATTACAAAGAGAAATCCTGAGATTTGACCCATCAGAAGAATTAAACCAAAGGAGGTCCCTTCCTTAACCGGATATGCAACCTCAGCACCATGCTGGAACAGGATCGGTGCAACTCCCATGACGGTAAACCCCGCAAGTCCGGATACCAGTGCTACCAATGTATACTCCGACAGATATGTCAATCCCAGATACAGCGGTACAAGGAAAGAGATGGCAACAATAAACATCGGTGTTCTTCTATGTAGCTTATCCGAAAGGATCGGCAGTACAACTGCACCGATCACACCGGCTACTACAAATATTGCTCCGACGATTCCTGCCTGATCCATCGTCAAGCCACGGGGTTTGAGTATTGTCTCAATTAATGTAAGCAACGTATTAAAGATTCCCATTGAAATGAATACGATAACAAGTACATAAATAAAATTTCTATTTTTAAATAATCTTAGCATTGATCCAATACTGATATCTTCCTTCTCTGCTTCCGGTCCCGGAGCAATGCGGGGACGCTCGCTGGTAAATACGATTGCAATCACAGCACAGATGCAGGCAACCACTCCGTATACCTGATAGATCAGTGGGATACCATTAATTTCAACCAACATCGGAGATAGTACCATCGCTACGACGAAGCCCAGATACTGAGCCATAGTGAGAATGCCGGAAGCGATAGAACGCTCTGTCAGGGGAAACCAGTTGGCAGGGACCTTAGTAGAAATATTCAGCAGAAACGGCTGTCCGATTGCGATCATGAATTGACAGACCAGTACGATGCCGAAATGATCAGCAAAAATCACTCTGAATACTCCGAAAACTGCCGTAATCAGACATCCGATGATTAAGGAATGACGAAAGCCAAACTTATCAATCACCCAGGATGCCGGAAAGGTAAACAAAATATACATGATCATATAGCTTGTGCTAAACATGGATATCTGCATACTGCCTACGCCATAGTATTGTGCGGCAAGACTTGCTACCGGCGCAAGTGTCAGCCAAAACATCTCCGTACAGATAATCGCCGGTACAATTGCAGCCAGAATAACCCATCGATATCCAAATACCTTATACTGTGACTCCAAGAAACCTCCTCCTTTTACTACCCGGAATAATCATGTATTCCCTGCTATTCTGGGAATTCCCAGTTATTACGGGTATGCCCCCATTATTTCAGAAATGATCTATTGATCATTTCTTCTTCTATTATAAACAATTCTTTCTTGGCTGTAAATCTTTCCGTTATTTGGATTTCTTGGAATAGCTTTTCTGGTAAACCAGATGCATCAGAATGCATTCCGGACGGCTAATCGTTTTTGCTCCCTGATATATTCCTGTTCCAATCTTTGTATGAGCATTCTTTTCCATCACGATGCAAACTGCCTGCAGGTCGGATTTGGTCGCAGCACAGCAAAGTGCTCCGGCCTCGGGTATAAGAACACCGAGCCTGCCTCTCATTGCACTGATGCATGCCTTAGGAGACTTTTTCTTACTGCAGCGGACATCCACACCGACGATTTGTGCAAAATCATCGAGATAAGGCTTTAGTTTTTGTCCGGAACAGGATAAAGCAACCAGTGCCGGTTCCTTATCCTGGGTTATATAATTGATATCTCCTCGTTTTTGGTAAATCAGGCTGTGCAGGAAGGCTTCCTCCGGCATGAGATCTGTGAAACGATAAGTCTTCTCCTCCTTACCTTCCAGAACAAAGCCCTCCGGTGTCCGATAGCTTCCATAGTATTCCGGTACTTTTTTCGGAATATGTGTCTGCCTGCCTTTCGCTTTTGACAGATAGAATTCATATCTGCGGACAGGATCATATTCTTTTTCACCGCTTTTCATCAGGTAGTTCTCACGTAGAAATCTTTCACAGGCCTCCTCCAGCTGTCTTGCTGTTAGAAAGGCTTCTTCATAGCTTTCTCCATAACACAGAGCACCATGATGGGCCATAATGACAGCATGACCATGATTACGCTTTAAGGCCGCTTCCACACCCTGCTTCAGTTTTTTGGTACCGGGCAGACCATAGGCCGCAATCGGAACACAGTCACCCAATCTGTCATATCCCTGAACCGGCATCTCTGTAAACTTCATGGCACTGATGACCGAAGCATATTTCTGATGCGTATGGATGACGAAATTCATTTCCGGATAGGTCTGATAGATCAGGGCGTGAAGCCTTTTCTCGGATGAGGGCTTTATGTCACCCTCATAGGAACAGTCCACGGTACGACAAAGTACGATTTCCTCTGCTGTTAATGTTTCATATGCCCTTCCGCTCGGTGTAACTGCAAAGGTATCCTGATCCACACGACAACTGACATTTCCCCAGGTTCGTGCAATCAGCCCTGATTCAACGAGTGCAAGCCCAGCCTTTACAACAAGCTGCTTAGCGACTAAACTCTGCATAAAGCACCTCCGCTTCTTCTATGCCTGTTTCATGGCAACATGCTGGAACACACGTTCAAATCTTCTTAACGCATCATCGATCATCTCTTCCGTATATGCAGCACTGGTGTATAATCTGCTTCCTGCCAGAGTTACAAGACCTTCTGCCATGTAAGCGGCACCCATATGCTCCATCTCCTTCTTACGTACTGAGGTCTCATGTAAAATCTTCGGTATCGTCCAGGGTTTAGACCAATTGATGGAGAAATGGGCTGTTCCCACGGTCTCCAGGTGGCATACAGAGCCTTGATTAAAGGCAACGAAAGGAAGTTTGTATTTCTTGATCAGTTCCTGAAGACCCTTCGTCAGCCTGTCGCCCATCTGACCAGCAACCTGTGCTGCATTGGTTCCCTCTATTTCACATAAGGTATAGTATCCGGCAACACAGCTGATCGGTGCAGCTGCCATCGTTCCTCCGATTAATGCTTTCTTAACTTTATCACCGGTTTGGATACCTGCTGCCAGGTATTTCATATATTCCTTCTTTCCTCCCAGACCGCCGGCACCCGGATAACCTCCGGCCACCACCTTACCAAAGACAGTAAGATCCGGTGTCACACCGAAATATCCCTGAGCTCCTGCCATACCGACACGGAAGGCTGTCACTACCTCATCGAAGATGAATAAAGCACCGTATTTTCTGCAAAGTGCTTCCACACCTTTATTGAAATCCTTATCCACACATCTGGTTCCGCTTTCCGGTCCAATTGGCTCTATCATAACAGCAGCTGTGCCGCCATGTAATCTGTTTCTCTTCAGTTTACGCTCCAAATCCTTCAAATCATTCGGGAAGAACTCCTGTGTGTGGCTGAAACAGAAATGCGGCACGCCATGAGCCTGAGTCCATTTTGAGCCAGGAATTCGGATGCCGTATGCCAGCTGGTCACTCCAGCCGTGATATGCTCCTCCCATCTTAATGATGTTCTTCTTGCCGGTAGCAAGTCTTGCCACACGAATAGCCGCCATACAAGCTTCTGTACCCGAGCCAAGCATTCTAAACATCTCCACTGTAGGGAAATTCTCAGAAATCTTCTTAGCCAGTTTATATTCGAATTCATGGAACAATCCTGTGGAGGGTCCGCAATCATTTAGCAGCTCAATCACCTTATTACGTACGAATTCCGGATTACTTCCGAGCACGGTGGGTCCGCCTGCCTGCAGGAAGTCATAATACTGATTGCCGTCGATGTCATAAAGATATGCTCCCTGTGCTTTAGAAAATACCAACGGAAAAGGATAGTTAAAAGCAAGATTATGCTGAACGCCTCCTGGTATCAGCTGCTTTGCCTCTCCTATCATTGCTTTTGATTTTGCGCATTTTTGATCAAAATACTCTTTTTCATATTTTTCCAGTGCTTCCGGGCTGATGCTTGTGATTGGCTTCTTAATCAGCTCCGTAAGTTCCTGATTAACCTTCTTCGCATCCGGGTAATTTGAAATAGCATAACGAGTATCCATACCTAATCCTCCTTAATTATTCGTGAAATGAGTGACGGCTCACTTTTAATTCGATTATACCACTTTGGCAGTTAATGTCAATGTTTATCAGGCAAAATGCACTGCCGAATCCTGAAAATAGTTTCAATATTGCAATTTTTACTATATTGTGGTAAACTCATTTATGAGCAACTGCTCATAATTTCTTTGGAGGTGTCATTTTGACAGATTTATTCTTACGAATTCCGGAAGAAAAAAGGAATCGCATCTATGATTCGGCGATCAATGAATTTGCTGTTTATGGCTACGTCAATGCCAATACCAATAAAATCGCCCGCAACGCAGGGATCAGTGTGGGCAGTCTTTTTCAATATTTTGATAATAAAGAGGATCTGTTTCTGACTACAGTCAAGCATTGTGCTTCTATATTGAAAGAAACTCTGGAACAAATCATGACGGACGATGAAGATATCCTGATAAAAGTAGAGAAGCTACTACGTACGATACAGAAGCATTCCAGAGATAATATGAATATGATCCGTCTCTATAACGAGATGGCGACACAAAGTAATTCCAGTATGATATGTGAAGCTGTCGGGGAGCTTGAGTCTATGACAGCACAGCTCTACTCCTCCTTGATCGAAAGAGCCCAGCAGGAGAATGAAGCCAGAACGGATTGCGATCCGAAGATGTTTGCTTTCCTTCTTGATAATCTTTTTATGATGTTTCAGTTTTCCTATTCCTGCGATTATTACCGCGAACGTTTTAAACTTTATGTCAGTGATGATATCTTCGATCGGGATGATTTTGTCATTGAACAGTCGTTAAAATTCATCAAAGCTGCTTTTACTAATAAGACCCGATAAGCACCTATTATGCGACCGGCTCTTACAATAGAATAACGATTTCATACGGCTGTGCCGTGATAAGCATCGGGCATGGCAGACGGAGGATACGATGGTGGGTTCCTATATTATTGCATATGATATTGGCACAACAGCGGTAAAAACCTGTCTCTTTCAAATAGAGCAGAAAATCGACCTGATTGCCTACGCAAGCAGCGCTTACCCCCTGAAGCTTTTTGAAAACGGAGGCGCGGAACAAAATCCTGAGGACTGGTGGGAAGCGATGTGTACTACCACAAAAGAGGTTCTCCTGCGTTCCGGTATCACTTCGGATAAAATAGCAGGACTTTCCTTCTGCTCACAGATGCAGGGTCTGGTGCTGGTAGACAAGGAAGGTAATCCTGTCCGCCCTGCTATGAGTTATATGGATCAACGAGCCGGCAATGAGCTTCGCCAAGGAATGGCTCATGGTCTTAAAGTTGCAGGCTGCAATATCATTAAGCTTTTGAAATCTTTATACATCACCGGTGCCGTGGCCGCAAGTGTCAAGGATCCTGTATGGAAATATAAATGGGTAGAAAATAATGAACCCGAGCTGTTTAAAACTGTTTACAAATGGCTGGATGTGAAGGAATATCTGGTTCTCAAATGTACAGGGAAGTTCATCATGACTACAGATTCTGCTTTTGCTACCATGCTGTATGATTCCCGAAAGGGTCATTCCGGCTTCAGTAAAACCATGTGCCGTATGCTGAAGGTAAACCCCTCTCATCTGCCTCAGATTATAAAATCCACGGAACAGGCAGGAAGCCTGTCGCAGGAAGCAGCAGCTGAACTCGGTCTCACCATGGGTACACCCGTATTCGGTGGGGGCGGTGATGCCTCTCTGATCGGAGTAGGCGCCGGTGCCGTCAAAACCGGCAGCACTCATATTTACTGCGGAACCTCCGGTTGGGTTTCAACAGTGGTAGATCGAAAGATTGTGGATACCGGTGCTATGATTGCTGCAATTGTCGGTGCATGGGATGGCCATTATAATTATTTTGCCGAATTGGAGACCGCCGGAAAATGTCTGGAATGGGTGAAGGATCACCTTGCTCTGGATGAAATAGATATCTATCTTGATAAAAAGAATGTAACAGAAGCATATGAAGCAATCTATACCAGTCTCTATGATTATATGATGGATACAATCGTACAGATACCTGCAGGCAGCAATGGGGTAATATTTACGCCCTGGCTGCATGGTAACCGATGTCCCTTTGAGGATCCAAATGCACGTGGTATGTTCTTTAATATCAGTCTGGATACCGGTAAGACCCAGCTGATCCGTTCTGTTCTGGAAGGTGTCTGTTATCATATGAAATGGATGCTGGAAGCGCAGGAAAAGAAGATCTCTACCTCCAATCCCATTCGGTTTGTCGGTGGAGGTGCACTCTCCTCTCTGACCTGTCAAATACTTGCCGATATCCTGGACAGAAGGATAGAGACTGTTCCCAATCCCCAAAATGTCGGATCTGTGGGTGCTGCTATCTCAGCAGCCGTAGGTCTTGGGAGAATTGAAAGTCTGGAGCAAGCAGAAGATTTAATACATATCTCCGCAACCTTCCTGCCGAGGCCTGAGAACCGGGAAGTGTACAATCAGGGGTATCGGACTTTTCAGCAATTATATCTGTCCAATAAAAAGAATTTTTCCGCTATGAATAGGTAAACTATAGCTGAGACTATAACCCCAGACGCCTATGTCATATTATTGCCCACATATTTTTATAAAAAGAGGGAGATGCGATCACCGAACATCGGCAGCATCACCCTCTTTTTATGTACTCATTATTATTTACTCAGTTCTATATACTCAGTATTATAAACCTAGTTTATGCTCTCAAAGCCTCAAGTCTTTTTCTTGCATTCTCATCATAATCAATAATATCCTTTACCCTACCACAGGGGAAGGAATCACATACTCCGCAACTGCTATGCTGCATCGCAATACTACAACTGCGGATATTGCAATCATCACAATGTGAAAAACGTTCTTCTGACAGACACCCTCTGCAATTCATCTGCTCCGGTTTCAATTCGGCATGAAACATCTTCCCCCATTCTTCAGCCGTTTTTCTGCGAAGCTCATCATCATTATTCATAGTTGCAATGTAGGTAGGACATTCGTTACAAAGTAGACCACAGTAAGCCATTATTTGACTCATAAAATACTCCTCCTTATTATATGCTATGGCACCAACCACAACTATGTCATAACTGCGATTGATACCTGATAAGGAAAATTATAAAAGTATTAATATGACACCTATATGTCATATTATAAAAAAATATTTATGCAAAAGTTAGCCGTGTGCTAAATCAATGTTGCAACACTAGTAACTGTTAATCTTATTATGTATGATTAAATTTATTCTATAAGATTAGGCATTTTCAGCCTTAGTCCTCTTTTTATCCATATTTCCGAAAAATCATCATTTATTTGTCTGTTATGCCGGATATACTTCCATTCATATTTATGATAAGCTAATAGAAAGCCTGGGCATTGATTCCAACAAAAAAGGAGGAATTTATGTCTAAAATCAAAAGACGCTTTCTAGCAATTTTCTTGTGTATTATGATCCTGCTTCTCTCTCCTATCTTCCCTAACACCAACGCAAATGCAGATTCTCTTGGCTTCGTCCTCCTTTCCCAGTATCATGCTACTGCTAAAGTCGGTGATGAATTCTATCTGATCGCCGTCACCTCAACAGGAGACATGCCGAACTGGAAAAGCAGTTCTTCAAAAATTGCTTCCGTAAATACCTATGGCAAGGTTACTGCCAAAAAGCCGGGAACGGTAACGATTACTGCGAAGATAAAGAACGGTGAGGCGTCCTGTAAGGTAAGTGTCGAAAAGACTACCATCACAATAAGCCAGACATCTGTATCGCTGGAACGGGGTGAGACTCTATACTTATCAGCAGTTACCTCCAATCAATCCGCAGTCACCTGGAAGAGCAGTAAAAAAAGCATAGCTATCGTGGATGACCAAGGTTTGGTAACCGGAATGAAGCCCGGTGAGACTACGGTAACCGCATCAGCGGATGGAACCTGTAAGACCTGCAGAATTAGGGTGACCTATCCTACGATAAAGCTGAACCGATCTAAACTTAAATTATTCCGTGGGCAGACGGCCAAGCTGACTGCAGAAGTCTCCTCTTCAGTGGCTCCTGTCTGGAAAAGCAATAAGAAAAGCGTCGCCGTGGTCGATGAAAACGGTACTGTAACTGCATTAAAGCATGGAACAGCTGTAATTACGGCTTCCGTCGACTCCATCACCAGAAGCTGCGAAATCATTGTAGAGCCACCGGAGATTAAGGTTAACCCCGAAGAGCTGACTCTGTTATTAGGTGAAGTCACGGATTTGACAGCAAAGGTAACATCTGGTAACCCTGCTGTCTGGTCGAGCAGTAATCCTAATGTCTGTTCCGTGGATGAGGATGGAACCATAACTGCCTGGCAGAAGGGCAGAGCCTATATCTATGCCTCGGAGGACGGTACTCGAGTACGCTGTGTCGTGCATGTAACCGATAAAGAGTAATTTCTATGAGAATCATGCACAGGCTTTATCAATGTTAGTATTTTAAAAATTAAATGTTTTAATATGAGAGAACAGCGATATCAATGTGATCAGACTCGCTGTTCTTTCTTATACTCGGAACGTTATATAATAAAGGGTCCGATGCTCTTCACAGCATGCCCGACAAAGTCGGACACAAATGCGAGGTGTTTATGAACAATTTAATTAGAAATTAATATTATTAATGACAATATTAATATTATTAATTACTTTATCAATATTATTAATTTATATATTGACATTTCGTTAGGGAAGGTATATATTATAGCCATCAGATAACAAATCCAATAAAGTAAACCACTGGATAGTAATCTACTGTAGCTCAGCAGGCTGCTATCACAGCAAGGAGGTTAACATGAAGTATAAAGCGCCGGGAAAATGTCCCGTATGTGGCGAAAAGCTTACGATTACTAAGCTCGGCTGTCCAAAATGCTCCACAGCAATCGAAGGTGATTTTCAACCCTGTGAGTTCTGCCGCTTACCGGAGGAGGAACTGGAGTTTATCAAGGTGTTCATCCGGTGCCGCGGAAACATCAAGGATGTTGAGAAAGAACTGGGTATCTCCTACCCTACAGTGCGCGGTAAGTTAGATTCGGTCATACGGGGTCTGGGCTTCGAAATCATCACAAAGGAAAGTCAAAAAGATAGCGAAGAAAAAGCAGCCGCAAAAAATGAAATACTGGATCAATTATCCAAAGGTGAAATCACACCGAAAGAAGCAACAGAAAAGCTGAAAAATTTATAATTATTTATTTAATAGGGAGGTTAACACATGAACGAACAACAGAAAATTCTTGAAATGATTGAAAAAGGACAGATCACTGCCGCTGAGGGAATGGAGCTTCTGGATGCCTTAAATACTGGTAAGGAGGCAGAACAATTATCCACTGGTACAGCTATGATAAATACCAGACAGAATTATAAATACTTAAAAATTAAAGTCACCTCAGATAACAAAAGTGTGAATGTCAATGTCAATGTTCCGATCCGACTTCTAACTACCATAGGCGAGGTAGCCGACAAGATGAGCAAGGTAATTCCTGCTGATGCAAGAAGGGAAATGGAGTCCAAGGGAATCGATATCTCCAGTATCGATTTTGCAAAAATCATAGAGGAAGTCCTGAACGGCACACTGGATGATCCCAGTATCGTGGATGTAGAGGCTTGGGACGAGAGCCATAATGCTATGATTAAGGTGAAGATTTATGTGGAATAAAAATTTTCGAATATTATGGATTAAGATTCATGTCACAGAAAATAAACACTTCTACATGAATCTTCCGATTTCCCTCTATGCCTTCGAAGAATTGACAGAATGTGTTATGGATCTTCTGACTCTGGCCTGCTTCTTTGTTCCCAAGGGGTTCAGTCCTTCCCCCCATTCCGTATCCATCCATGCGGTAAAGGAATTAATGGTATCCATACTCAGAGTATTTAAGAGCTTAACTTTTGACGAAGCCTATGATCTCGTCGAGGTCGAGGCTCAGAACGTGAAGGTATCCATAAAAATCAGATAAGGGAGGTCAACATGACTAAATTAATATTAAAATATTTCTCCATTATAGCAACCATCTATCTGTTATCTATGATTTTCAGCTCAGTCAGCATCAGCAGTACACCTGCACTGCTTATTCTGGGTCTGGTACTCTTCCTGATGAATCTGCTGATTAAGCCGTTGCTGCTCCTGCTGACCTTACCCCTAAACATCTTGACCTTCGGTCTGTTCAGCTTTATTGTCAATGCCTGGACAATTATGCTGGCAGATGCCTTTGTTTCAGGTGTTCATATGGGTGGTTTTTGGTATTCTCTTTTGGCAGCCTTTATGATTTCATTATTCCAGCATCTGTTGAAGGATACAACGAAGGTATCTCGCTAGCTGTAAATAAATAGGACTTACTATTTTTTTCTTGAATATCCATGCCTTATGCAATATACTGTTTCTTAAGATTTATTTGCCGGAAGGTAGTAAATTCTCCCGGCAAATAACTAATATCCTGTCTAGTGGAAATACTCATCAAATTAGGAGGTAGACTTATGCAAATGGAACAGTTGCAAAAGGATATGGTAGCTGCTATGAAAGCCCATGATAAAGTTCGAAAGGATGCCATATCTTCTTTAATCTCTGCTATAAAGAAAATCGCCATAGACGAAGGCTGCAGGGATAATATCCAGGAGGAATTGGTAACCCGTGCCATACTAAAAGAAATGAAGGTTGTGAACGAACAACTGGAGACCTGTCCTCCGGAGCGGGCAGAGCTAAAAGCTTCATACCAGGCAACCTATGATATTATCAAGGAATACGCTCCAGCCATGTTGTCTGCAGAAGAGGTCGAGAAATTCATTTCAGAAAAATACTCCGAACTGGTTGCCACCAAAAATAAAGGAATGATCATGAAGAGTGTCATGGCCGACTTAAAGGGAAAAGCAGACGGTAAGGTCATCAACGAGGTCGTAGGAAAGCTGTGTAGCTAATATCACCACAATTCACTACAGAAACGTAACTGTATTGAAGAAATGTAATTGTATTGAAAACGTAATTGCATTAAAAACGTAACTGATTGAAAACGTAACTGTATTGAAAACGTAACTGCATTGAAACGTAACTGTATTGAAGAAACATGCTCTTATAATAAAATAGAATTATCAAAAAATAGTTATTAAGCAGAAAGAGACTGTTGCAAGAAGATGGGTAATGCATAGAAAGCGAACAGACTAGCATTCCCGTCATGCACTCTTTCGAAGACATGCTGCTCCTTATGTATGTGACAAGCGAACTTTCATGTACGATTGTCGCATACATAAGGAGCAGTGTGTCTTTGGACGAGTGTGTCAGGGGATGTTAGTCTGTTCAATTTCTAATCGATTACTATTTTGCAACAGCCTCTTTCGTGGCAAATGCGGCTGTCTTATTCAATACTCATCCAAAGCACAGGTCTGACCTTAATATTTTCACCTGTTACATCATATCCGTATTCCATGGCAGAACCGTCTACCGACAGAAAAGCTGCACTGCTTTGGTTGTTACCCGGTGTTCTGAGCCAACTGTTGCTCTTGAACTTAGAAAATAATTCGTGATACTTTACCGCCTCTGATATGCTCAGCAGGAAAACCGTATCCTCTGTATCATTCCCTCCATCCGTCTTATAAATCGGATTATCTTCGTTCACTATGCTACTTAGTAGAATCCCTTTTCTTTCTTCCTGCGTAAATGCCTGATCCAGATATTCGGAATTTAACCACTTTCTAAGAGAACTATTCTCCCAGGTGATCGGCTCATATTTCGTATGATAGGGCATCGGAGGAATCGCATCCTCTTTCATCAACAGAGCTTTACTTTCTGTGATTTCAAGCACTCTCCACTTTACATTGTTCAGTTTAACAATGTCCCCTGCTTTACTGTTCTTTACCAAAAGCTTTTCAGCCAATGCCCCTTGAGCCAGACTGTCTTTGAATGTGCCGGCTGCCGTAAAGGCTTTGGCAGCCTTCGCATAAGCTCCCTTGTCAACCAATTCCAAGCCATATGCATATTCATTTTCGGCAAGCTTATCCAGACTGTCCCTATAGGTACCCAGTTTCTTATATTGACCAGCAGCACGTTCATAGGAACCCAATCGGTTCCATATTCCTGCCTTATAGTATTTTGTTACTGAAAGATTAGCACCCACTATAATAATCACAGCACAAAGCAGGATAATTGCTGCACGTAAAACTCTCCTCGCAGCGTATTTGTTCTCTATCTTGTTGCTCATCGCGTCACACTCCGCTGCCAAAGCATCTGCGTCCTTATAACCGCTGATCTTTCTGTATTCCTCTGCGGCAGCTTTATAATCCTCAGCTTTTTTTGCTTCCTGTCTTTTCTTCTGTGCTCTTTTATAGAGCTTCTTTTTGATATCCTTTTTCGTCTGCTTCGCCAACTGTTTGCATTCTTCAGCCAACTCCTCTGTATCCTTATAGCCCCCAAGCTCCGTCAGCTGCTTCGCTGTCTGTTTATACATTTCCACCTTATCATTGGTCACCCTCATACAATTGATGGCACTCATCAGATTGGTTAAGCGCTTGTAATTTAACTCCTTCTCGGGATCAACAGGTTCCGGTGCCTCCACAATGTATAAATTCTGAAAATCCTGTTTTAGAAAACGATGGTAAATTGCATGTCCATGTTCGAATTTAAAACAATAACGGTAATCATCCCCCGTATTCTCTGTAAAATATATTACATAATCAAATTCGTCAGTTTTACTTTTTTCACATTCCACCTGCTCGGAATATTGATGGAACACCTTCAGCAGCTGCTCTAAAGTACAATTATGCTGCCTTACCGTATCAATCAATGCAATTAAGAATGGATTATCCTGATAATGCTCATGAACATAAGCCGCTCCATCGGGTGGAATTAGTATACAGAAGCGTTCCTCCTTATGGGAAATTTCTATTTTACCGAGCCTAGGTTCCACTACTTCAGCAAATGCCGTCAGAATCTCAGTAAGCCGAACAGGATCAGTAATCTCCTCCTCCAGAATATGGATAAGTGAGCTCATCGGATAATATAATCGAATTGTTTCCTTCTCATAGCCAAGTTTGATCTGCTCCTCCTTAATCGTATCACAGATCACCTTCTCCAACATTACGTAATTCATAGATGTATCCCTTCTAAGGCTAGTTGACCATGCCTTTCTTCGTATATCAGGATCAGTCCGTTCTATCCTAAGTTAGGACAGGCTGCCCCGCAGCTATGATTCTACAACACAGCCGGGATATTATCAATCACAATTGATAAGAACATCGAATAAGCATAGTTAAATTCTTGGATAACTCTTGAAATCATGACAAATTTCATTTAAAATACAGATATTACCACTTATATTATGATTGGTTTTCGACATTCAGAAGGAAGCGTTGATTATTTGGGGGGATGAATACGGGGAAATATCTTTTCAACGATATATTCAGAGAGATTTGTGATACCTTCGGTATGGATCATACAGTATTTAAGCAGGTACCCGGTTGTGATGCCTATCGTATCAGACAATATAAGACAGATACCAAGCCTCCGTTTGAGGTATTAGGAGCTTTGATAACCTGCATTCTTGATAGAGTGACAAAAATCGGAGACCTTTATCTAAACAAGGGGATCCTTTTTCGATTAAATTATGAAATCTTCAGTAACAAACTATTTACAGAAGAGATCAGAGCCCAGATCATAGAGATGGACGATACTCTTGCTTATCTCACCTATGTTCTTGAAAAAAGTTATGAATTCAATTCCTTTCATCAGTTGGACGGAAAATTCTATCCCTCCGGCAATGACATCAGAACCCCATCGATTAAAATAAGTCAGGCGCATCAGCTGTTCATAAATAATTTGTTTCAGGATGCTCTAGCAATCTATAAAGAGCTGCTGAATTCACCTGTCATTGCAGAGCTACTTTATGAGGATCAGCTTACGATGTATTCCGATCTCGGATTAATTTATCGGATGTTTGGTATCAATCAGTATGATCTTTCTGCCTTGAACCTTTCCCTCTCCTACCATAAAAAAGCCTCAGAGCTCTCCTATCAGGCAGAGGACCTCTATCAATATGCCCTGATGAATAAATATATGGGTGTCGTTTATACTTTTTTATTTAATCTTCAGGATGCAGAACAGAACTTAAAAAAGGCCATGCAATGCTTTGATATTGCACTTGGTATACTACCGGAAAAACATGAGGAATACCCCAAAATATTAATTAATTACGGTATTTTATATGTTTACTATTCTGATATCCGCAACTCACGTAATTATTTATATCATTCCATCGCATATTTTGATCGCGCCATTGCATATTATGCCAATGATCCGACCAATTATTATCGCGCGTTAGTTTGTCTGAACAGCTCCGGTGCCTATTGCCTGCTTTCAGAACTCTGTAATCCTTCTGGCAATACAGATATGGCTGAACAAATGGCTAAACAGGCTCTGAACGTATTCACAGTAGAAGACCATCCGATCCAATATGCACAATGTATCTCTAATCTGGGTATAGCCTATTCTCTTAGAGCTCTCTACTCTGATACGGCGGAAAATTGTGAAAAAGCGATTTATTATCTTAAACGTTCTCTTACCGTGTTCCGGGAAGAGGTTGATGCAACAGCGTTTCTGATCGCTCACGAGAATTTGGCTCGCTCCTATATTCTGTTAAGTAGCTTTCATAGTCAGCTGGAGTATTTAAAACAAGCAGCTGATCATATTGAGGAATGTAAAAAGCATTTCAAAGCCTTGGATCATTCCGTGAATAACCTTAAAATCAATCTTCATTATACTGAGATGCTGATCGATATAGCCGATGCCAAAGAAGATCTTCATGTTCTTAGCATGGCAGAAGATACCATTCTGGATCTGCTTACGATTACAGAAAGCATGCATTATGATGTTCTTTCCGCGGAACTTGCTTTAAATCTTGCACGCACGTACTCGGTTCGCTTTCGATTAACTAAGGAAGAAGCATATATAAATAAAGGACTGATTTCAGTTAATCAGTCCCTAAATACCTTTACTCTTCAGGATTATCCATTAAAATATGCACGATCAGCCAGACTTTTGGCCAAACTATACGCTTTATCCGGAAACGATCAAAAAAGCCGGGAGGTATATGATCACGTCCTACAGGTCTATACCAAAGATCATTATCCTGAAAAACACGCTCAAATACTTGAAGAAATGATACCGTTAATCTGCTAGCTAAGAATGATAAAGCTACTTTCCCTAGCTTATCGTCACTTTATTCTTCCCGCTATGCTTACTGAGATACATGATTTCATCCGCCTTCTTGATCACATCATCCAGTGATAGAATCTCATCCTGTTTGATATATACGCCAAAGCTGGCTGTGGTAGAAATTGATATGCCCTCGTTGGTAATGATTGTGTGTTCAATTTCCTCTCGGATCCGTTCAATTCTCTGCTCAAGCTTTTCCCTATTCGTAAAAGTTTGAACAAATGCAATGATCTCATCGCCTCCGTATCTGGCAACGATATCACTGGGACGAGTTGCTTTCTTGATGATTTGCGCCACTGTCCTCAGTACTACATCTCCCATCGGATGTCCATAGCGGTCATTGATGGATTTGAAATTATCCAAATCGACTATGACAATACTATAATCCAGTTCCGATAAATTTGTGATCAGATTCAGTGTTTCAAAGAAATATCTCTTATTAAAGATATCTGTCAAGCCGTCATGGTTGGCGCTCTCTCTGATTTGTTTATAAAGGAAGTTGTTCTCAATAGCCACACCGATATGATTTCCGATCAGTGAAAGGAATTTTACGTGATCACCGGTAAAGTAATTAATCTCCCTATGCTGAATTAAAAGAAATCCAATCAGCCTGTTATCAATCTTAACAGGGACTCCGATACACGAATGAATCTCTTCTTCCTCTTCAATATTCATGAAAATCGGTTCAGCACTGTTAATTACAAATTCTTCTTCGTGATATTTCGTTATGAGCTGCTTCTCAGCCTCTATGCTTTCGTCTGAAACCGAATGAGCTACCGCTTCATAATATAGGTCATTCATTTTGATATAGATGGTGGAATGATTCGCACCAAAAACTCCGATCAACATATCATTTATCAGAGGGAAGAGGTTTGGATCTTTGATATATTGGTTAATGTATTTACTTATTTCAAGCATATTGGTAAACATGTCCAGCTTTTTTTCAAGAAGCATGACCTGCTGCGAAAGTTTATAGATTGTTTGCTCCGTAAATTCCTGATATTTTTCAAATTTTTCCTTTTCCATGCAAAACACTCCTCACGATTTGGCTTAATTCCATTCTACCATCATCTTAGGAGTGTTTCCACTACTTAATTATTATATTATTTAATATTACTATTCACTATATACATATCAGTAACCATCTATTTCCAATACCATGAAATAAATGGTTACTCGTTTGGTCAGACTGCTAAATTTTTAACCCAGCTTCTATTCTGCGCCATCTTACCGTGACCGAAGTAAATTATTCTATCACCCAAACGGGATATCTTTTCTGCACTCTCTAGCATCTTTTCCTGATTATGAAATATTCGGGAATGGGTTGGCCTAATCAAGTTCATTAAGGCATCTCCTGCCAAAAAGTACTTTTCATCAATATCAAGGCCGATAGATCCCTTCGTATGTCCCTCCAATGCTACAATTCTTGCATTGATCCCATAGTCATTTAATAAATCTCCATCCTTTAAGTAAAGATCGGATTGAAAATCCTGCATTTTTAATTTTTTAAAGCTAAGTTCGGAAACCCTACGAAGCAAGCTTCCCAGGAATCCCATAGATTTCAGTGGCTGAAGCTGATTATCCTTCGCCAGCTCTACATCCGCCTGATGAATTGCAATAGGGGCATTCAATTTTTGCGACAGATACATTGCATTTTGTATATGATCATTATGCCCATGGGTCAAAATAATCAATTTTACATCGGCATTGGTACAAAGTTCGGCTACCTTTTCCCTGTATTGCGCTATTCCTGTGTCCACTAAGACAGATTGATTACCGTCAGTCACCAGATAACAGTTAACCATACCGCAGCGGATTTGCATTATCTGTGTCATAATACCCTCCTTAATCATCGTATAATTTAAGCTTCTGTATACTTATTCGCTTGATAAGGAATGTCAAAAGTCGCAATTGACATGATCCTCCTTTTCTAAATTATACCACCACTGTCAATCCCCAAATAAAGTATAAAGGGCTGTTTCAACAGCCCTTTGTACTTCTTCGGTCATTATTCATTTTCAGCGATATCCTTAAGTTCTCCGAAGGTATAACCAAACTCCTCCCATTTCGTCAACAGTTCATCGAGGATCTCGCTGTTTGTTCTTGAAGTGCTATGCAGAAGGACAATGGCGCCAGGATGAATTCTTCCCAGAAGCTTTTGATATGCCTGCTCCCTAGAAGGCTGTCTGTCTCTGTTCCAGTCCACATAAGCCAAACTCCAGAAAAAGGTCTTATATCCCAGCTGCTTTGCCATCTTTAGATTCTCTACGCTGTACTGTCCCTGTGGTGGTCGATAATACTTTGTCATCTTCCGGCCTGTTGCATCTTCATATGCATTCTCCAGTGCCTCTAATTCCTCCCGGAAGGCATCAAACGAGGAGATACAGCTCATATTCGGATGGGAATAGGTATGATTGGCTACCGTATGTCCCTCCTCCAACATTCTGCATACTAGGTCGGGACATTTCGTAATATAATTACCTACCAGAAAGAAGGTGACATGCACATTGTGCTTTTTCAATACATCCAGGATGGTAGGGGTATAACCATTTTCATACCCCGCATCAAAGGTAAGATAGATCACCTTTTGTCTGGTATCTCCTATGTAATATGCATCATATTTTTTCATCTCATCTGCTGTTGCATTGGCCACCGGAGGCTGCCCCTCGCTCGGGAAGCCAAGTCCCCAGTTCTGAGAGGAGGCTTCTTTTAGATTATTGGAGGCATTTGCATTCTTAAGTACCGCAAGCCCTGCTCCGCAGAAAAATAATGCTATAAAAACCAAGCCCAGAATGATACACTTTACTAGCTTTGTTCTTTGCATAAATACTCCACCAGGTATTATTTATTACAATATATTTGACCTGGTGTTCCTGCATGCTATCTTCTTTCATTCATGTATCATCTGTCTCTATTATTTCATTTTAATTTTTCTATTCTGATCCCTTTTTCTTTTGTTCTCATCCCGACTTATATTCCCAGCTGTTGCATATCCTCAAGGATCAGGTTAATTCTGCTGACAGAATCAGATTGTCCGGACTTAGAAAACTTACGTTCAGATATAATCTCTCCATCCTTCATATATAGGATACGCTCTGTTCGAGCCGCAATCTTTGCATCATGGGTTACCAGCATAACTGCTGTTCCCTCGGAATTAATCTCAGAAAACAACTCCATAATTTCCTGAGCTGCAACAGAGTTCAATGCTCCGGTAGGTTCATCTCCGAAGATGATTTTCGGTTGATTCATCATAGCTCGACATATTCCCGCTCTCTGAAGCTGCCCACCGGATACCTTTGTAATATCCCTATCTGCAAGCTCCAGTATTCCAGTCCTTTTCATCAGTTCCTTAGCCCTGTTTATATGCCCTGCAGCATTCTTTCGGTCCGTTCGCATTGCTGTAAGCAGTATGTTATCGAGAAGATTAAGATTTTTCAACAGACTGGGTTGCTGAAATACAAAACCCATATCCGTTCTTCTGAGATCAGAAAGCTTCTTATCATCAGCGGCTGTTAATTCATTTTCTCCAAGTTGAATACTTCCGCTATCCACCTGTTCCATGCCGCTGATACAGAACAGAAGAGTTGATTTGCCGGAGCCTGAGGGTCCCATGACTGACACAAACTCTCCTTCCTCTATCTTAAGACTAACATTTTTAATCACATCTCTCTTTTCTCCGTCATCAGAAAAACTCTTTACTATAGAATCAGCATATAAAATTGTCTTCATATTAATTTCCTTTCCTGCACTTATTTGCAGTTCCTTGATAGTGTGAAGATACTTTTCAGGATAATTCTGGTTTCTCCAGAATTATTTTCACACTTCCCTAATTTTCTTTGGTATGACTGATAATATTAATCTTGCCGGCTGAGGATGTGGAAAGGAGTGTTGCGATCAGAACACTTCCTGTTAAAATCAAGGGGCATAGCAGATATGCCTTCACCGGATCTATGATAAAATTCAATCGTCCTGCTCCAAGCATAGCTAGTAATGAGCCTGCAAGAACTTCTCCCAGTGTATTGGATAATATTGCGCCAAGCAGTATACCAATGATCAGTACAATGAATGCGCGTGTAATATACTGTTTTGTCACGTCTCGGTCTGTAAATCCAAGTCCCTTCATTACCGCGATAGGATAGCTGTCCTTGGCAATCAGCATCTTCATAAACAGAGCTGTGACCAGGACCGAGATGAATATTGCAACTGCCATCGCAAATATTGAGGCATATTTCAAAGACTGTATTCCTCCCCCCATTGTCTGTGCTACATAGTCACTGACTGCGGACACTTTAATCCCCGGGAAAAGGCTGCCGTAGGATGCAACTTTTGATTGTACTGATATTCCTTTTACAAAATCTACATTGATCAAATACCACATCACATTTTTATCACTATTTTGAAATGCAGCTTTTGCAGTTTTTCCACCATTGGTAATATCTGAATAGATACCACATACGGTCATCGAAAACTCATTTTCATCCATAATCAGGGTAATTTGATCACCGATTTCTTTCCCGAGCTCTTTTGCATTGATTGAGGAAAGTGCAAGCTCATCCTCACGTTCCGGAGCTTTTCCTGCCTGATAGCTAATCGGAAATATGCTGCCATCTCCATGCTCCACCTTGATATTTTCATAATTTCCTTCTGCATTGATCGTACTATAGGTATGAGTCTCATAAATTGCAGCACGCTCAACCTCTGGATCCTGTTTTAAAGCTGTCAGGATCTCCTGCGCCTTTACATCCATTTGCTCCAACTGCTGTAAATCAAATCTCATATCACATTCTCCAACCCCCATGTAGGTCATGAAGCTTTTGGAAGAGATCGTACTATACAGATTCTGAGGCACGATAATGATGAAGGATGCCAGTGTCAGTATAATTATCATCGTAAGATAAAGCTTCGGTCTCGTTAACACATCTTTCGCGCCAAGATACACATTTGTATTGATCCAGGCACTTCGTGACAGCTTCAGATGCCCTGCTTTTCCTGCCGTATTGTCCGCATATCTGGATCGAATTGCAACTGCGGCAGAAATTTTACGAAAGCGCTTTAGGATTCCTCTCACATAGATCATTACGAGAAGGAAGATCCCTAATACTCCAAGAATGCCAAAAAGATAGGCTGGATATGTATTCTGACTTTCTCCCATGTTCAACCTGATATTCTGCAGGAGGGAATCCTGAAACAGTAGCATAAGCACAAGTCCAAGCAGGCTTCCAAGCCCTGCGATCGTGATGTACTTACCAAGATATACCTTTCTGATATCTTGATTGCTAAGACCGATTGCCTTCATGATACCGATCTCTCTGTAATCGTCTTCTATCTTAGTTAATAAAGTGAGGCGAATACACAAGAATGCAATCGTGATCATCAATAGACTGACAAGAAGAAGAATTGCAATCATGATACCATCCGATAAGGCATTGATCATCCGGAACAGGGGATAAGTGACTGCCGGTCCGTTGGCTTCCAGTCCGGCTTTCGTATAAGCAGCCTCCAGCTCACCTATTTTTGACATGTCCTGTACAAGAAATTCGATGAGGTATTCCTTTGATCCATATTGCTCCAGTTTTGCATAATCCTCTTCATTCACCAGAAACCTTTTTGAGGAAGCAAAACTGGAATTCATCTGTGAATCCCGTAGATATCCGGCAATCGTGAACGGAATATCGCAAATTGTCAAGGTATCTCCGACTTCGCCCATATGACGGTAACCGATCGGTAAATAGATTTCTCCTTGGCGAGTATGAATAACATTTCCTTCTAGATCCAGGAGATAATCAAATTTTTTACTCTGAATAGAAACACCGTTGTCCTGAACACTTCCGGCAAGAGTTTTCTCTTCGAAGGAAAAACGATCATTCTCAATATTTAGAAATTCGAGAACCTGCCATTGGTCGACAAGAGCCTGATGATCAGCAAATTTCTCCAATCTTTGCAGGTCAAGTTCACCTGAGTGCATTTGCATGAAATGAGGTGACGCAGCCTTTGTCATCAGAGTATCGATGGACCCCAGCAGATTGACGGTGGTCACAGCTGCTGCTGATACCAGTGCTGCTGCGGCTGCTACAAAGAGTAATAATGCGATAGAAATCAGCTTACTCCGCTTGATATCTTTCATTATAATTTTCCTGAACATTCTGTTTCTCCAATTCTCTGATTGATTTTATTTGGTATAGAATGACTGCAGTCACAGATAACAACGATCCTGCAATCATGATAAGGAAACCTATTCCTCTTCCGCCTCCGGTACCGATCAGTCTTCCTACACTATTCTCCAGTGATCCGCCCTTCAAAAGCATCGGAACAAAGATATAATCCGCTAATAAACCCGAAGTGGCATATGCTGCAATATATCCCAACTGCGAAATCATTCCTATCAAAGCCCAGGCTCTTCCCTGAAGAGAATTCCCAATACTCGTTCTTATGAGTACATCAATACATGTATTCGCAAAGGGCAGGGTAGCAAAAAACAGAAAGCCTGAAATACAAATCAAGATGATATCTTCTCGGAAGCCGAACGCGACCATAGAAAATCCTGTGAGGATTAAAGACACCGAGAGAATTTTAACATAGCCATGCTTCATCGGCACGAAGCCAATGATAATACTGGAAACCAACATTCCAAATGCGCAGATTGTCTCTGCCGTTCCGAGCATGGATACATCAGAGAATGCTAACAGCATCGGTGTAGACAGAAGCTGAATAAAACCTACGAAGAAGGTCAGAATGGAGGTAAGAACAACCAGAAGTAATACCCCTTTCTTTTTTATAACCGCCTGCCATCCTTCCTTAAACTCTCTGCCAAAGGAGTTGGTGTTTTGTGCTCTTACAGAATGTAAACCCTTTCGTACGATCATAGTTGCCGTAACCGTAATGAAAAAGGTACAGATATCGATAATCAGCAAAAGCTTGATGTCAGCCACCGAAAGTAGAAAGCCTGCAACAATCGGTGAGATAAGGTATTTAGAAGACCCGGCCATTTGCACAAGACCACTTGCCTTGGAGTATTGATCCTCTGTCAACAAATCCGTGATCGTAGCTTTATAGGCCGGATCCAGCAGAGAGGAAAACACTGAGCTTATGATCACGCCGATACAGATCTGCCAGATTCTCACCTCTCCTGTCAACATGCAGATCAGTATGAATACCAACCCAAGTGCGGACAAGCTGTCGCCAAGAATCATCATCAACCTTCTGTCATACCTGTCTGCCAGAACTCCTGCAAAAGGTCCGAGCAGGATGGAAGGAAGAAATGCCAACAAGGTAATCAATGCTGTTGCGGATGCCTTCCCTGTCAATTGAAATACATAAACACCAAGGCCAAAGGAAGTCAATCCGCTTCCGATTGCAGAGATCAGCTCCCCTGACCATAGTACTAAAAATTTGTTAAATGATTTCTCTGTTTGATTCATAACACTACTCCTTTACCCTATTTTACTCCCCAATAGTTTACCAATCATATTTTCACTAGCAAAACAGTCGCGTCACATACGAAAAGCTCCCCGGCTCCACTTGAAACATACATTCCATGATATGAATGAATGCCATAATCCTTGCACCCTGCTCCTCCATCGTCAAAGTGAACAATGCATCATCGAAAATTACCTGTGTATAAGTAATCAGCATCTCTGAACTTTCATAGGGGTAGGGTGTATGAAATATTCCTTGCTCGATTCCTTCTTTCACAATCTCTGCAAGAATTGGTGTCACTTTCTTGATCATCACTGTCAGAATTTTCTGATGCATCAGGGCATTCTGAGGTTTATTAAGTTCAGCTATGATTTCATCGCTGATTGGTGTATCCAGCTTCAGTGACATAATTGCTTGAAATATCTTCTCATGTACTGTCAGCTCCTTATTATCCAAAACTTGACGTGCTGCTGCTAACAACTTGTTGTTAATCCTGTCAATAATACCATCCATTACCTCTTCCTTGGACTTGAAGTGATAATAGAAGGTTCCTTTGGCAATTCCTATTTTATCAAGGATCTGTTGCACACTAGTGCTGTCATAGCCTTGATATGCAAAAAGTTCCTCTGCAGTATCAAGAATTTCATTCCTGCGATCTTCTGCTGATTTTATGCTCCTCATAGATAACCTCCTAATCGACCGACCGTCGGTCTATTGAAAGGATATAACAGTTTCCTTCTTCTGTCAAGCACTATTTTTCAATATTTTATTTTCCAATGAAAGCATTTTAAGTAATAGGGTGCCATTTCCTATTACATAAAAAATCTGCCCGAAAAAGTCTCCCGGACAGAATTGTCTTATTGATTAAGTATACAATATATCTGTTTTCTTTCTAGTCCCAGCGTTCCGGCAACAACTCCTCCAGTGCTGCAATTCGGTTCTTTAGTCTAATCTCACAACCAAGATTATCATGATTGATCTGGTATAGAAACTCTCTGCATCTTCCGCATGGTGGCACTATCCCGCTTTCATGGCTGACTGCAACCAATTTCACTACTCTGCACTCGCCTGCCGTTATCATGGCTGCAATAGCAGCATGCTCCGCGCAAAATCCCATGGAACAGGGAGTGTCAATACATACTCCTTGATATACATTTCCCCGATCCGTAAGCAAGGCAGCCGCTACCGATCCGGCAAAAGAACTGTCGGACAACTGCCTTGGATTAAGTGTTGCTTCCGCGCTTCTAATCAGTTCATCAAACTCCATGCCTGTTCCTCCCGTAATTCATTCTGTCATTTATGATGACATATCTGCTTCGAAAATAACACCAGGCTTTACAGCGCATGGAATATCGGCTTCATATGATCAAAGGTACAGAAGTATTGAAATCCCAGATCCTTCAACAGACTTTTCGTATCGGCAAGCCGACATCCCACATCCTCCTTTTTATGAGCATCAGAGCCGATCGTTAATATTTCTCCTCCGAACTCACTGTACATTTTCAGGACGCGGACCGAAGGGGATACATCCTTTAATCCATACCGATATCCGCAAGTATTTACTTCAATTCCTTTTCCCATTTTAATCACAGTCCTTAGTATCTCTTCAATGATATCCTGAACTTTATGAAAGGGGTATTCCCCCATCGGATCATACCGACGGATTAGATCAAGATGCCCCAATACACTGAAGTCTTCATAGAGATGCATTACCTTGAGGATTTCCTCGTAATATCTTTCCTGATATTCCTTCTGGCTTCTTCCCTGTTGGAAGCACTCATTCCAGAATTCCATATTATCCACCTGATGGCAGGAGAAAATAATAAAATCAAAGGGATACTTCTGAAAGGTCCTTTTGAACACAGAGACTGTTCCGGTCTGAATACCGAACTCCATTCCGCCCTTGATGGTAATCTGCTGCCCGAAAAGCTCCCTGCATCGTCTGATTTCCTTCCAATAAGCTTCGCAATCACAATTAAGCTCCGTTTTAACCCCGTAATCAATATGCTCAGTATAGCAAACCTCCTGTATCCCAAGAGCAATTGCCTGCTTTATTGATTCCTCCATAGGAAATACAGAATCATCACTAAAGCTTGTATGAAGATGATAGTCTGCCAGCATGTAAGCTTCCTCCTTATTTTCCCTGCGTTACCGCTGCTGATGTAAGCTTTTCACCGATGGTATGAGTATGATTCAATTTCTCCATCATGACAATCATCATGACTACAAAGAAGATAAGGTAGAAGGGATATAGCTTAATATCGATCAAATCTACCAACAATCCGAAGAACGGTGGCATAAACGTCGAGCCTGTATAAGCACATGCCATCTGCATTCCAATCATAGCCTGGGATACGTCAGCACCGAATTTAATCGGGGTCTGATGTATGACGCAGGGATAGATTGGTGCACATCCTAATCCGATTATGATAAAACCAATACACATAATCAGATTCCCAAAAGGAAGGAGCAGCATCAATATTCCAATTACCGTAAGTCCCTGTCCCAGGCGGATCATTGACTTATCGTTCAGCTTGAAGGTAATAAAGCCACTGAGGAATCTACCGGCAGTAATACCAAGATAATACAAGGATGCCCATTTTGCTGCTGTCTCCACTGACATTCCACGATTCAGCACCATATAGCTGGCAGCCCAAAGACCAGTGGTGGTTTCCAATGCACAATAGCAGAAGAAGGCTGTCAAAGTAGGCATTGCACCGGGCAACCTAACCAACTCCTTCATCGGCAGACTTTTATGCTTATGCTCCTCTCCTTCGGGTGCTGTTGTTGCTTTTCGCCATAACGGTAGCGAGAAGATCAAAATAGCGGTTAGTGCAATTTGTAGCAAGGATATGGTTCGGTAACCGGTATTCCAGGTCTGACCTCCACTTAAAAAATAACCCATGATATAGGGACCCAGCGTTGCTCCGACTCCCCAGAAGCAATGCAACCAGCTCATATGTCTGGACTTATAGTGAAGTGCTACAAAGTTATTCAGAGCTGCATCCACACTTCCGGCTCCAAGACCCATAGGTATTGACCAAAGACAGATCATCAGAAAAGAATTCGATATTGAAAAGCCAAACAAAGCAACCGCAGTCATAGCAACGCTGATCGCTGTTACTTTTCCGGTACCCAGTTTATGAATTACTTTATGGCTGAACAGGCTTGAAATGATCGTTCCACCTGCAATTATCATTGATACGATCCCCGCAAAGGACACAGGCACGTTCAACTCTCCGTGCATGACAGGCCATACCGAACCAAGCATTGCGTCTGGAAGACCAAGACTGATGAACGCAATGTAGATAATAACTAGTAATATTGTAAACATAAGACACCTCTCTTTAGAATATTATTTAAATTATGTAATCCCAATTCACTTAACTTAATATAATAATACAGCCAAAAACACTTTACATCAATAACAAAAAAGTCATATAATATAACAAAAGAGACATATAGTAGATTAAAGTCAAAAGGAAGTGATTATATGGCAATACTACCCTGCTCTATCGTTGTAAATGATAAGATGCAAGAGCTTAATCCACATGGAACGCCGATGTTTCCCTGCGGCTGCTATGATACTTATATTGATAACAGTGCCAACTGGAATGTTGCCTGGCATTGGCATGAGGAGCTGGAACTGATTCTAATTCATCAAGGGGAGGCTCGGATTACGATTGGACAAACTAATTATATCCTGAAGGCAGGAGAAGGTATTTTCATCAATTCCAATGTGCTTCACTCGGGGCATGGAACAAGTACAGATCATTGTATCCTGCATTCCTTCGTATTCCATCCTAGTCTGCTCACCGGCTCCATGGACAATATCTTTATGCAGAAATATATTCTCCCTCTCACCTCCTGCGAAGAATTACCGTGTTGTACCCTTAAGCCGGGCATAGAATGGCAGAGAATGGTTTTAGAAGCGATCGAAAAAGCTTATGACCTCACCCAGACCGAGGACTACGGTTATGAATTCATGGTTCGAAGCATATTGACTGATGCATGTATGCAAATTGTGAAAGATAACAGAAAGTTTCTCTCCGATCAGACATCGGAAGGTCAACCCGAGACAAATAGAATCAAGGTAATGCTGAATTATATTCATCAGCATTACCCTGAAACGTTAGAACTAAAGCATATTGCAGACAGTGTGAATGTCAGTACCCGCGAATGCCTGCGTTCCTTTCATGAATTTCTCGGCGTCTCACCGATGCAGTATCTGATCAAATACCGTATTTCCACTTCGGCACAGCTTCTGACCGACACCGGCTTAAGTATTACCGAGATCTGCGTCCGCTGCGGCTTTCCCAGTCCAAGCTACTTCTCGAAAATGTTTAAACGCTACACCGGTACCACTCCTTCGGAATACCGCAGGCTGCTTTAGCTAACCGACAGCGGCATAACCCAGATCTCCATCCTTGTTGTATCGGGTCCATGGCTTGCATAACGTTCCACTGAAAATGGTTTGGAGGTCAGCTTATGATTGGGTAGCCAGGTAGTAAAAAGATAATTTTGAGCTTTATAGATCGCATCCATGACAAGATTTTCAAAATTCTCTGCCTCAAAGGTGCAGACAATATATTCCCCACTCTCCAATATCCAGCTGTCCAATCCTTGTGCAGTCTTCTCTGTCACTGCTTCGCCTCCTGCGAAATAACGATAATACCCTTCCTTTGTCCCCATATGGGTAACTCCCAGCTCGTCACCGTCTTCTTTGAGCAGTAAAAGATCCGCCTTTTCCTCGTGAAATCTGTCCCATAAGATACCTAACGTATCAATCCCTGTCTCCCCTCCGCCCGGCATCTGATGGATGGGCTCTTCCACCGTATGACCGAGAAAGTATTGCGGAGCCTCCAGCTTACATCTGCTGATCTCAATCACAATTCCCTCTGTTACCAAAGGTACATTCTCATCTACCAAGGTATAATTTAACATTAGCTGAGGCTTAACAAAATGATTCAGCCGGAGCGGATTGCTCCGATAATTCTCCGGTGTCATTCCGAACGCACTTTTAAATGCTCTGGAAAACACCTCGTGGGATGAAAAACCGTAGTCAAAAGCAATGTCAATAATTTTTCTGTTTTTGTCATGCAAGGCTTCAGAAGCTCTGGCCAACCGGCGAAGCTTAATATATTCGTTCACCGGTTTTTTCACCAACCTTGTAAATAACCTTTGATAATAGAATTGTGATAATGCAGCTTTCTTTGCCAATTCATCAATATTGATTTCTTCGGCAATATGATCCTCAATATAATCTATTGTGATCTGAATTTGTTCCCATGCGTGCATCTTTAGCACCTCCTTTTTACCAAAGGATAGCATACTTGAAGACCCTTTACTTGATCGTCAATGCCCTAAAATCGATTGATACCGGTTAGCTTATCTGAGTCAACGAAACCATGATAAGAAGAATCGCATTACACCACACTGCATAAAATAATATAATACTCCATGTGTTATGACTACTCCTGAATGGAATATTCAAAGCACTCGTAATTTAAATATGTGCCTTCCCGTATCTCCGGGGGCAGCAATGCCCGGGCAACAAGCTTCAAATCACCCTCCGGCAAATCAGCCTTCCTAAGGTGCGCATAATCACCATCTATTATTTCCACAACATAGATGCATTGTTCCATTGTTTCCTCCTATCGCATGCTTATCTTATTTCTGCTCTGACCCTGTCCAGCCACTCCGACACAGTCGCTGTAAACAGCGCGTCCTGTTCGATTTGCAAATCATGACCTGCCTTATCCAGAATACAGATGGATGCTCTCGGGTACAGCTCAATAATATTCCACAGATCCTGATATCCAACTCTGGAATCCTGTCTTCCGGCAAGCATTAAGGTCGGCTTTTGAAAAGGCTCTTTTAAGTCATCTACAGCAAAGGACACCTCTCCGGATAATCGGCTTAAGAACTGATTATCTGCTTTTTTAAATGCAGGTACTACTTCTTCCTTATATCGTTCCCATACCCGCCTATTCTGGATGACATTAATTCCTTCTGCTTGAAAATCCTGTCTTTCCTCCTCGGTAAGATTGCTTATCAACTCCTCATCCTTTTCTAATATTTCATAGTGAGCTTTCTGTTTCCCCACACTCGAACAGATCAGAAGAAGGCCGTCAATCTGTGAGGCTCTTTCATGAATAATAGCTCTTGAAAGATGTCCTCCGTAGGATTCTCCTGCTAATATAAAACGTTGATTCGGTATGACATTGTCTATAAATCCCAGTAGAATATCCAGCATTTGATCAGAGCTTGTCAGCCAGTCTGCTGCTTTGGTATTTCCCATTCCCGGTAAGTCCAAATAAATTCTCTTCCATCCGTCCTTTCGTGACTGAAATACAGGTTCCATACAGCCCTTCATCAACCTATGATCTACACTCCACCCATGAATCATTAAGATGGGAATCCCTTCACCATAGTTTTCATAATAAACCTTGATATCCTTAATACTGCATTCCATCCTTATCCCTCCTACAATTTGATACAAACCGATGCGCTTTCTGCCACATCGTAATTTATACCATATAGGTTAGTACTATATGGTATTATTGTCAAGAGATAATTCAATAGATCCTGCATTTATAACGGTATCATCTCACAAACGGTCAAGACATCGTCCTTTACTGTAAATCTGATATCATATCCCGCGAATTCTACCCCATAGACCCGAGTCGGGTCCTTCTGATAAGAGGGCCTCGGATCGCAGGCCAATACACCAAGCGCAGCTTCTCTCTGTTCCTCCGGTAGGAAGCAACGTAACTCCTCGGGAAATTCAACCGTAAGTGCATAATCCTTCAGTGGCTCTGCAAAGCCTCCGGCTGCTTCAGGTCGACTATCTGCATAAGGCAGATAAGGTTTAATATCATAGATTGGGGTCTGATCCATAAGATCAGCTCCTGCTACATAAAGAAGCGGACCCAATTCATCGTCAAATTCAATTTTCTCCAGCCTGACACAGGAAAGCCCGATTGGATTTGGCCGAAACGGAGATCGAGTTGCAAATACTCCCATCCGTTTGTTTCCTCCCAGGCGTGGAGGCTTTACCATCGGAGTCCAGGTTTCTCTCATTGACTCAGAGAACTCCCATAGTAACCAGATATGAGAAAATTCTTCCAGACCCCGAAAGGCGTCCGGGTTACGGTATTCCGGTTCAAATATAATAACAGCCTTCAGGGCTTCCACAAGACCACTCTGTCGCGGTATTCCGAATTTTGTAGGGAAGTCCGTCCTAATCCGGGCAATCATCTTTAGTGATGGCTCGGAAAAGGTTCTAATTGCCCTGTTATGCTGTTGTTCTTTTCTTTGATTACGTATCTCTTGATAGGATGTCATGTCTATTCTCCATCTCATTCCTAAAGTATTGATTAACGTGAGAAGATAATTCTGATAAGACCGGAATTAGCTTCTCTTATTTGCACTGGTGCTTTTGTCACTATAGTTATTATAGATAATATGATACCTGTAGAAACTCCATATTGTCAACTATGGCAGCTTTGATCTGAAAATCAAACAACAAATACTTGATCTGAAATTAAGCAATACATCTTGTTCTGAAATCATACAAGGCCTCCTTGGTTCGAACACAATCATTGTAAATTAAAGCTAATCCAAAAACAGGATAGGATTACTTATGAGAGTCAGAAAAATAATATTTTTACATATTGACAAAGGTATCGAAGTGCGATATATTCTTACTACGATACATCGCACCACGATACATTGAACTGCAATACAAGGAGGTTCTTATGGAAGAGAAAATAAAAAGAGTATATATTCCTATGACGGAAACGGGCTTTTACATACTTTTCTGTCTTCAGGAGGAGATGCATGGTTATACCATCGGGCAGAAGGTAAAATCCATGACGGGCGGGGAGATTATCATCAGCCCGGGTACAATGTACGGAAGTCTCTCTAAGATGGAGAAGGATGGTTTAATATGTTTTGTAAAAGAGGAAGATAAAAGAAAATCCTATATGATCTCAGAGCTGGGTCGGGAAGTCCTTGATATTGAACTGCGAAGAATAGAACGTTTATATAAGAATAGTAAGGGGGAGTAATCTATGGAGACAAGGATTGAGAAACAAAGCTTCTTTATATCAGAGTTCAACGAAGAAGCAGCATGGCTTTCGTTTATGCACAGGCAGGGTTGGAAATTCCTATCTACGAACGGGAGAAATTATAAGTTCGAGCAATGTGAACCGGAGGATTGGATTTATCAACTCGACTTTAAAGAAAACGGTATTGCAGATGAGGATTATATTCAAATGTTCACCGATTATGGCTGGGATTATACCTTTCAATTCGGTAAATGGTTCTATTTCCGTAAAATAAAAACAGATGCAGAGGACTTATCCATCTTCAGTGATAAGGAATCAAAGATAGCCTTATGCAAAAGGGTCATTAATGCTGATGCGTTACGTATCGTTCCTATATTTATGTTGATTATTGGGGCAAATTACACCCTATTTTTCACCTCATTATTACAGAAAAGTGATTTTCTGCAAGGAGCCCGAATTGGAGTGATGCTGGGAAGCCTCCTGGTTCTATTCTTTTCACTCAGCATGACCATCAGCCAATACAGAAAGCTGTTTCGAATGATCAAAAGTTATGAAAGTCCGGTATAATTATGATTATCAGTGAACTTTTTTAAAATTACAGGGCTGCCACGAAAGCATACGTTGAGGGTGACTTTAGCAGACCTCATGATATGTTATCCAGCAGCCCCGTATTTCTTAGTAACCGCTACCATGATATTTATTACAGCTCGATTATAAAGGTGGTTCCCGCCCCCAACGTGCTTTCCGCTCGAATCGTACCATTATGCTTTTCAACGATTGCCTTTACGATGGAAAGTCCCAGACCGGAGCCTCCTATGGAACGGCTTCTGGACTGATCTATACGGTAGAAGGGTTCAAAGATATGATCCAGCGCTTCCTTCAAAATGCCTGGCCCATTATCACTGATTGTAATGATCAGCCCTTTTCCCCGTACTTCACTGCTTAAAGTCACTGTATTCCCTTTACCGCAGTATTTCAACCCATTCTCAACCAGATTATAAATCGCACGATAGATTAAGGTCCGATTGCCCTTTACTCTGCCCTCGCAGCTTTTTATCTCAAGTACCATTTCTGCTTCCAGGGCTTTAGCCCTAAGCTCTTCCACAATCTCTGCAAACAGTTCTTCTATGGATAACACCACATCAAAACTTTGCTGTGTTTCTCTTGTCATTAATAAAAGATTATCCACGATTCGGATCAATCGTTCATTGTTTTCCTTTACAATCTCAACTGTTTCCTTATAATCCTCTGCAGTAGGCTCCTCATCCAGCTCCAGCACCTGTATTCCCGCTTTCATTGTGGCTAGCGGAGTCCTAAGCTCATGTGCCGCATTTGCTGCAAAATTCTTCTGTACCGCAAAGGATCCGGACAAACGATCAAGCATCTGGTTAAAGGAGGCCGTCAGCTCCCAAATCTCATCCTTCGCCTTCGGCTCCTCCATTTTCTCATAGAGATTATTCTCATTGATATTCTTCGTGGTTTTGCTGAGCTTCTTTACAGGAGTCAAAGACTTGCCTACAATATAATAAATAAGCAGCAAGCCAAGAATTATGAAAATCGCTGCTACCAAAAGGCTTTGTGTCATAAATTTTTTTTCAGCTCCAAGAAAAAGAGGGTTCACATTGTTATTACTCTGAATGGATACCCCCGGAATATCTTCGTTGACCTCCGATGGTATAAACTGCTTTGCGTAATCCAGTGCGGCATTGACACTATCTCCAGCCTCCCCTCCAAAGGTTGTCTGGTTACCATCGTAACTAATACTCATGTCATCACCGATATTGACAGAGAATTGCTGCGTATATGTCTTATCTGCATTTTTCACGCTGATTAGAGTCAATGCTACTGCCATTCCAATCAATATCAGACCGCAGAGCAGGGTGATTCGTACTCTTAGTGTCAGCTTTCTCATAGGTTTTCCACCGCCGTATCCTTTATTATATATCCCTGTCCACGGATATTAAGAATAATTTCTGCATCCGTCTGTTCCGCAATCTTTTTTCTTAAAGAACTCATATGAAATTTCAGGCTGTTCGAAAACAGATCAGCTTCACTATCCCATACATGTTCAATCAACTGTTCCGCGCTGATCACCATGTTCTTATGGAGCATGAGGTACTGCAAAATAGAAAACTCCTTCTTCGTGAGCTGTAGCTCCTGATTATCCAATACAACTGTGCACTTCGCCTGATTAAGGATGATACCTGACACTGTTAGCTCCATTGCATGCATCACTACCTGTTGCCTAAGCTGACATCTGATTCTTGCTTCCAGCTCTTTAAAATCAAAGGGCTTCACAAGATAATCGTTGGCTCCGTCATCCAATCCCAGAATCCGATTCTCGATTTCAGCTCGTGCAGACAGGATCAATACCTTCATTGTCTTATCAGTACACCTCACAGTCCTAAGTACTTCCATCCCATCCACCTTCGGAAGATTTAGATCAAGAACCATTAAGTCATATTCATTAATCTCCAAAAGCTCCAGAGCTTCCTCACCATCATCGGCGGTATCCACTGCATATCCGCATTTTCTTAAACCTTTTGCTAGGATACCCTGTAACCCTATCTCATCTTCCACCAATAAAAGCTTCATTGAGCTCACTCCTTAAAATCATTACTGTAATAACGGAAAACATTCCCCTGTTGATCTGTTTCCGTTTTTTCCAAGGTTAATCCATGAATTGTAGAATACTCCTCCGAACAGTTCATAGTGATAAAGAACCCATCCTTCACATAAATCTTGATCTTCTTTGTTACCCCATCTACGGTTATATTCTGTTCCATCAGCTGGGTGTTCATTTTACTAAAATCAAGAAAATCAACATCACCCTGCGCATCTGCTATAATTTCAGGAAGTAATTCCGATAAAAAGGCATCCCGAGTATTGCCCTCGTCTATATTTACACCTTTAATCATGACATTCGGAAGGTCTATATCAACCTCGGTTCCTCTCCAATCCTTTATATGGATTCTGTCCGGGCTGATATTCACCGAACTTTTATCATCCTCTACCTTAACTCCATTCCTGCCTATCTCTGTTATGCTCATTTCATCCTTTACATAGATGCCTTTACTCGATATATCTACTTTGCCCCCATTAGAATTAATGTGTAGCCCTTCCGGATCAATCATCATCGAATCGGTACCACAATCTATGGTTAACACAGACTTTTGATTGTTAATCACAATCGCGTAATCATATCCATTTTTGGGTCCTGTTACTGCCTTCTCTTCCTGGGCTACTCCTTCTGTCACCTCATTCGCTGCCTCTTTGGTTCCTTCTGCCCTGACTTCTTCAGCAAGCATTGCATTTTGATAGGTCATCGTCTCATATTTTGCCTGTTTTGCTGCCTCAATCTCGTATTCTGTATCTTTGTCCTTTTTGTTACAAGCAGTCATCACTACAGCTCCAATCAGAAGGGCCCCAATTATGACTCTTTTTCTAAACCCATTTCTTTTCATAGGATCAAACATTATCTCTACCTCCATCTTTCTTTCCCATCAGCTAAATTTTTGATAATACGCTCAGCGTCTATCAATAACTCTATGATAGATTACGAAAGGTTAGATAAAGGATAGATTTTACATCTATGTTAAATATTTTCATAACCGATTTCATCTAATATTTCTATATATTACCATACCTTAGGCTAAAATTCAATTCACCTGACTCTTTCTGAATACGTCTCTAAAATGTTTCTAAAATGTTCTAAATACATCTGATTACTTCTGATTACATCTAATTAATTCTGAATACGCCTTTCTGAATACATTCAGAATACATTCAGAATACACTCTGAATACATAAAACTCTTTCTGAGTATATAACCCGGAACATAGAGCTCTCTCTGAGTATACAAATGAGTGTATGGTTCTGTCTAAGTACTCTTACTTTTTTGTAACTATATTACAAAAAAGTGCGTACTTGCCATATACACTATTCTTTTGTAGAGTATATCTCAAATAAGAAGGAGGAACGATATGGAAAATATAACATTAAGAGATTTATTGAACAGAAGAAGTATCAGAAAATATGAGGATCGCAAATTGCCAAAGGAGATGATTACAATGCTCCTACAGGCTGCAATGAATGCTCCCAGCGCCTGCAATCAACAAAGCTGGCATTATATCATAATAGAAGATAAAGAAAAATTAAATGAGTTATCTAAAATACATGGTGGTTACCTTACTATAAAAAATGCACCTCTTGTCATCCTGGTATGTAACGAGCCGGGTACCGCTAAACTCGAATGCTTCGTAGATCAGGACTGCGCTGCAGCCACACAAAACATTTTGATTGCTGCAGAAGCTCTTGGTCTGGGGGCCTTGTGGATGGGCGTAAACCAGACCTCACCGGGTGACTCCGTCATCATCCGCAACGTCTTAAACATCCCGGAAGAAATTAAGCCCTTTTCCTTTGTCTCATTAGGCTATCCCACGGAGCAGGCATCCCCTCAGAACAAATACGATGAAACCAAAATCCATTACAACAGCTTTGCAAACGTATAGATCGTAGACAAAAGAAAGTGGGCTACCACACCGTATGAAATCTCCGGTGTGGTAGCCCACTAACTACAAAATGAGGGATTTGAATTATTTCGATTTGGATTTGGAATACACATCAAATGCAACCGCTGCAAGGAGAACAAAACCCTTGATTGCCTGCTGCCAGTCGATACTGATGCCCATGATGGACATACCGTTGTTCAGAACACCCATCAGCAGACCGCCGACCATTGCTCCTACGATAGTACCGACACCACCTGAAGTAGATGCACCACCAATGAAGCAGGCAGCAATCGCATCAAGCTCAAAGTTAACACCGGACTTCGGTGTAGCAGAGTTCAATCTTCCTGTGAAGATGACACCTGCTAAAGCAGCCATTACACCCATGTTCGCATATACCCAGAACATAACCTTCTTCGTATTGACACCGGATAACTGAGCCGCCTTTGCATTACCGCCAAAAGCATAAATATGTCTTCCTGGTATGGTCTTCATGGTAATAAAGGAATAAACCAACACCAATACAACAACAATAATCAGAACCATCGGGATACCTTTATAGGAAGCCAGAGAATAAGTAAATGCGTTGATTACCACAAGGATAGCGATAACCTGGGGAATGAAAATTGCATTTGGGCTAACTTCAAAGCCGTACTTTTTCTTATTCTTTCTACTATTTAATTCCTTAAGGATATATAGTATGGATGCAATAATTCCACATGCTATAGCCAGTATATTCTTAAAACCGAGCATGGGAGCATCGGGAATAAAGCCTGATGCCAGGAAGGTATAACCGTCTGGTAGCGGCGCAAGGCTGGTGCCCTTTAAAACAACTAAAGTTAAGCCTCGGAAGATTAACATACCTGCCAACGTCGCAATAAAAGCCGGAACACCTACGTAAGCGATCCAAAAGCCCTGCCAGCATCCGATTAAGAGTCCGAGAATTAAAGAGGCAAGGATCGTCGGAAGAATCGGCACATGCATCTTAAGCATCATAGTAGCTGAAATAGCACCGACAAAGCCTGCCACAGAACCTACGGATAAGTCAACATTACCGCCTGTCAAAATACATAAAAGCATACCGATGGCAAGAATTAAAATATATGCATTCTGTGAAATCAAATTTGAAATATTGAGTGGTTTAAGTAAAACACCTTTGGTTAAAAATTGAAACAATACGATTACAACGATTAATGCAATCACCATTACGTATTGACGAATATTTCCCTTCAACAAAGCACTCGTCTTATTTTTCATGATATCCCTCCTGATTGCTCTGCATTATGCATTGCATTATGTTTTCCTGTGAGGCCTCCGCGGCACTCAGTTCTCCGACAATTCTACCCTCATTCATGACATATACTCTGTCGCACATGCCTAAGATCTCAGGCAACTCCGAGGATATCATTATGATTGTCTTTCCGTTTTCGGTCAATTCATTGATAACCGAGTATATTTCGTATTTTGCGCCGACATCAATGCCTCGTGTCGGCTCATCTAGAATCAAAACATCAGGATTGGAGAAAATCCACTTACTGAAAACAACCTTCTGCTGATTTCCGCCGGATAAATTTCCTGCTTTTTGAAGAATACTTGAAGATTTAATTCTCAGCTTTGCTCTATAATCCTCCGCTACCTTTATTTCCTTATTTTCATCAATAACAATACCTTTACTGATCTTATGGAATGCGGTAAGGCTGATATTACGTTTCACACTATCGATCAAAATCAGACCGGCGTTCTTTCTATCCTCTGTGGTATATGCAATACCATGCTTAATTGCATCCTTGACATTATTTATTGTAATTTCTTTTCCGTCCTTGAGGATTTTGCCCTCAATCTTCTTACCGAACGATTTTCCGAAGACACTCATAGCAAACTCAGTACGTCCGGCACCCATGAGTCCTGCTATTCCAACAACTTCACCCTTTCGGGTATTAATGTTAATATTGTTCAAAACCAGTTTTGATTCATCCTTGGAATCATATGCGCTCCAATTTTTTACCTCAAAGCATATCTCTCCAACTGCATGCGAACGCTTGGGGAAACGGTCCACAAGCTCTCGTCCGACCATTCCCTTGATGATCCTTGCTTCGGAGATGTCATCCACACCCTTGACGAGTGTCTCAATCGTTTTTCCGTCTCGGAGAACCGTGATTTCATCGGCAACTCTTGTGACTTCATTCAGCTTATGGGAAATGATGATACTGGTTATTCCGTGCTGCTTCAAATCCAGCAGAAGATCCAGCAAATGCTTCGAATCATCATCATTTAAAGCCGCTGTCGGTTCATCAAGAATTAGAATCTTGACATCCTTAGCAAGTGCTTTGATTATTTCGACCAGCTGCTGTTTTCCCATACCGATATCCTGGATTCTGGTATCGATATTCTCATGAAGACCTACCTTTTTCATCATCTCCATGGTTCTTATTCTCGTTTTATCCCAACTAATGACCGGTCCGAAGCCGGTCTGTTCATTTCCCAGAAATACATTTTCTGCGATCGATAGCTGTGGTATTAAAGCCAGTTCCTGATGAATGATGGCAATTCCCTTCGCTTCACTCTCTTTAATATTCCTAAATGAACATACCTGTCCGTTAAGCACTATGTCCCCCTCGTAGGTTCCATGAGGATAGACACCGCTAAGGACATTCATCAGGGTTGATTTTCCTGCGCCATTTTCACCGACCAGCGCATGGATATGAAGAGGCTTTATTTTTAAGTTAACGTTATCCAGTGCTTTCACCCCGGGAAACGTTTTAGTTATATTTCTCATTTCCAATGCATATTGTTCCATATTCATACTCCTTTAGCAATAGCGCTACCTTCTGATTATTCGGTTTTTTATTTTAATTGTACTAAAATGTCGGTTAGCGCCATTCAACTAACCGACATCTCAGTAATTAAAATCTTACTAGGATTATTGAATATCTTCCGGCTTCAAGTATCCAGAGTCCATAACTAATTCTTGATAATTATCCTTTGTTACAACAAAAGGTGCAAGCAGATAGGAAGGAACAATCTTTACATTATTATCATAAGTCTTGGTATCGTTGATCTCAGGTTCTTTTCCTGTAAGTACCGCATCAACCATGCCTGCAGCTACTTTTGCAAGCTCACGGGTATCCTTAAGGATTGTAGAATACTGATCACCGCTAACAATAAGCTTAACGGAAGCAGCTTCTGCGTCCTGACCAGTTACAACCGGTGTATCCTTGCCTGTAAGACCAAATGCTGTTAATGCGGAAAGAATACCTCTGGACAGACCATCATAGGGAGATAATACACCGTGAAGTGTCTTACCGTCGGTATAGTTAGCTGCAAGAATTGCATCCATACGAGCCTGTGCTACAGCGCCGTCCCATCTCAGAGTTCCTACTTCTTCCTGTGTAACCTGACCGGAAGGAATAACAACTGTACCAGCATCGATCAACGGCTGTAATACATCCATCGCTCCCTGGAAGAAATAGAAGGAGTTTGTATCATCGGGTGAACCTGCAAATAGCTCGATATTATAAGGGCCATCGCCTTTCAGTGCTTTCATTCCATCAACCAATGACTGAGCCTGTAACTGACCAACTTTTCTGTTATCGAAGGTTGCATAATAGGAAACTGCATCCGTGTTAACTAACAGACGGTCATAGGAAATGATTTTTACTCCGCCAGCTGCTGCTGCATCAAGAGTATCGGATAAGGTGGAACCGTCGATTGCAGCGATAACGAGAACAGCTGCTCCCTTGGTAATCATATTTTCAATCTGTGATTTCTGTGTCGGGATATCATCCTCAGCATACTGTAAATCTACTGTATATCCTTTTGCTTCAAGAATTTCTTTCATTGCTGCGCCATCTTTAATCCAACGTTCACTGGACTGTGTAGGCATTGCAATTCCTATGTACTGGCCGGCACCAACCTGCTCTGTCACTGCTTCGGCAGCCTTTGTCGGTGCTGCTGTCGGATCTGCAGCAGGAGCTTCGGTTGCAACAGGTTCCGTAGTCTTAGTTTCCTCTTTCTTCGTACCGCAACCAACAAACATGGTAACAGTCAAAGCTAAAACCATAAGTAATGCTAAAACTTTTCTAAATCCCCATAAGTTTCTTTTCATAAAATCCTCCTCTTTCTGATGATAATTTTTGTTGATTTATGCTAAACCATAGACATGCTATAGTCAACATCGAAACCATTCATAACTTTTCACAAGTTTTCAACCTTGCAATGTTTCGTTTGTGTTCGTTTTATATTTCGTTTGTGATTGCATGTATGTATCATATCACTTGCATATACAATTGTCAACAATAGTTTGATATTTTTTTCTCTCTTTTTATGCATCTTTCACAACTATATACAGGATATTCCTATTAAAATAAGTTCGTATTGTTTTTTATTCAGGAATCGTGTATCATAGTCAAAGAAAACACTAATTTTGTAGTAGACTTTATGCTGCCAAATAGCGAAAAGATGGGAATGAATTTATGTTTGCGATTGAAAGAATAAAAATCATAAAAAATCACCTGTTGAAGGAGCAAAAAGTATCGGTTTCAAAATTAAGCGAATTGCTTGATGTAACCGAAGTAACAATCCGCCGTGACTTAGAGAAGCTTGAAAGCGAGGGTTTTCTTAAGCGCACCCATGGTGGTGCCGTTTTGATGGATTATGTTGAAGAATCAGTTCTGGGAGAGAATGAGGAAAGCAAAGATTTCTTTCTTTATCAGGAAATTGCAGATACTGCCTTCCATCTGGTCAATGACGGAGAGGCAATCATGTTGACGAATGGTACAGTGAATGCCTATATTGCTAAGGCCTTATCAGAGCATGCCAACCTAACCATCGTCACCAATGACCTCATGATCGCTTCTGCCTTCTCTCACTCCCCCGGCAACAATCTGATCCTGCTCGGTGGAGACTTGGAAGAGAACGCATTATTCGGTCAGATGACAACAGATAATCTGAGAAACTTTTCTTTTGATCATATATTTATAGAAATCGATGGTTTTAATGAAACTGTCGGTATCACAGTCTCAAGCACCAAAAAAGCTACCCTGATACAACAAGCCATCAAGCAGGCTGATTCTGTTACCATGGTCTGTCTGTCCCGTTTCTTTGGCGTGAAATCTCTCTATCGTGTCGGAAATCTTAGTATCTCACATCGCGTACTTACAGACTCCAACTTAGAAGACAGATACAAAAACTATATCTATAATCAAAACATTCCGTTATTCACTTCGATTGATGTTTATGAAAATTAATTTGAGAAGTATCTAAGCTTCTGCATGGGGAGGTTATCATGAATATTCCGTTACTTGAACTAAAGAATATCAATCTCACCGTATCGAATTTTAAGATCAACGACGTAAGCATCTCTCTCTATCCCGGAGAGGTTCACATGCTTATGGGTGAAAACGGTTCCGGCAAAAGTATGCTGATGGAAATGATCTGCGGTATGCTGCAGCCCGATTCCGGGGAGATCTATTTTGAAGGTCAATTGATCAAGCCAAAGAGTCTGTCCTTTTATTCTACCAACGAGCTCATTTTTATCCAACAACACTCAACATTATTAGAAAATATCAGCGTGGCAGAAAATCTGTATTTTCACAATCTTCCTTATAAGAATAAATTACTGCGCACGATAGATTTTGAGAAACTGAACAAACAGTTTCTTGATTTAATTCGGGAATTTAATCTTCCGATTGAAATGAAGGACAAGGTCAGTACACTCGGGTTGGCGCAGAGGCAGATGATTGAATTCTGCAAGGCTTATATCTCAGATTCAAAAGTAGTTATTCTGGATGAGCCCTCTGCTTCTCTCACCTCAAGTGAACGAGAAGTGCTTTATAAGATTGTCAATCATATTAAGGCAAGAGGAGCCGGTATCTTCTATATTACTCATCGTATCGATGATACCATGAGAATCGGTGACCGGATATCCATCATAAATAATGGTTCCTTAATCGGGACAAGGATCATCAAGGAGACTTCAGAAGCAGAGATTGTTCATCTGCTGATCGGATCGCATCTGAATGAGCGATACCCAAAGATGATCATCAAAAAAGGAAAAACTCTTCTATCCGTAACAAACCTTGGTTATGAAGATAAGTTGTCCAATATCAGTTTTCAGCTTAGAGAAGGAGAAATTCTTGGTATTACAGGCCCTGCCGGCTCAGGTAGGACACTTCTCGCCAATTGTCTGTTCGGAGCAGTCAAATACAGTGGTCAGATCTGTATCAATAATAAGCCGGTTCAGTTAAACAGTCCCCGGGAAGCAATTCGTAATGGAATCGCTCTTCTACCGGAAAACCGATATGAAGATTCCATCTTCCGGGAACTTGATACGAATGAAAATGTTGCTTTTCCTTCCCTCCACCGTTTTTCAAGAAATCAGATCATCAATTCTGATTATATGGAGCAGGCAGTACTTGATTATACAACTAAGATAAATATACCCCGTTTCAAGCATCAGAGTATCCTAGCCTATAGTGAGGGCAGCCTTCAAAAAGCGATTTTTGCCAAATGGCTGATGAGTCTGGCAAGGATTTTTATACTGGATGAGCCCACCCGCGGCATTGATCTCGCCAGTAAGATTGATATCTATAACTTTATCAACGATATGACTAAGAAAAAAGCCGGAATTATCTATATCTCTTCCGATATTGATGAAATCATGGGCGTCTGTGATCGTGTCGCAGTCCTGTCAGATCAGACCTTCATTTGCGATCTTTCTACCAGCAGGACTACAGTGGAGGAAATCACTGCACTACAGGTTCGAAGCTCCACTAACCCGAATATACCACGTAATTAATCCCGGGTAGAGATAAACATAAAACCTTAGTATAATAGAAGCAAGCAGATGCCACCAAATAAAAAGCGAACAGAAAAAGCAAGAACCAGCTTCCAATGAGCGTATGGGAAGCTGGTTCTTTCTTTTTCTATCTATTCCTGTACTAATGAAGCAGCATCTACCGACGCCACAATCCTTACTTGTTAGGGTCTGATGTTTATTTCGTTCCCTTATAGCCGCTAAGGAAGTGTTCAAACTTATCCAGAGCCAACTTCAATTCTTCCACTCTTGGAAGATAGACAATCCTGAAGTGATCGGGTTCCCTCCAGTTAAAGCCCTTACCGTGAACCATCAATACATGCTGTTCCCGAAGGAAATCCAGAACGAACTTCTCATCATCCAGAATACGATACTTCTTAGTATCTATCTTCGGAAAGATGTAAAAGGCAGCCTTCGGTTTCACAGCTGAGACGCCAGGGATGCTGTTCAACCGCTCTGTTATATATTCTCTCTGTTCATATATCCTTCCGCCCGGAAGCAGCAATTCATCAGCACTTTGATATCCTCCGAGGGCAGTTTGTACGATCTGCTGTGCCGGTACATTGGAACAAAGACGCATTGAGGAAAGCATGTTTAACCCCTCGATGTAACCCTTAGCCCTGGATTTATCACCGCTCAGACTCATCCAGCCAACACGGAAGCCCGCAATCCTGTGGGATTTAGAAAGTCCGTTTAAGGTCACCACCATTAGATCCGGAGCCATAGAGGCAATGGAAGTATGTTCTCTTCCGTCCATAACCAGTCTGTCATAGATTTCATCGGCGAAAATAATCAGTCCATTCTCCCTGGCAAGGTCTACGATCTTCTCCAGTAATTCCTTCGGATAAAGTGCTCCGGTAGGATTATTCGGATTGATGACTACAATGCCTTTTGTCTTATCGGAGATTTTCTTTCTCATATCCTCCAGATCAGGATTCCAGTCTGATTGTTCATCACAGATATAATGAACGACCTTACCGCCTGCCAGAGTAGCCGCCGCAGTCCATAGAGGATAATCTGGGGATGGGATCAGGATTTCATCCCCATCATTTAAGAGTCCCTGCATACACATCGTGATCAGCTCGCTGACACCATTACCGGTATAAATATCATTGACCCCAACATTCGGTATTCCCTTTAGCTGACAGTATTGCATGATTGCCTTACGCGCAGAGAATATGCCTTTTGAATCGGAATAGCCTTCCGAACTTGTCAAATTGGACATCATATCATGAATCACTTCAGTTGGTGCTTCAAAACCAAAGGGGGCCGGATTACCTATGTTTAACTTTAGTATTCGGATCCCCTGTTCAATCATCCGATCAGCCTCCTCCACAACCGGGCCTCTCACGTCATAACACACATTATCCAGCTTTCTTGATTTTTCGAGCAACTTCATCATACTCTCATTCCTCCTTTATGATAATAAGTAATTGCGTTGCATAAAATAATCGGATTAAAGTACAAAGTGTGGTCCTGTTTCTCTGGACACACTACGCAAAAAAAGCCCTAAGCTAATAATTTAGCTTAGGGCGAATGCATCTCATCCGTGTTACCACCTAAATTCAGAGAATAGTAGTTCTCTGCTCTCACTCAGTACTGATAAATATACACATCGCATATTCTAAGACAATACCGATTCCGATGTAACGGTCAGAACCCGACGAAATCTACTGATCATATCGCAACTAGTATTGATATGAGGTTCGGTTCGTAGCTCAGAAACTGCTTCCCCATCATCTTCACGAGAATTTACACCAACCATTCTCTCTCTTGGCATCCGAAGATGAGTACTCCTTTTCGTCATCGCTTATTGGATGTTATGATAATACTTGAAGATATATTTGTCAAGAATAATTTAAGTTTATTTTGATTATTTTTTACTATTGTTTTTCTGTTTCGAGATTCCTGCATATTTTTCTGTTTATTTATCCTCTTTCAGATAATTTAGTATCGCTTCTCGCTTTGTTTTTGAGACAGGTTGATCACTCACAAGCTCCAAAGCCCATAACACGGCACCTGTAACCGGCTTACTCCCCAAAAGAACCGGGTTCAATCTTATTCCGGTATAGGAACAGATACAATCGGTAAAATAAGATAATAGCAGCGGGCAGTTTGACTTCGTCCAAACGGATCCTGTCAATACCACCTCCGGAACAGAACGAAAGGATAGGTTACTGATACAGCCGGCTACTGATTTTGCCTGCTGCCTGGCAATTTCCTGCACTATCTCAATTGCTGCTTCATCTCCTGCATTTACAGTATCAAAAAGAATTGTAATCAGTTCCTTATCCAAATCCCTATTAGTATAAAACACATTACTGATGATAGGATATAATTCCTTCGGCTCCTTCAATCCGAACAGCTCCATAACACGATCTGTAAGAGCTGTCTGGGATCCGCAACGGTAATAATAATCATAGGCTGCTCTTACTGTAAGTGATGCAATGATAAAGCCTCCGGCATAGTCACCGGTTGCGATACCGATGCCTCCCACTTGAAGTATCTCACCAACATCATCGATACCGGTCACAACCGTGCCCGTACCAATGACGGAACAAATTCCGGTACCGGAAGGACAGCCCGCCTTGATGCCAAGAAGAGAATCATTGACTACCAGTATTTTTCGAAATCCGGCTTTTTCTATGCTTTTATAAAGAGCGGCCTGTTGTGTAGCGGTGTCCACCCCCGCCATGCCAAATACGGCTGATGCTACATTGGCAGAAGGTATATTGTTTTTCTCCAGCAGATAGCCTAAATCTGCCAAAAGCTTTTCCTCCGCCTCACAGAAGCCTCCTGCCAATATCTCATGACTTCTGCTTCCTGTGTGCAGGGAATCAATAAATTCTCCCTCTACTGTATATATCAGGTAATCCGTCTTCGTCCCTCCACCATCAGCTCCGATGACATATTCTCTACTCATGACTTCCTCCGTTTCTGAGTTTTACTTACTTCTGTCTAAACTGCGGAAGATACTCCCGATGAGCCTGTTTCATCTCCTCATAACAAAGCTTAGCTCTGTGATAATCGCCAATCAGGGGATGGATAAGCATAGCTTTCATCGCTTCTTCTTCATCTCCGTTGACAGCCGCCTTTACAGTATGGCGTTCATATGACTTTACTGTACGCATCAGATCTATTACATGTCTATTATTAAAATCATGTATTGGGATTGGTTTTGCACCGGATCTGCCGATCACCGCAGGAATTTCCACTGTATCCTCATACTCCATAAATTCCAGTGCACCTTGATTACGGATATTGACAACATGGATTTCCTGCTTATCGTTATAGATTGCATCTACTAAAGAGATTGCCGCCTCGGAATATTTTGCACCACCACGCTTTTCCAGTTCCTTTGGTTTATCTTTCAGCTCCTTCTGCTGATAAAGTGCGAGCAGCTGTTCTTCGATCTCCATGCAGATCTCTCCACGGCATTTCACTTCCTCCATCAGATGCTTCAGCTTATCATCACGGTAATAGTAGTATTCCAGATAGGAGGAGGGTAAGGCACTTATAGTCCTGATCAGCTCCGGCTCAAAACCCTGTAATGGTATATTCTTCATGCCTTCCGTCTGTAAGCCCTGCTCCAGTACTTCGGTAAGAAGCTCTCGATTTCCTTTCCTGATTCCTGTGATAAAGCTTAAGTGATTTAATCCGACATATTGGATGTCCAGCTGTTGCTCTCCAAGCGCCTGTTCCACTCCCGCAAGCATATTGATCGGAACATTGCATAAGCCTAAGGTTTTAATGCTCGAATATTTCTGTAAAGCTTCCGCCACGATCCCGGAGGGATTGGAGAAATTGATCAACCAGGCCTCGGGACATAACCGTTCCATCTCCCTTGTAATCTGCAGCATGGCAGGAATGGTACGAAGGGCTTTGAAAAAGCCTCCGATGCCTGTAGTCTCCTGACCGATCAAGCCATACTTGAGCGGTATTTTCTCATCAAGAATCCTGCAGGGCAGCTTGCCAACTCTGATCTGTGCGAGAACAAAATCCGCTCCGATTAAAGCCGGTTCCAACTCAAGAGTAAGGGAAACCCTTATATTCAAACCTGCCTTTTCTATCATTCTTCGACATAGTCCGCCGACAATCTCCAACTTCGGCTTATCGATGTCCATCAGAACCAGGTCCGTGACAGGGAGGGAGGCGCTTCGAAGAAGGATACCTTCAATCAACTCCGGGGTATAAGTGCTGCCTGCACCAATCACTGCAATTTGTAGTTTATGCATCCTATCACTCCTTTTCATTATAATACCTTATCGTTGAATCCTTCACTTCCAGTCTTGGCGGATATTTTACTGCAAAGGATTGATCCCTTCGTTCATTAATGATAGAAAGTAACTGCTGAACTGCACTCTTAGCCATCTCCTCAGCGGGCTGACGTATGGAGGTAATTCTGGGTTCGTAATGATTTGCAATCAGACTATCATCATAACCGCATACGGAGATATCCCCGGGCACATTCAGTCCGAGATCCTTGATCGCATTGATTGCCCCTAAAGCAATATGGTCATCAAATGCGAATATACCGCTGGGCAACTCTCCCTCTGTCTTCCATTTCATAATAGCTTTATATCCGGTCAACTGATTATAGGCACCGTATTCCTGTTTATAAGGCTGAAGCTCCGCCTCGGATAAGGCTTTCATTGCTCCTAACTGTCGTTCCATCGTAGATAAGCTGTTCATCGTCGAACCGATCAGACCGATTTTTCTATGCCCAAGCTCGAGTAAATGTCTCGTTGCCAAATAACCGCCTGCAATATTATCTGCCAGAATAGAAGTTATGTCTTCGTACATGGTTTGGTTATCAATGACTACGAATGGAATCTTCTTCGATTTAAATACATCAATAAAATATTTCTCTCTGCCTGGTACCAGAAGGATTGCACCATCGACACGGCTTTGGCTTAAAATAGCTGAGTCGAACTGTCCATTGTCCTCATCATAGATAAACAGAGTCAGAAGATAGCCCCTGCTTAACAGCTGTTCATTCACCTCCTTCACGATACCGTTGAAATAATCATCTCCCAGATGGGAAATAAATAACGCTATGACATTTGTCCTGCCTGTGGCCAGAGTTCTTGCTGCAGCACTTGGGATATAGCCCAATTCTTCGATAGCTTCCAGGACTTTTCTCCGATTACCTTCCCTGACATTGGGTGAATTACTGATTACACGGGATACTGTAACATAGGATAGCCCGCTCTTCTTTACCACATCTTCAATTGTTACCTTCATAATTTACTCCATTCCGCCACCAAGCGGCGGCACCAACAATACCTGAAAGAAGTTCAAAATGAAATTCCTTAACGAATTCTTGAATTCGTTTGATTTCTATTTTGGAGTTCTTTCAAATGCGAATATTATTCCATTCGCATTGTGAAAGTGATTTTTCTTTCACTCTTCCTCCAATATTATCATCAATATATGTTTTACGAAGTTTTATACCTGCTTATACAGGTAAATCTGTAAGTACTGAAAAGCTAATGAGCGATATCATCAGTACTGACTTATCGATATTATAAATTATATATGCGTATATATTTCTAATTAAAATAATTCTACACCTTATCTAGCATATTTGTCAATTCAATGTTATCTATTGTACATTTTATATATATTAATCCTCATCTATCTTTCCAAAATATCTATTTTCTATTTTCAATCATCTATTTTTTGTTTTAAATATATACGTTTTAACTTTAATATCATCTCCAAAGCCTAATACCGGTACCTCTCTCTCCGAAACAATTTCAGAGGCAGACAATTTTTGAAAATAAGAGAGTGAATCAATCGTTATACTAAATAACGTAGTAAAATTCTACGAAAAATGATCTTAATCCCTTTTTAATCTTATATTAATGTTTCAGAGGAATATATTTACTATAATGACTTAGGATTACAGTAATAAAAAGGAAGTGATACTTTGAAATACACAGAATTTGAGAATATATATCAGGAACAGGTCCTGCCGGGATCCTATGAAGAGGCAACTTCACCCACTCAAACAGAAACAGAAGCTTTTATCAAAAATCATACTTTCTATAAGCTATTCTTCATCTTCATCATTGGAAGTATCTTTGGCTGTTATATGGAGCAGATCCAGTATTACTTACATAAGGGGATATGGGAATGTCGTGCCGGTGTGGTCTGGGGACCCTTCAGTGAGATTTATGGCCTGGGTGCCATGATTATGTTTCTTTTGTTTCATATATTGAAGGAGAAATCTCCTTTGCTCATCTTTTTTACAGCGACTATTTGTGGCTCTGCCTTCGAATACATAGCAAGACTTTTTCAAGAGATTGCCTTTGGTTCCATTACATGGGATTATAGTAAACAACCTCTTAACCTCGGTGGCCGGACCAGTCTGAAATACGGAATATACTGGGGATTGCTTGGATTGGTTTTTATTAAATGGATTTTTCCCTTACTCAATCAAGGTCTGGAACGCATTCGCGGAAAAGCTGCCTTTATCTTCACCTGGGTCTTCATCCTGTTTATGACTGTCAACCTGATCTTTTCTGCCGCAGCTGTAAGCAGATGGAATGAACGTCTTCAAGGAATCCCCTCGAAGGATACCGTCGAAGAATATATAGATAACCATTACGATAATGATATTATGAAGAGTAAGTTCCCACATATGAAATTTATCGATACTACTCGGTCTCTTTAATACAGTTGTTCTGTATTACCATTCGATTACAATTATAATAATCCCTCTTCGTTGCATAAAAATGTTGACATGTGGATATAATTGTCATACAATGTGGTTATCATTACTACATCACATCATGCCAACGCTATATGCTGATCAAGATAAGAAAGAGGGTTATCATAATGAAGCAAATAGAAAGAATCGAGGTCCTTGGAGATTCCATCCTGAAGGGAATCCAGGTAAATCCGGAAAATAAACGTTATTATACCAAAAATGATATCGATTTGAACAAGCTGAGCGACATGTACTCCTTAACATTTACTAACGATTCGCGTTTCGGTTGTACTGTAACAAAGGGATCTCAGCTGATTTCAAAGCAGCTTGAAAAAGGAAAGGTATTCGATGCGATCGTAATGGATTTTGGTGGAAATGACTGTGATTATAAATGGGAAGAGATTGCTGCCAATCCGGGTGGAGAATTCAAACCAAATACACCGCTGGACCTGTTTATCACTGAATATACCAAATTAATTAAGACAATTAAGAATAATCATATGATACCTATTCTGACAACACTGCCTCCACTGGACCCCCAGAGGTTCTTTGATTGGTGGTGTGGAAATTTAAATAAAGAGAACGTAATGAAATGGCTTGGTTCCATCAAAACAATCTATAATCACCAGGCAATGTATTCTTCCTGCGTGGAAGAGATTGCAAAGCAGGAAAATGTACCGCTGATTGATATCCGATCTGCTTTCTTGAAGAAGGACCATGTAGAAGGCCTGATCTGTGAAGATGGTACCCATCCAAATTCCAATGGACAAAAGATCATAAGCGAGGCTTTCCAGGAATTCTTTCAAAAATATCTAAAACAGAACTCCCTGTTGCAGCCGGATCCCTCTTTAAATACCTGTCTTCCTGCATAATCGAACGTCGTTCTTTAGAATACTTTTTACTAGAAAACCCCCTTAGCTGGATGCTTTCCACAACCGGATGCTTCCAACCAAGGGGGTTCTTGCTATATGCTACATAAATCTCTTGCCATAAATTAAAACCGTATTTCGTTTAAATCACTATTTGTCTGTAGGAAGATGCCATTTCCAATCTCTTACCTCCGGCAGGTCCTGACCATACTCATGGATATACTGTTTGTGCTCCACAAGCTTGTCATTCATCTGCTGGATCAGGTATGCACCACGATTGCCGAGCTGAGGCAGACGCATGATAACCTTCTTTACCAGATTGAAGCGGTCAATCTCATTTTGTACACGCATATCAAACGGTGTGGTTATGGTTCCCTCTTCACGGTAACCGCATACATGCAGATTACGGTTGCGACGATGATAAGCTAATTCATGAATCATGGTCGGATATCCATGGAATGCGAAGATGATTGGCTTATCCCTGGTAAATAATGCATCATATTCTGCATCGGTAAGACCGTGAGGATGCTGACTGTGTGGCTGTAGCTTCATCAGATCCACGACATTGATGACACGAATCTTGATCTCCGGCATATGATCTCTTAAGATAGTTACTGCAGCCATAATCTCCAGGGTAGGTGTATCTCCACAGCAGGCTAATACTACATCCGGCTCCTGTCCCTGGTCGTTGCTTGCCCAATCCCAGATACCGATGCCCTGGGTGCAATGCTTCACTGCCTGCTCCATGGTAAGCCACTGAGGACGAGGATGTTTCGAGGTCACCATAACATTTACATAGTTCTTACTTCTGATACAATGATCGAAGGTAGATAATAAAGTATTTGTATCCGGAGGCAGATAAAGGCGTACAACATCTGCCTTTTTATTAGCAATATGGTCTAGGAAGCCCGGATCCTGATGGGTAAAACCGTTATGATCCTGCTGCCATACATTGGAGGTAAGGATCAGATTGAGGGAAGCGATCTTCTGTCTCCAGGGAAGCTCATTACATACCTTAAGCCACTTTGCATGCTGTGCTGCCATAGAATCCACTGTTCTGATAAATGCCTCATAGCTTGCAAAGAAACCATGACGTCCGGTTAATAAGTATCCCTCCAGCCAGCCCTCACACATATGCTCGCTTAGCATGGAATCCATCACACGACCATCACTTGCCAGGAATTCATCATAGCCATACCTCTCGGCATTCCAATCACGGTTTGTCACCTCAAATACTTTGTTCAGACGGTTTGACATCGTTTCATCCGGTCCGAAGATACGGAAATTCCTACTTTCCGCATTCAGCTTGAAGACATCGCGGACAAAGCCTCCAAGCTCCATCATATCCTGTGCTTCTACCGCACCGGGAGCAGGTACATTGATTCCGTATGTCTTGAAGTCAGGAAGGCGAAGGTCTCTTAAAAGTTTTCCTCCATTGGCATGGGGATTGGAACCGATTCTAAAATTACCGACAGGTGTCAGTGCTTCCAGTTCGGGGATCAGCCGGCAGTTCTCATCGAACAGTTCCTCCGGGTGATAACTCTCCAGCCATTCCTTTAATAACTGAAGATGTCCGGGTTCCTCCATGGACAAGGGAACCTGATGTGCACGGAAAGTACCTTCAATCTGTTTGCCATCTACAACCTTGGGTCCAGTCCACCCCTTAGGTGTATTTAACACGATCATCGGCCAAACAGGTCTTGTGGTATCTCCTGTCTCTCTTGCATGCTTCTGAATTGCCTTAATTTCTTCGATTACGGTATCCAGTGTCTCTGCCATCAATCGATGCATCGGCATCGGATCGCCGCCTTCTACGAAATAAGGCTTCCAGCCACAGCCTTCAAAGAACTTTTGGATTTCCTCATGAGACATTCGAGCAAAGATCGTCGGATTGCTGATTTTATAACCGTTCAAATGAAGAATTGGCAATACTGCTCCGTCAATCACTGCATTCAGGAATTTATTCGACTGCCAGGAGGTAGCAAGCGCTGCAGTCTCTGCTTCACCGTCACCGACGATACATGCGGTGATTAAATCCGGATTATCAAAGACAGAACCAAAGGCATGTGCTATGGAATATCCAAGCTCTCCACCTTCATTGATAGAGCCGGGGGTCTCGGGAGCAACATGGCTTGAAATACCGCCCGGGAAAGAGAACTGCTTGAACAGCTTCTTCATGCCCTCTTCATCTCTGCTTACATCCGGATAAATTTCACTATAGGTTCCCTCTAAATATGTATTTGCTACAAAGAAATTGCCGCCATGACCCGGACCGGAGATCAGAACCATATCCTGATCGTATTTTTTAATTACACGGTTTAAATGGGTGTATACAAAGTTTTGTCCCGGAACCGTTCCCCAGTGTCCTACAATCTTTTTCTTCACATGCTCCATTGTAAGCGGTTTCCGTAGCAGCGGATTATCGAGTAAGTATAACTGACCTGCTGCAAGATAATTCGTAGCACGCCAATAAGCATTCATTTTCTCCAGATAAGCGTCCGTAAGGGGACCCTTTTCTTCTATATTTGCCTGTTGCATAAGATTATTCATTGTGATAACTCTCCTTTCGTTCGTTTGTTTGTTATTTTTTTAACAATACCATCATATCACTTTATTCTAGTTTGTCAATAATTTAACACACTATTTATAAGATTTGTGATTCTGAACATAATGTTATTAATTACATCCATAAAAATCGTTATTTTTCAATATTTCTTAACTTGTTTACGATATTTAATTGGCACTCTTATCTCAATCGAGCATTCTCCAGTGCTGCAATATCAAATTTCTTCATTTTCAAAAATGCCTCTGTAATACGCTTCATCTCCTCCTTTGTGCCATGTGACATCATTTCCTTCATAGCTGCGGGTTCTATCTGCCAGGAAAGACCATATTGATCCTTAAGCCAGCCACATTGTTCCGCTTCCGGGACGGCTGAAAGCTTGTCCCAATAATAATCGATCTCCTTCTGATCATTACATAATACCTCGAAGGAGAAGGCTTCATTAAAAGTAAAATCAGCACCATAGCCATGATCCATGATAACAATTGAAGTCCCAAGAATATCAACTTCACCGTAATTTACCTTTGCTCTTGGATCCACTGCTTCTCCGGGTTTATAATAATTAAAATATCCCTTCTTTACCTCCCGGAATACGGAGGTATAGAAAGCTGCTGCAGCTTCTGCAAAGCCACAGGCTGATCCGCTAAATAACAGACAGGGTCTTATCTTCGGATGCTCTGATGCATCTTCTACCAGCATGAGTTGCCATCCAAGACCATATTTATCTGACAGCCATACATAATACTTACTGAAGGGATATTCGTCCAGAGGCATCAGCTCTGACCCTCCCGGGGATAGTGCATGATATAATCTGTCAACCTCCTCTTTTGTTTCACAGGCAACCATTAGTGATACTGACGGATTGAAAGTAAAATAAGGACCGGCACTGATTGCTGAAAAGTTAAGATTAGCCAGTCGAAATTCCACCAGCTCTGCATCACCCGACGGCGTATCCGGGATCGTAACAGTATTTACTATATAGGATTGATCAAATAAGCTTACATAAAGCTTTGCAGCTTCCAGTGCTTCTTTGTCATACCATAGGTGAGGAACTATTTTCTGCATGCGATTATCCTCCTGATTATTGTGATTGTATCGATAAGTCTCTTGATGTGGAAGGCTCTACATGGTTTGCTCTGTATACCTTGCAAAATTATCTAGAATTGACTGCCATCCGCTTCGTTGCAGCTCAATGGAATTGGTATCCTCTGCTTCGAAAGCTTCGATTACCTCGGTTTCACTTCCTAAAGACCGAAATGTCACAGTAACCTTCCTTCCGTCGTCTATCGTATAAACAATACTTTTATACTGCTTCACATCATTATAAACACCACTAAAATCAAATCCAAAGCTTCCGTCCTTCACTTCCATTCTTGATAGGAACCTGCCACCTATGATCAAATTATTTTCTGCATAGGGAGTATGCCAATCCTCCGTGGCGTTGTTCCATTGTTTGATATGTTCAGGCTCTATAAAGCATTCCCATACTTTTTCTACCGAAGTCTTAAGCTTAACTCTTATCGTAATGACTGGCTTTTGATCCTCTTTTAATTTACCCATATCCATCTCCTTTCCAGATGTTTCTCTATTGCGATCAGTTTGTATCACTACTATTCTAAGAAAACATAAATTATTATAATCAGTAAAAATATTTCCATACTCTGTATGTATAATTCAATATACAATATTCTTTCTATTTAGTCAATTATCGTTATTTTTCAGACAATAATCAAACATAATATGAATTAATATTCACTTATGCCATAACATTCCTAATTTATCCGAAAGAAAGGGTGTGCCTATGATAGTAAGCACACCCTTCTCCTGATTTCGAACTCTATTCTTATTTTAAACTCTTTTCTTATTTTAAACTCTTTTCTAATTTTATACTCTATTCTTACTGGGAAACCTATTCTTATTTAGATCTCAACTTCTTATTTGGAACTCAATTTCTTATTTGAGATTTTTTTGTCTTTGGTGCTATTCTCAGCAACTCTAAATTCAACGATCCGTCTGATCAAGTCATATGGTATGGGTTGATTCAAAGGGAATTGCACAGATCCCTTCGCACCTTTATAAGCAGACAGTTCATTTCTAAATTGTTCTGTACCGCTTGGGGTCGGATAAAAACCAATATGCTTTTTAAAGGCTGCAAAGTGGACCAGATTACCGTTCATATAGAAGGTAGGCATTTGATAACTGATTTTCTCACTAGCCTCTGGGGCTGTTTCATGAATGAGCGCTCTTATTTTTTGAAGAATGTCTTGAATTTCGCTTGGAAATTGCCCTATATATTCATCAATATTATGATATTCCAGTTTATTGTTCTCCAATGAAATCGCCATCCTTTCCTCATAGTTTCTTCCAAACAGTAGATGCGGCATAAGGCCTCATGCCGATACGATAATAGAATTGCTGTGAAGAACCAACATAAGCTATCTTTGCTCCAAGTTCGCCTACTCGCCTTATCCCTTCCAATACTGCAGCTCTACCAAGTCCAAGCTTTCGGTACTCAGGGTCTGTCGCTACCGGTTCAATCACAGCAAAACCTGCTACCGGGTCATACCACATTCCACAATAAGCTGCAAAATTTCTATCAGGTGCAACTACAGCAATCTTCAGACTCAGATTCACATTTGGTCGTAGCATCTCCTCCTTTGAACTGTCTTCTCTTTTTTTCGTAAATGAGAATTCTCCCTCTCCATTCAGTTCATGATTAAAGCCTTTCCACAAAACTCTGCGATATTGAAGTAAATCAAAGGTTTCTTCCATTGAGGTTATTGAAAAGCCTTCTGGAAGCTTGTATTTCGTTGAGGTACGGTCAATATAGAACGCCGCATCGTACTCCTTGTCCGTGGTTGCATAAAACCCTAATTGCGCGGCGATATCCTGAAATTCCACATCAGAATCAGCAATAACAACTCCGAACTCTCCGTTGTTGGAAAGCTGATCCATTGCATATAATAATATTTCTCTTTTGATTGATGTATATTGTGGTAAGGCCAGGCAATATGCAGTTCCTAAAAAGCAATCATAGGTTGCCAGTCCGACCACTTCGTGATTCTCTTCCCAGATACCAATCCTTCCCACAGAGTTTTTATCAAGATAGCTATGAGTAGTTACCCAATCCCATCTTGCATACGTAAATTCTGCATATCCCAACTTGACGAGAAAAGCCCTTACTTTATTATAATCCTTGGTAATTCCTGCCTGCTCTGTATAGTTCCTGAACTGTACTGACATGACATTTCCTCCTCATGAACTAATGCTTAAAGTTTAGCTAATGTAACACTATAATGCAAGTAAGGTTTGAACCGTCTCTATCGCGCTACAGGTATCATTTGCCTTTATCCCTGCCATATTAAGAGTAATGTTTCTTTGCGCCAATTCTTCTTCAAGACATTTTATCAGTACGCCATATCCATCAAACTCATGGTCATCTGCCCATGTCGTCTCCACCCCACAGGTAGGAGATCCGTTAATACCCAATAGGCCAAGAACTTCAAACCCATTTTTCTGATATTCCTCAACCTGATATACAATATCCTCTGAGATTTTTTTACATAGCTTCTGTGCTTCTGCTTCCTGCATAATCCTTGATATTCTGGTATCCTCTGACTGAACCGTGTGACTGGTTGATTTATCTGCCTGCCTGTCGAGCCCAAGTCTGATTAACTCAGGGCAAGGCATTTGAATCATGCCTATCCCGCGTTCCAACAACAGTTGAATAATCTCCCGAATAGCACCGGGATAATGGGCGCACTCATCAAGCTTTGCATTCTGATTCAAAATACAATGTGCAACTAATATTACCTTTTTGCCTCTTTTATCACTAAACATCGTTTTCCCCCCCTAGTATATCCCAATCAGTTCATTTTACTGATTTATGATTTCGTCTTTTGATTAGGTACTCTCCCCCCATAGCTTTTATTTGATTTCTTAAAAAAGCTCCTTTTTTCTTTTAAAACACCATCTGCTGTCATTCGATATTTCTTCTTCGGATATAATTTATCCTTCCCGGAAGCCATCGCAGAGGTATCTCTTTGTGAGCCATCCCTCTGTGTGGTCTTTCTCTGAGAAGTACTTCTCTGTGTAGTATCTCTTTGTAAGATATTTCTCTGTGTGGTATCTTTCTGCGAGGTACTTCTCTGTGAGGCCTCTCTCTGTGAAGTACTTCTCTGTGTGGTATCTGTCTGTGAAGTACTTCTTTGTGTGGTATCTTTCTGTGAGGTATTTCTCTCTGAGGTATTTCTCTCTGAGGTATTTCTCTGTGTGGTATTTCTCTCTAATGTATTTCTCTCTGAGGTAATTCTTTGTGAATTATTTCTTTGCTTAGTATCTGTCTGATAATTGTTTCTTTGTATACCGTTTCTAACTGGCGGTTCTCTGTGCGATATTTCGGACTTCACAGCTTCTTTCTTAGTCTGTGAATCTTTCACTGTATCCTTCCTAGCTCTTGGCTGTGTTGCTTTTACTGCCGGAAAATTGTTCATCAAAGGATATGGATGTTCCTTTACCTCCTGAAGGTGTTTGCCAATTAGTTTTTCAATATCGGTCAATAACTCCTTCTCATCAAAATCACAGAAGGAGATTGCCACACCTCCAAGTCCCGCACGGCCTGTCCTTCCAATTCTGTGTACATAAGTTTCCGGTACATCCGGCAGATCATAATTGATGACATGGGAAAGCTCATCAATATCAATTCCTCTGGCAGCGATATCTGTAGCAATCAGAATGCGTAGCTTTCTATTCTTAAAATTACTTAATGCAGTTTGCCTTGCTCCTTGAGACTTATCCCCGTGTATAGCCTGTGCTGTCACATTTTCCTTCGATAACTGCTTTACGATACGATCTGCTCCATGTTTGGTCCGGGTAAAAACCAAAGCGGATTCGATGGCTTGATCCTTTAAGATATGCAGTAATAAATCCTTCTTGTTAGCCTTATCAACATAATAAAGATATTGTTCTATCGTATCTACAGTGGATGACACAGGAGTTATTTCAATCTTAGCCGGGTTCTTCAGAATCGTATTGGACAGATTAGCAATATCTGTTGGCATGGTAGCCGAAAAGAGTAACGTCTGCTTTTTCACCGGTGTTTTGGCGATGATCTTTTTGACATCATTGATAAATCCCATATCCAGCATACGATCCGCTTCGTCCAGAATAAGTATCTTAATATTCCCGATATCTACGAGCCTTTGATTGATTAAGTCATTCAATCTCCCGGGAGTTGCCACAAGAATATCCACACCCTGCTGTAATTTTTCTTCCTGTGGTTTTTGAGAAACACCACCAAAGATGACACAGCATTTCATTTTTGTATATCTGCCATAGGTACAAAAGCTTTCATAGATCTGAAGGGCAAGCTCTCTGGTTGGTGTGATAATCAAAGCCCTGATCTTATGCTCTGCTGGATGAACTCTCTCCTCGCTAAGTAACTGTAATGTCGGTATTGCAAAGGCTGCTGTCTTACCGGTCCCAGTCTGTGCACATCCCAGGATATCCCTACCATTCAGTATATACGGAATTGCCTCTTCCTGAATGGGTGTAGGGTTAACATAGTGTTCTTTTTCAAGAACCTTTATTATTTCCGGCATAATCTTTAATTCTTTAAATTGCATAAAATTCTCCATTCTTATAAACACCGGTAAATTTAAGGGGTAAACATATATTTACCATGTGAAATTTCTTGATTTATATTCTCATTCGTATCATTTAATCCGATAGCGAATAGCCAAACCCTTTAAAAAATATTTGATATAACTATCTCCGCATTCCTTATAATTACGTTGTCCCTCTCTTCGAAGTACGGCACTTAATTCACTGTTTGACAGACTGGCTCCTGCCAGTTTGATAATATCCAATATATCATCACTGGTCAGAGCCAATGCGATTTTTAATTTCTTCAGCACAACATTATTGACAGTTGAATTCTTATTAATCATAAACATTTGTTTTTCAGGTTCTCCGGGCTTTGGCTCCTGCTTCCCTCTTTTCAATATGATGAAGCCATTTAGAAATGATTCCAGCATGAAGTTATTACATCTTCGCATATTGTCCGCTGCAATAAACTCCTCTTCCTCTGAAACCAGATAATTACTGTTTTTCGGTTTCATCAGCATACGCTGCAGCTCCTCCCGTGTCACAGTGATGCCGCCCAGCTTGAAAATTTCAATTATATCTGTATCCTTGATATCTAGTGCATATCTGAATCTGATCAATATATCATTATTATTCATTCTGACTCCTCTTTTGCTATAAGCAACTCAAATACTAAGAAAACTTCTATACCTTTTGCTTGCTAATGTGATTTTTAATCCGGTTACCTTGATACCTACTGCTTAGGGAGAAGCTGTAACACTTCCTCCCTGTTGCCTTCCCAGTCTTCATAGGATACAATCATCTGCCGTGGGGAAGCTTCTACTCTGACTGCCCGATAATCCTTACCCTTCCAGGCTTCTCCCCCGCCGATTACTGTCGGAAATACAGCATCATACTCAGAAGGATTGATAACCTCAGCTGTATGAGTGTGCCCGGAGAAGACGACATCAATTCCTGCCTCAGACAGCATAGAACGCCACATCGTTTCATCCGTTTTTAAATAATCCTCTTCTGTCTGTTCAAGGTAGCTATTGAGCGGCATATGAATGAATGCGATATGATAAGGGGCTGCCTTATATTCCTCACTTGCCAATACCTGCTCCAGCCATTTTGTCTCTTCCTCTTTATAACTCTTAAAATCTACCAGACCGCTGTATTCCTCATGATGATCCGGCTTATCTTCACCGGAATCCAAAACGATTGCATAGACTGGTCCGGCCGTAAAGGTATAATAATATCTGTTGCCCGGTAGCGCAAGATATTCCTTTAAGCTTCTTGCAGCTGCGCCTCTAGTTTCGTGATTACCACGCACAAAATACAGCCGTTTGCCATGAAAAGTACCCCGTCCAAAGGGCGACAGAAATTTCTCAGTGATGGCCTTAAAATCTTCTGCAACTTCCACTGCATCACCATTAGAGACAACAAAATCATACCTATTTCTTGTCAGAAAGTTCTCATAGATTTGTTGATTTCCATGGACATCATTCAGGACATAAAAGGTTACTTTATCCTCTTCCGGCTGTTTTTGATAGTAAAGAAAAGGGGAGACGATTGTGTTTCCGTAAGAGGCATAGTTTTGATAAAGCCGCTTTATCTTTCTGCTCTCTACGAGGTAATATACTTCCTCCTGATCTGTCATGTTCAGTAACACCTTATGAAGCCTTGTATTGGCCTGTATAAGCCCATCTTCTTCCTGATATGCTGTAGTCAGCTTCTCCGGATTACTCCCATATCTTACCTCTCCGGTACATTCTACATTTGTAGTCCAAAGAACTGCCAGTGTATCCTGATCTACCTCCTGCAGGATCGGACCGGAGGTAATCCTTACCCGGCCAAAGTCATAGATCAAATACACTGAGGTCCCAGCCACAAGCAGAAGCATCAGTACCTGAAACCATCTGCGTTTACAGAGTCTTGTCTTCGGATATACCAGAGTGAAAAACAATAATATGACAGCCGCACCCATATAGGGCAGAGCAAATCTCAACTCTCTGAACACTTCGTATTGAATACTTCCCATCTGAAGGTAAAGATAACCATTCAGCATCAACGCTGCTATTTCTATGAAAAGAAAAAAGTAGATCAAAATTGTGATAGGAAGCACCCGCAGTGCACTCTTTGTATACGTACGTATTCCGATGACTATGATAAAGAATATCGTGATTCCCAACAAGATCCCGGTAAATAATCCGGTAAAGGTGATTCCTCCCGGGAGATTAATCGTATGATCTACAAAGATCCAGATGGATCGCATCAAAAGGAAAAAGCTTAGATTAAATAAAGCGAATATACCCCCAAGAATTAGAACAATTTGATATGATTTCTTCATATACTCCCCCCATAGTACAGATCAACTACTTTTTCCATTATAGCGCTTATTCTCCCTGATTACAAATAAAACAAAGTAAAGCCCTGCTTTTTGGGCTCCTCTTCCAAATTCGTAGAAGGATATCTTATCCATAAGCCAAAAAAGGTAATGCCGCTTCGTGCCTGCATCACCTTTTTATCGTTTTGTACTATCCCTCTTCTAAGACTATAAGAAATGTGTTTAGCTCTCCCTGAACAATCCTCTTAATAAGCTGATCTCTTCAGCATAACCGGACAGCTCGTTTGGTGTTTCAAGATAAAAAGGCAGCCCCCTTAATACCGGATGATTAATAATCCTGGCAATTGCCTCGAGTCCGATGGTTCCCTGTCCGATCTTTTCATGACGATCCTTATGACAGCCCAATGGATTCTTACTGTCATTGATATGAATTGCTTTTAATTTTTCCAGACCCAGAATTCGGTCAAACTCCTCCAGAACTCCGTCAAGGTCATTGACGATATCATATCCTGCATCATGAATATGGCAGGTATCCAGACAAACGCCTACTTGATCTGACAGAAACACTCCGTCCAGAATCCTGCGAAGCTCTTCGAATGTCCTTCCCACCTCAGTTCCTTTTTCCGGCCATGGTTTCTAATAGTACTTTCGTGGTTTGTTTTGTGGTTAATGTTTCATTGAGTGCATCGGTAATCAGCGTTATACCGGTATCTATTCCCTGCCCTCCGTGACTGCCAGGGTGAAGGTTATAGTAATTACAGGGCAGATGTTCCATCCGTTCTAAATCATCTGCCATGGTCAGTAATGCAAATTCTCGTACCTTGGGATCTGCAGAGCAGGGGTTGAGAGTATAGGGGAGCATGGGCCAACAATACCCCGAAATCATTCTCCTTAGCCAGTGCGAGAAGCTTTCTTGCATCCTCTGAATCAAGCTTCTTCGCCTTACTGCCTCGAGGATTACGGGTAAAAAACTGAAAGGTGTTTGCTCCAATACTCAACGCTTCCTTACCCATGGGAAGAAAGCCTTTTGATGATGATAAATGGCAGCCCAGTATCATAATTTTCTCTCCTTCTGATCGATATTTAATATGACACAGAGTGACAACCGTACGATCTTATCACTTACTCCAACTTTGCAGTTCTACGATATTTCCTTCCGGGTCCCTGGTGTATACAAAGGTTGCTTTACGTCCATCCTCATAATCAGCATGGACAAGCTCTCCTACCATACTGCCTCCGAAAGCCAACACTTTCTCCAGTGTCTTCTCTACATTATCTACTTCAAAAGCAATATGCGCAAATCCGTAGGAGTTGATGGGGTGCTGCTGTTCTCCCTGCATCTTCTCATAGGAGAAGATCTCAAGTGTCGGATGTCCCTCCTCATAACCGGGAAGACATAAATGCTCCCCTGTGATATGCGCATCGGGAATACCGGCCAGCCGGTCCAGCCAGTCTCCACGCAGATTCCTTGTCTCACCGATCCTGCGGCAGTCAAATACCTGTTGATAGAAATCGATTAATAGAGTCGGATCTTTTGCAATAATATTGGTATGAACATAACGAGTCATAGGATGGTACCTCCTTCTTAAATCATTTCATTTATTTTATTGCTAGTTCTCCTTGAAATAAGCCTCCGTGATAACAGACAATGGTCTCGATTTCATAATTGCCAAGTCTCTCCAACGATTTTTGAAGGGCTACCTCCTCTATCGTGGTAAAGTCAGGACATCTGTCAATAACTCCATCATTGATCTGAAGAATATCTCCAGCTACCAGTAGATGAAGCTTTTCAAAATAATAACTCATATGCCCGGGAGTATGTCCCGGAGTGAAGATGCATATAATCCCTCCGCAGAAGGGCAGAACTTCTCCATCCTCAACTATCCTGTCAACATTCGCTTTGAACATAGGATAACTTCTTTTCAACCCTTCGGTCATCGTAACCAATTGTTCCCGCATTACTCCTGATGATAATCCAATTCTTTCCTCCATCTGTTTTACCCTTACCGGAGGTAATTCTGCTTCGATATAGGGTTTCTCTTCTTTATGTGCGTATACTGTAATTTTATGATCATTTTCCTGTATGATTTTGGCCAGACTACCAATATGATCCATATCGGAATGAGTAATCATGATTTTGTTTAGTCTTTCGAACGGAACTCCGGCCTTTTCTGCTGCTTCCCGGATAACGTCTCCCATCCCCGGTAAGCCGGCATCAAATAAAACTACATCCTGATCATCCCAAACGAAGAGTGGATGTATCCTCCCCGGTCCGTTTGTAAGCACACATTCTAACTCCAACAGCTCCATATTTTCACTTATTCTCATATTCTTACCCTCCTGTTTTATAGAGACTTAAGATACGTTATCTCTATATGTTAATTATCACACCGAACCATATATTACCAGTCTTGAATAATATTGGATTTTGTGGTATAGTAAACTCAGAAAGATAAAAAAAATTTAAAAAGCAGTTGCTGTAAGATGTTTTGATCGTGCAAAGAACATTTTTACAGCAGTTTTTATGTTCTCCGCTTTTTCCCGATCAATCTGACCAGTGTCAATACCGCTCCAATGAGCGCGATCCCTCCTGCTGCGATATATACTGTCTTCATTCCGAAGATAAAAGCATCAATTCGTCCTGCAACAAAGTCCGTAACCCGATACCCGATTCTGAAACTCATCATACTGTATAACAAAGTGGTAGCCAACGCGATGCCGCAAACCATCCCCAGGTTTCTGATTAATGCATTAATACTGCCGGCGATTCCGAGCTTATCCCTGGATACCGTTGACATAATCAGCGAATTATTCGGTGATTGGAAAATCCCCATTCCGACCGACATGATTCCTATGAAAAGGATCATACTGAATAGAGTTGAATTCTCTTTCAGTGTTGACATCATAAACAAACCTGTGCTGGTTAATACCAGACCGAGGAAGGTAAGCAGCTCCGATCCGATTTCGTCAGATAAATGTCCGCTAGCCGGAGCAACTACGGACAGAATCAATGGATAGATCATGAGCAAAAGCCCCGCTTGCCCGGGAGTGAAGGCCCTCGCCTCCTGCAAGTAAAAGGGCAGAATGATATTGTTACAGAATATCGCCACAAAAGAAATAAATCCGCAGAAGATGCTGAGTGAAAAAAGCGTATTCTGAAAAATCTGTAACTGAATCATCGGATTCTCACGCTTGCTTTCAACCAGAAGGAACGCGAAGAAGGATATCGCAGACAGAGCAAAGCCCGACAAGATCAAAGGGTCAGTAAAGCCTCGATTTAAGCCTTCGTTCATGGCTGAGAACAGCGAAATGATAGCGATCAGAAATAAACCTGCACCCAGGGTGTCAAACCTTCCCTGAACCCTTTTTTGTCCTTTCGGTAATAGCTTAATGCATAAGAATAAGGTGATCAGTCCAATCGGTACATTGATCAAAAAAATATATTCCCAGCTTGCAACTCCCACAATCAGACCGCCAAATCCGGGACCCACAAGGGAGCCTAAGGCTACGGCTGTTCCGTTCAATCCAAGTGCTTTCCCTCTTTCGTTTGGAGGAAAGGTCTCTGCTATGATGCCCTGATTATTGGCCATGGTACCGGCCGCACCGATCGCCTGAATAATTCTTGCTATGATCAGCAATGCAAAGGAATGTGTCAAGCCGCAAAGCAGGGAACCAAGGGTAAAAATACCCAGTCCAATCGTAAATACTCTTGTTTTTCCAAGGATATCACCCAATCTTCCGAAAATTAATACTGTGCCTGCGATGGCGATCAAATAACAGGTTGCCACCAATTGTATATTTGCAGTCGTAACCCCCAGGACCTTAGCCATCCTTGGCAGTGCTACGTTTACTATACTGCCATCCAGGGTCGACATAAAAGTCGCTAATACTACGATTACCATGATTGTCCATTTTTTATTATTTGCTGTACTTTCCATAATTACCTCTCGTTATGCATTGGTTTGTATTTAGTATTGTGAATTACAGGATCTCCTGATTCATGAATATCATCCTTATTCTCTTAATATCCGGCAGGATTAATTGTAACAGTCATTGATTGACTAGTCAATTCAGTATGCCGAATTATGTGATTTCTTAGTGTGAGGAATTGCTCCTTGCTTTTGACGAAACATTCTGACAGAATCAAAAAATTTGGCTATAATTAAGAATAACATGTCAACATTTGCGAAGAAAAGCAAAGAGAAAAGGAATATAATAATACTGTATCAATAAAAAATGTATGGAGAATAATATGGAAAAAAATGCAAATCAACCTTTAGTAACACATATTTATACTGCCGATCCGTCAGCGCATGTCTTTGAAGGTAAAATTTATATTTATCCTTCTCATGATTTAGATCATAACGGACCTGATAATGATAACGGAGACCAATATAAAATGGAGGATTATCATATCCTTTCCATGGACGATATCACTGCACCCTGCGTCGATCATGGAGAAGCGCTTCACATGAAGGATGTTCCCTGGGTAAGTAAGCAGATGTGGGCTCCTGATGCCGTATATAAGAACGGCACTTATTACCTCTTCTTTCCGGCAAGGGATAAGGATGGTATCTTCCGCATCGGAGTAGCTACGAGCAAGAGCCCGGCAGGACCTTTTTCGGCAGAGCCGAATTATATTCCCGGAAGCTTCAGTATTGATCCGGCAGTCTACATGGATGATGACGGAAGCACTTATATTTATTTCGGTGGATTATGGGGCGGGCAATTAGAAAAGTGGCAGACCGGAAGCTTTCTTGCGAATCCGGAAGGCCCAAATGCAAATGAGCCGGCTTTGGGTCCCCGAGTTGCAAAGCTTAGTGACGATCTACTTTCTTTCCAGGCGGCGCCTCAGGAAATCACGATTCTCGATGAAGCAGGCAATCCTCTCACAGCTGGGGACGAAGACAGAAGATATTTTGAAGGTCCCTGGATGCATAAATACAACGATACCTATTATCTGTCCTATTCCACGGGCAGTACTCATTATCTGGTTTATGCAACCAGCAAGAATCCAGAAGGTCCCTTCACCTACCGCGGGAAAATCCTAGAGCCAGTCGTTGGCTGGACCACTCATCATTCTATCGTTCAATTTAAGGACAAGTGGTATCTGTTCTATCATGACAGTTCCCTCTCCGGTGGAGTGAACCACAAACGATGCGTAAAATATACCGAGCTAAAGTACAATTCGGATGGTACCATCCAGACAATTAAGCCATACGAGCAATAATCATAACAACGGTAGCATTAGAAGGGGCTTCATAAAGAAGCCCCTTCCTTTTCGTTCCTTTTCTGTTAATCCGTGTATCCCATGCTTTTCAATACCCTATCCATGGTACGGGCATTCCTCAAGGAGAATTCATGACTGACATGAGGCCTGTCTCCTTTTAGAATACAGCTTGTAAGCTGTTCGATTTCTAGTTGATAATTATCAGGCACCTCCACTGTGAACTCCTGTATTCTTTCCTTCGTATGAACATAGTATTTCACAATTCCGTCAACATTAAATGGAACCGGAGCTTCAATCGTCCCCTCACTTCCATGGATAAAATATCGATCAGATCTTTGAGACGAGCACATACCTGTAACGACAGAAGCCTTACAGCCACTTGGAAATTCAAGATATGCTACTGCAAATTCATCAATGTGTTGGTCTGTAAATTGTGCCAGAGCTTTCACAACGGCCGGCTCTTCCTCCAGCATCGTCAGAATTAAGCTGATATTATAACAGCCTAAATCATATAAAGCTCCACCCAGGGTTTCTCTTCTCATCCTAATGTTATCCTCGGATGGTCGAGGAGTTAGAAAGGTGGTCTCGATGAAGGAAGGCTTTCCGATGATCCCGGAATCAAGCACAGCCTTGATTGACTTGACTGCCGGACTGTGAAGGTATGCAAATGCCTCCATAAAAAAGACTCCTGCATCATCGCAGGCTTGAATCATCTCTCTGACATCCTCTTCTGTGCCTGCTAATGGCTTTTCACATAGAATATGCTTTTTTTTGGCCGCAGCTTTCAGTACCCACTCCTTATGAAGATGATTGGGTAACGGGATATAAACCGCTTCAAGCTCTTCGTCATCAAGCATTTGTTCATAACTGTCGAAGACCTTCTGAAATCCGAAATGCTTTTTGAACTCCACTGCCTTTTCTTTGCTTCTTCCTGCAATTGCATACAGAATGCAATGATCGGCCTTACACAGAGCAGGAATCGTATAATTCATTGCAATATCAGCAGTACCAAGGATACCCCATTTCACATTTCTCAATTTTATCATCCTTTCTGTCCATATAACCTTTGACTCTACTACGGCATAGAAACCTTCTAGCTCTATTAAACTCTAATCTTTCCTATCCGTCAATAGTTCCCTCCGTTATCTTATTGCATCTTCCTTTAATTCATATAACCGCTTCCATCCGTTTTTCAGGTATTGAAGAAATCTATCCGTAAAGAACAGGAAATGATAGGTTTTTTGATTTTAATTTGTGTATGATTTTACTATAACAAGTTAATTAAGAATAAATACACTCTGAACTACAGAGTAACAGAAAGGAAGAAGTACTATGCAGAAAGTAAAAACGGCTTATTCTGAGCTAGAGGGATCACATTATGACATCGGAAGGCAGATGGCAGCCCTACTGGGTAAGGAAGCACTTCACGTCAGCCCGATGGAACATATCACCGAGGAAGACATCAATCAGGCCCTCGCTTTATACGATACCTATTGCCCCGGTCTCACAGAAGAGCTAAGAGGTTTCTCAGACGAAAACGGAATACCCCTTCGTGAGAACCTCTATACCTGGATGACTTATCTGATACCCCGATGCTCTTCTATGGCATTGCTCCCGCAACACACCGTGAATGGTCATACCCTTCTTGCACGCAACTACGAGTTTGGCATAGAGGAAGAAGACTTCCATGTATATCGGATTGCACCAAAGGGTAAGTATGCCCATGTAGGCGGCTCAATCATCGAGTTTGGCAGAACGGAGGGAATCAACGAGTGCGGTCTGGCAATCTCTATGTCCTCCTGCGGCTTCCCGGTTAGTAATATCCCTGCCATGAGAGCACCGGCGATCAAGGGGCTAAATTTCTTTGCCGTGCTTCGTACCCTTCTGGACAACTGCAAGGATGTGGCAGAAGCGCTTGAGATGGTAAAAAAGATGCCGATTGCCTATAATATCAATCTAATAATGGCTGATCGAAATCAAAAGCTTGCTTTAGTGGAAACCATGCATGGTGAGATGGCTGTTCAGACTGCCGGAGGTGAGAAGGAGAGTTCCTTCCTATGTGCAACCAACCACATTGCGATTGAAGCCTTCCAGAATCGGGAGCCCATGGCAATGCGCAATTCTCTGGTTCGTTATAATACTCTCAGAAGCTTTGTACACTCCAACAACACCATATCGGAGCCACAAATAAAGGATTTCCTTTTGACCAAATACCCGGAGGGTATGACCGCATGGCATTACAGTGATTGGTTTGGAACCGTGAAATCAGTAATCATGGATGTAAATGAAGGACGTTTCTCCATCTGCTGGGGCGGACGACCGGAAAATGGCTGGGAGGATTTCTATGTAGACCGAAAGGTCGGAAATAGCGATAAAGAAATAGAAATACAGAACGAACCCGGTAATAAAGAATTTTTTGAATTTATTCCAATTTCCTAGAAGCAGACTATGCTAGAGATATCTTTATGATCTGATTTATTCTGTATTGTTCTTTACGGATCTGATGCAGCGTAATATATCGCCTAAGGCAAGGCTGACAGTGCAAAATGAGATGCATTGGATCCTTGCCTTAGTTGTCATATCATGTTTGCAGCCGCCCCAGGCTTCTGATCATTTTTATTGCCTGCTGGTCAGCTCGATAAAGCTGAGCGTCTGGTCAATGATATACTTCGTCTCCTCATTATCCGTAAGCACATCAAAGGAATGTCCCCCAGATTTGTGGAGGAGGTAACTGTAATTAATATGATATTTTTCGGCAGCTTTGACAAAATTATCAATTGATTGATTTACTCCCGGTACTTTATCCAAGGCTGCTTTGACAACCAATATTTTTGTAGTAGTAGTATTTCGAAGATAACGGTCAGGTGTAAATTCCTCAAGCTCCTTCCGCAGTTTCGGAGGGATTCTTGTGAAAAGATCCAGTAAGCCATAATACGAAATAACAGCTTTGATATGATAATCACTTCTTAGAAATACACTGGAATAAATTCCTCCCAAAGAAAATGACCAGACAATCATATTATCTATATCGGCCTTCCATTCGACAGAATTCTGCTGAACATGCATCACTGCAGCTTTCACATCTTCTGCTACCTCTTTGATTCTCTCAAAGTTCCTTGAAGCATATCGATGGTTAAAGATAACTGCAATATATCCCTTACTTGCGAGAAGCTTGCCGTAAGAGGTGTAGATTCCCCAATCCTTTGCATCCTTAATAAATATTTCTAATCCTTCTCCATGGTTAAAGATTACGACCGGCAGTTTCTCATTGTTCTTTATGTCTGATGGAATATAGACATCCATCAAAAGCTTTCTGCCTTCAACTTCTTTATATACCAGATCCTTTATGACTGTGATCTGTTCCTTCTCCTCAATGGGATATGCCAGTTTCATTCTTTTCAGTTTCTTCATGTTCCTATACATTATGAGTATATAGCCCGCAGCGAGAAATGCAATTAAAATAAAAAACATTATCATGTACTTTGTCAAGGTAATCTCCTCCTATTCTTTTGATAAAGATTATAAACCTTGGACTATAGTACGCAGTCAATCATTTTTATAAATAATTTTTATATTCGTAGGACGCAATTTCTATGAATTGCAAAATAGGCACTTATGTATTAAGATACCAGTAGGAATAATTTGAAAGGACGTGTGGGTTATGGAGTCTGCCTATAATATTGGTGAAGCAGCAAAAATACTCGGAATTAACAAAGAAACGATCAGATATTATGAAAAGGTCGGATTACTGGGCTCTCCCAATAAGGGTGAAAATGGTTACCGCCTATACACTGAAGAAGACTTAAGAAAAATCAGATTTATTCGGGTAGCGAAAAATTATGGGTTTTCACTAAAGGAAGTCAGCACTATGTTTCCAACGATATATGAAGACATCCATTGTGAAGATAAAGAAAGCATGATGAAGATATTGAAGAACAAAATGATAGAAATTGATCAAAAAATCAATAAACTGATCGATTGCAGGAATCTCATAGTAAAGCTCAATGATAATATCGAAGCTGATGATCACTCTATGTGTGATGGCTTAAGAAGCTTTCCGCAGTAATAAGGAAACAAATAATAAAGCCAGGAAAGAGAACGAGCTGTTCTGTATCCTGGCTTTTATTATATTAAAAACTTCATCGTTTCACTAAGCATACCAGTCTCTATGTATTACTTAGTCGAAACACTAATTGTAAAGCTTTGCTATCTTTAATACGGCATTTGCCAGGCTGTCGATCTCCTCTCTGGTATTATAAATTCCCAGCGAAGCCCGTACTGAGCTGTTTATTCCAAATCTTCTGAGGACAGGCTGCGCGCAATGATGACCGGCACGGACAGCAATTCCCTCTCGATTTAAGTTTTCCCCTACCCCTTCCGGAGAGATACCTTCGATAATAAAAGATATAACGCTGATCTTATCCTGCGCAGTTCCGATCATGTGTACATAGGGGATCTGAGCTAACCTTTCCATTGCATACAAGGTCAACTGTCTTTCATGCTCCTCCACATTCTCCATCCCCAGCTTATTCAAATAATCCACTGCCGCTCCAAGTCCTATGGCATCCGCGATATTCCCGGTCCCTGCCTCGAATTTATAAGGCAATTGATTATATGTGGTATGAGCGAAGGTAACATTACTAATCATACCTCCCCCTCTCTGCCAAGGTTGCATTTGCTCCAGAATCGCCCTTTTCCCATATAGGATTCCGATTCCTGTCGGGCCGTACATCTTATGCCCTGAGAACACATAAAAGTCAGCATCCAGCTTTCTCACATCAATCGGCATATGAGGAATAGCCTGCGCTCCATCGATTACAGTAAATGCGCCCTGTGCATGTGCCATCCTTACCATAATTTCGATCGGATTTACTGTCCCAAGAACATTGGATACCTGTGTAATTCCAACAATTCTGGTCCGTGGTGAGAGCAGTCTTTCATATTCTTCTAAGAGGACTTCTCCTCTGTCGTTGATGGGTATAACCTTGATGACTGCACCCCTATCCTGAACCAACTTCTGCCAGGGTACAATATTCGCATGATGCTCCATCTCAGTCAGCAGAATTTCATCCCCCTCCTGCAGAATCATAGGACCAAGGCTTTCTGCAATCAGATTAATCCCTTCTGTCGTACCACGAGTAAAAATGATTTCCTCGGAAAAAGCAGCTTTGATAAAGTCCCTTATCTTATTTCTTGCTGCTTCGTATGCATCAGTAGCTTCATTTGCCAGAGTATGCGCTCCCCGATGAATGTTGGAATTGTATTCTCGATAATATTGATCCAGTGATTGAATGACCTCGAGAGGTTTCTGTGTCGTTGCACTGTTATCCAGCCAGATTAATGTATTTCCTTTTACTCTCCTATGCAGGATTGGAAAATCCTTTCGAATGGAGTGAACATCAAAGCTTCTGTTCCAAGGGGGAGAGAAATCAATAATCATAATAATATCCAACCTCTACATTTTCCAGCATTCCTAAGGCATCATCTACCAGTACGGCGGAGCCGAAATACAAAGACAGGATATAAGAAGCTATTCCCATGTTATCAATTCCGGCATACTTTACAGACAAGCTGGGGATACATCCTTCGTCCGGGATTCCGGGCTGATGTAAACCGACAACTCCCTGTTCTCTCTCTCCGACTCTCATTAACAGGATATTGGTTTTTCCGGTCGCCTCCAGATTACACGCCTTTCCATCGATTAAGAGTTTGTCACAGGGAAGAATTGGTACTCCTCTCCAGGTCATAAAAGGGGAACCGTAGATTGTTATGATAACCGGAGGTACTCCTCTACGGGTGCATTCCCTGCCGAAAGCTGCAATCGCTCTGGGATGAGCCAGAAAAAAAGAAGGCTTTTTCCATACTCTGGACAACAGCTCATCCATATCGTCAGGCATCGGAATACCGTATCTTGTTTTTACTTTCATCCGGGGAGATACAGAGTGGAGAAGTCCGGAGTTCTTATTATTAATCATCTCCCACTCCTGCCGTTCCTTCATTGCCTCGATGGTCAGTCTCATTTCCTGCTCTTTCTGGTCAAGAGGATCATTGAAAATATCCGTGACATGACTGTTCATCTTCAATATTGTTTTAACGACGCCTAAAGTGTATTCTTTCGGTACATCCTCATAATCCGCAAAGGTTTCGGGTAACTCCCTCTCCCGAAGATTATCGGATATTACCCTTGGCACCCTTTCAGGGTAATCGCACACTTCCATAGAGGAAACATCATTACTCTTCCTTACCTGATTTACACGATAAACTCCGGCATCAACAGATACCCAGGGAAGAAAGGTTAAAAACCATCTGGGTGTAATTGCTTCCATGGTTGGAGGAATAATGGTACTGTGGGACAGGTTTCTCGCTATGTTCGGATCCAGACTATAGTTGCTTATGATGTTATCTGAAAGATCCATCCTAACACCTCATAAAAAAAGCATTCTATACATTATATTCCTGTCGCTCAAAATGGTCCTTCTGATAAGCTACAAATTCCTCTGCTGTCAGAAATATCTCCTGATAGCCTAAGCTGTGACACAGTTTTGTTACGCTCGGCTGCTCGAGATAGGCCTGTTCAAGTATATCCTTTTGTGCAAAGACCTCCCTTGTTGTTCCGTCCAGCAGGATATTTCCTTGCGCAAACACAATTGTGCGTTCAAAGGTTTCAGCTACAAAATCCATATCATGAATAATCGTGATCACAGTCTTTCCTTCGGCACGAAGCATTCGGATTAAGGCTTTAATTAGTTCCTTACCATGATAATCCTGTGCTATCGTCGGCTCATCCAATATAATTACCTTCGTATCCATCGCAAGAATGGAGGCGATTGCGACCAGTTTTCTATTCGAGAGTCCCAAATCATAGGGGTTTTTATCAGCAACCTCCGATAAGCCTAAAAGCTTTAATGCTTCCTCAGCTTTCTGCATTGCTTCCGCTTCCTTGATACCGATCCGCAACGGTCCAAACATAACCTCGTCAATCACGCGGTTTTTGAAGATCTGATCGTTTGGATTCTGAAAAACCAGACCGACATGCTTTGCCAGTTGTGCCACAGTCAATCCTGCAATATCTCTGCCTTCAAAGAGAATGGTACCGCTTGTCGGACGAAGAAGTCCTTTCAGTAATTTAACAAAGGTAGTTTTTCCGGCCCCATTCTGCCCTATGATCGCAGTAGAACGTTCATCGATCTCGAAATTCAAGCCCTTCAGGATCTTATCTCCGGGTGTATAGAAAAAATGTAAGTCCTTGATATCCAGTATCGCACTTTGACCCATCTACATTTCCCCCCTTGCACGGTGCAGCAATACTCTGGCTTCCTCCAGGGTTACCGGATAACAGTCCGTCTCCGTATTCCTGATTCTCAGGCCACGGAATATTTTTGTAAATGCAGGAGATTCTATTCCAAAGGAGTCGAGATCGTCTCTTGAGAAAATTCTCTGTGGAGTATCCATGGCTATCTGATGCCCGCCATCCAGCAGGAGGACACGGTCGCTGTACGAAGCAATCTTTTCCATATTATGATCTACCATAAAGATTGTAATCCCTTTTCTGCTTAACTTCTGAACAGCCTGATAGACCTCCTCCCGTCCCTGAGGATCCAACTGCGAGGTTGGCTCATCGAGTACGATGATCTCCGGCTGCATGGCGATAATACCGGCTATGGCCATTCGCTGCATCTGCCCACCGGACAGATCAAAGGGATTCCGGTCCCGGTATTTCCAGATATCTAAAAGCTCCATGGCATCCTCTATACGGCGCACCATCTCATCCCTGGGTACACCCAGATTCTCGAGCCCGAAGGCAATTTCTTCACTTACGGTCATTTTGGAACCTGTAACTTGATTAAAAGGATTTTGGAATACGGTTCCAACCTTTTTACACAGCTCACTAAGCTCCTCATTCTTTACTTCCAGATCATCGATCAGGACCTTTCCTCCATAAGCTCCCTTATAGAAATTAGGCACAAGACCGGCAATTGCCTGACATAGTGTACTTTTACCCGATTCGTTCTTTCCGATGATGCCGATGAATTCTCCTGCTTCAACTGAGAAGGAGATACCATCCAAAGCAAGATGTTCTGTCGCAGGATATTTATATTTCAACTTCTCAACGATTATCTTAGCCATCCGATAACCCTCCAGCAGATACCGAGTAGTAATATACCAAGCATCAAAATCTGTAATATTCTATCCGCACCTGATTTTTTCTCATCATTGTAATAGGTTTTTGCACTTTTAGAATTAAATCCTCTCACTTCAAGCGCAAGTGCCCGTTCCTTCGTATTGATCAGGGAACTCATGACTACCGGCGAAATCAGGGGAATAAATGCCTTAATTCTGATAAGAAGATTTCCCTCAGTTTCCATTCCCCTGCTTCGCTGCGCATCCATTATGGTAGACATGGTTTCCATCATCTGAGGTATGATCTGGAATACCGAAATAAATACATACCCGAAGCGTGGTGAAAAACCTTTTCGCATAAAATTTTCAACCAGATCAGATGGTTTTGTGGTTAAGATCAAGACACAAAAACTCATCAATATATTGATCACGTTGATTACGATATGCATCGCATACAGCAAGCCCTCTTTATAAAATATAACAGGTCCAAGCTGTAGCACCGGTGTTGTATTGCCAGCCCGAAACAGGCCCTGGATGATAACGACCGTAAGCAGCACAAATCCGGATACACTAAGGATCGGTATTGTATGCCTTAGTACTCGGGAAACAAGCAAAAGGCAGGTGCTGCAGAGAATAAAGGCAACACTCACTGTCCTGCTGCCCGTAACCGCAGGAAGTAATAACGCAAGCAGGATATACAGAAGCTTACTTTCTGGTGCAAGTTTATTTAGTATTGATTTTTTTTCTTTATATAAGCTGATGCTTTTCATATAAAACCCCACTTATGCGTTTTTCGCCACTACACAAGCCTGTTTGCTCTACTGCATTTCTTATTTATTTATCGTCAAGACTCTCCACCTTATCGCTGGTCTGATATAAAGCAACAAGGCTCTTTGGAAGGCCCTTGCAAACCAGAAAGACAATCAGTAATACTGCAATCTTATCCGGTAAATCTACTACGATCTCATCAAGAAAGGAGGCAAGAAATACCGGCATATGATTAGCCACTCCCCAGGCATATAAAGCATCTCCCCAGATATTGCCGGTAGTACCGCCCCAGAAGATTACATTCAGAGGTGTGGAGACAATCACTGCGGCCAGACCAGTCAAAAGTGCCGTAATCAGAGCTCCCTTTAAGTTATTCATAAAGCCTTTATACGCCATTACACCTACAACCAAGCCGATTGCGACATTCGTTAATGCATATACCGTGGAGATCGGATCCATCGTAAAGCCATAAATGATATTATTAGCCGCGCCAACAATTGCACCTGCAATCGGTCCGGCAAGAACTGCCGCCAGACAGGTACCGATCGCATCCAGCCATAACGGAAGCTTTAATACACCTGCGAACAATTTACCGAGATAATTAATACCGATTGCAGCAGGAATTAATACCAGTGTTGCTGTGTTGAACTTTAGTGACCATAGATTCTTCCCGTTTTTACTCATAAACTTTACCTCCATTTTATTTTATTATTACTAAGACCTTTGCATCTAGATTTGTAATGAATCAGACTTGATTTACAGCTAAATTAGCTTAATTGTATTGTTTCTGCTTTTCTGCTTTCAAAAAATTGATCGATGGTACTCACAATCTTTGAAGGAGGCATCGTTTTCAGTAAATACCCTTCCGGCTTCAGATTCATAACCTTCATCACACTTTCCTTATCTCCCTTACTTGTCAGGAAAATGATCGGAATGCTGCTGGAGGCAGGCTCGGAGCGAATCATTTCCATAATCTGCGGTCCCGGACAGACAGGCATCTCATAATCCAATAAAATCATATCCGGTTTATTATTCGCCAAAAAGGTAATTGCATTCATACCGGAGTTTGCCATGGAGACCTGATATTTATCCGATAACCATGACTTTACAGCACGCAGCATCTGGCCCGAATCATCCACCACCAGGATGTGCTTCTTCTTCGGTTCCCTATCCCCCTTAAGTATCAATTCATCCAGGTGTTCCACCAGGGCTTTAATATTCAAAGGACGTCCGAAGGTACCCCTGATTAAGCCCTCTGAGATAAATTTGGTTACTTTCTCTATTCCTTCCTGATAACCGATCAGATAAAGAAGCTTTTCCTCCTCCACGCAGATATCTCTGAGATAAATCCATACATCACTGAATTTATCTGCATCGTCCTCTAAATATAGCAGCAGGATCTGCGGTTTTTCTACAATTTTACTGATTGCGTTCACATCCGGCTTTTCACACATCACTTCATAACCGCTATCCCTTAAATTGGTCTGTATTGCGGTAACGATAAAAGAAGAAGTCTCACCAATCAGCAGTACTCTTTTTTCCATATTCTGGTTCCCCCTATAATATTGTCTTAAGCAATTCAATTATTTCATCTCTAGCAACTTCCGCCATCAAAGATTTCAATCTGTGATACAGTTGTAAGTACCTTTCCGGTATTCGATACCCCTCAAGCATCTTCATCACAGAGTCTGCACTGTCAAAATCAAAGGCAGCCACAAATTCACTCAAGGCTGATAGTGCATCCCGAAGCGATTTCTCCTCAATGGTTGGAAGCTCCTTCGATTCCTTCTCCATAAATAACGGTTCCAGCTTCAATAAGTATTCACGATACTGTGCTATCAGTGCCTCCGACTTCCGGTCGATTTCCTCCCTATCTTCTCTGTTACCACATTCCTCTAAGTATTTGGCATCCTCTGAAAGCTTATGTGCACCGATCAATCTTGCGGAGCTTTTTAAAGCATGTACTTGTACCGTATAATTTCGAATATCTCCGTTGTTCCAATATTCTTCTATCATAGTGGCTCTATTCCCGATCGTCTCATAGAATTCCTTCAATACCTGCCAAAAAATTTCTTCCGAACCACAGGCCTGGATGCCCATCAGAATATCAACACCCTCAATTATGGGTTTCTCCTGCTCGGTAATATCTTTGGAAATTTCCTCACTTAGGTTGGAAGCTGTGTTCTGAACCTCATGGATTAGCTCAGCTGGCAGATACTTCTTAATCAGCTTCTCCAGTTTAATCGCATCCACAGGCTTAGACAGATAATCTGAAAACCCTTCCCTAAGAAACATCTCACGTGCTCCTGATACAGCATTCGCTGTCAAAGCAATGACCGGAGTATTCTCATTTAGATTGTCCTCTAAGTGTTTCATACAATGATAGGTTTCTATTCCATCCATTTCCGGCATTCTCTGATCCAGGAAAATGATATCATATTTCTTTCCCGTAATTTTATCCAGACATTCCTTACCACTGGCAGCAGTATCGATCTGAACCAGAGTCCGTTTAAGTAACCCTTTGATTACCGTCAGATTCATCGCTGTATCATCTACCACGAGCAGCTTAGCCTGAGGAGCCTGAAAGCTCTCCTTATATTTTTCTCCCTCTTCTCTAATTCGATTATACATCTGAGCAAAGTTTCCGATCTGCTTCCAATCGATGACCTTCTGCTTCAGCCGGAAGGAAAATTTGGATCCCTCCCCATAAACACTATCCACCTCCAGCCGACTGCCCATCATGATCAGCAGCTGTGTCGTAATACTCATTCCAAGTCCCGTACCTTCCACTGTTCGGTTCTTCTTCTCGTCGATTCGTTCAAAGGGTGAGAAAAGCGCTTGCATATCCTCTTTCCGGATACCGACGCCCGTGTCCTTTACCATCACAACCAGATAAATATCATCATCACCGGCCTCTTCATATCCGAAGGATAATGCTACACTACCCTTTTCCGTATATTTTACCGCATTGGTCAGGATATTCAGGATGATCTGTTTGATTCTGATTTCATCTCCGTACAGCAGATGAGGGATTGTCTCCGCCACAGTTATCTCAAATAACAGCTTCTTCTCCGCAGTCTTCACGGTTATCATGTTAAGCAGGTCATTAATCACAGAGCTCAGCTCATATTCGACCGGAATAATTTCCATCTTATTCGATTCTATCTTGGAAAAATCCAGTACATCATTCACCAGTCCCAATAGTGTCTTCCCGGCGCTCTTAATATCAAAGGCATAGGTTTTAATATCTTCTTCTTTGCATTCTCTGAGAATCATCTCGTCCAGTCCCAGGACTGCATTGATCGGGGTTCTGATCTCATGACTCATGTTAGCCAGGAATTCTCCCTTTGCTTTATTGGCATTCTCGGCTTCTAATCGACTTTCCTCCAGTTTATCCATTAGCTCCTGTTCCTTGGAAAAATCGGTAAAGTAACTCAAAGAATATAAGATATCATTAAATTCATCCCTCATAATTGTCGAGGTTACCTTCACCGGAACATTTCCATTTCTGATGACCAGATTTCCTTCTCCTTCCTCGGAAAAGCAGTTTCCCTCTGTCTTATGATAATTCTTCATGCTTTCCTCAGTAAAGAGAGATTCATACGAAACCTTTTTCAGCTCCTCCACGGATAATCCGAACAGACAGGTGGCAGCCTTATTGGCTATGATCAGCTCTCCGTCGCCATCCATTACGATCAGGGGCATTACGACATTCTTCATTATATCATTCGAGATACTCTCCATAGAAAAACTAAACGCTCTGGTCTTATTCGAATAATAGGTAAGTGCCACAAAGCCGGCAAACAAATAAATCGAGCCCAGAGGATTAGAAGACACTCTAACTAGCGACGGAATCAGAATGCTTACAGTATATCCAAAAACCACCAGCGCAATATACAAATATAAAAATTTGATCTGGGTTTTTACTCTCTTTAGGCGTTCTTTTTTTGACCAGGCAATACATCCGCTGATAAAAATCAACCCGCAGATCAGCTGGTATTGATACACCTTAGTCATCACGTTTTTCTTTAGATTGGCATAGCTTACGGATTCACCCCAGAATCGATCGATGCATTCCGGAGAATAAGAAAAGAATAGAGAAAACATAGTTACTAAAGCCAACAACCCTAATACTATGATATGTATTTTAATCACAAGCGAAGGAAAATCAGCAATACTAAACATATAGATGACCGAGGCAGGAAGTATGATGATCGTAGCAATCAAAATAACATATGCTACAATATGATTATTGAAGCCGCTACTGATATTCAGCATTCCCATCGAGAATTCCCACATTCCACAAGCCATAGCAATGATAAAGAAGGTTACATTTGTTATGTTCTTCTTCTCTTTTGAAAAAACATAGACGCCAACATTAATAATAATTACACCTAATACAATAATGATAAATGTTACTGCAACTGAAAATGGCCTGTTAATGATTACATTCTCCATAAAGGTCCTCCGTCGGCAAGCTTCTTTGGTGCATTACGTACTTCATATCCTATTGTTATCATTATACAAGTATCAACAATAAAATCCAATCATAAATTCATACATTTGAGTAGTTTCTTTCTAGAACTGATCCCTTCCCTGATGCTTTAGTGATACGGTTCAGCAAGCTAGTCATTTACCTCATTACGACATTATTTTACCAAATATTACATTTTTCTATTGCATAATTACAATATTTGTGAAATACTATAGCTATGGGAATATATGTTAACCCATTAATATACAATTAGTCGTGAGGAGGTAGATTTTATGGCAAAAACTGCAACATTCACTCTTGAGGAAATGAAACCTGGTTACTTTCTGGCTTGGACAGTAACTACACAGTGCATGTACACCTACAACATTACATTAACTGCAGGAAGTACAGTAATATTTAATGTAAACAAATCTAATACCAGTACGAATTTCCAGCTAATTTCACAGTCTTCAGCAAATTACAGCGGCGGTAATCTTGTCTTAACCATTACCTGTAATGAAGCAGCACAAGAATTAAAATCAAGTACACCAAGTGGATCAATCACTGATCCGAGTGCACGAACTGTTGGCTATGTATATTCCATTTGTATTGAAGATGCCGGTGATCTTGATTTCAATGATGTCTATGTTAACATTGTCGGATGGAAGAAAAAAGGCTAAGTAGAGGGGAGTTGAAGTAATGAATATAAGTTATCATTATTTTGCTATAAAAACCCTTGCGCGAAAAGCGGGGTTTGACGAAATATACGCTCAACAAATCGCTACATTTTCACAATATATTGATGATTATAATGCATATGCCTATCGACGTTACTCTAACATACCGGAATGGGCAAAGCTTGCTCCCTATGATATGTATATTTCCTCTCTCCTTAACCCGTTTAACTTCAACCCTGTTACTACAGGTTTCTGGGATTGGATAGATTTAATTACTCTAATTACACCACGTTCACAGAAATTTACTGTTTCGCCATTTCACTTTATACCACGAGATCATTCTTCCATGAAGGAGAATGACAATCGTACCGTTCCGGCAACCTTAAACGATGGATCAATTATCTCAGATCAGCTTACAATTGCTAAGAATAAATTTATCAATGCCATATCAGACAAAGAGAAAATGAATGCCTTAATGCAAATTGGATCTCGCTTACATACCTTTGCCGATACTTATGCTCATCAGTTGTTTTCCGGTTTCAATGAAAAATGCAACAATGCAGTGCTTGTACAAGTAATCAATAATATGACCGGAGCAGATGAAACAGAGAGATATCGTAGCAGAATACTGGTGTTCCTAGAGAAATTACAGGAAATACTGAAAGGACACCAACCAGCAATCGGTCACATGATGATAGAACATGTTCCTGATTATCCGTGGATTTCCTTCACGATGAATTTTCCGCTACCGGATGGAGGAACAGGGACCCATACACGCAGCAATACCTCTGAATTTGTCAGAGTGAGCAAAGAAATTATGGATTATCTGAGATCATGTTTAAGCCTGCCTCCCATTTCGGGAGAAGAATGGCATCAATTTACAGACAAGCTTGTTCAGGGTTTCTTTTTCGATGAGACCGGGTTCTCTGACGAAGGCAACCTGATTAGAGCATTGGTTAATCATTGGAGTAACGTTTTTGAAGAAGAAGGTTATACTTACTCCTATGACCGACATGCTTTATTTGATGGCATTATTGGCGGATATACTTCTGCCAGTTCTTCTAACGATGCAATGGTTGTCACAGGTGATGTGAATGATATATTCCCGTCTATGAGTGATGCATTCTATCTATATAATGCTTATGCTGATGATTTACTCATTGAACTTTATGGCTCACAGCCGCGGTCCTCGTGGTTCAACCTTGCCTTAGAGAATGAGTCGGGAGCTGATAGTCTAACACTTGAAACCGAATTATCTCGTGATGAGAATCCGAACATAACGAATGGAGAACCACTTTTATAAATATAAAGACGATACCCCCTGATTAATAAGTTAGCTCCCCATGAAAGGTCAATATTAAACTTTAAGTGTGAAAAGAAATTTGGTACTTTCAAATTTCTTTTCACACTTAGAAGTAAGAATTATGAAATCCCCATGTTCCGCAAGCCGTAGTAATGACATAGAAATATCTTGCGATCGCACTCTATAGGCTTCCCAAAACCTGCAAAAGGTTTTTACCGCAAATCAGCTCTATTTCGCTTTCACTTAATCCTGCCTCGTGCATTTGGTTCATTGCCAATCTTAGGTTATCGTCTCCATAGGGGGCATCACTGCCCAGAATTAATCTCTCGGGGCCAAAGATATCATAAGCTCTTTGTAGCATCCTGACAGAATGAAGTAACGGACAGGACAGGTCAGCATAGACATTGTTACCTATTGTTTTATCAAATTCTTCGATGCCGATCAGATGGGCAAGAATAAAAGTTACATTTGGAAATTCTTTCGTAAGCGTGATAAAACCATGGACCTGGTCTTTGGTCTTTAGATGAATGAAGATGGGTATTCTGTTTTGGTCTGCCCATCGGATCACAGAATGCACTCTTTCATCCTGAATATCAAAATTAGTCCAACACTGGTGCAGCTTCAGCATAAAAAAGGAGTGCCGTGACCGAAAGTCCTCCATTTTATTCATACAATCTTCTTCTATCGGATTGATCCAATAGGTATTCATTATATATTCAGGATATTCTTCAGCCATGAGTGCCACCTTTTCGTTTCCCTGATCGATGTACTCATTCATTTTACTGATTCGGATAATCAAGGATGTAAACGCATTATTAATATAGATTAATCTCGAGCTTTGAAATACCTTAGCCAAATTTGGAAGCTTATAGATTTTCTTACTGCCGGGCTCTCCGGCGCAAAGCAATACCCGATCGACATGATTATCCTTCCGATACTTACATACTCCCTCCGTGTCTATCAGCATTCCACATGCATGAGCATGTCCGTCAATGATATCCATAATAGCCCCCCTTAATTTACTCATTCGCTGATTGTTATTATTTATTTCAAAAAATTATTAATTATCTGCTTTTCTTCCTCAGTCAGGTAATTCATATGTCCTCTGCCTTGTAATAAATATGTAGTGCAGTTTGGAATAATCTTTTTTGCCTGAGGGATTACAAGCTTAGCCGGAAAAAGGCAATCATATTCTCCTGCCATAACTAAGGTCGGAGCAAGGCATTTCGCCATATCTTCCGCTATAGCATCACTCGGCATACCTGTCTTAATTTTAACATAGTCAATACTGTATTTTGCTGTGATATAAAGCTCCGGATTAATATTCTCCTCCGTTAACGCCATAGGTAAGATGCATTTTCTGAGCCATTGATCATCACCGGTAATCCGATACATGATCATCGGAAAAATCATATTTATCATTTTATAGGCCGGAGCGTTCCTGATCCCTGACGGTACAAATATCACAGCCTTTTCTACCATATCCGGGGCAACCCCCATTGTTTTGGCAATGATACCTGCACCATAGGAACCACCAAAGCATTTCATCCGTTTGAAACCAAGCGCTGTTATAACATCCTTCGCCCACAAACCATATTCGTAGTTTTTATGAGAAAGGCAGTTCTCGGCACTTTTACCCGGGTGTCCGATCGTATCGACAGCATAAATATGGAAATCAGTAAACAAGAATTTACATTCCAACAGATTTAGCGCAGTTGTGGCATTCCCTCCATGAAAAACAAGGAGTGGAATACCATCCTGGTTTCCCGTCTCTACGAGATGTGTTTTTCCGTAAGAAGTATCAATGTATAAATCCTTATACTCTGCCCCTATTCTGTTCATCTGCTCCTCGTATAACCCAAGTACCTTATTTTTAGCGCCTTCGTTCTTGTAGATTGTATTCATGATTGCCTCCCTAATAAATTTTTACTCGTATTATTTTAATGCCGGTTTTTCTCCTTTTATCTTAATAAATAGCTTCTCAAACAATGAAGTTATCATTAGTTCAATTGTTTCCTCCCAAGGCTCTCCAATCATATGCTGATTAATATAAAGAATAAAAATACTCATCAGTAAGGAATTAAAAACCTGCGGAGGTACTGTCACTTCATATCCCCTGAGTTCTGCAGCTTCAATAAACTCTTTCACTTTGATCTGATCTTGATCGTTTCCCTGATTTTTCTCCTGCTCGCTTAGTTTATTCCATATTTCATTAATAAACTGTGGATCATTCAAGGTTTTTAGTAAAGGATCTTCCTCCATTTTCTCAAGCGACTTCCACACCACATGTTTCAGTGCCTCAGGAAATTCATATATTTCTAAAAGGTCATTCAGGTTCTTCATCTCTTCCTTATGCAGCTCCATCTCAACCTTCAGTATCAGCTCATATATCATAGCTTCCCTGGACGTATAAAAATGATAAAATGTCCCTTTTGCTATTCCAACCTTTTCCACCAGCTTGTCAATACTGGTTTTTTTCACACCGTACTTTTCAAACAATTCTTTTCCATCATCCAATATTCTATTTTTTATTCTCTGCTTTTCACTCTCGGAAAAATGCTTTGCCATAATCCTCTCCACCTAATGACTATTTCTCTATTTTAGTCATTGTATTCCTATTTATCCTGAATGTCAATCTCTGTAACATAGAAAAATCCCCCTTAACATTGAGATTAAGGGGGTTGTATCTCTATCTACGGATTTTATTTATAATCATTTTGTCTTTATTACTATTGAACAATTACAGTAAACAGCTTCTTCAACGTAATACAGAAAATATTCTTCTGACTGCAGCGTCCGAGTCTACTTTGGTACAGTATAATATCTCTTCCTGATCAAACGTTGATATAAACCTGTCATCTGTTTTGATCATGCCACGATATTCACTTTGCTCATATTCTACCCTTGCTCGGATGAACCGGTATTGTCCCAAGGATGGATCTTCAGCCAATACCATTGCAAGCGGATCATGAACGATACACCGGTCCAAACTGCCTGTTGTATCATATAGGAATCGAGAATAATATTCTATCGCTTCCTGCATATATTTCACAATCGGTAGGTTTTCTTCAGCGCAGTACTTCCTGATTAGGTTCAAGTCCTCAGCCGTGATGAGGGTCTCAGTTGTGACATCCAGGCCGACCAGCATCATATGAAAGCCAGCTCTGGCAACCATATCAGCCGCCTTGGCATCATCATAAAAATTTGCTTCCGCATAAGGGGTTACATTACCGGGTTTCCTAATACAGCCTCCCATCGTAATAACCTTTTTCACTTTATAAGGCAGCCTTGGATCTTTCATCAGTGCCTTTGCAAGATTCGTTAAGGAACCCAAGGTTACAATAGTTAAATCTCCCTGAAGCTCATCAGCTTTACGAATAATAAAATCGCAAGCGGGTTCTGTGAGCGGCTTCTGTTCCGATTCCGGTAATACAACATTCCCGATACCGTTATTACCATGGATATGAACAGGCGGCAATCTGTGTTCTCCATAGATAGGTTTCTCAGCTCCCAAAGCAACCGGAACCTCATAACCGCAGTTAGCCAGTTTGATCAGTCTCAAGGTATTCTCCGCCGCCTGCATTGCTGAGGTATTTCCAAACCCAGTGGTTATTCCTACCACACGAATATTCTTATGTTTGAGCGCATACAGAATTGCGATTGAGTCATCAATACCAGTATCACAGTCTATCAGGATCTGTCTCATATTGTAGCATTTCCTCCTAATTGATATAAGTTTCTTTTCTATTACTACTGGATGATTTCTTATGATTTCTTATGATTTCTTCTTCGAATCCGAATACATTGTTTCACATCCTCTAGTACAGCATGCTCCGTCACATGAACCATTAACCATCTCTGACCCATACTGCTTTTGGTATTGTAATAAAGCTGCTGCACATATTCAGTAAAAGCAGGGAGCTCCAGCTCAATTTCATCCTGCTCATGAATACTAACTACTACAAGGGCAATAAAGTATCCAGACATTGGGTACAATGTACACAGGGTATGTCCCGCCTTTTTATATTTTACATTCCATCCGCGCTGCAGCGAACATTTACTATATTCCAGTACCGGCTTACATTGAAATTTCTTTTCCACATGTTCACATAATTCTTCAAACAAATGGCTTTTAACAAAAGTTCTAATGATTGTCATGGATGGCTTTTGCGTTTCGTCAATTTTATCCCAACTCCCTGTCATCTCTTCGCTTACATGCATATTTGCACCTCCCTGAATACAGGATAGTATAAAACCCATCTTAACGCTTGACTTTCACTGCTCTATTTTTGTAGTTTAAGCCACCTCTGTTATTGATCTATTTCGGCATCCTGCTGAAATTTCATGATGCAGGCTTTATACTTTTTCTCCATGGATAATTCAAATAATCTCCATGTACTGATCAGTAGAATGACAAGAAATCCATACATGAAGCTATACACAAGTGTAGCATCCAGGTGTGTTAAAAGTTTGATTGGCATAAATGTAAAATAAATCAGACTTGCCAGATATACTAAAAGACTTATTCCAATCAACTTTATTGACTGTTTCACCTTGGGTAATATTACATCCGTAAGTCCGATCAGAAGTATCATTCCGGCAACGAAAGTATATTGAAGCATTTGATCAACCAATGCAATCTTAACCTCCTTGCTATGATAATAATGGCATGCTACCCATATCATAAGCATCTCTACACCAAGCATCATTAATAGGAAATGTAATGTTTTTTGCAGCTCGGTAATTTTCTTTCTCCATCTATCACTTCTAAGCTTCATCATTATCTCCCCATTCCTATCATCAGATTAAAATCCTTGACATATCTCCTTGAGATTATGATTTTTTCATTGTTTTTCATAGTTACCAGCAAATTCCTATTGAGCATCGGACTTGCAGAGAAGATATGCTTCAAATTGACTATAATGCTTTTTCCTGCGCGAAAAATCATCTTATCAGTATATTTTTCTTCAATCTCATATAATCTGAGCGAGGTCTCCAGTACCTTATCCTTCAGGTACACGAACGTCTTCTTGTCAATGCTCTCGAAATAATACACATCATTCAAAGCTACTTTATAGACTTTATCTTCGTCCTTTGCCGTCAGCTCATCTTTCTCTATTCCTTTGATGTAGGACGCAATGTTTTTGATTCGTTCATCAGTTTTATAACAGACCAGCCCTACTTCATCACTTTTAATTTTTTCATTTTCCTTGATCCATACTCTCATTGTAACACCTCACAGATAGCTACAATCAGAATACATAATTTCTAAACAACTGTCAAGTTATGCCAAATCGCGATTATGCAGAATAACTCCTGTAATAGTGATACTTATCATTGATGCTATAAATATACTGATTATTACATTACTTGAATAGGAGAATCTCCGAAGTCCGCTTATAGCATCATAAAGCGGAATATGCAGAATGAAATTTTTCATTCCTTCATTCCTGATACCTTCAGCTACCATAACCAAACAGCGATTAAAAAAATCATAGAAAAGTACAAAAAGCACTAAAAACGTTCCGATAAAATTCTTGCATATTACAGCTGCAAGGAATCCTACTCCGCTCACAAGTAAAGTAAAAAGTACTAAGCAATTCAACACATGTAGTGCATCCATCAGTCCATATTTCACTCCGTCATACAACGAAGCAGCTTTAAATACAGCACATAAAAAGCCTGCCATCATAATCGCCATAACCATGGCAGCCAGTAATTTGATCAACAAAATCTGTAATCTGGAATATCTTCCGGTAAAGGTTGTTTTATAAGTGTTCTGCTCAAACTCTGATGAAAACAGCAAGGCACTAATATACATTGCGATAAGCGGAATTACCTCGCCGGTAAATTGTTGAATTTTAAGCAGACTTCCTCCCCCGATCGGTAACACGGCAAGAATAATAAGTATGATGCAGGCTCCAATAACCAGCTTTTTATTGAAACACATTCTGATGTCATGCTTTAATATATTTATCATTTTAATTCTCCTTTCCGATTATTGTTCGATATTCATATCCTTTTTGTTAATTACAATAATTGCAACTGCAAACATCAAAGTGATATATATAAGCATCAATATATTTTGACCCATTGTAGGTGTTGACTGTTGCATCCATTTCCAGATAATGTATGTCGGTGTATAAAAAATCGATTTAGCCCAAGTTGGCAGAGCTACGGAACGTGTAGCAAGTACGATAAACAGCCCAGAAAAATATTGTATAATTCCAAATAGTGTGAGTGTCGATACAAAGGTGATCTTAACCTTCTTTGTGATAATAAGCATCATTATGCTAAAAGCTCCGGTCAGTAATGCGAATACAATATATAACCATAGTTCGAATAAGATATTTACTGCAAATAGATCGCTCCAATTGATCCCTTGATTCAAGCGAATGGATATAACAACCCTAGCTAACGTCTGTATCATACCGCACGCAACACCAAACATAATTAAAGCCAGAATCTTTTCAAATATCACCTGAGATCTAGTAAGCGCTCCTGTAAACATATATTTATAGGTACCATTTTTGTAATCCTTACCCAATATCATTACACCGTTTATAATAAAGATGTATTTCATCACCTCAAAAAACATATACATATAGCTATCCGTATTAAAACTCAGCGGTTTTCTGATCATCCATAATACCAGAAAGATCACTGCAGCTCCGATACCACAGAGAAAGATGATTGATTTCATCATCATTTTAACATCCAGAAAAGCAAGCTTAAGAATTCTGCTATTCATTTTTGTTGCCTCCCATCTTACTCAGAAAGTGCTGTTCTAAGTTTTCCTGCTTTTCATGAATTTCGTCCATTGTAGCATTATCAATAATAACACCGTGATCAATACCAATGACACGGTCACACATCATCTCTATTTCTGATAGAATATGACTGGAAATTAATACAGCTATTCCCTTTACTTTTGAAATGTAATGAATAAATTTTCTTATCTCAGGTATTACATTCGGATCCAGTCCGTTCGTCGGTTCATCCAGTACAAGTAAGACAGGCTCCCCCATAATCGCCTGTGCAATACCAAGTCGCTGCTTCATTCCAAGAGAGTATTTCGATGCTTTCTTATCTATGAATTCGTCTATTCCCAGAAGCTGAATGATTTCATCGATTTCTTTCTCTGATTTACAACCGGATAACTCTGCAAAATATTTCAAATTATCATAGCCGGTACAATTTCCAAAAAATCCGGGTGTTTCAATGACACATCCAATATTCTTCTTCCCTTTTTGATTCAAAGGCATCTCCACTGTTCCTTCATAGTTACGAATTAATCCAACAAGGATCTTCATTAATGTTGATTTGCCGGCGCCGTTCGGACCGATCAAACCTACAACCTCTCCCTGTGTAATTGTAAGGCTTACATTTTTTAGAATCCCATGATGTCCATACCTCTTACTGACATTATTTAATTTTGCTACTATTTGTGGTTTCATCTGCTTTCTCCTTCCAATTCGCTTGTGTTCCAAGCTGTTGAACACATCATAGCAAGCCTTGCAGCTAAAATAAATATTCTCTCTACCAAGCGGTCACTGAGCATAACTAAGCGGTACAAAAGAAAAGACTCGCTGGAGATCATCAGCCCACTCCAGGAGTCTTATTCATACTATAATTTGTCATATATAATTGTTTCATCTATGTTAACGTCTTTACTCTTTGTTAACTCTTCTGATGGATTTGTTTGATCCCACTCATTCGGTCCTGATAATTCGATACTCATTGTTGATTCGAAGTTACCAATTTTCGTAGTTACTACTATTACTCTGGATCCATCCGGCTTAACAATAATATTACTATCTGTTTCCGTTTTTTTATCTGTTTCCATTTTTTTATCTGTTTCGCTTTTCGTTACTTCTTTGGCGGTTTTTCTTTTTAAACATTCTTCAAAATTAGTTTTACTATTCATCTCTTTATTCCTGCGATTATCTAAATATATACTATCAGAAAACAAGTTACCTATTCCATTAATCACTTTATTCCTCCTCTTACTATTACATAAGTGATTGAGATAAAACAGACCCGTCTAGCTATTTATAAAATTCTACATTCAGTCTATATATCGGTTATTGTCTGATTTATCCTTACCAAAAATTTCATAACAATCTATATAATAATATCTACTTAGTAAAACAGGTGAAAAGAATAAGTATATATTAAATCTAAAATCGAGTAGGAGGCGGTGACTAACCGCCGTCCTCTCACAGCACCGTGCGTACCGTTCGGTACACGGCGCTTTCAATAGTTGACGTGCACTGACTGATATGCAATGGCTAAGTCATAGAAGCCA
>JAEZOB010000076.1 GCA_023414355.1 Bacillota bacterium | reverse complement strand
GCCCGCGCGGATTCCCCTTCCCGCAGGCGCAGGAAGGTTTCGCGCTCTCGCGCCAGCGCATCTTCCCAGTCCAGCGACAGCGCGTCTGCAATTCGCTCGAACGCGACCGGCGCGGAAACGTGGCGCCGCGCGTTTCGCAGCGCCAGGCTTCGGGCCCGCGCGACATCCTCGTCCGAGACCGTCGGCACCGGCAGCCTCGACACCGGGCGCTTGTCCGTTCGACGAACCTGCCGCTCGGCTGCGAGAAGCACGTCGGGAGCCAGTTCGTCGACCAGACCCGCTTCCAGCGCCTCGGCTCCCAGCAGGATTCGGGCGCCGGTGATCATCTCGACCGCCCTCTCGAAACCGACGAGACGCGGCAGGCGCTGGGTTCCGCCCGCACCCGGGATGAGGCCGAGATTGACCTCCGGGAGCCCGAGCCGCGCATCAGGCGCCGCGACCCTCGCGTCGCAGGCCATGGCGATCTCCAGGCCGCCGCCCAGCGCCGCTCCGCCGATCGCCGCGACAACGGGCATGGGCAGCGCCACGATCTCGCGCACGAGATCGGGCAGCAGCGGGTCGTCCGGGGGGCAGTCCATCTCGTCGATATCGGCCCCCGCGATGAACACCTTGGCGCTGCCGTGAAGGACGACGCCAGCGGCCGCCGAGGCCCCTGCCCTGCGAAGAGCGTCCAGAAGGCCCGACCGCACCGCCTTCGAGAGCGCGTTGGCCGGAGGACTGTCGATAGAAATGAAGGCGATCCCGCCCCGCAGGTCGAACGAGACAGCCATGGCCGTTCTCCTGTTTGAGATGCCGGCCTGTTATGCCGCTCCGCTCGGGAGTGGACCAATAGTCAAAGGTTCGCGCCGCAGCGGGCGCCCGTTATGCACTGGCTCGACGCGACACCAGCGGTCCGTTCGGAGCGAGGAATGCAGTCGGGCGACGAGCCCTGCCGTTCAATCGCGGCGGGGCGCCCCGTTGCCACAATATGCTTGCTGCCGATCCACCGGGAGCGCGTCGAGGCCTCGTCGCCCGCCGTGCCGTGCGATCTCGGTCCGCATCTCGTCGCGGGCCTGCGTGGTCACCTTGGCCTGCCTGTCGTCCAGCCCGACACCCCCGCTGCACGCGATCCGGCATTGACTCCACGCATCTCGCGTTGCGGCAAGACATCGCCAGGAAGAAATATCCCGCTTGCTATTTCCTACTGAGTGGGGCGCAGTAATCTCGCCGGTCCACGACGAACCGGCAACACCGAAAGGACGCCAGACGTCTCAAACTGTTCCGGATCACACTGGTGGTCAGATTGTTCGATCGGCGCCTGACACTGACCGTCAGCAAGTGAGCGAACGGGAATCGGGCGAAAGCTCGTCCCCACCGGAAGGAAGATATCGTCTCAACCTCCTGAAGGAGACTACCATGACCCCCGAACAGTTCAAGGATTGGCGCACCCGGCTGGGGCTATCCCAATCCGCCGCCGCCGAAGCGCTCGGCATCTCGCGACAGTCCGTCGAGAACTACGAGCGCGGCCGCCGCCGCGAGGATGAACGCCCCGTCGTCATTCCCACACCGGTAGCTCTCGCCTGCGCCGCAGTGTGGCACCGCCTCGAACCGTGGGGCACTTGACCTATCTGACGGCGCCCCGGTCGAACGATCCACCGAGGCGTCTTTGATATCTGCGTTGTCGGCGCGCGGGCGGCATAGTTGACCGGCCTGGACTTGCGGTTGCGCCCTTCGCCGTGATCTTGCGCATCGAACTGAATCACCCTTGCTGCCCCTCGACGCCGCGCGATGGTGCCCCCCGCTCGCCGAACGCCTTATCGCCTGCAGGCAGGCGCGACGCCGCCGCCACGTTCGCTCGCGCGGCCCGGGCGATGGCAGCGGAAGGCGCACCGGCACCGACGAGGTAGCGATGGAAAGGCATGTGTCGCTGATGGTCCGGTCTCGCGCGCCGGCCGCCTCCACGGCGAGGTCCTGCACCGACCTGTCGAGCGCCGGCGGGGTCGCGCTACACGGTTCAATTCCGGCCGCGGTGGACGACGTTTCAACGTAGTCTTGACGAGGACGACGCAGCGCGGTGATTCAAGCAACCCCGGATCATCTCCCCTGTCTGAGGGGCTTTCGCTTACCATCCGCCGCATCAGGAAGGACAGAAAAAGCAGCCGGCTTTTGCCTATCCCCTCGCGTTCGCGCTCGGCCCTTCCGGGGAAATCGACGTCAGCGCGCGAGACGTGCCGCCCCTCGTCACCTCCGGCCATAGCGAGGCCGAGGCCATGGCCCAGGCGGTTGATGCCCTAGGGGCCGCCCTCTCCACCTATGTCTTCGATGGGACGGATTTCCCCGTGCCATCGGCGCCACTGCCGGGCGAGCGGCTCGTCGCGCCGCCGCCGCTCGCCGCGGCGAAGTTCGCCGTCATAGCGGCGTGGCGCGCGGCGGATATCAGCAAGACCGAACTCGCCGCCCGCCTCGGCCTTGCCGAAGGCGAAGTGCGGCGCATCCTCGATCCGCAGCATTCCACCAAGCTGGATCGCCTCGCCGCCGCAGCCGAAGCCCTCGGCAAGCGCCTCGTCATCGGCATCGAGGAACTCTGATAGGGCGTGGTTCAGCTGCCTCGCCCCCGAAGCATTTGACCGGTCGGTTGTTTGTTGTCTGGCGGGCTTTGTTTGTCGCTTGTGTTGATTTGGGGAGGTTTGTTTCGGGCGCGGTGTTCGTGTTTTGTTCTTTTGTTGATTTGGGGTGACTGTAACAGGTATGACCGCCGTATCAGGGCGGCGTTGTTTCATCTACGTGTTTGGCTTGGTTTGATTTGGTTGCGGGGGCAGGATTTGAACCTGCGGCCTTCAGGTTATGAGCCTGACGAGCTACCGGGCTGCTCCACCCCGCGGAGGTGAGTGTTTGTTGTGTAGAGGATGTACGTGCTTAGCGGG
>JAEZOB010000005.1 GCA_023414355.1 Bacillota bacterium | reverse complement strand
GGTCATATCCTCGGGCTTTGCGCCAATCCATTCGGCCAGCATCTTCGCCGTGCCCTGAACGCTGTGGCACAAGCCGGTGACTTCTACCTCGGTATTGGCCTGCATGGCCTTGCACAGCATGCTCATGGGGTTGGTGTAGTTCAGGAATACCGCCTTGGGGCAGTATTTTTCAATATCATGGCAAATGTCCAGCATCAGGGGGATATTGCGCAGAGCCCGGAAAATACCGGATACGCTACGGGTGTCACCCACATTAATGTCCACGCCGTACTCTTTGGGGATTTCAATATCATACCGCCAGATGTCGATGTCACCGTTAAACACGGTGCAGACCACGCCATCTGCGCCTTCCAGTGCTTCCGCGCGGTTCATGGTTGAGGTCACCGTGGCTTTGCTGCCGAAGGCGGCGTTGATTTTGTTCACGCAGTCGGTAATTTTTTGCAGGCGAAGGGGATTGATGTCCATCAAGGCAATGTGACAGTCCTCAAATGCCGCAAAAGTAAACAGATCCCGAACTAGATTGCGGGTAAAGATGTAACTACCCGCACCGATAAAGGCAAATTTCTTCATATAGATCGCTCCTTTCCAAATGGTGACTCTATTATAGCAGGAGGCCCAAACCGGAGCGATAGCATATCTTGTGAATACATAGAAAATGTTGTTGCGTTGTTTTACATTCTTGGGAACTACCCTATCCTTCCAATAGGAGGAATGCTATTTGTACGTCATCTACGACAGTGAAAGAGATGTGACAAATGTTGTTGCCGATGCACCCCTGCAGATCAACAGCTGTGGTATCAACACCACCCGCCGCGGCGGCCAGCCTACCAACGAGGGCGTACTGGTACGCCGTCCTGCAGGCCGGTTGGATTATCAGCTTTTGTACATGGTTTCCGGCCATGCGGACTATCTTCTGGACGGAGAATGGCAGACGGTTGGAGAAGGCAAAATTGTGCTGTATCGCCCGCAAGTTCCGCAGTTTTACCGCACCTATTCCCAGGTGCCGATGCTGTGCCGTTGGGTGCATTTCTCCGGCACCGAGGCTGCGTCGTTGCTGGAAGAATGCGGTATGGGGCAAGGAGATCTCTTTTCCCCCGGCAAGTGCTCTGCCGCCGAAGCTCTGCTGAACTCCATGGCTGGCGAAATGCTGCACCGGGAAACGCTGTATCGTTCCATGGTTGCCTCCCAGTTTCGGCAGACACTCGCTTTGCTGGGGCGTCAGATGGTTCAGCAGCAGAGTCCCAGCGTAGACTCCGGCCGTCAAAAGATCCTTCTCATTGTGGATTACATGAACCGCCACTATTTCGAGCCTCTTCAGACCGAGGAACTGGCGGAGCGCTGTAAACTAAGCATATATCATTTCATTCATCTTTTTCGATTGTGCATGGGGATATCCCCTTACTCCTATCTGATCCGCATCCGAATGGAACGCGCCAAGGCTCTTCTCCTGACCGGTGAAATGAACGTCCGGGAGGTGGCGTTCCTCTGCGGCTATAATGATCCTCTTTACTTTAGCCGCGCCTTTTCCAAGCATTACGGAGTGCCGCCAACGGATTATCGGCATCGTTTTTTTGCGAACAAAACATAAACCGTTGATTTGGAAAGCAAGGCTTGATATATGAAAATGTCCAGTTTTCGGCAGAAATTTTCGTTATCAGCAAATAAGCATAATCCCTGTCACACCGCTTGACGCAACAGGTATACAAAAAAAATTACGATGTATTGACCGGCAGACAGTATTGATTTCTATCGTAAAAATAGTGTAGAGAATCAATGACTATAAAGACATTTTAGCCCTGATGGCGGATTATCCAGTCTTCCATAATATCGCCCAAGCCGCTGCCATTGCCATGCCAGGCAACCACACGCCGCTGTTGTGGCATCACAGCCAGCTTTTGTCCATGCATGCCGCCCTTGCCGTAAGCGCCGGTTGCTTTGTCTATGGGACGCATCTCATATCCACGGGTCAATACGATGTCCACCCATTCTTTAGACAGATACCGATGCCCCTTCCATTCCCCGTCATACAGATAGATAGCGCCCAGCTTGACCATATCGCTCGTTCGGATATACAGCCCTGTAGCGCCCATGGGATGGCCCATGGGGCAGCGGCTCCAGGCCATTTCCTTGAAACCCAGCGGTGTAAACAGCTCATGCCACAGGAAGTTATCGATCGGCTCCCCTGCCACCTTTTCCACAATCCGGGAAATCAAATAATACGCGCCATCCGTATAGCACCTTACCTCTCCAGGCGCAGAAAGAAGCGGCGTTGTCAGCATGTATTTCAGATAATCGGTGCCAAAGGCCTCCACCCCGGGGCGATCAATATCCAAAAAGTTTTCCGGCAGGCCCAGCCGATGGGATAGTGCCATATCCACTGTGGCTGTGCGCCAGCGTTCATCCATGCCCTCAGGCAGCTCATCCTTCAATATATCGCAAACCAGATCGTCTGTTGAAAGCAGCCCGCGATCATACAGCATACCCACCGCCGTAACGCAGAAAGCCTTCGCGACGGAATAGGAATCCTGGCAGGCATTTGCTGTTTGCAGCTGCATTTCTTCCACACCGCCATCACCCTCAATTATTGC
>JAEZOB010000030.1 GCA_023414355.1 Bacillota bacterium | reverse complement strand
GTCTATTTGATGAAAATAAATTAGACATTACGCAAGTAACAGACATGTTTTTAACAACAGAGAATTATTTGTTCAGAAGAAATATATGCGATCTGCCTACAAATGCCTTAAATAAAATATTTCTTATGCTTCATAGGGAAGTTGTACGCTATGATGGGACAGATAACGATTATGTTTCAAAATTTAAATACTCTCTTTTATCAAAGAAGGAGAAAGCAAGGTTCCCAGACGATAATGAATTTGTGTCTGCCTTTTGTGAGCGTCAGATATATTTGATGAATAGCAAAAATAAGGTTTACATCCTGGAAAGAATAGAAAATTTTGGAATAGCAGAGGATAAGGATGTTTATAGCCATTGTGATGAGGGTGTGTATTCTATCGAACATATTATGCCACAGCATTTAACACCAACATGGATAAAGGAACTGGGTCAAGATTACGAACAAATCCATGAAACATGGTTACATAGAATTGCAAATTTAACTTTAACTGCGTATAACTCAAAGTATAGTAATAATTCATTCAACGAGAAAAAGAACATGCAGAATGGATTTAAAGATAGTGGTATTCGTATGAATACATATATTGCTAAGAATGATGAGTGGACTTTAAGGGAGTTAGAAGAACGTAACGAATATTTAATGACACGTGCGCTTGTTATTTGGGCTTCCCCTGTTACAAATTTTGTGCCAGCCCAGAAACAACTTGATTCTTGTACTTTGGATGATGATGAATTGCTTAGTGGAAGATTAATTGCTCGCTTTAGTTACAAGAATGTTGAGCAACCAGTATCAAGTTGGGTAGAGATGTATCAGAATATGTTGCAGATTCTCTATGCTGAGGATAAAACTATTATCACCAAGTTAGCAGTATCTAAGGATGATAATATTGCACAACATTTTAGCATGAATGCAACTGATTTTAATAAGAGTGTTGAGATTGGTGACGGTATTTACATTTGGACTAATACAAATACTCAAAGTAAATTGTCTGTGTTGAACAAAGTATTTAAGCTTTATGGAGCGGAGCCATCAGATTTGGTGTTTTATCTTCGTGATGAAGTTGAGGAGGCTGAAGAAGAGGTTGGTACCAGACATGAACTCCGAAGAAAGTACTGGACATATGCTTTAGAATACATACATGAAGCACATGGCGATGCTTCTTTTAGTAATGTAAATCCATCGAAGGAAAACTGGATTAGTGGTTTCTTTGGTATTAGTGGATTTAGTATTAACTGTGTTGCAAATTATGACTCTGCTCGCGTTGAATTATATTTTGGTAAAACCAATAAAACTGCGAATAAGAAAGCTTTTGATGATCTTATTACACATAAAACTGAAATAGAGGCATCACTAGGTATTGCTTTAATTTGGAATCGAAATGATGATGTAAAGGCGTCAAAGGTATATTGCCAGTTAGATAATGTGAGCATCGAAACAGAGGTGGATTGGTTGCAGATGGCGCGTTTTCATGCGGAATGGAGCAAGAAATTTTTTGATGTGATTGTTCCATATTTGACTTAAAATTATTTACCAATTGCTATCCGAAATACATCTATCCAGGGGTATTATACTTTTCAGAGCAAGAATACATTACTTTAAAAACCATGGCAGCACAGGCCGGCCTTACGATGTCAGATTATCTTAGGAACTGCTCTAAGTTTAAAAGTACCATTAATAAAGGAAATGAAGACACATATAGCTGTTGCAAGAGCATTTACAGATGTTTTGGTAGAGTAATAACTTCCAGTTTGTAGAGGTTTGAAAATTTGAATTTTGTGGAGGAGATTACGATGATAGATATTAGAGTAATGTCAATAGCAGATTATGATGGTGTATATAATCTATGGATTAATACTCCAGGAATGGATTTAAATACAATAGATGACAGTAGAGAAGGCATTGAAAATATTTAAAGCGTAACCCTAGATCGAGTTTTGTAGCAGAGTGCGATGGTACAATAATTGGAGTGATTATGGCTGGTCATGATGGAAGGCGAGGATATATTCATCATACCGCTGTTTTGTCAGCTTTTAGAAACCAAGGAATAGCAAAAATGCTTGTTGATTCTGCTATGTCTGCTTTGGATGAAGAAGGCAAAAATAAAGTGGCATTAGTTACCTGTAAAAGGAATGAGTTAGGCAATGGCTTTTGGGAGAATATTGGATTCGTAGATAGAGATGATTTGGTGTATAGAGACAAATATATTCATGCATTAAAAAGAATTGATACATAATTCTATGGGGGAGTTCAAATTCCAATTTGTAGAAAACAGAAACTTTTAGTAATACTAAGAAGTTGGAGGTGTAACAAGGTAAGATGATTTTAAGAAATGAAATAGCGAGAGTAATTGGAGTTAACCTACCAAATTCTACGTCAGAAATCAAATACGCCATTTTAGAGTAAATAAAAGAAGATGGTTATACAAGACAACTAATAGAGTATGATTCTTATGGTGATAAAGTAAAAGCTTATTTATTACTTCCAGAGATAATTGATAGAAATCCTACAATACTTATTAATCATCAGCATAATAGAGAGTATCATTTAGGTAAGAGTGAAGTTTGTGGTTTGGCAGGAAATCCATTACAAGCATTTGGACCAGCTTTGGTTAAGAGAGGGTTTGTTGTATTAGCACCTGATTCAATATGCTTTGAGGATAGGCGTAAAGACTCTACAGTAGAGGGGTTTGATTTTTGGCAGCATTTTGATGAAATGTGTTATCGAATTCTTCGAGGTGAATTTTTGATGAAGAAGGTATTAGATGATGCAATGAATGGAATAAGCCTTCTTACTGGATTAGAGTATGTTGATAGTAAAAGAATTGGCACACTAGGGCATTCTATGGAGGAAATACAGTGTTATTTCTTTCGGCTTTAGATGAAAGAATATCTTTTAGTTGTGCAAGTGGTAGTGCATGTACCTACAAAAATAGAATGCAAAATGGTGTGGGAATAGAAATGGCAAGTGTAATTCCTGGCTTCGTTCAAAAATATGATATTGAAGATTTGGTTGCATGTATTGCACCAAGACATTTACTAATTGTTTCAAGTGCTGACGATAAGTATTCAAAAGATGCCCCTTATATTGTTGAAAAAGTTAGTCCAATATATAAGGCATATAATACAATAAGTCTTTTGCAGCATAAGCGATATCAAGGTGGCCATGCACTAACAGTTTCATGACATTGTAGAATGGTTTGATGCGAAGTTATCATAGTTGGTTTTAAATTCATATAAGCCAATAATTTCTAAGAAAAAATATGTGATGATATTGTCTGTTGCTTTGATTACGAAAAGGACGGAGTATACTACATGGATATCTATGTGCATGTTGATAGTGTTATCAAAGCTGATACATATTCTATGTTTAATTAATGGAGGATGAGGGTATAATGAAAAAAATCAATTATATTAAGCAACCTACAGATTACTTATGTGGTCAAGCTTGTGTTGCTATGCTTGCAGGTGTAACGGTAGAAGAAGTAGTTTCTGTTATGAAAACTGATAAGGGTACGGGGAAAAAAGATATTGAGAAAGCTCTGAACTATTATGGAATTTACCAGGCAAAGACGATGACGAAAGTAGATAACTTTTCTGTTTTGCCAAAAGCATGTATTCTAAAAGTACTCTTACCTAAATACAGTCATTGGATTTTATATTACGATGGGAAGTATTATGACCCAGAATTTGGATTGATGGAAGAATTATACCAAAAAGCAAGAATTCAATCATATTTGGAGATTTATGTTGACGGTATAATTTGAATAAATTGTAATTGAAAAACATAGTACAGAATTTATGTCTGCTAATCACTTTTTGCTTTACAGTATGGCTAAGGGTACCTACAGTCAGTCGACATATTTCGAATTATTTATCATAAGTACTTTTTATTGGACCTCAGATTGATGTATAATTTAACATATGTTTATGATTCATTTGTTGTAAACAACATGAAGTAAACTTATTGGAGGGATAGAAGATGAAACCATTTAAAGTATCGTACAAGGTAGTGCGTCATAATTCGAATGAGATTTATAAAGGATTTGGATTTCATCATCTTTCAGATGCGACTCAGTATTATGTACATCCGGATAATCAG
>JAEZOB010000012.1 GCA_023414355.1 Bacillota bacterium | reverse complement strand
CGGATGCCCTCGGCGCCGAGGCGCATGGCCGACTGCACGGCGCGCTTCATGGCGCGGCGGAAAGCGATGCGGCGCTCGAGCTGCTGGGCGATCGACTGGGCGACCAGGGTCGCGTCGACTTCCGGCTTGCGAACCTCGACGATGTTGAGGTGCGTTTCGGAGGACGTCATCTCGGAAAGCTTCTTGCGGAGCTTTTCGATGTCGGCGCCCTTCTTGCCGATGATCAGGCCCGGACGTGCCGAGTGGATCGTGACGCGGCACTTCTTGTGCGGACGCTCGATGACGACCTTTGCAATGCCGGCCTGCTTCAGTTCGGACATCAGGTATGCACGGATCTTGAGGTCTTCGTGCAGGAGCTGCCCGTATTCGGCATTGTCGGCGAACCAGCGGCTATCCCAGGTACGGTTGATGCCGAGGCGGAAGCCGATCGGATTGATTTTCTGGCCCATTATGCGGCCTCCCCTTTTTCCTCGACTTCACGAACCACGATCGTCAGGTGCGCGAAGGGCTTCTCGATGCGAGATGCACGGCCGCGACCACGAGCGTGGAAACGCTTCATGACGATCGACTTGCCGACGTATGCTTCCGATACGATCAGGCTGTCGACGTCGAGGTCATGGTTGTTCTCGGCATTGGCGATAGCCGACTCGAGAGTCTTCTTCACCGTGCCTGCGATGCGCTTGCGGGAAAATTCCAGCTCGGCAAGCGCGCGGTCCACCTTCTTGCCGCGGATCAGGGCGGCAACGAGGTTCAACTTCTGGGGGCTGACGCGGAGCGTGCGGGCAACGGCTTGCGCCTCGTTGTCCTTCAGCCGGCGTTCGGTCTTTGCCTTCGCCATCGTTACTTCCTCTTCGCCTTCTTGTCCGCGCCGTGACCGTAGTAGGTCCGGGTGGGAGCGAATTCACCGAACTTGTGCCCGACCACGTCTTCGTTGACCGAGACAGGCACATGCTTGTTGCCGTTGTAGACGCCGAACGTAAGACCGACGAACTGCGGCAGGATCGTGGAGCGACGGCTCCAGATCTTGATCACTTCACTGCGGCCGCCTTCGCGCACCTTCTCAGCCTTCTTGAGAAGATAGCCGTCAACAAACGGGCCTTTCCATACTGAACGAGCCATTCCTGACTACCTCTCTTACTTCTTGCGCTGATGGCGCGGACGCATGATGAACTTGTCGGTCGACTTGTTCGAGCGCGTGCGCTTGCCCTTGGTGGGCTTGCCCCACGGGGAAACGGGATGACGGCCACCGGAGGTGCGGCCTTCACCACCGCCGTGCGGGTGGTCGACGGGGTTCATGACGACACCGCGGTTGTGCGGGGTCTTGCCGCGCCAGCGGGTACGGCCGGCCTTGCCATCGTTGTTGTTGCCGTGATCCGGGTTGGAAACGGCGCCGATGGTTGCAAGGCAGCTGCCGTGTACCAGGCGCTGTTCGCCCGAGTTCAGGCGCAGGATGGCCATGCCCTGGTCGCGACCGACGAGCTGAACGTAGGTGCCTGCCGAACGGGCGATCTGCCCGCCCTTGCCCGGCTTCATCTCGACGTTGTGGACGATGGAGCCGACCGGGATGTACTGCAGCGGCATGGTGTTGCCGGGCTTGACGTCGACGGCCTTGGCGGATGCGATGACCTTGTCGCCGGCAGCAAGGCGCTGCGGAGCGAGGATGTAGGCCAGCTCGCCGTCCTCGTACTTGACGAGAGCGATGAACGCCGTGCGGTTCGGGTCGTATTCCAGACGCTCGACCGTGCCTTCTACGTCGAACTTGCGACGCTTGAAGTCGACCAGGCGGTAGGTCCGCTTGTGGCCGCCGCCGATGAAGCGGGCGGTGATGCGACCAAGGTTGTTACGGCCGCCGCTCTTGGACAGACCTTCCGTCAGCGCCTTGACCGGCTTGCCCTTGTGAAGACCGGACCGGTCGACGATGACCAGCTGACGCTGGCTCGGGGTCGTCGGGTTGTAGCTTTTCAATGCCATTGTTCTTTACCTCAGAGTCCGGTGGAGACGTCGATCGACTGGCCTTCGACCAGCGTGACGACGGCCTTCTTCACGTCCTTCTGCTTGCCAATGAAGCCGCGGAAACGCTTTACCTTGCCCTTGCGGACCAGCGTGTTGACGGCCTTGACCTTCACACCGAACAGCGCCTCGACGGCAGCCTTGATTTCGGGCTTGGAAGCATCCTTGGCAACGTTGAAGACGACCTGGTTCTGTTCGGATACCAGCGTCGACTTTTCGGTGATCGCCGGCGAGACGATCACATCATAGTGGCGAAGATCGGTCACTTGAAACGCTCCTCTAGAGCTTCCACCGCAGCCTTGGACAGCACGAGCTTGCCCCGACGCAGGATGTCGTAAACATTGATGCCCTGAACCGGCAGAACGTCGACGTTCGGGATGTTCTGGGCTGCGAGCTTGAAGTTGTTGTCGAGTTCAGCACCACCGATGAAGAGGACATTGGTGAGGCCGAGCGTCGCGAACGAACCGGCAAGCGCCTTGGTCTTGGCTTCGGTTGCGACCAGATTGTCGATGACGATCAGGTCTTCAGCCTTCAGCTTGGCCGAGAGGGCGTGACGCAGGGCCAGAGCGCGAACCTTCTTGGGAAGGTCATGCTCGTGGCTGCGGACGACCGGGCCGTGAGCCTTGCCACCGCCGCGGAACTGGGGTGCACGTGCCGAATGGTGACGAGCGCGGCCCGTACCCTTCTGCTTGTACATCTTCGCGCCGGTGCGGGAAACTTCCGAACGGTTCTTGATCTTGTGGGTACCCTGCTGCTTCTTGGCGAGCTGCCAACGAACCATGCGGGCGAGAATGTCTTCGCGGGGATCGAGGCCGAAGATCTCATCCGAAAGGGAGACCTTGCCAGCGTCATTTCCCTCGAGGGTCTTGACGTTGAATTCCATATGCTTGGCTCCCTTACTTCGCAGCCGACTTGACGGCGTCGCGAACCACGATCCACGCGCCCTTGGAGCCGGGGACGGCACCCTTGACGAGGATCAGGCCGCGGCCTTCGTCGGTGGAGACAACTTCGAGGTTCTGCGTGGTGACGCGCGTCTGGCCCATGTGACCAGCCATACGCTTGCCCTTCCAGACGCGACCCGGATCCTGGTTGGAACCGGTCGAACCATGCGAGCGGTGCGAAACGGACACACCGTGCGTGGCGCGAAGGCCGCCGAAGTTATGGCGCTTCATGGCGCCGGCAAAACCCTTACCGATCGAAGTGCCGGTGACGTCAACCAGCTGGCCGGCTTCGAAATGCGAAGCCTTCAGCTCGGTGCCGACATCGATCATGTTGTCTTCGGAAACGCGAAACTCGACGAGCTTCGACTTGGGCTCGACTTCGGCGACGGCGAAGTGGCCGCGCAGCGCCTTGGTCGCGTTCTTCACCTTGGCCGTGCCGGCACCGAGCTGAACAGCCGTGTAGCCGTTCTTCTCCTTGGTGCGGTGAGCGACGACCTGGCAGTTTTCCAGCCGCAGTACCGTTACCGGGATATGTTCGCCGGCGTCGTTATAGACGCGGGTCATTCCCACTTTCTGTGCAATTACACCCGAACGCATCGGTTCAATCCTTCTCACTCAGCTCGAGGCAATACCTCAGAGCTTGATCTCAACATCGACACCAGCGGCGAGATCGAGCTTCATCAGCGCGTCTACCGTCTGCGGTGTCGGATCTACGATGTCGAGAAGGCGCTTGTGGGTGCGCATCTCGAACTGCTCGCGGCTCTTCTTGTCGATGTGGGGGGACCGGTTAACCGTAAACTTCTCGATTCGGGTCGGAAGCGGAACGGGGCCCCGGACACTAGCACCGGTGCGCTTCGCCGTCGACACGATCTCGCGCGTGGAAGCGTCGAGAATACGATGATCGAATGCCTTAAGGCGAATGCGGATATTTTGGCCGTTCATTCGACGTTATCCTTGTTCTTCGTTTGCCGCGTGCACGCAATACGGCACGGGACCTTTTTCTACCTAAGGCGGACCACCGGTTTCAAAGATCGAAGGGGACACCGGGTTGCGGTATCCCTTTCCACTCTTCGGGCCGAGCGGCCCACCTTATTGTTGATTGCAGTTCCCTGCCCCATGCGAAGCAGGGACAAATCGCGCTCGCGCGCCATTTGCTACATTTTCGTGTCATAAGCAAGTCACCACCGGCTTCTTGCTTAAATATTCTGGCGCCAAAGGTGCAGACCAGGCCTGCACCTTTGGCTGTAGATCACTCGATGATCGAGGCGACGATGCCGGCGCCGACGGTACGGCCGCCTTCGCGGATAGCGAAGCGCAGCTTTTCTTCCATCGCGATC
>JAEZOB010000029.1 GCA_023414355.1 Bacillota bacterium | reverse complement strand
CTTCTATGACTTAGCCATTGCATATCAGTCAGTGCACGTCAACTATTGAAAGCGCCGTGTACCGAACGGTACGCACGGTGCTGTGAGAGGACGGCGGTTAGTCACCGCCTCCTACTCGATTTTATTACCAATCGGAGAAGGATATAGCTATTGTATACCAGGGATATTCGGAAGCTCGTCAAAGCCCTTCTGAAGATCCGCATCACTGGGGATATAATCAGTCATTGTACCATTCAGGTAAGCATTGTAAGCAGTCATATCAAAGTATCCTGTACCGGTCAGGCCAAAGAGGATGGTCTTTGCTTCCCCGGTTTCCTTACATTTTAATGCTTCATCTATTGCTGTGCGGATTGCATGGGAAGATTCCGGTGCAGGCAGGATGGTTTCCTGCTTGGCAAAGAATACGGCTGCTTCGAATACCTTAGTCTGTTCCACAGCAACAGCCTCTATGTAACCATCATGATACAGCTTAGACAGAATCGGTGACATTCCATGATATCTCAAGCCACCTGCGTGGTTTGCAGAAGGCATGAAGCTGCTTCCAAGAGTATACATCTTAGCAAGAGGGGTAACCTTGCCGGTATCACAGAAGTCATAGGCATACTTGCCACGGGTAAAGGAGGGGCAGGATGCAGGCTCTACCGCTACAATTCTTGGATTAGCCTTTCCCAGTATCTTATCCTGCATAAAGGGAGCAATGAGTCCACCCAGATTGGAACCGCCACCTGCGCAGCCGATCACAATATCAGGATATTCATCAAGCATTTCCATAGCAAGCTTTGATTCAAGGCCGATGATGGATTGATGCAGCAACACCTGGTTTAATACAGAACCTAATACATAACGGCAGCCGGGGGTGGTCACCGCTTTTTCGACTGCCTCAGAAATAGCACAGCCAAGGCTTCCACCGGTAGTCGGATCCTTTGACAGAATAAGTTTGCCCACATTGGTGGTATCGCTAGGGCTGGGAATAATATCGGCGCCAAAGGTCTGCATCACTGATTTCCGGAACGGTTTCTGCTCATAGGAGACCTTAACCATGAATACTGTCAATGGAAGGTTATAATAGGAGCAGGCTTCGGAAAGAGCAGTACCCCACTGACCGGCACCTGTCTCGGTAGTCAGAGAGGTCAGTCCCTGCTCCTTGGCATAATATGCCTGAGCGATAGCAGAATTCAGTTTATGACTTCCGGAGGTGTTGTTACCCTCAAATTTATAATAAATCTTGGCAGGTGTACCCAAGGCCTTCTCCAGATTATAAGCGCGAATCAGAGGAGACGGACGATACATCTTGTAGAAATCCTGAACCTCTTCCGGGATATCGAAATATCTGGTGGTACTATCCATCTCCTGCTTAGCCAGTTGCTCACAAAAGACGGGATAAAGATCCTCTACCTTAGCAGGCTGATTGGTAGCAGGATTTAGGATAGGGGCCGGCTGCTCCTTCATATCTGCTCTCAAGTTGTACCATTGCTTTGGCATCTGATCCTCGGTTAGATATAATCTGTGCGGAACTTTCTTTGACATAATTACTTACTCCTTTCAACTCTTTGATTATATTTTCTTTTATAAAGATGCCACAGGGGCATTTGGTACTTGGTTGAAACCGGATGGGGTTAATCAGCTGATAATTTATAATTATTCAAGGTGATTTTAAGATAAGGGTATAAAAAAAGCCCCTGCCTCAGTAATTCTACTGGGACAAAAGCTTAGAAAACTTCTGCGGTACCACCCGGTTTGGTGCAAAGCACCCTCTCACTTCATATACATGCATATATATGCTTCCTTGTTAACGGATGAAGTTTCCGTTGGGCATTACTCGACAATTGTCTTTCTTCCCACCCTCGTAAGTCCATTCGATATTGCGTTATTACCGCAATCCCACCACCTGCGGCTCTCTGAAAATAATGTTGCGATACCTACTCTTCTTACTCAACGGTTTCATTTTTCAATGTTTTAATCAGTATATACATATTCCGGGGAATTGTCAACTGTATATTTATTAATTTTATGTACTTTAATGATTTTCCAATCACGATATGGTTTTCTAATGTGGTTGCAATATAATTAAATTAGGAGAATCCCCATAATCCTATAATCATGTATACGGAGGAATAAAGATGACTATGAAATACGAGAATATTAATATCATAAGCACAGGAACCTACCATCCGAAAAACAAAGTAGATAATGGATATTTTATCGAGCATTTCAATAAGTTGGGAATGGAGGTATCAGGACTTTTGAAGCATTTGGAGAGAGAATACAGATATCTTTCCGATGATCCTGATGAAACCGTCATATCTATGGGTTATAGAGCAAGTGTGAAGGCATTGCAGGAGGCGGGAATAGAGATTGGGGATATCGACCTCCTGGTATTTGCAACAGATACGCCTGAATATACCTCTCCCGCCAACGCGGTAAAGGTACTCGACATGTTCGGAGGCGCAAAAATAAAAATGGCATATGATACCAATACCAATTGTCTTGGTATGGTAACTGCCATTGATCAGGCAAGCAGAATCCTGATGACGAATAAAAGATTCAAAAGAGCTCTGGTAGTCGGTGGAATACTATTCAGCTCTGTAAGCAATCAGTACGATATCGTATCCTATTCGAATTTTGGCGATGCTGCGGCCGCGGTGGTTTTAGAAAAGGTAGAGGAAGAAGAGAGAAGAGGTTTTATCGATTCCGTTCATCTTGCTCAGACCTCAGAAAGTAATTACATACTAATGCCTAAGGTAGGTTTTTCTAAACTGATCAGAGATGGGATAGAGAATGAGGAGGATAAGAAGTGGTCCTGGGAACCCTTTGATGGAAGCTTTATCTCCGATGCCTGGGTCGATTTGATTCATGAACTTACAGAAGATAATGATATGGCTCCTTCTGATATTGATCATCTGATCTTTTCTCAGTTTACCATACCGGATGCACGTCTTGCTTTAGAAAAACTGGGCTTGGAAGAGGATCGAACTACTTATATCGGCAACGAGTACGGGTATACCGGAACGACCAGCCCCATTCTGGCATTGGATCGGGCTATCAAATCAGAAAGAGTAAAGAAGGGGGATTATGTGACACTTGCCTCCATGGGATCCGGTTCACTGATTAGTGTCCTTCTATTTAAATTATAAATGATATATAAATACCCCATCTTTCAGAAGAATTGCACTCTTAGCAACGGCGTTTGGGTAAACCAAATGCAATTTCTTCTGAAAGATAGGGCTTGAAAATTACTTGTTTGCTTTTAAAGCATCCTCATAATTATCTACATATTGTACGCTTTCTGTCCAACCAGGGATATCCTTGCCGATTCTTTTGAATTGCTGCAGGGTGATAACGCTACCTTTTGTTACCAGATATCTGGCTTTGAAAGGAACTTCCATATACTTTAGCAGCAGCGTACCCAGCAAAGCGGCTACTTCGGGGCTTGATGGCTTTAGCTCAGGAGCGTCAATGATTAATGTGTACGTATTAGCGGGAAGTGATTTGGTAACCTGATCATAATCCTTCAGAAAGGATTGACCGTCTTCTACACTGAAGAAACCGGAAGCCTCAGCATGAAAAACCTTGTTAATAGTGTCAGCAGTTAGTTCATAAGTAGATAATTTTCCTTGGTACTTTGCCATAAAATGTGCCTCCTTGAGTATGTATAAACTTACAATTCAGATTTTACTATAAAATAATAACTAAATCAAGTAAAATTTTGACTAATAATAGTAAAACAGGAAAATATGGAATATAATTGTGGGAATTTTGGACAATATTGGATATAATAGTTTTATAATTTGATTTTCTATGCTATAATTACTCAATATCAGGGGGGTGCATCGAATGAGATTTTATTATGATACCGGTCAGTAACACCGGGGTGAGAGAGGTCCTCCGTACAAATAATGGTTAAGAATGACTTTTAATTATTCATTATTTAATGGAGGAATCTATGAATATACGGAAATATTATTTTTATAGCTTTTTTAAAGAACTCATGCCAATCTATCCGCTGTATCTTTTGATGTTTGAGCAAAAGGGCCTGTCTGTGGGCCAAATATCAGTGTTATTAGCGATTTGGTCAGTTCCGGCAGTTCTGCTCGAGATTCCAACAGGAGTTCTCGCTGATCATTGGAGCAGAAAGAACCTGATATTCTTGGGAGGTTTTCTTAAGGCAGGCTGTTACCTATTCTGGCTTTTGTTCAGCGGATTTGGCTTTTACGCAGCCGGATTCCTATTATGGGGGATCGGAGGATCGCTGCAATCGGGGTCAGAAGAAGCATTGCTGTATGATTCTTTAAAAACAGAGCTGAGAGAAGATACCTTTGACCGGGTTTACGGCAGAGGAAGATTCCTGTCCGGAATCAGCACCATACTGGCTTCGTTGCTGGGTGGATATTTGGGAATGAAATTCGGTTTTAGCATTGCGTTAGCTGTTTCTATTCTGTTTGCACTCATCAGCGCGGGAATTGCTGCCTCTATGAGGGAGGTTAACCTGTACAAAGGGACTGAGGTGCAGAAAGATACCTTAAAACAGTCTGTTCGATTTCTTTTAGGGAAAAAGGATATTCTGCTATTCGCATTAATCTCTTTATTGGTTCTTACTACTGCGGGAGTGCTTGATGAATATGATCAGCTCATTGCAAAGAATTTTGGGTTATCGATTGCTCTGATTGGCGGTTGGACAGCGATTCGGTTTTTATTGATTTCCTTCGGAGGAATTCTTGCCTACCGTATCAGAAGAAGGATGGAGAAGCTGCTTCATAGCTCGGATCGCATGCTTCCGATTCTTGTTCTATGTCTTATGGCAGCTGCTTTACTGATGACTGCAGGCATCTTCCGATTATTGATTTTCATGATTCTATACGGATTGTATTATCTTATCATGGCAGCAGCGGATGTGATTCAGGAGGATTATCTGCAGCAGAAGATTGAAACAGAGGGAAGATCGACGGTACATTCCCTGACAGCACTTTCCACGAACCTTTATGGGATGATCTGTTATGGACTTTTCGGATTGGTAGTTTCTCGTTCCGAGTTATTTACCGGGATTACCTTTGCAGGTGGGTATATTATCGTATGGACACTGATTATCGGAGCAGCATATCTGATTTATAAAAAGAGGAGTAAGCAGATCACGAAAACAGAAGATAAAGATTTGGATTAGTTAAAAATGCCTCTTCGATGGGTTTCGGAGAGGCATTTTATTACAGTTCTATTGATACTGTTCCAGGTTCTTAGTTAATTCCTGACGAATTTTCTCTTTTAAATGAGGCGGATTTAATACCTTCACACCCGAGCCGAACTGTAGAATCCAGCGGATCAGTTCGTCGGTAACAGCAGTGTCACGAATGAAATGAACACCGGTCTCTGTATCCAGAATTTCATCGGCCAGATCAGCTTCGTATTCCTGTATGTATTTTGCTGTCGGTCCCTCGAAGGCAAGTATAATTTGCTCGACGACATTTCCGGAGAGATGGATAAACTTACTGCGAGCTTTTTTTAGAAAATAATCCGAGGGTATGATAAAGGTCTCTTCCAGAGGAATGATTGCTTTGATCCTTGACACCCTGAAATCACGGATATCGTTTCGAAGTTCACAAAAACCGACCACGCAGAGCGCACCATCATTAATCATCAATTCATAGGGCTGAATGATTCGGATGGTATCCTCGTCGCCACCGAAGCTATGATAGATAATTCGTACCTTTGTCTTGTTGCGGATGGCGGTCTGAAGGCGTTCCTCGATTTCGGGATTTACCTCATCACTGATATAATCATTGGTATTAATGGTTACCATACCACTGAAATGCTTTATGAACTCGCGGTTAAGATTAGTGGTATTGTCCAGAAGCTTATGGATCAGTTCCTGAGCTGTCTTACCCATGGTCATATATTGGTAGGGTTTCAGAAGCTCCAGCATGAAGCTGAGGGATATTAGTTCAGGCGAGGTAAAGGTGATGTCCCTGAGACGGAATTTATCTGCCGTATAGTAAGTCTTCCCGTTTCTTTCCTCTTCGGAGATGAAACAGATGCCAGACAGGCTGTCAATATCCCGGCTGATGGTCTTTTTATCAACTATGACATCCCATTTTTCCAGGGAGGAATGGATATCGCTGATGGTATAACCGCGTTTATTCTCTGACAGTAATAATAAGATAAAGATCTGCCGTTCCGTCTGTGCCATATCTTTCATAGGGGACCTCCTAATCTTTATTTTTCCATAGTACGAGTTTCTTCTTATAATAAAATAGAGCTTTAAACAGAACCCTCGAGTGAGATGTTGTTCTGCTAAAGCTCGGCAGCAGGTTCAACTATATCTTACTATAAGAGGGAAGAATATTCAAGAATAAGAAAGCCATGAAGGAGCCTTCTGATTGGTTTTAGAACATACGAGTAAACAAAATACATATTTGGAATAAAACGGTTGAAGATAATAACAGGTTCGTTATAATAGAAGTAAAACGTGAGTATAATAAGCCATTTAACTTTAGCAGTAGTTTTAAGTAATGGAGGAAATTTATGAGTAAATTAATTAGAACAATCACAAGGGGATTGATTATTATTCTGTTAACAATTGTTTCTCTGGGGGTGCAGGATGCTAATACAGAAGCGGTTATTGCAGAGGCAAAAGCTTCTGCAGTAAAATTGACTGAGTTCACGGATCATATGTATGTGGGAGAGGTATATAACTTCCGGGCTAAGGTGTTGGGAACAAAGGAAAAGGTGAAGTGGAGCATATCAAATAAGAGTGTAGCCTCGATCACGCCCGATGGAAGGCTAACAGCCCTGGAGATAGGTACTGTGACAGTTACCGCAAGGGCAGGGGCTGCAGTAAAAAAACAAAAAGTTTTCATAGAAAAGAAGGAACTGACAGCGAAAGAGCTTTATAAAAAATGCAGCACTTCTACCGTAGAGATCACTGCTATTAATGCCGGAAGCACGTATATTGGGTCAGGATTCTTTTCAGCTAAGAATCAAGTGGTGACGAATTATCATGTGATAGCCGGTGCCAACCAGATTACGATTAAGACTCAGGATGAAAAAGAGTTTGTTGTTTCGCGCATCTTGGGCTGCGATGCAAACATAGATCTTGCGGTACTTGAGGTCAATGCAAAGGATTACGAATTTCTGAGACTGTGCTCGGAAGATATTTCTGTAGGAGAAGCAGTATATGCACTGGGCAGCCCGCTTGGGCTTACCGGAACGATGACGGATGGTATGGTTTCTTCTGCTTCGAGGATAATTGGTGATGTAGATTACATTCAGATAACAGCCCCGATTTCGCAGGGGAATAGCGGAGGACCTTTGGTAAATGTCTACGGGGAGGTCGTCGGAGTTAATACCATGTATTATGAGAACGGACAAAATTTGAATTTTTCTATTAATATTCGTGAACTAGCAAAGATAGATATGGAGTATCCGTTAACAGTAGCAGATTATAGTGATATATATTGGAAGCTTTTTTATACTTATGACGAAACAAATATCATTAATGAAGATCCTGCACTTAGTCAGAACCCGTCTACCTGTCAGGAGATTCCGTCTAATAGGAAGGTAAGCGGTAGAATTATGGTTACCGAAGCTTTAAAAGGAGATGTATATCAATTTAAAATCATCGAAGAAGGATGGTTTTACGGATGTATCCTTTTATCTTCAAAGGAGGACTTTAAGCATACCTATTTTGAGTTATATGATTCTAAGTTAAAAAAAATAGCTGTCAGTCACCGTAACGAGGGAAGATTTATGTTGTATACTGTGTACTATTTGTCACCTGGAGATTATTATGTTTTTGCCTGTGTACCTGAAGATTATTCCGGTACTGATATCCAATACGGTATGGTTTTAACCTATGGGCAGAAGCAATAGCCCCTTATTTGAGGTTGTGTGCTGACCAAAAAAGTCCTTGACAATCGGTGTACAAAAATATATAATCATTTAGCGTGCAGATTTCTGCATGCTATGTATTTTTTATGCGCTTTTTGTTGATGCTGATATGGTATCGAAAAAGCGGAAACAAACCACAGAGCCCAAAACTATAAACAAGCGGATTGATCATCAATTCATCTTGTAACGAACAATTTTCAGGAGGTGAAAAATTAATGCCTACATTTAACCAGCTAGTAAGAAAAGGCAGACAGACAATGGAGAAGAAATCTACAGCACCTGCTTTGCAGAAGGGTTTTAACTCCTTAAACAAGAGAGCAACTGACGTATCTTCCCCTCAGAAGAGAGGCGTATGTACAGCAGTTAGAACAGCAACTCCTAAGAAGCCTAACTCAGCGCTTCGTAAGATTGCCAGAGTTCGTCTGTCCAACGGAATCGAAGTAACAAGCTATATTCCCGGTGAAGGTCACAACCTTCAGGAGCACAGCGTTGTTCTGATCAGAGGTGGTAGAGTAAAGGACTTACCCGGTACTCGTTATCACATTGTCAGAGGTACACTTGATACAGCAGGCGTTGCCAAGAGAAGACAGGCACGTTCCAAGTACGGTGCAAAGAGACCGAAGGAAGCTAAGAAATAACTGACAATCAATTAAGGATTGTTTACTAAGCTAAACAGTTAAGTGCCGGATTAATTTTTTATTTCCGTTTGATTTGTATTTTCTGTGGGTTACAGATTGAATGAGATGCGAGCATTTAAGATGCAGACATTTCGCTTTGGAAGATAATTAAGTTAAACTGAGCACGAACACGAACGGTGGAAGCATAAGTCTTTCATTCAACACAAGTATAGTAAAATGGGCTTCTATGTCACATAATAGATTTAGAAATCATCATTTGAAGCAATTACTTGTATGTGAGTACCGTTGAATTAATTTGATTAACGAAGGTATCTTTCGTTAAGCATCGTTAAGGAGGGAAGAAACGTGCCAAGAAAAGGACATATACAAAAAAGAGATGTATTGGCTGATCCGTTGTACAACAATAAAGTTGTAACAAAGCTCATCAATAACATTATGTTAGACGGTAAGAAGGGTACTGCCCAGAAGATCGTTTACGGAGCATTCGAAAAGATTGCTGAAAAGACAAGCAAGGATGCAGTAGAGGTATTTGAAGAGGCTATGAATAACATCATGCCTGTACTCGAGGTTAAGGCAAGACGTATCGGTGGTGCTACCTATCAGGTGCCGATCGAGGTTAGACCGGAAAGAAGACAAGCGCTTGCTCTTCGCTGGATTACTACTTTCACTCGTAAAAGAGGAGAGAAGACCATGCAGGATAAGCTTGCAAACGAGATTATGGACGCTGCAAACAATACAGGCGCATCCGTAAAAAGAAAAGAAGATATGCATAAGATGGCTGAGGCTAATAAGGCATTTGCTCATTACAGATGGTAAAATAATAACATCGTTGCATATTTAAGTACGAAATAGTTGTATTCACATCATGAGAACGCAGATTAGGATACTAATCTGCTTATCGTGTAATTTTAAGGAGGAATTATCCTTGGCAGGAAGAGAATATCCGTTAGAGAGGACTAGGAACATCGGAATTATGGCACATATCGATGCAGGTAAGACAACTCTTACCGAGCGTATATTGTACTATACCGGTGTTAACTACAAAATCGGTGATACTCATGAAGGTACTGCAACCATGGACTGGATGGAGCAGGAGCAGGAAAGAGGTATCACAATCACATCAGCGGCTACCACATGCCATTGGACTCAGGAATTTGAGCATAAGAAGATCCCTGGTGCGTTAGAGCATCGTATCAATATTATTGATACTCCCGGACACGTAGACTTTACCGTTGAGGTTGAGCGTTCCCTGCGTGTACTGGATAGTGCGGTTGGTGTATTTTGTGCTAAGGGTGGCGTAGAGCCTCAGTCTGAGACCGTTTGGCGTCAAGCTGATAAATATAATGTACCAAGAATGGCTTTTGTTAATAAGATGGACATCTCTGGTGCAGACTTTTTCAATGTTGTAAGAATGATTAAGAGCAGATTAGGTAAGAATGCGGTTCCGCTTCAGTTACCGATTGGCAAGGAAGATACCTTTAAGGGTATCATTGATTTGTTCGAGATGAAGGCTTATTATTACAAAGATGATAAGGGCGAAGACATCGAGATTACAGATATCCCTGCTGATATGAAGGATCAGGCTGAGGAATACAGACAGGCATTAATTGAATCTATCTGTGAGACAGATGATGTGCTGATTGAGAAATTCTTAGAGGGCGAGGAGCCTTCTACAGCTGAATTAAAGGCTGCATTAAGAAAGGCTACAATCGCAACTGAGATTATCCCTGTACTGTGTGGAACAGCATACAGAAACAAGGGTGTTCAGAAATTACTGGATGCCGTTATCGAGTTTTTACCTGCGCCTACCGATATCCCGGATATCAAGGGTGTGGATGAGGATGGCAACCCGATCACCAGAAAGTCTTCTGATGAGGAGCCGTTCGCAGCATTGGCATTTAAGATTATGGCCGATCCTTTCGTAGGAAAGCTTGCATTCTTCAGAGTATACTCCGGTACCTTGAATTCCGGTTCCTATGTATTAAACTCTACGAAGAATAAGAAAGAGCGTGTTGGTCGTATCCTTCAGATGCATGCAAATAAAAGAGAAGATCTTGAGAAGGTTTACTCCGGTGATATCGCAGCAGCAGTTGGTCTGAAGACAACTACAACAGGCGATACGATCTGCGATGAGAAGAACGTAGTAATCCTTGAATCAATGGAATTCCCTGAGCCGGTTATCAATGTCGCTATCGAGCCTAAGACTAAGGCGGGACAGGATAAGATGGGTGAGGCTTTGGCAAAACTTGCTGAAGAAGATCCTACTTTCAGAACCTATACCGATGAAGAAACAGGTCAGACGATTATCGCCGGAATGGGTGAGCTTCACCTTGAGATTATCGTTGATCGTCTTCTTCGTGAGTTTAAGGTAGAAGCAAATGTTGGTGCTCCTCAGGTTGCTTATAAGGAAGGCTTTACAAAATCTGTTGAAGTTGACAGTAAGTATGCGAAGCAGTCCGGTGGTCGTGGTCAGTATGGTCACTGTAAGGTTCGTTTCGAGCCCATGGATGCAAATGCTGAGAAGACCTACGAGTTTGTTAATGCAATTGTCGGCGGTGCTATTCCGAAGGAATACATCCCTGCAGTTGATGCCGGTATTCAGGAGGCTTCCAAAGCCGGTGTACTCGGCGGTTATCCTGTACTTGGTATCAAAGCTACCTGTTATGATGGTTCTTACCATGAGGTTGACTCCAGTGAAATGGCGTTCAAGATTGCCGGTTCCATGGCCTTCAAGGATGCGATGCACAAGGGTGGTTCCGTATTGCTTGAGCCTATCATGAGAGTAGAAGTTACTGTTCCCGAGGATTACATGGGCGATGTTATCGGTGATATCAGCTCCCGTCGTGGTCGTATCGAGGGTACAGAGGATATCAATGGTACTAAGCTCATCAGAGGCTTTGTTCCCTTGTCTGAGATGTTCGGATACTCCACAACCCTTCGTTCCAAGACTCAGGGCCGTGGTGCATACTCCATGTTCTTTGCTTCCTACGAGCCGGTTCCGAAGAATGTACAGGAAAAGGTTTTATCAGCAAAGGGTAAATAAGGAAAGTTGTTATAAAAATGTTGTTGCCGTAATGGATTATGCTTGAAAATATTTCTAAGTTGAAATATAATAGGGCATATGAGGCAATATATAAACAAGCCCATATAGAGGATACTTAACATTCCTTTAGGAAAATGTCTGAACGTTTTCCTTGGGCAAGAAATTATTTGCTTAGAAGCATTTATTATTTAAAGGAGGACGTTGTAAAATGGCTAAAGCTAAATTTGAAAGAAACAAACCGCATTGTAATATCGGTACTATCGGTCACGTTGACCATGGTAAGACAACTCTTACAGCAGCTATCACAAAGACTCTTCATGAGAGATTAGGTACTGGTGAAGTTGTAGCATTCGATCAGATCGATAAAGCTCCCGAGGAGAAGGCACGTGGTATCACAATATCTACCGCTCACGTTGAGTATGAGTCCAAGAAGAGACATTATGCTCACGTAGACTGCCCCGGACATGCTGACTATGTAAAGAACATGATCACCGGTGCTGCTCAGATGGACGGCGCTATCCTCGTAGTTGCTGCTACCGACGGTGTTATGGCTCAGACAAGAGAGCACATCTTACTTTCCCGTCAGGTTGGTGTTCCTTACGTTGTAGTATTTATGAACAAGTGTGATATGGTTGATGATCCTGAGCTTCTTGAATTAGTTGAGATGGAAATCAGAGACTTATTAAATGAATATGAGTTCCCCGGCGATGATACACCTATCATCCAGGGTTCCGCTCTGAAGGCTCTTGAAGATCCTAGCTGCCCTTGGGGTGACAAGATTCTTGAGTTATTCGATGCAGTTGATAGCTGGATTCCGGATCCTCAGAGAGCAACAGATAAGCCTTTCTTAATGCCTGTCGAGGACGTATTCTCCATCACTGGTCGTGGTACAGTTGCTACAGGCCGTGTTGAGCGTGGTGTTCTTCATGTATCTGAGGAAGTTGAAATTGTTGGTATCAAGGAAGAGACTCGTAAGGTTGTATGTACCGGTATCGAGATGTTCCGTAAGCTTCTTGACGAGGCTCAGGCTGGTGATAACATTGGTGCACTTCTTCGTGGTGTTCAGAGAAATGAAATCGAAAGAGGACAGGTTCTCGTTAAGCCCGGTACAATCAAGTGCCATAAGAAATTCACAGCTCAGGTTTACGTATTAACTAAAGAAGAAGGTGGACGTCATACTCCTTTCTTCAACAACTACAGACCTCAGTTCTACTTCAGAACAACTGACGTTACTGGTGTTTGTAACCTGCCTGCAGGTGTTGAGATGTGTATGCCTGGCGATAACATCGAGATGAGCATCGAATTAATTCATCCGATCGCTATGGAGCAGGGTCTTGGCTTCGCTATCCGTGAGGGTGGTAGAACAGTAGGTTCCGGTAAGGTTGCTACTATTATTGAATAATTGATTTTTTAAATAATCATTCAACAAAAAAGGAGGTGTCTATGACACCTCCTTTTTTGTACATCCCATGTGATTCCATAATACACCTCTTAGGTTTTACATCAAAGATGCCGATATATTATCTTGTAATAACTACATATAAAAAATTGCATGAGAAAGCTTACATGTGATGAATTACTTCAGCTTGTTATGAGTCAAATCATAATGGAGTTTTATCTGATATATGGGAATTCCGATGATTCTAAGCAGTAAACCGGCACTTAAGAAGAGGACCGGAAGCTTCTGAAGATAATAAGGAACAAGTGCCTTTGTACTGAAGTTGTACTGCCAGAGAGCCAGAAATATCATGGCAATCAGGAAGATTATTGAGTTGGACATATATTTGATACGACTGTACCGATATCTCTTTCTCAGATGCTCCAGGTGAAAGGACTCATCCTTTGTAACATTGAAAAGAAACGGAAGCTTTCCATTCTTAAGACTGTCTGAGATTGCATAGGATAAAACAGGTGGGAAGGCATTCAGAAGAATTACGGTATACAAAGGGGCCATATTATAATTTAATATAGAAAAACAAATTGCGGTAATCGATAGGATCAGAGTCAGAAAATATCGACTGATGATGAGGGATCGATAACCTGCCAGTAGACGGATTTCCTTTTTCATGGCGATTGCTTTATCGTTCACTTTATCACACTCCTTCCTTATGCTAGCTAAAGGTATTATAGTATATTTTAAGTAAGACCACAACTGATTATTAAGCCTTGAAATGTCCGTATTTACTTAATTATTGAAAATTTCCTTTGAATATTATAAGAAAAACGTATATAATATACTCGTGTATGTTTAAGTTGCCGAAGATTGGAAGAAAATATAGAAAGAGGAAGCTTTCAAGGTTTAGAGCAGCATCGAAGACAGTTGGGTCAATATAAAATTAGTTACTTATTCTGTAGCGGCATAAACAGGAAAGGAGATATATTATGTTAGGTAGTGACATCGGGATCGATTTGGGTACAGCAAGTGTATTAGTGTATATAAAAGGCAAGGGAGTTGTGTTAAAGGAGCCATCGGTAGTAGCCTTTGACAGAGATTCCAATAAGATAAAGGCTATTGGAGAGGAAGCAAGATTAATGCTGGGAAGGACTCCCGGTAATATCGTTGCTGTTCGTCCGCTTAGACAGGGTGTAATTTCTGATTATACTGTAACAGAGAAGATGTTAAAGTATTTTATTCAGAAAGCAGTTGGTAAGCAGCGTTTTAGGAAACCAAGAATTAGTGTCTGTGTACCCAGTGGTGTTACAGAAGTCGAGAAGAAGGCAGTTGAAGATGCTACTTATGCGGCAGGTGCCAGAGAAGTGGCGATCATCGAAGAGCCGATTGCAGCAGCAATCGGAGCCGGTATAGATATCTCCAGACCCTGCGGTAATATGATTGTTGATATCGGTGGAGGTACTACAGACATTGCAGTAATCTCTCTTGGAGGAACGGTAGTAAGTACTTCTGTTAAGATAGCAGGAGATGATTTTGACGATGCAATTGTCAGGTATATGAGAAAGAAACATAATCTTCTGATCGGTGAAAGAACAGCAGAGGATATTAAGATAAAAATCGGTTCTGCTTATCGCAGACCAGAGTCAGTGTCTATGGAGGTTAGAGGACGTAACCTGGTAACAGGACTTCCGAAGACAATCGCTGTTACCTCCGAAGAGACAGAGGAAGCATTGAAAGAGACTACTTCCCAGATCGTAGAAGCAGTACACAGTGTGCTGGAGAAGACTCCGCCGGAGCTTGCAGCAGATATTGCAGACAGAGGTATCGTATTGACCGGTGGCGGCTGCCTGTTATATGGTTTGGAAGAATTGATAGAAGAGAAGACCGGAATTACGACGATGACGGCTGAGGATCCTATGACAGCAGTTGCAATCGGAACCGGCAAGTTTGTTGAATTTCTGGCAGGAAAAAGAGATTAACAGGAAGTTAAAACGTCTTCCTGTCTGAAGAACTGCGATGTCCGCACAGTGGTGCGAACTCCTTGTTCTTCTAAAGTTTTTGTAATGGTACTATTGATTTAAGAGGCATCGGAAAGAGGTTGATGATATGGTAAGAGGATTGTATACAGCCTATACCGGAATGAAGAATGAACAGAACAGGCTGGATATCATTGCGAATAATCTTGCAAATGCAGCTACCACCGGTTATAAGGAAGAAAGTGCGACCAGTCAGTCCTTTGACGAGCTTTTGACGATAAAAGTTAAGGACGAATCGGAATCCTATAATAACCGGCCGATCGGTCATATGAGTCTGGGAGTAAAGATTGGTGAGGTCTACACCAATTATGGGCAAGGGTCCCTGAGACAGACTACAAATACGTATGATATGGCTCTAGATGGTAAAGGCTTCTTTCAAGTCTCTGTAACTGATAAGGCTGGAAATGTAAGCACAGAATACACACGAAATGGTTCTTTTACCATGACAAAGGAAGGTCACATCGTGGATGGAGATGGAAATCACTTGATGGGTGAAAGTGGTGAGCTTCAAGTACCCACAGATGCAGCAAAGGTTGCGATTGATACAACCGGAGGTGTATATGCGGATGGAGTATATATCGATACTCTTGCAGTGAGTGATTTTGAAGACTACAATTATCTAATCAAATCAGGTGATACAAGGTATAAGGCACTTGACGGTGCAGTTGAAACTGCAACTAATGCAACAGTGAGGCAAGGCTATACAGAACAGTCCAATGTGAATGTGGTTTCCGAAATGGTTGAGATGATCGCCGTTACAAGAGCCTATGAAGCAAATCAGAAGATCATAAAATCAATTGATGGTACGTTGGATTTGGCAGCGAACTCTGTAGGTAAGGTATAGCATAAGGTGATAGTTTTAATTTAGGAGGAATAGCTTATGATAAGATCCTTATGGACCGCGGCGTCCGGTATGATTTCGCAACAGACCAATGTAGATACAATATCCAATAATCTGGCAAACATTAATACCACAGGTTATAAGAGAGAAACTGCAGAATTCAAATCACTGCTCTATCAGACTATGCAGGCCAATTCTTATGATAATAACGGTGACCCGAAGCCTTATGGAGTGCAGGTGGGTCTTGGTGTAAGGAATTCAGCAATTACATCGAGATATACCCAGGGAACCTTGACAGAGACCGGAAATGATTTTGATCTTGCCATTGATGGCAATGGTTTCTTTATGGTAAAGACTGAGGATGGTAATACCGGATTTACCAGAAATGGATCGTTCCAGTTATCTTTGGGACCGAATGGCTTGACTCTTTCCAACTCGGACGGTAATCCGGTTCTGAATACGAAAGGGGAGCCTATCGTTATAAGCACAGAGTATTCTGCCTCTGATATAAAGATCAATGAACTGGGTGAAATATGCTATCCGGATGAGGCGGGTGTCTCAGTACCTAGTGATCAAAAGATCGCAGTAGTACAATTTATTAACCCGTCGGGAATCAGTAAGGGATCTAATAGCCTTAATTTTGAGACAGAAGCTTCCGGAGAAGCGTTGCTCGAAGAGGTAAATACAAATCTAAGCCAGAGTAAAATACGCCAGGGATATCTGGAAGCATCCAACGTCCAGGCGGTTGATGAGATGGTTAACTTAATTGTTGCTCAGCGTGCTTATGAGATGAATTCTAAAATTATCACAGCATCGGATCAAATGCTGCAGCAGGCGAATAACCTAAGGTAAGAAAGGCATGGAGGTATTTATGAGTATTCCTATCGGTTCGGATTCAATTAATGCTGCGTCTTCTAATTATCTATCCAAGTCTGCAAAGAATGCGAAGCTCGAAGAGACACTTAGTAATGCGAAGAATGCAACTGATAAAGAGTTAATGGAGGCTTGCAAGTCCTTTGAGTCCTATCTTCTGGAACAGGCGTTCAAGGGTATGGAGAAGACTGTTATGAAGAACGAGGATGAGGAACAGAATGATTACCTCGCTCAATTTGGTGACAAGCTTTATGAGGAGTATGCAAAGGATGCAACCGAAAAAGGCAGCCTTGGGATTGCCCAGATGCTTTATGATTCCATGAAACGAAATCAATGATGCTTTTCTTGTAAGTCCTGAGATGAGATAAGCTTGTAATTACATAAAATTCTATCATGTCATTTCAGACTGAGATCCGGTAAGGGATGCAGTTTGGAATGACATTTTTAGCGTATGAGGAGGGGACGATGTCGGAGATCGTAGAAGGATATATTGAAAGGATTATATTCCGTAATGATGAAAACGGCTATACAGTGCTTAGCCTGCATTCTGATGAGGATGAGCTGACCTGTGTCGGTACCTTTCCTTTTATCAGTGAAGGAGAGTTTGTTAGTCTTAGCGGGGCTTATACAGATCATCCTGTTTATGGACAACAGTTTATCATCGAAGAATATGATTTGAAGGAACCGGAAGATCTGTATTCAATCGAACGTTATCTGAGCTCCGGTGCAATCAAGGGAATCGGTGAGACTCTTGCAGGAAGGATTGTTAAGAAATTTAAAGAAGATACCTTCCGCATCATTGAAGAGGAACCTGAGCGATTATCAGTGATTAAGGGAATCAGTCCCCGTATGGCAAGAGAAATTTATTGTCAATTTGAAGAAAAGCGGGATATGCGGAGTGCGATGCTGTTTCTTCAACAATATAATATTTCAGGTAATCTTGCGGTTAAAATCTATACGGAATACGGTCAGAGAATGTATGATATCTTAAAGGAGAATCCTTACCGACTGGCAGAAGATATTGCAGGAGTAGGGTTTAAGACGGCGGATGATATCGCACGTAGAATCGGAATTGGAAGCGATTCTGATTATCGAATCAAGGCGGGTATCCTATACACTCTTCTGCAATCCAGTATGGATGGACACATTTATCTTCCGGAGTATGAACTTCTGACAAGAGCGAAAGCCTTATTGCTTGCTGAAGAGGAGTCTATCAGAAGACAGCTTACTACCTTGAGCTTAGAAAAGAAAATCATGATCAAGGATGACGGCCCCGAGAAACATATCTATTCCACGATGTATTATTATATGGAACTAAATACGGCCCGAATGCTACATGATTTAAATATTCGATATGAGGCCAATCCGGATGCGGTCAAAAAGCGTCTGGCTTCGATAGAAAGTCAGTTTGAATTAGAGCTGGAAGAACAACAGAGACTGGCAGTGACAGAAGCGGCAGGCAACGGACTACTGATCATTACCGGTGGACCCGGAACAGGTAAGACGACAACGATTAATACCATTATTAAGTTTTTTGAATCGGAAGGAATGGATATTCTGCTCGCAGCTCCGACCGGCCGGGCTGCGAAGAGAATGACGGAGACCACAGGCTATGAGGCAAAGACAATTCACAGGCTTCTTGAACTTTCCAAGATGTTGGAAGGACAGGAGAATAAATTTTCCTTTGAAAGGAATGAACTGAACCCTCTGGAGACGGATGTGTTGATTATAGATGAGATGTCGATGGTCGATATTACCTTGATGCATGCCCTGCTTAAGGCAATCTCTGTCGGAACGAGATTGATTTTAGTTGGTGATGTGAATCAGTTGCCGAGTGTCGGACCGGGAAATGTCCTAAGAGATGTTATCAACTCCCACAGCTTTAATGTAGTAAAGCTTTCAAAGATTTTCCGTCAGGCTGCGGATAGTGATATCATTGTAAATGCCCATAAGATCAATGACGGTGAGCAAATCCGACTGGATAACAAAAGTAGGGACTTCTTTTTCCTGAAGCGGGAGGATTCGAATGTGATTGCTGCTGTTATGATTAACTTAATAAAGAATAAGCTGCCTAACTATGTGAAGGCGACACCTTTTGATATTCAGGTATTAACTCCGATGAGGAAGGGAGAGCTTGGAGTGGAGCGGCTTAATCAGGTACTGCAGCAGGCACTAAATCCACCTTCCAATGAGAAACGTGAGAAAGAATATCATGAGGTGATATTCCGTGAAGGGGACAAGGTTATGCAGGTAAAGAACAATTATCAGCTTACCTGGGAGGTCAAAAGTAAGTATGGTATTGCGACTCAGTCCGGTACCGGAGTGTTTAATGGGGATGCGGGCGTGATTAAAGAAATCAACCTGTTCTCGGAGCATCTGATTGTTGAATTTGATGATAGCAGGCTTGTCGATTACGGCTTTGGCCAGTTGGATGAACTGGAGCTGGCATATGCAGTGACCATTCATAAGTCACAGGGAAGTGAGTATCCTGCGGTAATACTTCCAATTCTGGACGGTCCTAAGCTGTTGTTTAATCGTAACCTTTTATACACCGCAGTAACCAGGGCAAAAAGCTGTGTTACAATTGTCGGAAGTGATACGATGCTTCAATTCATGATTAATAATAAAAATGAACAAAACCGTTATTCCGGATTATGTGATCGTATCAAAGAGCTGAGATAGAAGCTGGGCATAAAATAAGTTCTTAATATGACATAATGATGTTCTATTATCAATGATATGATAGCTGTGAAAACTGCTACAATATATCCATGCACAAGTTCGCTTGAATATGGATATATTGTAGCAGGAAAAGTAGTGGTCAAGCGGTCAGCTACTTTTGACAAGTTGATATATTTTAAACCTAAATCTGTTTGCTGTATTCAAAGTAAATATCTTTGATATGATTGGAGGGAATGAAATGTTTTCTTTGGACGAGCTGTTATCAATTCCTCAAGATAAGCTAATGGAGGAAGTAAATAAGCTGGATGATGAAGAAATAAACCAGTTGGTGGAATGGCTTACACTTAAGGAGGACAAACCCAGATATCAGGCATTTCTTATGCTCAAATATCGTTCTACCTCGGATGCCGCTGTCTACCAGTATTGGGATGTGTTCCGAAGCAAGCTTGGCAGTGCCAATTCGTATCAACGGAGCATTGGTTTGATGTTGATTGCAGAAAATGCAAGGTGGGATACCTGCGAAAAGCTAAAGGAAACATTGGAGGAATATCTTAAACTGTTACAGGATGAGAAACCAATTACGGTACGTCAATGCATCCAGTCTTTGAAACCGATCATTGAAGCAATGCCGGAACTGAATGAAACGATAGCTGAGCGGTTGATGTCTCTCGATATGACGGAATACAAAGAGACCATGCGCAAATTGATCCTGATGGATGTTTTGTATATCCTGTTGAGTATGAACAGACAGAAGCGCAATGAGAGGATTGAGAGTTATATATTTGGAGCCCTTACCGGAGAAATCCTGGATCAAAAGTCTAAGAAATTAATAGAAGCTCAATTGTAGTAAAATAGGAAGAAAAGAGGCAGAATGGTTACATTTTGTCTCTTTTCTTATATAATAGAGCGAAATATCAAATGGCTTTAATCAAAAATCAATTTTATAGTGCATTTTATTTTAAAGTAAGATATAATAACTATAACGTACGGAAATAATACAAAATATAAACAGGTATGGAGGCGATTGCTTTGGCAGATACGACTTTAGTAATTATGGCAGCTGGCATGGGCAGCCGATACGGAGGGATAAAACAGCTGGAGCCGGTTGGCCCCGGTGGTGAGATTATAATGGACTACTCCATCTATGATGCTTTGAGAGCGGGTTTCGATAAGGTGGTCTTTATTATTCGTAAGGATTTAGAGAAGGATTTTAAGGAAATCATAGGAGAACGGATTGCAAAACAGGTAAAGGTTGAGTATGTTTTTCAAGAATTGGACCAGCTCCCAAAGGGCTTTCATAAGCCGGAGGAAAGAACAAAACCATGGGGAACAGGACAAGCAATTCTGTGCTGTAAAAAAGCTGTTAAGGAACCTTTTGCAGTGATCAATGCAGATGATTATTACGGAAAAGAAGGTTTTAAGATTCTATATGATTTTCTAAATAATGAATCAAACAAGAGCAGTCAATACTGCATGGCCGGATTTATCCTTGGTAATACCTTGAGCGAGAACGGAGCGGTTACCCGTGGTGTGTGTAAGGTAAATGAGAAAGGCGTGCTGATTGATATTAACGAAACCTCGGGAATTGTTCCGTCAGGAGATCATGCAGTAGCAAAGGATGCAACAGGCAATGAATTTACGCTTCCATTGGACAGTGCGGTTTCGATGAACATGTGGGGCTTCCGTCCGGAGCTTTTTGACTATCTGGAACCTGGTTTTGTGGAGTTCTTATCAAAGCTTGATGAGAATGATATCAAGAAAGAATATCTTCTTCCGACTGTCATCGGAGATCTCGTAAAAGCAGGACAGGTTGAGGTAAAGGTATTAAAAACACCGGACCGCTGGTTTGGAGTAACATATAAGGAAGATAAGGAAGTTGTCGTGAACTCAATCAGAGCATTGATCGATCGGGGTGACTATCCGAAAAAATTATTTACGTAAGGGATGAAACGTTAAATTGCTTCGTACGATATTAGACATGATCTATCCGGCCAGATGCCCTCTTTGCGGAGATATTGTAATTCCAAAGGGAAGGCTTGTCTGTAAAGCCTGTGAGGAGAAACCCTCCCTGGTAACTGAACCGCGTTGTAAAAAGTGTTCAAAACCAATTGAGTTGAATGAGAAAGAATACTGCAGTGATTGTGAACGCAGAAGCTTCCATTATAACAACGGGTTTTCGGTCTGGGTATATGATGATGTGATGAAGCAATCCATAGCGAATTTTAAATATCATAATAAAAAGGAATATGCAGCCTATTATACCAGTGAAATTCTGAGACACTATGGAGACCGGATACAAAGACTCTTACCGGATGCGATCGTTCCGGTACCGGTTCATATCAGTAAATATATCGAACGCGGATATAATCAGGCAGACATACTTGCACGTGGGCTTGGAAAGAAATTGCAGATTCCGGTGCTTTCAGATTTACTCCTTAGGACGAAAAAGACTCTGCCTCAGAAAAAGCTGAATGATAAAGAAAGATTACGTAATCTTATGGAAGCCTTTCAGCTGAATGATAAGTTGGTAGCCACCTATCCTTATAAACTATCAAGGATATTACTGGTGGATGACATATATACAACAGGCAGTACGATGGAAGCTTGTACTAATGTATTAAAATCCAATGGTATAGAAGAAGTTTATTTTATTGTACTATGCATAGGAAAAGGTTATTAGGAGGTAATATTATGGATGTTAGGAATTGTAAAGGTTGCGGTAAACTGTTCAATTACTTGTCAGGTCCGCCGTTGTGCCCAAATTGTGCTCAAGCTCTTGACGTCAAATTTGAAGAAGTCAAGGAATATGTATATGATCATCCGCGTTGTGGTATCCAAGAGGTTTCTGAAGAAATGGATATACCGATTTCACAGATTAAGCAGTGGATTCGAGAAGAAAGACTGGCCTTTGCTGAAGATTCTATGATCGGTCTGGAATGCGAAGCGTGCGGAATTACGATTAAGACAGGACGCTATTGTAAGAACTGTAAGGACAAGCTGGCGAAGGGCTTGGGAAATCTATATCATGAAGATAAGCCGGCACCTGCTCAAAAGCCAAAGGATCCCCGTGAAAATCCGAAGATGCGTTTCCTGAATTAAATGGGAAAATAAATAAATCTCATAACAGATAAAATAAATGAGCTTAAGAATTTAGTATTTTGAATGCAGTCGTCTGACATTATACTTCGTTCTTAAGCTCTTTATGTTGTTATAAAAGTTTAATTCCTTCATTTGATATTACGATACTGCCTGATTTATATAATTTTCCGATCGCTCTTTTAAATGCATTTTTGCTGATTCTGAATTCTGATTTGATTGCTTCTGCATCGGATCCGTCGTGAAAAGGAAGAAAGCCTCCGGCAGCGGTCAGCTTGTTCATGATTATCTCAGCATCTTTATCCATCTGAACATGGCTTTTTTCACGTAAGCTGAGGGTCAGCTTGCCATCCTCGCGAACCTCTACGACTCTTGCCTTGATGATATCGCCAATCTTAACAGGAGAGAAAAGTTCGTTCTTCGGCAACATAGCAGAATAGCGATTATCTACGGCAACAAAGATACCAAAGGCGTCAATCTCGTCATAAATAATACCTGATACCAGGTCATCTTTCTTATAAGGTGCATCGGAAGACAACAAATGATATACCTTCATCGTGGCGCATAACCGTTTGCTCTTGTCCAAATAAAGGGTCACAAGAATTTGATCCCCTTCCTCGACTTTTCTGGTTTGTTCCTTAAAGGGAAGAAGAAGATCCTTCATTAATCCCCAATCAAGAAAAGCGCCGACCTTACTGACTTCCTTTACCCGCAAAACGGCCAGCTCGCCGATTGTCACAGGCACCTTGGCGGTGGTTGCAATTTCTCTGTCTTCGGAGTCGCGATAAAGAAAAACTTCCAGCCAATCACCTGTAGCAGTTCCCTCGGGAACCTCTCTTGCGGGAAGAAGGACGGTGTGCTTGGATTCTTTTCCTTCTGCGCTTAAGTATACACCAAAGTCGGTTTTCTTCACGACCTCCAGTTTTTGATACTTTCCTAATTCTATCATATCAATTTCCTTTCTTAACGAATTACTCGTGTATGCCGTCGAATTCAACGATAGCATAAGGTCTGCTCTTTGTATCTGCCAGAACAATAGTATAATGATCCTTTTCTTTGGTAACTAAGGGTAGGATCGTGTCGCCAAGAACAGCCTGCATACGATATTCCGTTCTCATGGATAAGATTTTATACTCCGAAGGCAGAAATTCTTCCGCCATCTTAATGTATTGCCCATTATTTACATGGTTATACGAATCGATATTGGATTTCATCACGGTTATGGGGGACTGCGCCAGGAAGTCCTTTGGAATGCTTATCTTTCTTGTCGCAGGCTCCATAGGATAGGGCGGTTCAATTGTGTAGCCAAGACAATCCTCAGGAATTCTGGTAGGTCTGCCGGTAGCTGTGTCTATATATACCCAAATGGAATTTGCTGCCGCCAATACTACATCCTTTTCACTCTTCATGATAAAGTTGCGGTATCCGTAAAACCCTTTAAAATCGTAAGGCCAGGTACAAACCGAAATCCTTTCTCCGAGATGGATGGGTTGAAGAAGCTGAAGCTGCCAAGAGTTTAATAGCCAAACTTTTTTGTGCTCATTCAGATATTGAAGCCCTACGCCCATCTCTTCTGATTGAAAGGTGCTACAATCCTGGAAATAATTTATGATACCGGAAGGATCCATACATCCTTTGAAATGATTTAGTTCGGTATATCGCACGGTACTGTTGAAGGTATACATTGAGGTCAGCCTTTCGTAAATGGAAAACAATTCATAATTATTTTTCTATTATAGCATTACTTTAGCATTTTAAATAGTTTTTTTTGAAAACACAGGAGATTTTGCTATTTCGCTTAAAAATGCTGGTATTCTGAAATTATATTTGTTATAATAAGCTTGTTTATAAAGGAGGGATAATTAATTGGACTCGGTAGAGTATTATGATAAGAACGCGGTGGAGTACTTCGAGCAGACAGTAGATATTAATATGCAGACTTTGTGGGATCTCTTTACCGCACAGTTGCCTGAAGGCGCCAGTATTCTTGATTTGGGCTGCGGCTCGGGAAGAGACAGTGCGTATTTTATTTCCTGTGGCTTCGATGTAACTGCGATGGATGCATCTGAAGAAATGTGTGACTTAGCGAGTATACATATCGGACAAGATGTATTGAATCTATCATTTGCTGAAATGGATTTCAATGAGGTTTTTGACGGAATATGGGCATGTGCATCACTGCTTCATGTCCCTGGCGATCAGATAGAAGAGATATTTGCGAAAGTAGTAAAAAGTCTTAAGGATAATGGCGTTTTATTTATGTCCTTTTATTACGGGGATTATGAAGGAGAACGTAATGGCAGGTACTATAAGGATTATCGAACCAAGTCGATCAAGGAATTAATTTCAGGATATGAGAACCTGGAGATTATCGAAATGGAGAAATGCGACGATTTGAATCCGGACGTAAGTGCACAATGGATTTATATATTACTGCGAAAGAATGAAGCGATATAATAATATAAACAGATAAGATAACTAAAAAATATGACAATGATTATATAATCATTGTCATATTTTTAAATCATATAAAAGATAATCTAGACTGTCATGTCAAAGTTTTTACCAACGTTAGGATTGACGGATTGCTCCATCATCTTAACGATACTCTCGCCGGTTTGCTGAAAGGTATCCAGGCTTTTGGAAAATACGGCAATATCTATGGCCAAATTGCCTGCACCGGGTACAGTGAGAGGGATCTTCGGTGCAATAGAGGAGATTGTCATACGGTACTCCTTTCAAGTGTTTCCTTGAATAATCCGCGTTTAAAAAGTAATAATGTTACTGAACAGGAACAAAGGATGGTATATCATTATAATCATCCTTGTCGTGGTGCGAAAGATACGGATTGATCTATAAGCAGTGCTTGCATGTTCGATACGATACCTTTATTATAGCATATCATCGAATGGAATCAATGATACGACTATAAAAGTTCTATAAATATAATACAAAATATGAAGTAAGTCACAATCAAATAAATTATCTAAGGAGGAAACGATTATGCTTTATGATGTAGTAATTATTGGTTCGGGCCCTGCCGGCTTAGCGGCAGCAATCTATGCAAAAAGAGCAGAGTTGAAGGTAGCTGTTATAGAGAAGGCCGGTTTGAGCGGAGGTCAGATTATAAACACCTATGAAGTAGACAATTACCCCGGTACACCGGGAATCAGTGGGTTTGAATTAAGTACGAAGTTCAGGGAACATGCCGACAAGCTTGAAACTGAATTTATCGATGGCGAAGTGATCGATTTTGCTCTGGAGGGAGAGATCAAGATCATTACTATGGACAATGGAGCGCAATATAAAGCTAAGGCAGTGATCATCGCGACCGGAGGAGCTCCACGTCATCTGGGAACACCGGGAGAAGAAGAGCTTTCAGGGATGGGCGTATCCTACTGCGCAACCTGTGACGGGGCTTTCTTTAAAAACAAGACAGTTGCCGTTATCGGAGGCGGAGATGTTGCAGTGGAGGATGCCATCTTTCTGGCCCGATTATGCCAGAAGGTATATGTGATTCACAGGAGAGATCAATTTCGGGCTTCGAAAAGCATTTCCTCCAGGCTGCTTGCGCTTGAGAATGTAACAGTATTATGGGACAGTGTAGTAGACAGGATTCTCGGAAAGGATAAGGTAGAGGCCATAGAAGTATCCAATGTGAAGACGAAGGAGAAAACAAGTTATGATCTGGCTGGGGTATTTATTGCTGTAGGCTATCTTCCCAGCTCCGATATCTATAAGAAAGTAGTAGCTACTGACGATGCGGGCTATATCATTGCTGGTGAGAATTGTGAGACAAATATTCCGGGCATATTTGCAGCTGGAGATGTCAGAACAAAGGAGCTGAGGCAAATCATAACGGCGGCGGCTGATGGTGCTAATGCAATTACAGGTGTAGAAAAGTATTTGAATAATTTGGAATAGGAAAAATGTGTAATATTATCTGAAAACACTTAAAAATAGCGGTTTATTGTAAAATTAATTGTCGTTTTAACTTGTTTAATGTTGACACAAAGTGGCATTTTTGATATAATTACCTCGTCAGATGTAATAATTTCGTAATAATTCCTTATTACGGATTGCTGGGTACCTGGGAGGTATAGGAATGAACAGAATTTGGGCTAGAAAGGCAACTTTAATTGTAGCTTCAGCCGCAATATATATGGCGATACCGGCAGCGATTGCAAAAGCGGATACGATTCCGACAGAGCAAGGCGTAGCTGGTTTCGCTTATTTATTAGACAATTATTACTCATCTAACGACGGTAATAAGGTAGCCGCAGATGAGACCTTGGTGAATATATTAAAGACAGAGATTGTTTCCCCTTATGCAAATCTGGGCGTATCCGTAGCAGACAGTTATGTCAACGTCAGAAAAGAGCCGTCTACCGACAGCGAAGTAGTCGGAAAGCTTTACCGTGGGTGTGCCGCAGATATTCTGGAGCGTCTGGAAGAGGATTGGGTGAAGATCCAGTCCGGTGATGTGAAGGGCTACATAGCCTCTAACTTTTTGGCAATCGGTGATAATGCCGAGGCAATGGTGGATGAATACGCATCTCAGTATGCAACTGTCAATACACAGACCTTAAGAGTGAGAGAAGAAAAGAGTGTGGATTCCAAAATTCTGACTTTAATTCCGGGTGGTGAGACTTATCCCGTGAAAAAGGTCAGCGGAGATTGGGTAGAGATTGTCTTAGGCACGGATGAAGATACCGGTGGAGATTTTACTGGTTTTGTATCGAGAGAATTTGTTGACATTAAGGTTGAGTTTAAATTTGCTATTTCAGTTGCAGAGGAACAGCGAATTCTGCGTGAACAGCAGGAGGCTGAGCGGGCTGAGCGGGAACGTAAGGAAAAGCTGGCACAGGAAAAGGCTGAACGTGAAGAAGAGGCGAGAAGACAAAAAGAGGAGCAGAAGGATGCAGATTCTGATCAGGATGATAAACCATCGACCTCGTCAGGTTCGGGATCATCTCTTCGCAGTGATATTATAACCTATGCACAGAAGTTTGTTGGAAATCGTTATGTTTGGGGAGGCGAAAGCCTTACCAGAGGGGCTGACTGTTCCGGATTTGTACAGGCTGTCTACGCTGACTTTGGTTATAGTATACCGAGAACCTCCAGAGATCAGGCGGTAGGAGCCGGTAGAAGAGTCAGCGAATCAGAAATGGTTCCGGGTGATCTGGTATTCTATACAAACAGTAGAGGAACTGTTAACCATGTAGCGATGTATATCGGTAATGGTATGATAGTGCATGCGGCTAACTCCCGCCAGGGTATTATCAGATCAAATGTCAAGTACAGAGACATCTATTGTGTGAGAAGAGTAGTTAATTAGAAGAAAGTAATAGACCAACATTGTTGCCATAAGCCCCTCGGGAAGGAATCACAAGCCTCCGACTCCGGGGGCTTTTTCGATTCCAATATCGGGAACAATAAGACGGGACTGATTCTCTGTTGGAAAATATAGAAAAGTATGCTAGAATAATAAGGTAGGATTGGTGTCACAGCAGAGGTTGCCATATGTTATAAGTGTAGTGCTCATAATTTAGCGTACCTGCTTCACGGTACATGGAGGGTTTGTATGACAGAGAACGAGATTAGGGAGAGACGAAAGTATAAAAGACTCCCGATAGAGCTTCATCTTGAAGTAGATGAGGTCTTTAAACAGGATAATATCGTAATAAAGAATCTGAATGCTTCTGTATCTGTGTTTGACATTTCCAAGAGCGGAATTGGCTTCATCAGCGATGCAAGCCTTCCCTTGGGCTATTATTTCAGAGGAAGGATCAATCTGGGAGACGGTGACTTCTTTATTGTGGTGATACAGATTATCAGGGCACATATCACCGAATTTAATAATAAGGTATATGGTGCTGAGTTCGTGGGCCTTGCTCCTTTCCTGGCGGATAAGGTGGATAAGTACGAGAAGAAATTAATCAAAGAGAATAATAAGCCCCTGCCGGCTGATGAGGCAAAGACTGAGATGAATATGAAATCTGAATAATATAAATAATTAGGGTGTTAATACAATATATGATAAGGGGAATTACATATAGCCCCTTTTATGATATCGATACGCGGGATGCAGCGAATATGCATCCAAAAGCGAACTGTGTTCAATTGGGAGGCTGATGGTTTCTCATGAAGGTTTTTAGTTATAGTGGTGTGAGTGAAGACAGCATGAGAATTAGAGGCTTTAGCCAAAATTATAAGAATAAAAAGAAAAATTGTCTTAATATCGGGAAGATTATGAGCTTGTGGATAAGTTCATGATCCTCCCGTTTTTCTATATTTAGGTGCTTTCATAATTCTAGGTATGAATATTGTTGAACACGGAATATTAGAAGAAGTGAAACAATAAATATGAAATTGATTAAATTTAAGAGACGTTTTCTGAGGAAGTAATTGCTGAAAAATTATCGGAAATACCTATTGACAAAGATGAAAGTATACATTTTGCACAAAAGATAGCCTGAAGATGGGAATAATTGACATATAATCGGTTCATTTGTATGGTTTGTCAAAAAGTTATCCACAGGCAGGAAAGCTTATTTTTTAACAAATGGAAGTTATACACCGATTTATCCACATTATCCACAGGGATAAACTACTCTTGTCGCACGGTTGAATGGGTGTCAATAACGAAAGTGCGTTTTGTAACTTATGATAAATCGTAATTTGGGACCCAAAAGTTAAATTTGAATGCTTGACATCCATGTTGTCGGACAATTACATGTATGTAATGAAAATTTAATAATAAATTATATAATATTAACAAAATAGTAAATTATATACAAAAATACTCTCAATTATGTGCATTATTGTGTGGATCACATCAAATAGTTACATATTCGTGAACTCGAGATGCCATAATATTCAGAAAATATGAATTGAATTATATACAGAAAATCCCTGTGAAGGTTATTCATGTTTAAAGTGGCTTGTCACTTCTAATCCCATATGGTATAATAAAGTCAGCATAGAAGTGTTAATGCTAACAAGAAAGTAAAAAGGAGTTGGGCATTATGCGTTATATAATCAGCGGTAAAAATATCGATGTAACGGAAGGCTTAAAAACGGCTGTATATGAAAAGATAGGTAAACTTGAGAGATACTTCACTCCTGACACTGAAATTCATGTAACACTCAGCGTAGAAAAAGAAAGGCAGAAAATTGAAGTGACCATTCCGGTAAAGGGTAATATTATCCGTGCGGAACAGGTTAGTAATGATATGTATGTTTCAATTGACCTGGTAGAAGAGATTATCGAGCGTCAGTTACGGAAATACAAGAATAAATTAATAGATCATAAGCAGGCATCCTCTAACTTCAACCAGACCTTTATGGAAGATGATTATTATGAGGATGATACGATCAAGATTGTGAAGACAAAGAGATTTGCAATCAAGCCAATGGATGCGGAAGAAGCTTGTGTTCAGATGGAACTTTTGGGACACAATTTCTATGTTTTCCGCAACGCCCAGACTGACGAAGTAAACGTAGTTTACAAGCGCAAGGGCAACACCTACGGACTGATCGAACCGGAATATTAACGTTTAAACGGATTAATCCATAAAGAAGACACCCGCTTCGTGCTCGCACGAGGAGCGGGTGTCTTTTTTATGGATAAGCGTAGCGATAAGTGAGTGAGCTTCTCTCACGAGCTTTCATCCGTTTAAACGTTAATTACACCCGCTTCGTGCTCGCACGAAGACCCAGCCTAAAATAGTCAATTTTTGGGTATCGAATAAAATTAAGTTGAATAGTAACAAGGTAAATGTTACAATACTAGTTGAACGATTTTTGGATCAAATTTGTTATAGTACAGGAGTGAACATAGAATGGGAATTATTGAAAAGGTATTCGGCACTCACAGCGAGCGCGAAGTGAAACGAGTATTACCAATCGTAGATAAGATAGAAGCTCTGGAACCGGAATATATAAAGCTGACTGATGAGGAACTCAGAGCGAAAACCACTGAATTCAAGAATAGACTAAAGAACGGGGAAACCCTGGATGATATATTGGTAGAAGCATATGCAACTGTAAGGGAAGCTGCTAAAAGAGCAATTGGTCAGAGGCATTTCCGCGTACAGCTGATTGGTGGCGTAATTCTGCATCAGGGCAGAATCACTGAGATGCGTACCGGTGAAGGAAAGACCCTTACATCAACACTTCCTGCCTATCTGAATGCATTAGAGGGCAAGGGCGTTCATATCGTTACAGTAAATGATTACCTGGCAAAACGTGACTCCGAATGGATGGGACAAATTCATGAATTCCTTGGACTGAAGGTCGGAGTAATATTAAACAGCATGGAGAAGGAAGAGCGCCGTGCAGCTTATGCCTGTGATATCACGTATGCGACCAATAACGAGTTGGGCTTTGATTATCTGAGAGATAACATGGTTATCTATAAGGAGCAGCTGGTGCAGCGTGAGCTTTATTATGCAATCATCGATGAGGTTGACTCTGTTTTGATCGACGAAGCGAGAACTCCCTTGATTATTTCCGGTCAAAGCGGTAAATCTACCGAATTATATCGTGTATGCGATATTCTTGCCAGACAGATGATTAGAGGTAAAGAAAGTGCAGAGCTTACCAAGATGGCGGCTCTTATGAAGGAAGAAATCGAAGAAACAGGAGACTTCATCGTAAACGAAAAGGATAAGAATATCCATCTCACCGATGATGGTGTAAAGAAGGTTGAACGTTTCTTCAACCTTGAGAACCTTGCCGATCCTGAGAACCTTGAGATTCAGCATAATATTATACTTGCATTGCGTGCCCATAACTTGATGTTCCGTGATAAGGACTATGTGGTTAAAGAGGACGAGGTCCTGATTGTAGATGAATTTACCGGACGTATCATGCCAGGCAGGCGTTACAGTGACGGTCTTCATCAGGCGATTGAAGCTAAGGAAAATGTAAAGGTTAAGAGAGAGAGCAAAACTCTTGCAACGATTACCTTCCAGAACTTCTTTAATAAATATCATAAGAAAGCAGGTATGACCGGTACTGCATTGACTGAAGAAAAGGAATTCCGTGAGATCTATGGTATGGATGTCATAGAAGTGCCGACAAATCTTCCGGTACAGCGTATCGATCACCAGGACTCTGTATACAAGACAAGAAAAGAAAAACTGAATGCTATCATTAATGAGATTATTGAAGCGAATCAGAAGGGACAGCCCGTGCTGGTTGGCACGATCACCATTGAAGCTTCTGAGGAAATCAGCGCGATTCTGAAAAAGCATAATATCCAGCATAAGGTTTTGAATGCGAAGTTCCATGAGCTGGAAGCAGAAATTGTCGCAGAAGCAGGTCAACTTGGCGCTGTAACGATTGCGACCAACATGGCAGGCCGTGGTACTGATATCAAGCTCGGAGAGGGTGTTGTCGAGGTTGGCGGCTTAAAGATCATTGGTACAGAGAGACATGAGGCAAGACGTATCGATAACCAGCTGCGTGGTCGAGCTGGACGTCAGGGCGACCCCGGTGAATCTAAGTTCTATATCTCTTTGGAAGATGATTTAATGCGTCTCTTCGGTTCAGAGCGTCTGATGGCAATCTTTAACGGTCTTGGTCTTCCTGAGGGAGAACAGATTCAGCATAAGATGCTTTCCAATGCCATTGAGAGAGCTCAGAAGAGAATCGAGAATAATAACTATGGAATCAGAAAGAACCTGCTGGAATATGACCAGGTAAATAATGAGCAGAGAGAGATTATTTATGCAGAACGTAGACGGGTTCTTGACGGCGAAAGCATGCGTGATACCATCTATCATATGATTATCGAGACCGTGGAAGGCTGTGTCAGTACCTGCATCAGTGACGATCAGAGCCCGATGGAATGGGATATGAATGAGTTGAATGACTTGTTGTTGCCAATTATCCCTCTGTCCAAAATTGAATATCCCGAAGATCAGATGCGGGGAATGAAGAAAAATGATCTTCTTCAACAGTTGAAGGAAGAGGCAGTTAAGTTTTATGAAGCTAAGGAATCAGAATTCCCTGAGACTGAGCAAATCAGAGAGATAGAGCGAGTCATCCTGCTTAAGGTTATTGATCATAAATGGATGGATCATATCGACGATATGGATCAGCTGCGTCAAGGTATCGGTCTGCAGGCATATGGTCAGAGACAGCCGGTTGTGGAATACAAGTTCCAGGGCTTTGAGATGTTTGACGAGATGATAGATGCAATTCGTGAGGATACTGTTAAGGCATTACTTCATGTTCGTATCGAGCAGAAGGTCGAGCGTGAACAGGTTGCTAAGGTTACCGGTACCAACCGCGATGACAGTGTAGCCAATGCTCCTATCAAACGTGCCGCTAAGAAGGTGCAGCCCAATGACCCCTGCCCTTGCGGTAGCGGAAGGAAATATAAGCATTGTTGTGGTAAGAATATATAAATAAAAATTTTATTAAAGAGAATATTTATAAGTGATATGTATTGAGATTTTAAAAAGAGTAATATATAATACAATAAAAGAGGTGATTTGGTGGTAGAATTAGATCAGTATAAATATACATTAAGTACCTATGATAGACCATTAATCGAAGTGGGGGATTCACTTTGACTTAGGCAAGAAGAGTCTAAGGGTCAGAGAAATCGAACAAACCATGGAAGAGCCTGGCTTTTGGGATAACAGCGATAAAGCACAGGAATACATGAAGGAATTGAAAAATTTAAAAGATACCATTGAGGAGTACGGACATCTTAAAACAAGATATGAAGATGTTCAGACCTTAATCCAGATGGGATATGAAGAAAATGATGAAAGTCTGCTTCCTGAGATTGAGGAAGCTTTGGACTTATTCATAAAGGATCTTGATGAACTAAAGCTGCGTACCTTATTATCCGGTGAGTATGATAAATACAATGCAATACTTACTCTGCATGCCGGTGCCGGAGGGACTGAAAGCTGTGACTGGGCAAGTATGCTCTGCCGCATGTATCAGCGTTGGGCTGATAAGAAGGGATTCACTACGGAAATGCTAGATTTTCTGGATGGAGATGAAGCAGGACTGAAATCCGTTACCCTCCAGATCAACGGAGAGAATGCTTACGGCTATCTGAAATCCGAGCGCGGTGTACATCGTCTTGTCCGCATTTCCCCTTTCAATGCAGCAGGAAAAAGACAGACCTCCTTCGTATCCTGCGACGTTATGCCGGATATTGAAGAGGACACCGGAATTGAGATTAATGAAGAGGAATTGAGAATTGATACCTACCGTTCCAGTGGAGCCGGCGGGCAGCATGTTAACAAGACCTCATCAGCAATTCGAATCACCCACATCCCGACCAATATCGTGGTACAATGCCAAAACGAGCGTTCCCAGCTGCAGAATAAGGATAAAGCAATGAAAATGCTGAAAGCAAAGCTTTACCTGTTAAAACAGCAGGAGAATCTGGAGAAAATATCAGGTATCCGCGGTGAGGTAAAGGATATTGCCTGGGGAAATCAAATCAGATCCTATGTTATGCAGCCGTATACTCTGGTTAAGGATCACCGTACCAATGAAGAAGTAGGGAATGCCATCAGTGTTCTGGATGGTAATCTGGATCCATTTATCAACGCTTACTTAAAATGGAATGCACAAAACAGTTAACTTGAGAGATTCCAAAAGGAGGAGTACCTATGCAAAGTACGAAGCAGGCAATTTTTATGCTTGGAGAAGAAGAGTATGGAATGGATATCATGGAAGTAAATATCATTGAGAAATACATGACTATCGAGCCGGTAGCCAGTTTTCCCCAAAACCTCAAAGGCATCATTAAATTAAGAGGTGATGTAATTCCGGTATATAGCTTGCGCAGGAAATTCGGCATGGAAGATATTGCACCAAGTGATGATACTCGATTCATCATTACTACCTCCAATGGTATTTTAATAGCATATGAGATAGATAGAGTTTCAGAAATTGTGCAATTTGAGGAAGGACAGGTATTTGATGTACCTACGATTGTTCAGGGAAAAGATACTACTTACATGAAGTCAGTAACTAGCATTGGTGATCGTCTGGTTATTATTCTGAATCATGATGGGATACTGTCCGAGGAAGAGCAAAATAAGATAAAAACAGTTGTGAAAAAATAACTGTCTAAATATGACGTGGAGGTTTAGGAATGAAGAAGAAAGTAATAGGTATGTTTATCATAGCTGGCTTAACAGTTTCCATGCTGGCTGGCTGTAAGAAGGAAAGTGATACTCTGATTGTCGGTACAGAAGCAGGCTTCGCACCTTATGAATACATGGAAGGTGATCAGGTAGTCGGCGTTGATATGGATATTGCACAAGCAATCGCAGATAAGATGGGTAAGAAGCTTGAGATCCAGAACATGGATTTTGATGGTGCACTGTTGGCTGTTCAGCAGGGTAAGGTTGACTTTGTAGCAGCTGGTGTTTCTGTGAATGAAGAACGTGAGAAGGTTATGGATTTCTCTATAGACTATGTAGATTCAACGGAAGTTGTGGTTGTAAATAATGCGGCTCCCGCAGTGACAGCTGTTTCCAATGAAGATCTTGCTGATAAGGTAATCGGTGTTCAACAGGGTAACATTGCAGATTTCTATGTTGAGGCAAATATTACAGCGAAAGAAATCAAGCGATATACTAAGTTCGCACAGGCTGCCGAAGATTTAAAGAACGGTAAGATTGATTGTATTGTAATGGATCAGTACCCGGCAGAGGAATTAGTGAAGGCAAATACAGAACTCTCCATCCTCGACGGAGCCCTGTTCCAGGATAAGTATGCAATTGCAGTGAAAAAAGGAAATAAAGATTTACTGGATCAGATTAATTCTACCATCCAGGAATTAAAGGATAATGGAAAGATTGAAGAATTTACCGCTAATCATACAAACAAATAATTGACCGGATGATTCTATCAAATAAGTACAAGGGGGCTGTTATCTATACTGACAGCCTCTCTCTTTGTTTATTCATGGGCGTAAAGTTTCATAGGCGTAAAGTGTCAAAAGGTGCGCACACTCCTTTCCGTGATATAGTACAGCGCTATTGCAAGCGAGCTTGTCTTTGTATATTCATAGGCGTAAAATGTTAAGAGGTGCGCACACTCCTTTTCATGATATAGTGCAGCACTGTTGCAAACGAGCTTGCATAGCACTGTACTATATCATGAAAGCACCTATGGTGCTTTTGACACTTTATTCCTGTTATAAAATTATTTTCGGGAGGTATCAAATTGCTGAATAATCTTTATCAAGCCTTTTATAATGCCTGGGTTCCAGATCAACGGTATATCGTTTATTTTGAAGGTTTAAAAATAACCCTGCTGATTTCATTTTTTGCAATTCTGATCGGTATTGCAATCGGTATTATGGTAGCGATTGTGAAGGTTACAGCTTCAAATGCCAAAATGAAATGGTTGGTATCACTCTGCAATGTCTATATCAATATCATACGCGGAACGCCACTCATGGTACAGCTGCTGATTATTTACAATCTGATATTCACATCCAGAAATACCAATGAATTGGTTGTTGGTGCGGTATGCTTCGGTATCAATTCAGGAGCTTATGTGGCAGAAATCATCCGTGCCGGAATCGAATCTATCGATCGCGGTCAGATGGAAGCCGGGCGCTCCCTTGGTCTCAACTATCTTCAGACCATGCGCTTAATTATCCTTCCTCAGGCAGTGCGTAACATTTTACCGGCTTTGGGAAATGAGTTTATTGTATTGATTAAGGAAACCTCAGTTGCCAGTGTAATTGCTATCAATGATCTGACTAAGGTTGCTCAGTATATTGGCTCCAGAACCTGGGATATACTGCCTCCACTTGTGATAGCAGCTGTCTTCTATCTGATTATTGTCATGGGCTTTACAAAATTATTGGGTGTATTTGAAAGGAGGTTGGCAAAGGGTGATCGTCACTAAGAATCTGCAAAAAGCCTTCGGGGAACATATGGTGCTGAATGGAATCAGCGAGACAATTGAGAAGGGTGAAAAAGTAGTTGTCATCGGTCCCTCTGGTTCCGGCAAGTCAACCTTTCTCAGGTGCCTAAATCTGCTTGAGGAACCCACCGGAGGTGAAATCTGGTTTGAGGGAGAGAACATTACAGATAAAAACACCGATATTAATAAGATCCGTTGTAAAATGGGAATGGTGTTTCAACAGTTTAATCTCTTCCCCCACCTATCCGTACTTGAGAATATTACACTCGCGCCGACAAAGCTGGGTCTGATGACTAAGGAACAGGCAGAGCAGAAGGCTTATGAATTGCTTCAGCGAATTGGGTTGACGGAAAAGGCTAAGGCGTATCCCAATCAGTTATCCGGTGGACAGAAGCAGCGTATCGCAATTATCCGTGCCTTGGCTATGAACCCTGATGTCATGCTCTTTGACGAACCAACCTCAGCACTTGATCCGGAGATGGTTGGCGAGGTGCTGGATCTGATGACTCAGCTGGCGGAGGAAGGTATGACCATGGTCGTAGTAACCCATGAAATGCGCTTTGCCAAGAAGGTAGCTAATCGAATTCTCTTCATCGATGAAGGTGTGATAGTGGAGCAGAATACTCCGGATGAGTTCTTCGATAATCCGAAGCATCCGAGATTACAGGAATTCCTCTCTAAGATATTATAATGATAATAAATAATGACAAGGTTCTGATGTCATATGTATTCTGAAATCTATCTGCTCATTGCTATGTGGGTATATCAAGCAGTACCGGATAAGATGCTGATGGTTATGGCAATTATATTCGGGGCGCATTTATTACCTTATGGTTGGTTATATAACTCAAAAACCTATACAGTATTATCAGTGTTAGTTCCAATACTGTCACTCATAATTGGCTTAAGCTTCCCGTTATATTATCTGGCAGTAATGATGATTGGAATAGAAATTCTTTTTTGTGTACTCCTAACAATTGAGAATAAGAAATTATAAGGTAAATACTGAAAGCGCTGTGAACATTTTCGCATACTATGCTCACAGTGCTTTCTTTTTTATACGCCATATGAGGTCCTCCACTAATCGCGCTGTGATGCCCCAAAGGATCTGGTCCCTTAACTTGTATACCAAAACGCGATATCTGAAACCACCCCAGGGTTTCCGGTATGTATCGGGCAATCCCAATTCTTCAGATGGGAGAAGAATAACCTCCTGGCCGGTCTCCTTATCATGATGAGTTGGGCTGACGTGAACTTCCGCACTGTACATTTCTGGTTCATGTTCCATAAAGTAAGAGATAGGTAGAGTAATAATACACTCCACTTCTTTAGGATTAATCACAATATCCTTTACATCAATTTCGGCAATTCCTACAAACGCATCTATGATTGCTCCCATAGGAGCTACGATGGTGTCCAGCCTGCCTATAATCTGTATTTTTTCCTTTGGAATTCCCATTTCTTCCGTAGTTTCTCGGATCGCTGTTTCCTCCAGGGATCCATCGCTAGCATCAATTCTTCCACCCGGAAAGCAAAGCTCCCCACCCTGACGGATTGTTTGACATCTTTTCTGGAATACAAAATGATATTCTCCGTCGATTGGTACTAATAAAACCAGTACGACGGATCTGAAATATTCATCCCGCCCATTGATTTCAGATGTAAAACCAATAAGCTCCTGCAGTTTCTGAAAATCCTTTATATTCATTATTCACTTACCTCTCTATACAAAACCGTCAAAGCGATCAATCGTTCAAGTAATAAAATTATAGCGTCAAAGTAATAAAAAAATCAAGAGCTTTCCCCTTGATTTATTTTTATACAAAAATATTAATATTTATCCTTTCCCTTTCAAGCATATGTTACAAAGATTTATTTTTTCCTTTAATCATGGTAAAATACTCTTGCAATATGAATAATTATATGGTAGTATATCTTTCTTAGAAAGACAATTGTATTTGATATACATACAATTAGAAACATTGAGTGCATATATTACCCTGAAGAAGCTCAGGAGGTGCAAAAGCATGAATGATGATCAATATTTTATTGTAAAGAAAAAGGCAGTACCGGAGGTATTGCTCAAAGTGGTAGAAGCGAAGCGTTTGCTCGATTCCGAACGTGTAATGACGGTACAGGAGGCGACGGATGCTGTTGAAATCAGTAGAAGTTCCTTTTATAAATATAAGGATGATATCTTCCCCTTCTATGAAAATACCAGAGGAAAGACAATTACCTTTATGCTGCAGATGGATGACAGACCGGGACTATTATCAAAGGTTCTGAATCAGGTTGCCAAGTGTGAAGCGAATATTCTTACGATCCATCAGAGTATCCCGGTGAATGGAATAGCTCTTTTGACCTTAAGTATCGAGATCCTGCCACAGACGGACAGCACAGTTGTATTAATCGATTCGATAGAAGCGATGGAAGGAATCCACTACGTGAAGATGGTATCAAGGGAATAAATAATTCTAAAAAGATAGGATTATCCTGAAGAACCTCATAATAGAATTCAAACGAATTCAAGAATTCGTCAGGAAATTCATCATGAGCTTCTTCTATTAACACGATGCAGTTAGAAAACAGTTTCAACATAAACAGGAGGAGCAGAGATGATTAACATTGCAATCTTAGGATACGGCACCATTGGATCGGGGGTAGTCGAGGTATTGAATACCAATGGTGAGAGCATCAAAAAAAGAGCAGGCGACCATATTAATATCAAATATGTTCTGGATCTTCGTGAGTTTCCGGGGGATCCGATCATGGAAAAATTAGTTCACGATGTGAATATTATATTAGAAGATCCTGATATTAAAATCGTCGTTGAGGTTATGGGCGGTGTTGAGCCGGCATATACCTTTGTTAAGCAGGCAATGTTAAAGGGAAAGAGTGTCATCACCTCCAATAAGGAGCTTGTTGCAAAGCATGGAGCGGAGCTTTTGGATCTTGCCAAGAGTAATAATTTGAACTTCCTGTTTGAAGCAAGCGTGGGTGGCGGTATTCCGATTATCCGCCCCTTAAATCAATCTCTGACTGCAGATGAGATCGTTGAAATAACCGGTATCCTGAACGGTACCACGAACTATATCCTGACCAAAATGAGTGAAGAAGGACTGGATTACAATACAGCACTTGCTGAGGCCCAGAAGCTCGGATATGCAGAGCGTAATCCTGCGGCGGACGTAGAAGGCCATGATGCCTGCAGAAAAATTGCAATTCTGTCTTCTCTGGCTTTCGGAATGCAGGTCGATTATGAAGACATCTATACGGAAGGTATTACGAAGATTACGGATACCGATATTAGTTATGCGAAAGCCATGGGAGCAAGAATTAAACTATTTGCTTCCAGTATTCGCGGGAATAACTCTGTAGTATATGCTATGGTTGCACCTGTCATGATAAAGGCGAATCATCCGCTTTATAGTGTAAATGATGTCTTTAACGGAATTTTTGTCAAAGGAAATGTGATCGGCGATGTGATGTTTTATGGAAGCGGTGCCGGAAAATTACCTACCGCCAGCGCTGTAGTTGCAGATGTGGTGGATGCGGCAAAGCATTTCGGGAAGAATATCTGGACCATCTGGAGTAGCAAGAAGCTGGAGCTTACAGACATCAATCAGGTTGAACACAGATTCTTTATTCGCAGAAAGGATAGCTTGCGGGTTAAAGAAGAAGTGGCTAAGCTGTTCGGTACAGTCGAAGAAGTAATCAATCCCGAGATTACCGGAGAATACGCCTTTATTACATCCAATGTTACGGAACAGGAACTTAAGGAAAAGATCAACGGTTTAGACGATGTACTGAGTGTCATCCGGGTCAGATTTTAATTCATGTTTGATGAAAGCCTGCAAGGCTGGTTTTCATTAATTCATGATTCATAAAATATCTGCGAAGCTGATATTTTTGAATCACTTAAGAAGAAAGGAATGGATCATATGAAATACATCGTTGTTCTTGGAGACGGTATGGCTGACGAACCGTTGGAAGTACTGGAAAATAAAACACCACTCATGGCAGCAAAGACTCCTCAGCTTGATGAGTTAGCAAAGCTGTCAGAGCTCGGTATCGCATATACCATACCGGAGGGAATGAAGCCGGGCAGTGATACAGCAAACCTTGCGGTACTGGGATACAATCCTAAGATCTATTACTCAGGCCGATCTCCTCTGGAAGCTTTGAGCATCGGAGTGGATATGAAGGCCACAGATATCGCTCTTCGATGTAATATCGTGACTTTATCCGAAGAAGAGGTTCCCTATGAACAGAGGACGATCCTGGATCACAGCTCAGGTGAGATATCCACTGAGGATGCTGCTGTTTTATTGGAAGCTGTCAGAAAAGAATTAGAGACGGATATCTATAAATTCTATGTCGGCACCAGTTATCGTCATTTGACTATCTGGGATCGTGGCGAAGTAATCGATCTGGCACAGCCCCATGATATTCTGGGCAGAGTGATTGGAGAATACTTACCGAAGGATTTGGCATTTCGAGAAATGATGAGGAAGAGCTACGATATCCTGAATAATCATCCGATCAATGTGGAACGTAAGGAAAGAGGATTAAATAAAGCAAATTCTATCTGGTTCTGGGGAGCGGGAACAAAGCCTGCACTTACCTCCTTTGAAGAGAAGACAAACAAAAAGGGTGCGATGATTTCCGCTGTTGATTTGTTGAAAGGAATTGCTGTCGGAGCCGGCATGAAGGTGATCGAGGTGCCCGGTGCAGACGGAACCCTTCATACGAATTATGAGGGGAAAGCGCTGGCAGCAGTCAAAGTGCTTCTGGAGGACGATTATGATTTTGTCTATATCCATGTGGAAGCACCGGATGAGATGGGTCATCAGGGTAATGTGAAGAATAAGGTACAATCGATAGAATATCTTGATCAGAGAGTGATTAAAATTGTTGTGGATGAGATGAAGAAGGCAGGCGTGGATTATCGGATGCTGATTATGCCAGATCATCCAACACCGATCAGGTGTAGGACTCATACCAGCAGCCCGGTTCCCTATCTGCTTTATGACAGCACTGTCAGACAGAATAACAGCTGGCTTTATAATGAGGAAGAAGCTGAAAAGAGCGGAAATATGGTCAGAGAAGGCTATACGGTGATTAATAAGTTATTATCTAGGTAGGAGGCAGCTATGCTTATAGTTAAAAAATTCGGCGGAACATCCGTTGGTGATAAAGACAGAATTCTAAATGTTGCCGGAAGGATAGCTGAGGAGTATAAGAAGGGTAATGAGGTCGTTGTGGTGCTTTCTGCGATGGGCAAGACAACGGACGTTCTCCTCGCTCAGGCTAAGGATATCAATCCGAATGCATCCAAAAGGGAACTAGATATGCTTATGGTAACCGGGGAGCAGGTATCTGTCTCTTTGATGGCAATGGCACTAGATGCCATGGGGGTTCCTGCAGTTTCCCTAAATGCATATCAGGTTGCCATGCACACCACCAGTGTCTATGGAAATGCAAGGTTGAAAAGAATAGATACAGAAAGAATAGAGAATGAATTAGAAGCAAAGCGCGTGGTTCTGGTTACCGGTTTCCAGGGAGTGAACAAGTTTGATGACTATACGACTCTCGGCCGTGGAGGCTCGGATACGACAGCAGTTGCTCTGGCAGCAGCGCTGAACGCGGATGCCTGCGAGATTTATACGGATGTGGATGGTGTCTTTACCGCAGATCCGAGAATTGTACCTACGGCAAGAAAGCTTGAGGAGATTACCTATGATGAGATGCTCGAGCTCGCATCTCTGGGAGCAGGGGTACTGCATAACCGCTCAGTAGAAATGGCTAAAAAATACGGGGTACAGTTAGTGGTACGTTCCAGTCTGAATTTATCGGAGGGCACGGTTGTTAAGGAGGAAGTAAAAATGGAGAAAATGCTTGTAAGCGGTGTCGCATGTGATAAGAATACAGCAAGGATCGCGGTAATCGGCTTGGAGGACCAGCCCGGAGTGGCTTTCAAATTATTCAATCATCTGGCCAATCATAATATCAATGTAGATATCATTTTACAATCCATCGGCAGAGATGGCAAAAAGGATATCAGCTTTACCGTGAAGGAAGATGATCTTGATGAGGCAATCGCAATTCTGGAACGTCATCAGGGAGGAAGTCTGACCTGTCAGAAGATTGACGTGGAAAGAGATGTTGCTAAGGTTTCCATCGTAGGCGCCGGAATGATGTCCAATGCAGGCGTAGCAGCTAAGATGTTTGAGGCACTGTATGATATAGGAGTTAACATAAAGATGATCTCCACCTCTGAAATCAGAGTCACCGTTCTGATTGATGAAGCTCATGTGGAAAGAGCGATGATAGCAGTCCATGATAAGTTTGCTTTGGCATAAAATGAATTAGTTTATCTCGGAGTGTGTTTAGAATATATGGTTTTATTCGAAATGGGAGGCTTATTTTAAGCCTCCCGTTTTATATAGGCACGCCCGATGGGCGCATGTCTCAAGGGTTTGATGAGGAGCTAGAGATCTTAGTGGCTTCAACCTGTTACTCTGTCAGGATGGGCGCAATCCCATTAATGTTAGATTTTCTGATGGCGTTACTATAAAAAAGAAGATATAATGAAATAAAAAGTGATCCAAATATAAAGAACTAAAAATACCCATGAAATGAGGTGGATAAAAATGATTAAAAAGCACCCTATATTAAAGCAAATCGAAAAATACATTCTTCTTCTTGCGGGCGCCTTTGTAGCAGCTGTGGGATTGGAAATATTCTTGATTCCCAATCACATTATTGATGGGGGCATTGTCGGAATCTCTATTATCACAAGTATTTTGTCAAATGTGCCGATTGGTGTATTTACCTTTTTGTTTAATATTCCGTTTCTTTTTATCGGCTATAAACAGATTGGAAAGACTTTCGTTATAACCTCTTTATTTTCCATTACTGCATTTTCACTTTTTACCTTTATACTGCACCCGATACCGGGATTGACGAACGACATTCTCCTGGCAACAGTATTCGGGGGTATCATATTGGGAGCAGGTGTCGGTTTAATTCTTCGCTTTGGAGGTTCCCTGGACGGGACAGAGATAATAGCAATTATTCTTTGTAAAGGTGCTATGTTTTCGGTAGGACAGATTGTCATGATTTTCAATGTGTTTATCTTTCTTGCTGCCGCTCTGGTGCTTGGCTGGGACAGGGCACTGTATTCGATGCTGGCTTATTTTGTAGCCCATAAAGCAGTGGATATTGTGATGGAAGGCTTTGATGAAGCAAAGGCAGTCATGATCATATCGGAAAATGCTGATGAAATAGCAGATGCAATTAATGCCCGACTCGGCAGAGGCGTTACGTTTTTGGAGGCCAGAGGAGGATATTCGAAGGATAAAAAAGCAGGTAATCTACTCTGTGATTTCCCGTCTGGAAATCTCAAAGCTTGTCTCAATCGTAAATGATAAGGATGAGAATGCATTTGTAACCATCAATGATGTATCCGATGTCATGGGAGGAACCGATCGGAAGCGTGCAATTCATTAAAGGATAGGAAGGCTGTTGCAATATAGTAATCGAATAGAAAGCGATTACGCAACCGCATCGAAGTTCATTCCCTTCAGCAGGCTTCCCTCGGCAGATTTGCGGGAGGCTTCGTAAGGGTTACTTACATTATATCTGATCTGAGTTGTGGTTGTGCCGCCTGCAACATAAGGCTTTCCGCATTCGGGGCAAATTCCCATCTTCAGGGATACGGAAGCGGACACCAGCTCTTTGCCGGGTTGACTTCCCGTAGCTACTGCATTGGATACATGCTCCTGTTCATGAGAGGATACTGCAGCAAAGGAAGCCTCAGGAGAGATATGGGTAGGTGATTTGAAGGAAACATTTCCTTCACCCGATACGTCGTAGTATTTACGATTCTTGCAGGTCTGGCATTCTGCCGGCTTGACCTGATCTACATTTATGGTTGCTTTTTCATTGACCGGACGGATGCTGTTGATTTTCGCCACGGGAGAGGCAGGGGTATTCATAGGATTGACACCGGCAACCGGATAGGTATAGGTTGTATAACCAACAGGACCGATCATGAGAGCACCCCCTTCATTATGAGTAATCGGTTAAAGTCTGACAGTTTACCTTAAAAATGGATTATTTAATACCTTTATTATAATACAGAATTTTTAAGTGGTCAATATTGGAAGAAAGGCATTTTTAAGTAAATCCAGTTGCTTTTCATTGTTTCGGATGATATCATTAAAAATGGTAAAAATGTTACTTAATAGTATGACAAAGACGATGAATATGATCTAAGGAGCTAAACAATGGATATTTTAAGACAGATAAAAGAAGAACTCGGTATTCGCCTGGAACAGGTCGAGGCAACCGTGAAGTTAATTGATGAAGGAAATACGATCCCCTTCATCGCAAGATATCGTAAGGAAGTAACCGGCTCTCTGGATGACGAGCAGCTGAGAAATCTTCATGAAAGATTACAGTATTTAAGAAATCTGGAGGAGAAGAAAACCCAGGTATTGAATAGTATAGAGGAACAGGGTAAGCTGACAGAGGAGTTGAAGGCGCAGATTTTGGCAGCAGCTACCTTGGTCGTCGTAGAGGATTTATACCGCCCTTATCGCCCGAAGAGAAGAACCAGAGCTACCATAGCCAAGGAAAAGGGACTGGATGGATTGGCAGCATTGATCCTGGCACAGGAAACAGCGGTACCCTTGGAGCAGGCAGCAATGGAGTACCTTTCCGAAGAGAAAGAGGTTCGCACTGTGGAAGAAGCGATTGCCGGGGCAATGGATATCATTGCCGAGGATATCTCCGATGAAGCGGAGCATCGCAGCTACATCCGCGATGTCACCACTAAGGAAGGGACCTTAGTGTCAGTAGCTAAGGATGCCAAACAGGAATCTGTATATGAGATGTATTACAGTTTTGAAGAGGGGATTTCTAAGCTCGCAGGGCACAGAATACTTGCAATCAATCGTGGAGAGAACGAAAAGGTACTGACCGTCAAGGTAAGTGCGCCTGAGGAACGGATTCTGCGTTATCTGGAGAAAAAGGTCATTGTGAAGGATAACCCCTATACCAATGAGGTATTAAGGGCTACTATTGAAGATAGCTATAAGAGACTGATCGCTCCCGCAATCGAGCGAGAAATCAGAAACGAGTTGACGGAGAAGGCAGAGGACGGTGCCATTAAGGTATTTGGTAAGAACTTAGAGCAGCTTCTGATGCAGCCTCCGATTGCCGGACAAGTAGTGCTTGGATGGGATCCGGCATTTAGAACCGGCTGTAAGCTGGCCGTGGTAGACAGCACCGGCAAGGTTCTTGATACGGTTGTAATCTATCCGACTGCTCCGCAAAATAAAGTAGAGGAAGCAAAATTGATTCTGAGAAAGCTAATTGATCAATACAATATTACGCTCATCTCTGTTGGCAACGGTACAGCCTCCAGAGAATCCGAGATGATTATCGTGGAGCTTTTAAAGGAATTAAACAGACCTTTAAAATATATCATCGTAAACGAAGCAGGTGCTTCCGTTTATTCTGCAAGTAAGCTGGCGACCGAGGAATTTCCGAATTTTGATGTAGGGCAGAGAAGTGCTGCATCGATCGCAAGAAGATTGCAGGATCCTCTGGCAGAGCTGGTAAAGATTGATCCGCAGTCCATAGGTGTTGGTCAATACCAGCATGATATGAACCAGAAGAAGCTGGGTGAGGTTCTCTCCGGTGTGGTTGAGGATTGTGTAAATAAAGTCGGTGTAGATTTAAACACTGCTTCCGTATCCCTGCTTGAGCATGTTTCCGGTATCAGTAAAGTGATTGCGAAAAACATTGTCGCTTATCGTGAAGCTAACGGTCGTTTCTGTAGCCGTGCAGAGCTTTTAAAGGTGGCTAAGCTGGGACCGAAGGCATTTGAACAGTGTGCCGGTTTTATGAGAATTCTTGGTGGAAACAATCCTCTGGATGCTACCGGCGTTCATCCTGAATCCTATGAGGCTACCCAGGATCTCCTTACAAAGCTTGGTATGACTCTGGAAGATGTGAAGGAAATCCAAGTAAAAGCCATAAAGCAGAAAGTAACAACAGAGACTGCCAAAAAAGCGGAACCCAAACAGGAGAAGAAAGCGAAGACGATCACCGTAAAGGCACAGGATACAGCTTTCGGAAAAGCATTGGCAGCAGCAGTCGGCAAAGGAGGAATTGCGGTTTCAGATGCTCCACAGGCGAAAACCAATCCTGCCCCTGTTGACCAGGGAGAAGATATCATCACGATTGGAAAGAAGATTAAGGACAAGCATAAGCTGGCACAAGAGCTTGGTATCGGAGAAATTACTTTGACAGATATCATCAAGGAGCTTGAGAAGCCTGGACGTGATCCACGCGATGAGATGCCCAAACCGATTCTCAGGACAGATGTGTTAGAGATCAAGGACCTGACAGAAGGAATGATATTGAAGGGTACAGTACGTAATGTCATTGATTTCGGTGCTTTTGTGGATATCGGTGTTCATCAGGATGGACTGGTACACATCTCGCAGATGTCCGATAAGAAATTCGTAAAGCATCCGCTGGATGTGGTAAGTGTTGGAGATATCGTAGAGGTAAAGGTCATTGGTGTGGATGCAGCTAAAAAGAGAATCCAGCTGTCGATGAAACTTAGCTAAGCAGCTGAATTAATTGACTTCCGGATCATCGTGAGTGTATAAGAAGGTTGTAGTTACATTTGATACTTCAATAAAACTTCGCATTAGAATTTTTATAAAAGTTTTGCATACATCATAAAAAAATTTTGCTTACTTATATTGACATAGTGTATTGACTGGTGTATGATGATGCTGTAAAAATAATAAAGGTAAATTCTTCGGGGCAGGGTGAAATTCCCGACCGGCGGTAAAGTCCGCGACTCTAAGATGGTGCATAGCCATTGAGGATTGATTTGGTGAGATTCCAAAACCGACAGTACAGTCTGGATGATAGAAGAGATGCAGGATATCTTGTGATTTCACGCCCCGATTTTTAAACAAAATCGGGGCTTTTATTATGTACTTCGTGAAATATCTGCATAACCGAGAATTTTTCCTTTGAATTAAAAGGAGAGAATCATATGAGAACGAACACGGTAGTAAATCAAAAAAGCACAATCAACACCAGAGAACTTGTTACCATCAGCCTTTTATCCGCATTAGCCTATGTACTGATGCTACTCCACCTTCCCTTTAAATTTCTGGGATTTTTAGAGATTGAATTCAGTGATATTCCGGCTGTGATTGCAGCGCTGCAATTCGGACCCTTTGCAGGCGTGGTGGTTGAATTGATCAAGAACCTCATCAAAGCGCTGACGGCATCCACTACAGGGATGGTCGGAGAACTGGCAAATTTCATTATCAGCAGTGCTTTCGTTATTCCTGTGGGAGCTTTGTATAAGCTTAGAAAGCTGAAGCTAATCAAAAATGCAGGAGCATCGGCTGACAACAGTAAGAAAAACAGTTGGAATGGGGCATACCTGGTATTTATCTTCACTTTGGCAACAATATCCTTTAGTGCTGCCGGTGCATTAGTAAATTATTTCGTGACACTTCCTCTGTATGCGAAGCTGTTTGGGGGAATGGATGTGGTAGTCGGTGCAGCAGCGGCTTATATGTCGGCTATAAAGAGTGCTGCGGGTTTGGTGATCCTCGGAATTACCCCCTTCAATATCCTGAAAGGGATCGGAATGTCAGTCCTCGGCTTCTTAACCTATAGAATGCTAAAGGGAAGAATCCTCGAATAAATAATCCGGATTTTAAGGGCTGTTGTATTTGTTATGATACAACAGCCCATCTTTTGTTTATTTTGAGATTTTCTTCACCGGGCGGGATTCGATATAACCGCGGTAGCCTCTTGGCTCCAGTTGAAACCGCGGAGCGGCCTCCGTATCCCACTCATAACCGTATAGCTGGGGATTGAACTTATCGATATGATCCCAGACCTCTTCGATTTCCTCCGAGAAATTGTCATCATCATAGGGCTCGCCCTGGAAAACCATCATAGTACAGGGTGGAAGCGTAATCAGCTCATAGCCCTCCGGAACCAGATTTAAATAATCAAGGGGCAGTTCGACTCCCTGTACATATTGAGAGGTGCCGGGTGCGATCAGATGCTTCGGTAGCCACATCCCGATCGGCTCATAGAGAGCTTCTTTTACACTAGCCAGAAGAGCCCAGACATCACAGCCCACCTCTTCGCAATATTCAAAATATTCGGTTGCCTTATTACCTCTCTTTAGCAGTACCTTTCTGGCAGGACGTTCGATTACTTGCACAAATACGGATTTAGTTATATTCTTGTCAGCCATTTTCTTTTCCTCCTTATGAAAATTCAGGCTACGGTCACAAACCTTATAAGGCAGAAACAATTGGACCGGAGGCGTTGTCTTGCTGTATTGATGCGGAGATACTCCGAATTCTTTGGAGAAAGCCCTGGTGAAGCCTTCGTGGGAATCGAAGACGAAATCCAATGCTACATCGATGATTTTTGCATCATTATCCCGAAGATATAGTGCGGCTTTGGTCAATCGCAACCCCCTGAGATAATCAAAGGGAGTTTTCCCGGTAAGCTCCTTGAATATCCTGGCCATATGCCAGGGGGAATATCCGGCGACATCTGCCAACTCCTTTAGGGTGATACTTTTATAGATACTATTTTCCATATACATCTGTAATTTTTGCACGGTCTTAATTTGCTCTGCATTACTCATTTACCTCACCACCTGTAACGATAGTATACAACATAGGGTAATTTGCTTCTTGACTTGAATTGCGGTTATCAGTAAATTATCTTTTCTTTCATCATAGCAAACAGGCGGATTATGTCAATGGATACTATCTTTTTCTAATCATTTCTGATATAATGCCGTTTAGAAAGCAAGGACATTGGAATGAAAGGCATTTATGAGATGAAGATAGAGAGTTATAGTGCAGAAGATACCTATCAGACAGGATATCGGATGGGTTTGAATGCTAAAAAAGGTGAGATTTATTGTCTGAGTGGCGATCTTGGGGTCGGTAAGACTGTGTTTACCCAAGGCTTTGCCAAAGGACTCGGAGTGGAGGAAGCAGTAAATAGTCCAACCTTCACGATTATACAGGAATATACGGACGGAAGGTTACCCTTCTATCATTTTGATGTCTATCGGATCAGTGATATCGACGAGATGGAGGAGATAGGCTGTGAAGATTATTTTTACGGCACTGGGGTCTGTCTGATCGAATGGGCGGAACTGATTGAGGAACTGTTACCAAAGGATAGGACAAGAATTAATATAAAAAAGGATTTAAGTCTTGGCTTTGATTATCGAGAAATCACAGTAGTGAATGGAAGGGAGGAAAGCCTCAATTCTTAATGAGGCGTAAACGGAATGAAAATATTAGCACTTGACAGCTCCGGGCTGGTGGCTTCTGTTGCAATTGTAACCGAAGATGCAGTTCTTGCAGAATACACAGTAAATTATAAAAAGACCCATTCCCAGACATTGCTTCCTATGCTGGATGAGATCGTTAAAATGGTGGAGCTTAATTTGGAAGAAGTGGATGCAATAGCCATTGCTGCCGGTCCGGGTTCTTTTACGGGCTTACGTATCGGTTCGGCCACAGCAAAAGGACTCGGCCTTGCGCTAAATAAGCCAATTGTTGCGGTTCCGACTCTCGATGGGTTGGCATATAATCTGTATGGAACGCAACGTGTCCTATGCCCGATGATGGATGCCAGAAGGAATCAGGTATATACGGGATTATATGAATTTGCCGGGAAGGAGTTCCGGGTGATTAAGGAACAGACTGCGGTTGCTGTGGAGGAAATCCTTGAAGAGATCAACAGGATCGGCAGGGAAGTGGTCTTTCTGGGAGACGGTACAGCGGTCCATGAACAACTCATTCGTGAGAAGACCAAAGTCGATTATTCCTTTGCGCCGATTCACTTGAACCGACAGCGGGCGGGAGCAGTTGGAGCTCTTGGGATTGAAATGTTCAGGAAGGGACAGATTGAAACAGCAGATTGTCATGCACCGGTCTATTTACGGTTATCCCAGGCGGAACGGGAACGAGCTGAAAGACAAGCACTTGATTTACAGGAAAAGCAGGATAGATAGGAGGTATTCATGGAAATACGCCGTATGACAGAAGAAGATTTGTCTGAAGTGATTGCAATAGAACAGGATAGCTTTTCTGATCCCTGGCGGGAAGAGGATTTTCGAAGCTCACTTCTGGACGTGAAGAACGGTTATCTGGTTGCTGTCACTGATGGTCATGTCGTAGGATACTGCGGTTGTTGGGGAATAGCGGGAGAAGGAGATATCTATAATGTTGCGGTAAAGAAGGAATTCAGGAGGCAGGGCATCGGGGAGAAGCTTCTGAAGACATTGATACAAAGCTTTTCTGAAAGGGGTATCATCTCCTTCACTCTGGAGGTACGGGCTTCTAATACAGCGGCAATCTCGTTGTATCAATCTCTGGGCTTTGAAGCTGCCGGAATACGAAAGGATTTCTACTCAAAGCCGAAGGAGGATGCTGTCATTATGTGGCTGCATAGGATGCAGTAATTCCCACTGTAAAAATCCTTAAGTTTGTCTTATAATGTTCTATAGAGCGATGCATGTATCATATCAGGAGGGATAAGTCGTGAAGAGGATTAATGGCGGTAAAAAGAGTGGGGAATTTCCGATTTACTGTAATTCTTGCGGAAAATTACTGAAGGAAGAGAATGGTATTCTGATAGAGGATGCATTCGAAGCGACAAAGGAGTGGGGGTACTTCTCCGGACGCGACATGGAAGTACATCATTTCAATCTTTGTGAAGAATGCTATGACAAATTAATCGCAAGCTTCGCTATTCCGGTTGAGGTTCGCAAGAAGCTTGAGGTTTTGTAACTAAGATAAATCCATTTTTCATAATGAAATTGATATAATATCAATATTAAACATTATTAGTACTGCCGGAGATTAATCCGGCAGTACTTTTATGTAATAGGAATTGCGTTCTATTATATAAAACGCTCCGTAACGCGAACAAGTTCGTATTGGGATGCGCACCTCAGAGAAAGGTTTCAATCTATCCAAATTTAGGTACAATTTCTGGCGATTGAATACTTCATGAATTGACAATAGGTCCCGATATATAGTAAGAAGGCTGGTAAATAATTTTAATAGGGGCATACATTTACTGATATAACGTTGCAATACTATAGACCAATTTCGCGGAAATGCAACAGAGGAGACAGATATGCTGACACCGATAGGTTTGTCATCTTGTTTTGACATAATTGTTTCTGCCTTTTTGTATCGACCTATTGGTATCATAACAAATAGGTAGACAAAAGATTGATAATACTGCTAAAATATACGTATACACCTGATATGTTAGGTGTAAACTTTGATAAAATAACAAATTATGCAGGAAAGAAACAGAACAGTCCGCATGATTTTCAGAAAGGCTTGATAATTAGTGTTAGATGTTTGTTTATTAGGAACCGGCGGTATGATGCCTCTGCCCGGCAGATGGCTGACAGCGCTGATGACAAGATATAATGGTAGCAGTCTTTTGATCGATTGTGGTGAAGGAACCCAGATATCCATTCGCGAGAAGGGTTGGAGCTTTCACGCCATTGATACAATTTGCTTCACTCATTACCATGGGGACCATATCAGCGGCTTACCTGGATTGTTGTTGTCCATGGGAAACGCTGACCGTACCGAGCCGGTAACCCTAATCGGTCCAAGGGGACTGGAGCGGGTGGTGAATGCGCTTCGTATTATTGCACCTGAGCTGCCCTTTGAATTAAAGTTCATCGAACTATCCTCACCGGAGGAAGAGATCTCTGTGAATGGATATCTGATTCGTGCGTTTTTAGTAAAGCACAATGTAATCTGCTATGGTTACAGCATTACCATTAAGCGCGGAGGAAGATTCTATACAGAACGAGCATTGGAGAATAACGTTCCTCAGAAATACTGGAACCGTCTGCAGAAGGGGGCAACGATTACAGAAGATGATATTACCTATACACCTGATATGGTAATTGGACCGGAACGAAAAGGCATTAAATTAACGTATTGTACGGATACACGCCCAGTTAAGGTGATTTCGGAGCATGCAGCAGGTTCGGACTTATTCATCTGTGAGGGTATGTATGGAGAACAGGATAAGGATAATAAAGCAAAGGAATATAAGCATATGACCTTCAAAGAAGCTGCAAGGCTTGCAGCGGCAGCAGAGGTGAATGAATTATGGCTTACTCACTATAGCCCCTCCCTGACCAGACCGGAAGATTATATCGGAGAAGCAAGGCAGATATTTTCTAATGTAAAACTCGGAAAGGATCGAAAAAGTATTACCCTTGAATTCGATCAGGATGAGTAGATTGAAAAGGAGGATACGGTATGAAAAAGGCAAAGAATAGGACAACAATAACCATTGCAGTGATGTCGTTGCTTGCAATTGCTTTATTAGGGTTTTATTTTTATTGGAATTACCGCACGAAGCCGATTGAAGAAACCTCTTTAGAAAATATGACAAAAGCACAAAAGCTGATTGCAAAAGACTTGGAGCTCTACTATCCTGAGACACCAAGGGAAGTTGTCAAGCTGTTCGGAGATATGATGAATGCTCTCTATGATAACATTTCAGATGAAGATATGGAACCCTTGGCCTTGAAAATCAGAGAGCTGTATGATGAGGATTTTCTGGCTGTGAATCCTGAGGAGACCTATCTGACCAATTTGAAGACTGACCTTGCGGAGTGGAAGAAAAATAACAGACGCATCGCCACGAACTTTATTGTAAGAAAAGAAGAGGAACAGCAAAGTGTGATGGAAGGGGTAAACTATTCCATTAATTATATTTCCTTTACGATCCAGGAGGGACATAAATATAACGAAACCTGGAAGGTAATGCTTCGTCAGGACAGCAACAAGAAGTGGAAAATCCTTGGCTGGCAGGTAGAACCGTCAGAACAACAATGAGATGAAATTTAATTATCAAGTTTATTCCAATATATGTGATTAAGCAAAACCGCTTGATTGCGGCGGAAAGGATGGTTTGTGCTTTCACACGCAATTGCATAGGTTCGTAAGAATGGAGATAGATATGACAGAAGACGTATTAATATTAGCGATAGAAAGCTCTTGTGATGAGACTGCTGCAGCAGTGATCAAAAACGGGAGAGAGGTACTTTCCAACATCATATTTTCGCAGATTGAACTACATAAGGAATATGGGGGAGTGGTTCCGGAAATCGCTTCAAGAAAGCATATTGAGAAGATTAATCAAGTGATAGAAGAAGCATTGGTTACAGCGGATACAACGCTTAAGCAGATTGATGCAATCGGTGTAACCTATGGCCCGGGACTGGTCGGTGCACTTTTAGTCGGGGTGGCAGAGGCGAAAGCAATCAGCTTTGCGGCGAAGAAGCCACTGATTGGAGTTCACCATATCGAAGGACATGTTTCTGCAAATTACATTGATAATAAGGAACTGGAGCCTCCGTTTTTGTGCCTGATCGTATCCGGTGGACATACCCATCTGGTATTAGTTAAGGATTACGGAAAGTATGAAATTATCGGAAGAACCAGAGATGATGCTGCAGGCGAGGCATTTGATAAGGTTGCGAGAGCTATCGGCTTGGGCTATCCGGGCGGACCGAAGATAGATAAATTATCTAAAGAAGGCGATAAGCATGCGATCACATTTCCGAGAGCACAGATCGAGGGGGCACCGTATGATTTTAGCTTCAGTGGTCTGAAGTCGGCGGTGCTTAATCATATCAACTCCTGCGAAATGAAGAAGGAGGAAATCAATCCTGCCGATATCGCAGCCTCCTTTCAGGAAGCAGTGATTGATGTTCTGGTAAGCAGAACTATGTTAGCAGCCAAGGATTATCATATGAAACAGGTGGCAATTGCCGGTGGTGTGGCAGCCAATTCCTCGCTACTCGAAGCAATGGGGAAGGCCTGCCAGGAACATGATTTGTCCTTCTACCATCCGTCAAAAATATTGTGTACTGACAATGCGGCCATGATCGGGGCAGCTGCTTATTATGAATACAGAAATGGAGCAAGGGCAGGACTTGATCTGAATGCCGTACCGAATTTAAAGATTGGGGAAAGATAGTATTATGATGAATAAGGTTACAGCTATCGTATTGGCTGCCGGGCAAGGAAAAAGGATGAATTCCCCGGTGGCCAAACAGTTTCTAATCCTCAGAGATAAACCAGTGGTATATTATTGTCTCAGAGCTTTTGAGTTAAGCAGTGTGGATGAGATTATTCTGGTAACCGGAGAGGGGCAGGTGGAATACTGTCGGGAGCATATTGTAAAGGCATATGGTTTTAGAAAGGTATCAAGAATTATTGAAGGCGGAAAGGAACGTTACGATTCTGTCTATCAGGCCTTAAAGAACTGCGATTCTTCGACGTATGTCCTTATTCATGACGGAGCAAGACCGTTTATTGAGGTTAACAGTATAGAAGAGATCATTCGGAAAGTAAAAGAATGTGAGGCGTGTATCTTTGCTATTCCCGTCAAGGAGACAATCAAGGTGGTAGACAGCAATGGGTTCATTACTGCAACACCGGATCGGACTACTCTCTGGGCGGCACAGACCCCTCAGGCGTTTACATATGAAGCGATACATAATGCATATGAGCTATTCTATCAGGAGAAAGAGAAGAGTGGAAAGACTGTTACAGACGATGCAATGGTTTATGAGACTTATCTTGGTAAGCAGGTAAGCGTGGTGATGGGAGATTATCATAACCTGAAGCTAACTACACCGGAGGATCTGGTTATTGCCAAGCAGATTTTGAGACAGTTATCCGTCCGGTAATCGGCAAGATGTACGAATAGAATCAAAAAGAGAAACAATTCTTTTTATGAATAATCGAAAACCTCTTGACACAAGATATTTGAGGTGATATACTAGCTAAGCGACGTTTGGAGAGATGCCCGAGCGGCTTAAGGGGCTGGTCTTGAAAACCAGTGATTCTGCAAGGAACCGTGGGTTCGAATCCCACTCTCTCCGTCTCAAGTTAAGTCGACTAAATATAGTAGTTCTAAAATTGTTAGACAATATAGATAGTAATTTAACATTGAATTTATAATCATCCTTATGGAGAATTACCCAAGTGGCTGAAGGGGCTCCCCTGGAAAGGGAGTAGGTCGTTAATAGCGGCGCCAGGGTTCAAATCCCTGATTCTCCGTTCTACTTTTTTGACGGTTTTACTGGTTGAAAATACCAGAAAAATTAATTTGAAAAAGTGGTTGACAAGTAAGCTGATGCGTGATAAGATAGTCAAGCTGATGTTGCGAAACACAGTAAACTAAAGCATCAGAGGCATTTTGAACCTTGATAATTGAACAGTGAAACAACCCTGAAAATTCTAAAAAATTTGGAGTGGTTACATGGTAACCATTGGTCACTATGCACTTCAAAAAAACAGATTTTCATTATGATATATCGTAATGGT
>JAEZOB010000022.1 GCA_023414355.1 Bacillota bacterium | reverse complement strand
GTGTAATCATATGATTTGCCTTAACGATCATGCTGCCATCCGTATCATAGATAGATTCGCAGGAATATCTTCCTGTGATTCTTTCTTCCAAGCTCTCAATCATTTCTTTTCCATCCATGAATGCTTCAATTACCATTCCTGGAATCTCATGACCTTCACAACAATCTACTTCACGAATAATTAAATCCTGTGAAACGTCAACAAGACGACGTGTCAAGTAACCGGAGTCAGCGGTACGAAGCGCTGTATCGGAAAGACCTTTACGAGCACCATGCGCAGAGATAAAGTACTCCAATACGTCAAGACCTTCACGAAGGTTGGACTTAATAGGTAATTCGATTGTTTTACCAGTTGTATCTGCCATCAAACCACGCATACCAGCAAGCTGTTTGATCTGCTTATCGGAACCACGGGCACCGGAGTCGGACATCATCTTAATGTTATTAAATTTATCAAGACCACCAAGAAGTTTATCAGTAAGAATCTTATCTGCTTCCTTCCAGGTATCAATAACTGCAGAGTATCTTTCCTCTTCAGTCATTCTACCGCGTCTGTACTCTTTCGCAATATCTTAATGGTAGCTTCTGCTTCTGCCATAATCTGTTTCTTCTCTTCTGGTACTTTCATATCAGAAATAGAAACTGTCATAGCTGCACGAGTGGAATATTTATAACCAAGGGACTTAACTGCATCAAGGATTTCTGCAGTCTTCGTTGCACCATGGATGTTAATACATTTTTCCAGGATTGGCTTTAACTGTTTCTTACCAACTAAGAAGTTGATTTCAAGTTTTAAGAAGTTTTCATCTAAGGAACGATCAATAAATCCTAAATCCTGTGGAATGATTTCATTAAAAATGAAACGTCCTAAGGTAGATTCAACCGCTCTGATTTCTTCTACACCTTGGTTATTAATGCCGGATCTTCTAACTCTAATCATTTCATGAAGAGAAATTGCGCCGTTCTCATAAGCAAGAATTGCTTCATTCAAGCTCTTATAGTGATGACGAACTCCGCCTTCCATCTCTCTTTCGATGGTCAAATAGTAAATACCAAGAACCATATCCTGTGAAGGAACAGTTACAGGCGCACCATCGGATGGCTTCAGTAAGTTGTTAGGTGAAAGCAGTAAGAAACGACATTCTGCCTGTGCTTCTACGGACAGCGGCAAATGCACCGCCATCTGGTCACCGTCGAAGTCCGCATTATAAGCGGTACATACAAGCGGATGAAGTTTAATCGCCTTACCTTCAACAAGAACTGGCTCAAATGCCTGAATACCAAGTCTATGAAGGGTTGGGGCACGGTTTAACATAACCGGATGTTCTTTGATAACCTCCTCAAGAACGTCCCAAACCTCTGTCTGAAGTCTTTCTACCATCTTCTTAGCAGATTTAATATTGTGAGCGGTTCCTCTTGCTACTAACTCTTTCATAACGAAAGGTTTGAATAACTCGATTGCCATTTCTTTTGGCAGACCGCATTGATATAGCTTTAATTCAGGTCCTACAACGATAACTGAACGTCCGGAGTAGTCAACACGTTTACCAAGTAAGTTCTGACGGAAACGTCCCTGCTTACCCTTTAACATATCGGATAGAGATTTCAGCGCTCTGTTTCCGGGTCCGGTAACAGGTCTTCCTCTTCTGCCGTTATCAATTAATGCATCAACCGCTTCCTGAAGCATTCTTTTCTCGTTACGAACAATGATGTCCGGAGCGCCAAGCTCAAGAAGTCTCTTCAGACGGTTGTTACGGTTAATGATTCTACGATATAAATCGTTCATATCGGAGGTCGCGAAACGACCACCGTCGAGCTGTACCATCGGACGAAGATCCGGAGGAATAACCGGGATTACGGACAGTATCATCCATTCGGGTGAATTGCCGGACTCACGGAAGGCTTCCACTACTTCGAGACGTTTGATAATTCTCGCACGTTTCTGGCCTGTAGAATCCTTTAAGCCCTTCTTTAAATCCTTAGATTCCTTCTCTAAGTCGATTGCCTGCAACAGCTCCTGGATTGCTTCTGCACCCATTCCGAGGCGGAAGCTGTTATAACCGTATTTCTCGATTGCTTCCTGCTTCTCTTTTTCATTCAGAACCTGTTTGTACTGTAAATCGGAGTGTCCTTTATCGAGTACGATGTAGGAAGCGAAATACAATACCTTCTCCAGTGTTCTCGGAGAAAGATCCAGGATCAGACCCATACGGCTCGGGATTCCCTTGAAATACCAGATATGGGAAACCGGTGCTGCCAGTTCGATATGGCCCATTCTTTCACGGCGTACACTTGCTTTCGTTACCTCAACGCCGCAACGATCACAGACGACACCCTTATATCTGATCTTTTTATATTTACCGCAATGACATTCCCAGTCCTTGCTGGGTCCAAAGATTCTCTCACAGAACAGACCATCCTTCTCAGGCTTTAAGGTTCTGTAATTGATTGTCTCCGGCTTTCTTACTTCTCCCTTGGACCATTCTCTGATTTTTTCAGGTGAAGCTAAACCAATTTTTATAGCATCATAGGTTATCTCTTGAATAGTGTTAATCATCTCAGACATCCTTTGGCTCTCCCTTCGTTTTAGAATGAAACTCTGCTCTTATCTTAGGTTAAAGACTGTCCGCATGCTTTACAACGCTTACTGCCTTCCGCCACGATTGCTCCACAGTTCGGACAAATGTTTTCCGCAGGTTCTTCATCCTCTTCGTCCTCATAAATTCCATCTTCCAGTATATCTTCCGATTCGTCTTCATAAATATCGAAGATTTCTGCATCGAGATCTTCTGCATTTGCCTGGGTGAAGCCGGCTTCTTCATAACCTTCGTCATATCTGAAATTATTATTATCGCCCTCAATTAATGGAGTCAAATCTGAATCACCGTAGTCAATGCTTTCTGTCATCTTCACTTCGTTACCGTTCTCATCCAGAACTGTAACATCAAGTGCTAAGGACTGAAGCTCTTTCAGTAATACCTTAAAGGATTCGGGAATACCGGGCTCTGTGATGTTCTCACCCTTAATAATTGCTTCATAGGTCTTAACACGACCGGTAACATCATCGGATTTTACTGTCAGGATTTCCTGAAGGATGTAAGCTGCACCGTAAGCCTCAAGTGCCCAAACCTCCATCTCACCGAATCTCTGTCCGCCGAATTGTGCTTTACCACCTAACGGCTGCTGTGTTACTAAGGAGTAAGGTCCTGTAGAACGAGCATGGATCTTATCATCTACCAGATGGTGGAGCTTCAAGTAATGCATGAAACCTACTGTAACTGAACCATCGAAATATTCACCGGTTCTTCCGTCACGAAGTCTTACCTTACCATCACGGTTGATCGGAACGCCCTTCCAATCCTCTCTGTTCTCGGGATGTGCCTCTAGATATTCCATCAATTCCGGATCCAGAGAGTCTTTATATTTTGTTTCGAATTCTTCCCATGTTGTATTCGCATAGTCATTGGCGATTTCCAAAGTATCCATGATGTCAAACTCGTTTGCTCCGTCAAATACCGGAGTAGAGATATCAACACCGAGAACCTTTGCAGCTAAGGACAAATGGATTTCAAGTACCTGTCCGATATTCATACGGGAAGGAACACCCAGCGGGTTAAGCACGATATCGAGGGGTCTTCCATTCGGTAAGAAAGGCATATCCTCTGCCGGTAATACGCGGGAAACAACACCCTTATTACCATGACGACCAGCCATCTTGTCACCAACCTGAATCTTTCTCTTCTGTGCGATATATACACGAACAGTCTGGTTCACACCAGGGGATAACTCATCACCGTTCTCTCTTGTAAACACCTTAGCATCTACGATAATACCATATTCACCGTGAGGAACACGCAGGGAAGTATCACGAACTTCTCTTGCCTTCTCACCGAAAATTGCTCTAAGGAGTCTCTCTTCCGCAGTCAGCTCTGTCTCACCCTTCGGTGTAACCTTACCAACCAGGATATCTCCGGCACGAACCTCAGCACCGATACGGATGATACCTCTCTCATCGAGATCCTTGAGTGCATCGTCACCGACACCGGGAACATCTCTTGTAATTTCTTCCGGTCCCAGTTTGGTATCTCTGGATTCCGCTTCATACTCTTCAATATGCACGGAAGTATAGACATCTTCCTGCACCAGACGCTCACTTAAGAGTACCGCATCCTCATAGTTATAACCTTCCCAGGTCATAAATCCGATCAACGGGTTCTTACCAAGCGCAAGCTCGCCCTTTGCAGTGGACGGACCGTCAGCAATAACCTGACCTGCCTCGATTCTGTCACCACGGAATACAATCGGTCTCTGATTGATACAGGTTCCCTGATTACTCTTGGAGAACTTGATCATACGATAGGAGGATTTTGTATTGTCATCATTTTTGATTACTACTTCTTTTGCTGTAACTCGATCAACGATACCGGACTTCTTCGCAACAACGCAAACACCAGAGTCAATTGCTGCCTTTGCTTCAATACCGGTTCCAACGACGGGAGCCTCAGTTAATAAAAGCGGTACAGCCTGACGCTGCATGTTCGCACCCATGAGGGCACGGTTCGCATCGTCGTTCTCAAGGAAAGGAATTAAGGCTGTAGCCACGGAGAATACCATCTTCGGGGATACGTCCATTAGGTCAATCTTTTGTTTCTCATACTCAGAGGTCTCTTCCTTATATCGACCGGAAACACTGGAACGTACAAAAAATCCATTGTCATCGAGTTCCTCGTTCGCCTGAGCAACGATATATTTATCCTCTTCATCCGCTGTCAGATATACTACATCATCCGTTACTCTCGGATTCATCGGATCCTTCTTGTCTACCTTACGGTAAGGGGCCTCTACAAAGCCATATTCATTAATTCTTGCATAGGTTGCAAGAGAGTTGATCAAACCGATGTTAGGACCTTCGGGGGTCTCAATCGGACACATTCTTCCGTAATGGGAATAGTGAACGTCTCGCACCTCGAAACCTGCTCTATCACGGGACAAACCGCCGGGACCGAGCGCTGACAGACGTCTCTTATGAGTTAACTCACCGAGAGGGTTGTGCTGATCCATGAACTGGGACAGCTGGGAGCTTCCGAAGAATTCCTTCACTGCAGCAGTTACGGGCTTAATGTTAATCAGGGATTGAGGACTGATGCCTTCTAAATCCTGGGTGGTCATTCTTTCCCTAACCACACGCTCCATACGAGAGAGACCGATTCGATACTGGTTCTGAAGGAGTTCGCCCACCGCTCTGATTCTTCTGTTACCCAAATGGTCGATATCATCGTTATTACCGATGCCATACTCCAGATGGATGTTATAATTGATAGAAGCAATAATGTCTTCCTTAGTAATATGCTTCGGAATCAGTTCATTGATATTCTTCTTGATTGCTTCCTTGATGTCCTCTATATTGGTGTTATTCTCAAGAATGCTCTTAAGCACAGGATAGTAAACATCCTCCGTTACGCCAAGTTCCTTCCTGTCAACATCTACATAATGAGTAATATCAACCATCATGTTGGAAAGGATTTTTACGTTACGCTCCTCCGCTTGTACCATAACGGAAGGTACTGCAGCGTTCTGGATCTGTCTTGCAATTGCGTCATTCACCTGAGTTCCTGCTGCCGCAATAATCTCACCGGTAGATTTATCAACTACATCCTCAGATAATACAAAGCCGACAATACGGTTACGCATATGAAGCTTCTTATTAAATTTATATCTGCCGACTTTCGCGAGGTCATATCTTCTTGCATCGAAGAACATGCTGTTCAGTAAAGATTCTGCATTTTCGACAGCCAAAGGCTCACCGGGACGCAACTTCTTATACAGTTCAAGAAGGCCATCCTGATAGCTACCAGTCGGATCCTTTGCTGTGGAGGGATCCTTCGCTAAGCTGGCAAGAATCTTAGGCTCCTCACCGAATAATGCTTTAATCTCTTCATTGGTGCCATAACCCAAAGCTCTTACGAAGGTAGTGATCGGAACCTTTCTGTTACGGTCAACACGTACGTAAAAAACATCATTGGAATCTGTCTCATATTCCAACCATGCGCCTCTGTTCGGTATGACTGTGGAAGAGAATAGCTTCTTTCCAATCTTATCGTGATCTATTGCATAATATATACCGGGGGAACGTACTAACTGGCTTACAATAACTCTTTCTGCACCGTTGATTACGAAGGTACCGGTAGCAGTCATTAACGGTAAGTCTCCCATGAAAATATCGTGTTCGTTGATCTCGTTATTTTCTTTATTATGAAGTCTTACCTTTACCTTCAAAGGAGCAGCAAAGGTAGCATCTCGTTCCTTGCACTCTTCAATTGTGTACTTGACGTCATCCTCGCATAACGCGAAATCCACGAATTCCAGACTCAGATGACCGCTGTAGTCTGCAATCGGAGAAATATCTTCAAATACTTCTTTGAGTCCCTCGTCCAAAAACCATTGGTAGGAATCCTTCTGCACTTCAATAAGATTGGGCATCTCCAGGACTTCCTTTTGTTTGGAGTAACTCATTCTAACGTTATTACCAACTTTAATTGGATGCATTCTGTTCTTGTCCATTGACGTTTCACCCCTTGAATTTTTATAAGTAATTCTGACTAATATACCGATTTCATCCTGAAAAAGAAATTCTCAGAATACTTCCCATATATTAATCTTTGTTCTGAATAAAAAATTACTTTTCAATTTGATTTATATATGCTATAATATTAGTAATTAGGCATACAACACCACAATAGTGCATCTTTCATATTACCACACATATTGTCCACTGTCAACACCAAATTTATCGACTTTTTCGATTTTATACAAACAAATATATACAATTTAAAAAAAGAAATCACCACTGTGATTTCTTTTTTTAACTCATAAATTTTTGCGAAGCTAAAATTTATGAGTCTATTTTAACGAACAATTTTCTGTAAGGCAGAAAATCGTGAGTCTGCTTCAATTTATAAATTTCTGCAAGGCTGAAATTCATGAGTCTGTATAAGCCCTCTGGGCTTTTTTTAATTTTAACGAGAATTTTTTTGCGCGGTAAAAAATCGCGATACTGGTTTAACGAGCAATTTCCAGCAAAGCAAAAAATCGCAGGCCTTTCATCAATTAATTTTTGCATAGCCAAAATTATGAGTCTTCTGTGCATTTCTATGCTCTACCACAATTTATTTCTACGAAGCTTCCTATGTTGAGTATTACCTATATGTAGATGAAATAGTTGGAAAATAATTTAACATTATCTGGAACCTAGTAGATATAAACATCGTCTAATGGTAAAACTATCCTACTATGTTATTTACCGGCACTCCACGTAAATAGCGCGTATATTATCAGAACATAGCAAAACATAATGGATTCAGAGAAAGGAAAAGAGCATGCATACAACACAAAATCATAGGAAGAATCATAAGAATCTCTTTATTTTATTCGGAATAGCAGTAATTCTAATCGTGTTTTTTTGTTCCTGTACGGCAAAAAGCAATAAAAAAAGTACCATCGTCTCATCTGAATATCCCGAAGCTACGGAGCTTCAGACCACAGTCAGCGAGCTGACTAGCTGTTCAAGCATACCCTACAAATCAAGTATCTCTGACAGTTCAAGTATATCTGTCAGCACAATCAACCAAGAAGCTCCTATATTATATCTGGCCTCAGAGGAAGCCACTTCCAACTCAATGCCTACCCACGTGCCTACCACGAAAAGCAAACGAATTTATAAGGACTGCTTTGTTATAAATAACGGAGAACTGGTTGAGTATCTGGGAGACAGTAAGAACGTATCCATTCCTGACTCTGTAACCAGAATCGGTAATAATGCATTTTGCGAAAACTCTGCAGTGAAAAGTATTATTATCCCAGATAGCGTAACTCAAATTGGTATAGAAGCTTTTTCAATGTGTAAGAGCTTAACTGATCTATCAATCCCTGACTCAGTCACTGAGATCGGAGCCCATGCATTTTATGATACGCCCTGGCTGAATTCCGAGCGAAGAAAAAATCCTTTGGTCATCGTTAATAACATAGTTATTGATGGTAAGTTATGTACAGGAAATGTTGTGATTCCTGATAACGTGATAAAAATCGGGGATTATGCTTTTTGTTATTTAGAGGAGCTTGATATCGGAAATGATTACAGTATCAGTTCCCATACGCGATATAATGCTGATGATCCAAGCTGGGTGGAATGCAATGAAGGCATAACGGGTATCACCTTACCTGATTCTTTAGTAGAGATTGGCGCTCACGCCTTTTCAACCTGCAATAACTTAAAGAAAATCAAGATACCAGCTTCCGTTGAGATCATCGGCGAAGGAGCTTTTCACTTTGATTATAATTTATCCAGTATAGTCATACCGGACTCAGTAAAAAGCATCGGTACCTTTGCCTTCTCTGATACTGCGTGGTTGGATGAGCAGAGAAAGAAGAATCCACTGGTCATATTGAATCACATATTGATCGATGGTTATACCTGCCACGGTCAAGTCAAGATACCCTACGGAGTAACCCGTATCGAAGATTACGCTTTCATGGAAGCCACGCATAATGATGATTATTTTAGTGTGAGCAGCGATTTAACCGATATCAGTATCCCTGCCTCTGTTACAAGCATTGGTAGTTATGCTTTTTATGATTGTGAGAATTTAACTAAAATCGATATTCCTGACTCAGTGAAGAGTATTGGGAACCATGCATTTTGTAGTTGTATCAATCTACAGCAGGTCATTTTACCTCCTTCTCTGGAAAGCATAGGTCATTTTGCTTTTGCCTACACTCCTCTAGCCGAGGTCACTATTCCGGACTCTGTGAAGAGCATAGGTAGCTTTGCCTTTGATACCCCGTGGCTTAAGAATGAAATAAAAAAGAATAAACTAGTTGTTGTGAATAGCGTCCTATTAGGCTTAACAGCAGGTGTGAAGAGTATCACATTTCCGGAGTCTATCACAACCATTCCAAATAGTATCTGCCTCTGGTCTGAACAGTTAACCCGTGTTACTCTGCCGGATACCATCACAAGTATCGAAGAGAATGCCTTTAGCGATTGCTACAGATTAACGACAATTAACTTTCCAAATTCATTACAAAACATCGGCGATGATGCATTCACTAATTGTGAAAGATTAAAGAGCCCCGTATTGCCAAACTCTTTAACTCATATTGGTAAATATACCTTTCGTGGATGCCGTTCATTTACCAAAATAATGATCCCCGATTCTGTTACAACGATAGGCAAAGGTGCTTTTATTCATAACGTTAACTTATCACGGGTTTATATTCCGGAATCAGTGACCTCAATTGGATCTGGTGCCTTTTTAGATTGTTCTCCGTTTCTTATCATCGTCGGAGCAAAAGGCTCTTATGCCGAACAATATGCCCGATTAAATGACATAGGCTTTATCATTGGCGACAGCATAGACTCAAAGTAGGATCTTTGTCATTCGTTAAGATGGAATGCCAAGAATAAAGAGTCCTCAAACATTAGATCCAAAATTCTAACGTTCGGGGGCTCTTTATTTTTTTGTATTCTGCCTCTATCTTCCATCCACTAATATCGTATCACAAATTGCGCCCTTCAGTCTGTGCTGTAGCAGCTCCTGATATTCTACAGAATGATACCAGCTGTAAAAATCCTCTTTCGACGGGAAGCGAATCATTACCGCCTTGGAATAATCCCAGCTACCTTCCAGAAGCTCAGGATGATCATCCACCGCAAGATATTCTCCGAGATATCTGCTAAATACTTCATCACAACCTTTTAGGTACTTCTGATACTCCTGCTCGTCATGAACCTTGATATGAGCAATAAAATAAACACTCATCTAGTTCTCCCCTTCCCTTGATTCATTTTTATCCATGCTTCAAACCTATCTTCAATACGGGCAATAATATACTTACCATATTATCATATCTGTCTTGTTCTAACTCCTTGTCCCATTTTCTTGTTCTATCTCCATGTTCTATCTCTCTGGCCTATCTCTTTGCCCTATCTCTTTGTTAGTTCTCTTTGCCCTATCTCTGGCCTATCTCTTTGCCCTATCTCTTTGCCCTATCTCTATGTCCTATCTCTATGTCCTATCTCTATGTCCTATCTCTATGTCCTATCTCTATGTCCTATCTCTATGTCCTATCTCTATGTCCTATCTCCTTGTCCTATCTCTATGTCCTATCTCCTTGTCCTATCTCCTTGTTAGTTCTTCTTGTTCCTTCTATTGTTCTTTCTCTATGTTCTTTTTTATTCTTCATCTTTTATCCTTTTCAGGACCTTTTGAGTTATTTGCTTCCCAGGTCTTTTGATGCTCTTTTATCACCTCAACCAGATTGTCCGAGGAAATCTTCTCAGACGGAAAATCATACAGATAGATGTTTTCTCCATCCGGAGCCGCCTTTTCCTCACCCTCTATCAAGGGTTCCTCAACCACTACTGAATATGTGGCAATCGGAATTTTATTTTCCTCCATAATACTCTGGAGTTCCTGTAATCTGGCACTCAAAAACTCATAGCTGACATCGTTACTCAGAATGTAAATTGTCAGATTAGCCGGCATCGGCGGATTGGATGGATCGAGAGGCATGTCCAGTGTCAGATGACTTATATTCTGTTCCTCCTTACCCAGATCAACAAGTAGGATTGAGGTTGTATACAGAAATTCCTTCTGAATGATTTGCTCTACCCTGTCTCTGAATTCACGGCTCAAACGATCAAAGGTATTACCTCGTCGGGTAACAAAACTTTCATAGGTATCATATATCTTCCCTTTGACCCACGATACATCAAAATGAGTATCGGGACTGGTTTTTGATTCTACATGTGATATGTATTCTTCAAATTTGAAGTTGTAACCGGCTTTCGGAACCTCTAAATCCATATTCGGATAGGTATCCTCAACATAATTGCGGATTTTTGCTGTTGCGATTACCGCTGTAATCGGATTGCCGTAAAAAGCCATAATAATACTCGCAATAAATCCCACAAAGAGCAGTAATACTGCGATAAATATGACCGTTGACCAATGTATTCTTTTTCTTTTCATGGTAACTCCCCCTATTTCAGTTCCTTTTCTACTCCTCTGCCTGTATCCCAGTACGACTAAGCTATCATCTAATTTAGCGTATTTTAACATATTTGTAAACACCCGTTTCTCCGGCTTCTCTTATGCTTCTGTAATTGATAGCTTTGCTTGGCAAAATGCTTCAGCTTATGCTGCTCTATTACTTCTTAAAAGGAGTGCAAAAGGAAAACTCTGCATTTTTATCTTAACAGTTTATTCATAGCATGTTATAATCAGGGTAAGTTTAGGAACAAGCATGTTACCTATAATATAAAGCAAAAGGGGAGATAGAACATGAAAATCAGGGAGGACTATACCTGTCCATTGGAAATAGTACATGATATCATAAAGGGGAAGTGGAAATCCATCATCGTCTTTCAGCTTCAATACGGCCCAACTTCCTTATCAAAGCTGGAGCACAATATTGCCGGGATCAATCAAAAGATGCTGTTACAGCAATTAAGAGAACTGCAGGATTTCGGTATCGTCGCAAAGCATACCTATGAGGGCTATCCTCTTCGTGTGGAATACTATCTCACCGAGGAAAGAGGTCTAAAAATGTTGAGTGCCATCCTAATCATGCAGAGAATTGGCGTCGATTACCTGGTGGAGCACGGTATGACGGACGTACTTGACAGAAAGGGCATTTCCTATTGATTGCAGGTTAATTATATTCTATAAGAGCAAGAACTTCATAAAGCAACATACACACAAAAAAGTGGGTAATTTACCTCCATCCTATGAAGAGATATAATTTGCTTATAGTAAACCCTAAAATACATACTCTTATATCAATGATGGAGGAATAAAATGAAAAGTGCTCTTGTAATTATTGACATCCAAAATGAATACTTTCCAGGTGGAGCCTGTGAATTGCTTCAGCCGGAGCAGGCAGCTGCAAATGCGAAGCTGATCCTGGAATTCTTCAGAAAACATGACCTTATGGTCTGCCACGTACAGCATATCAGCAACTATCCCGGAGCAACTAATTATGTAGAAGGAAGCAAAGGTGCTGAAATCCATCCGTTAGTAGCACCCATCGGAAATGAAAAGGTCTTCGTAAAACATGCTCCAAGCTCTTTCCTAAAAACTGGGCTGGCTGAAGAACTGTTGAATCAGGGCATCAATAATCTGATTGTATGCGGAATGATGAGTCATATGTGCGTTGATACAACTGTCAGAGCGGCCATGGATTATGGTTTTTCTGTTTCAGTGATCGATAATGCTGTTACGACAATGAATTTATCCAGAAATGGAGAAGTGATCCCTGCAAAGACAGTGCATGACGTTATGATGGCATCCTTAAACGGTGTATTTGCGAAGGTCATCTCAGCAGATGAATTCTTAAATAACGCGAAGGAATATATCTAGAAAAACTTCCTCGAATAAAGAAATCCCACCAGTTAGGGTGGGATTTCTTTATTTATTGCTTCGCAACCTTGCAAGCCTTAGATTCACAATTTGCCATACAGCAAATTGTTTATTAAAGAATTTATTGCTTCGCAACCTTGCTTGAAATAGTACGTTTTAAGCAAAAAAAATCCTGCTCTTTCGAGCAGGATTTTTGAATTCTTACTTTAATGTAACCTTAGCGCCTTCAGCTTCTAACTTAGCCTTAAGATCATCAGCTTCTGCCTTGTTTGCGCCTTCCTTAACCATCTTAGGAGCTGCATCAACAAGATCCTTAGCTTCCTTTAAGCCTAAACCGGTTACTTCACGAACGATCTTGATAACCTTAACCTTATTTGCGCCAGCTTCGGTTAACTCAACGTTGAACTCTGTCTTCTCTTCTTCTTCAACTGCTGCAGGACCTGCTGCTACTACTACGCCTGCTGCTGCGGATACACCAAATTCTTCTTCACAAGCTTTTACTAAATCATTTAATTCTAAAACTGTAAGGCCCTTAATTGCCTCGATAAATTCCTGAGTTGTCATTATAATTTACCTCCATTATTTTATTGGTTGATTCGTTTTCATTTCAATACATAATACCGCTTACTCTTGCTTCACAGTCTACTGCTTATAATAAGCCTGCTTCTCTGTGATTTGTGGACAAATTGCTTCTAAAACAATAACTTATAATTAAGCCTGCTTTTCTGCGATCTGTTTGATAACACGAGCAAAGTTTGTAATAGGGGACTGCAAGCTTCCAAGTAACTTGGAAATAAGAACTTCTCTGGAAGGAATGGTTGCGATAACCTGTATTCCCTTTGCATCGTAGTAAGTTCCTTCAACAACACCGGACTTAAACTCTAAGTTAGGCATTGTCTTTGTGCAATCGTTCAGAATTCTTGCAGGAGAAGTTGCATCTTCCATGCCGAATGCTACTGCTGTAGGACCGTTTAAGTCTTTTGCAAGTGCTTCGAATTCTGTACCCTTAAATGCAAAGTTAAGCATTGTGTTCTTATAAACCTTGTATACGACACCGGCTTCTCTTAATTTCTTACGAAGCTCTGTATCCTGAGCAACGGTTAAGCCACGGTAATCAACCAAAACGGCTGCTTTAGCGGTAGCTACATAACCCTTAATCTCTTCAACAACAGGTTGTTTTTGTTCAACTTTTGCCATTACGTACACCTCCTTTATTAATTTCCAAAAAATATGTTTTGCATATTTCATGAACCATAAAAAAACCTCTTTCTGTCGAGACAGAAAGAGGTCAATAATCATTACGATTAAATCAACGTTTCCTCGGTAGGCGGTCACACCTTATGCCTTACGGCACCTACTGTCTTCGGCAGTTTCGATAAGGATTATAGCATGGACATTTAGTATATGTCAACCCTAAAATCCGATCTTATGAAATTAATTACTTACATAATATGCATTTTCCTCATCGAACCGGAAGGAAACAGGCTGATTAGCTTAACTTCGCTGTGTTCAGCTTTACGCCAGGACCCATGGTGGAAGCTAATGTAACGCTTCTTAAATACTGTCCCTTTGCAGCGGAGGGCTTTGCTTTAACAACAGCTCCGATTAATGTCTGGAAGTTATCATTTAACTGCTGCTCGGTAAAGGAAGCTTTTCCAAGCGGAACATGGATAATGTTAGTTTTGTCAAGTCTGTACTCGATTTTACCGGCTTTGATATCATTTACAGCCTTGGTAACATCCATAGTTACAGTACCTGCCTTCGGGTTAGGCATTAATCCCTTAGGACCAAGCACACGACCCAAACGACCAACAACACCCATCATGTCAGGGGTAGCTACTACTACGTCAAATTCAAACCAGTTTTCATTCTGGATCTTAGGTACTAAATCATCTGCACCAACAAAATCAGCACCTGCTGCTAAAGCTTCATTTGCCTTATCGCCCTTAGCAAATACGAGTACACGTACAGTCTTACCGGTTCCGTGAGGTAATACTACCGCACCACGAACCTGCTGATCAGCGTGACGTCCGTCAACACCCAGTCTGATGTGTGCTTCGATGGTTTCATCGAATTTTGCAACAGCTGCTTTTTTTACAAGGCCGATTGCTTCAACTGCATCGTACTGAACTGATTTGTCGATTAACTTTGCAGAATCTTGATATTTCTTTCCTCTTTTCATTCTATAAACCTCCTAGTGGTTTTACCGGAGAAAACGAATTCCCATGGAATTCGTTGAGCGAATTCGACTGTGTCGAATTTGCCTGCCAAACATGTTCACTGTTCGGCATATCCTCCCACGTTATTAGATTTTCAATCGCACAGTCTCTTTCAACCATGCTGTCATGTTCTTACTCTTCTACTGTTACGCCCATGCTTCTAGCGGTACCTGCGATCATGCTCATCGCTGCTTCTACACTTGCTGCATTTAAATCGGGCATCTTAAGCTCTGCAATCTTTCTTAATTCAGCCTTAGAGAGCTTTGCTACCTTTGTCTTGTTAGGGGTAGCGGAACCGGACTTCAGATTAAGGGACTTCTTGATTAATACTGCTGCCGGAGGAGTCTTTGTAACGAAGCTGAAGCTTCTGTCAGCATATACAGTAATAACTACAGGTGTAATGATACCGTCCTGATCTGCTGTTCTTGCGTTAAATTCTTTTGTAAACTGAACAATGTTTACACCATGCTGACCAAGTGCGGGACCTACCGGAGGAGCCGGAGTCGCCTTGCCTGCTGGAATCTGTAATTTGATATAACCTGTAACTTTTTTTGCCATGATAGCATACCTCCTGATAAATGTGGTGTTTGCGGGGATTTCCCTCCCACGTTAACGAACTGTAAGCCAAAAATCTTATGAGCTTACGGTTAGCGGCAACTAAGCCGACTAACTTTGACGGCTGCAAAGCCGATCAACGGTTGATGGTTGATAACGCATCAACTTATCTGCGAACCTTTACATCTCCAAAACCAATCTCAACGGGGGTCTCTCTTCCGAACATATCCACGCTGATTGTAACAATCTGCTTATGTGTGTTGATCTGCCTGATTACACCGGTCGTGTTCTCCCATACACCGGAAGTAACGGTAACGGTATCACCAATTTCAAAATCAACGGATACTTCATCGGATTTAATTCCCATGCTGCGCATCTCAAGGTCCGATAGCGGAACCGGTTGTTTAGAATCGGGACCAACGAAGCCTGTTACACCTCTGGTATTACGTACCACATACCATACGTCATCATTCATGACCATATGAAGGAGTACATATCCAGGGAACATCTTCTTCTGTACACGTTTCTTAACACCATTCTTCACTTCGATAACATCCTGCATCGGTACAGACACTTCCAAAATCTGATCCTGCAGTTTCATGCTTTCAATTGTTTTCTCAATGTTCGCCTTTACTTTGTTCTCATACCCTGAATAGGTGTGAACAACGTACCAATTAGCCTCTGACATATCCTCACCCTTATCCTAAAAAGATTCCAATACCGAGTTCAATAAGATAATCCAGTACGTAAATAATTAATCCTAAGATAACGGTAGTACTAATGACAGCAACTGACAGCTTACCCAGAGCTTCCTTATCAGGCCAGATAATCTTCTTGAATTCAGCCTTCAAGCCCTTGAACCAGCTTTTCTTTGGAGCATTTTCGGTTGTAGCATTTGTCATTTCTCCCATGGTTTCAATTCCTTTCAGATTAATTATTTTGTTTCTTTGTGTAAAGTGTGGGATCTGCAGAACTTACAATACTTCTTGGTTTCCATTCTGTCTGGATGTAACTTCTTTTCTTTGGTCATGTTGTAATTACGCTGTTTGCAATCAGTACATGCCAATGTGATTTTTACGCGCACAATATCCACCTCCGATTTCTCTTGTAGCGCTTTTCGCTTAACTACGCATCAGGCTTTTTTAGGCATAAAAAAAAAGCCTCTTTCTTTGCTTTCTTAATATATCATAAGCCGGTTTGTACGTCAACACATTTTTTAAGCGCATTCTTTCTCTCAGAGCTTGTTATTCCATTAAGATTTTACTTTTACTCACTCAACCTCTATTTTGATCAAACTCTTCTATCATTATTATAATAGAAATAAGAAGGAGGTCAATGACAGCCTCCTTCTCATTCTCACTATAATATTAATTGTTGATCGTTCTGAGTACTCAATTCATGATGAGTGTTTCTTTTCGCTAGGGAGAAGCTTCTCTCTTCACAATAATAGTACAGACAGCGGTCAGCCCGCTCGACGTTCGTACGGTGATTTTAGCCTTTCCGGGTGATTTCGCGATAACATCTCCATCCTTTGACACAGTTGCCACTGCTCTGTCAGAGCTTGCGTAAGAGATCACATCCGTCGTATCCGAAGGGTTCACCACAACAGCAAGCGAATATTGCTCACCTGACATCAGTGTCTTTTCTGTCATATTCAGCTTCAGCTTCGTCGCCTTTTCCGTCTTAACTTTTATATGGCTTACTGTCATGTTACCACGATAATCGATGGCAAAGATGGTATAGGTTCCGTCTTTTTTAACCTTAACGGTAGCTTTTCCGTTATTTAAGTCTATCACAGAGCCTACTTCCGAAGGAAGGAATTCAGCAGCCTTTCTATTCCCGGGCAGAAACTCTACCCGCTTAACGAGGCTCTGATAATCGCTGACCCGAAATGTAATGGATCGGGTTTTATAGTCATTTGCCACTGTGTAGCTGCTCTTTATCTTCGGAGGGGCTGTATCTTCCTTTACCTCATAAACCTGTACTGACTCATTGCCCGCATAATCAGATACATAGAAGGTATATAAACCAGCCTTCGAGATGCTTACCTGATTATCCTGGACGGGTGTACCCAATACTCCGTTGCCAAAATCTTCGACATTCTTCGTTCCCAGACTCCATCTAATAACACGGACACCGGAACCGCCCTCATCAAAAGCATTGATTGGTACCAACATATCTCCCTTATCATATATAGTTGAAAAACTCATTGCCGGTGCTTTGAAATCTCTGTTGATATCATTCACCGACTGTAATGCTTGATACGCGCTCGGTATGCCGGCCGTCTTAAGACGTCCTCGCAGATTTTCGAGAGGCTTGTAGGATTTCAATAGGATTTCCTTTATATTTGATGCATAGGTGTGATCGTTGCAAGCGTATAGGAGTGCAGCAACTCCGGTAACCTGAGGTGTAGCCATAGACGAACCACCCATGACAGCATAGTTACCTACTGTTGTACTGTAAATATCCTCTCCAGGGGCAGCCAGATCCACAGTATTGGGTCCATAGTTGGAAAGATTGGTGAGTTCTCCCTCTGCATTGATAAAAGTAACAGATATCAGATTATCCAGCCCTAAATCAGCGGGATAAACAGGTTTTTCATCATTGTTATCTCCGGTATTACCTGCCGCAGCCACAAACAGCATATCAGATTCCTTCATTACCTGTTTTAAAACAGAAGCACCCTGTGATGTCCCCCAGCTTAAATTACAGATATCAGCACCCATTCTGGTTGCATATTTGATTGCTTCAATCGCAGAGGAAAGACTTCCCGTTCCCTTAGTCCCACCATTGATCTTTAAGGACATAAGCTTCACATCAACATCTCCGGCGACTCCGGCGATCCCTGTGCCATTTCCTACAGAAGCGGCTATAATTCCTGCAACATGAGTACCGTGATCATCATTATCCTCAGGTTGTGCCATATACTTATAATATTTCGTCGAATATTTATAATGGCATACGGTCGAATCATGATTATAGAAATCCCAACCATAATAGTCATCCGTATAACCATTCTCATCATCATCAATACCGTTATCTTTGATCTCACCGGGATTCACCCACATGCGGTTGGCCAGATCAGGGTGCTGAAAATCAATACCGGTGTCAATCACCGCTACGACAACCTCATGTTTTGCAGCCTGTGTTTCCTTAAGATTATCCCAAGCTTCCACAACATCCATGTCTATGTCAGGAGTCGCTGTAAGATTTGCCTTTCCGGTCTCGGTTAGATAGAGGTAGGAACCGGGATTATTAATCGCCCACTGCGCATCCGCATAGGTATCATTGCTAAAGCTCATTGGTTCTACACTTATATTACTCTGGACCTCGGATACCCCGGGATATTCTTTCAAAGTATCGATAACCTCATAATAATCAGCACTATTCTTAACAGATAACAGGGCATAATCATCAATGTGGTTGATCACAGCCAGTGATTGATTGAACTCTTCCGTTAAGTCCATCAATTCCTGATCAGTAACCTTATCTTCAAATATAGCGATGATCTCTCCATCTGCATTTATGTAATCCTGTTTTTCCTTGTCTGCGTTCCTTCCTGATGAAGCCAAGGCAAAACCTATAATAAGAACCAGTAATCCAAAAATCTTATGTGGTTTATTCAAATTGTTTCTTCTATTATTCAAGGCATCATCTCCAGTACAAGGAACATAAATTATCTGTTATCCTTATGTTAGGCTTCGATATTGGCATTTCTGTGGCAGAATTATAACAATTTTGTTATAAATTATGAATAAAGATGTCAAGAGTGCTTTATCGTGATCGATGAAAGCAGGATGTGGCCTTTTGACCTCGAAAGGCTTAAGGCTTATGGCCTTATCACGTATTATACCTTGATACTGTAATACGAATCTTTTTTCCTCTCTATACTCCATCTTTTCACACTATAACCTTTATTTTCTATCATCCTGGTCTTTAGTAATCAAAATCCAGACTATTAAAGTTATTTTCGACCTGCATCGACAAATATCCATAAATTGGACTCGCAATTTTGACTATTATGTGCTATAATTAAATAAATTAAAGCAGATTGATTTCTTATACAGAGAGGAGGTATGCTCATGAATACTCCGAATAATCAGGCAGGGTTATCGGACCCCAAGGATTTCTGGGATAGTCTGCATCTGGATATTCTGACTTCAAATCAGAAGCTTTCCAAAAAAGACTATCAGTCCTTTGTAGAGAGAAGTATCATGTTTTCTATATTTTTCCGTAGTTGCCATCCCATGGAGACTGTCTGTTTCCAGAAACTGTTTCACTTAGGTGAGACCAGCTTTGTATCAATCCTTGATATCCCTGAATTTCTTCAGTCGGGTATCAGTGATTCCTCTGCAGACGAATTAGAGCTGTACCACTTTATCAAGAACCTCTTTCCTGATCGAAAATATCTTGTCGGCCCGCTGATTGTTAACAGAGTCTGCCTGCTTTTTACACAGGATGCACCTGTGGATGAAAAAACACATCGAAGTGAAAGCATAAATTTAGCACGAGACCTAATCGAAAAGCTCCATCACCGCTTTGGCTTTTCAGCTTCCGTCGGCATCGGAAGTCTCCAAAGTATCAATACGATTTACTCTTCCTTCCTTGATGCCTCCTCATCCCTTTATTTTAGATCTACCAGCAGAATTACTTATTATGAAGACATAAGCCGTAATGATCAAAATATGCATTTTGATTATTTACTGACAGAGCAGCATCTTTTAGAAGCAATCCGTCTGCGCAAAACTGATGCATACGATTATTTCGGTCTGATTATGGACTTTATTCGCCCCTTTAACGATGAAACAAAACGTAACAAGATACTGGAGATATTAATTCTGTCGAACCATGCCATGGGAATTGACAGTCCGAATGAGGCGAAACTGATTAATTATATCGGTTATTCTCATGAATTTATGAATCTGGAGGGGGACGAGCTCATAGAATTTGCTCACAGAAGCTTCCTGCTGATTACAAGCTACGTAAAAGCACAGAGTAATATTGATTATTCCAATCATATTGTCAAGGCTACTAAGGAATATCTGGAGAATCATTATACCGAGGATATCTCTCTTGAGGATGTTGCCGAGCAGGTGAATATCAGTCCTCAGTATTTCAGCAAACTCATCAAGAAGACTACCGGCTTTAATTTCATAGATTGGCTGTCCATGCTCAGAGTCAAGAAAGCCAAGGAGCTGTTGAACAATTCTAATCTGACCGTAAAAGAAGTCTGTTTCATGGTAGGGTATAAAGATCCTAATTACTTCAGCCGTATCTTTAAAAAACGTATCGGTATCACGCCGAGTGAATATATAAAAACCAGCTCTTATTTTAACAATAAGAGCTGAAGAACAATCCACTATACATGGATGTGACATATGGATTTCGCATGGTCTTACTTTCACTGTTCGGGTAAGTCACTACTGTCTTATCCAGATATTCCATCGGATTTATTGCAATAGACTCTGATTTCTCAATGAGTCTGGCGATAAATCCGTTTTCTCTTGTAAAGAGGCTTTCCATTCCTCCATCCTCTGCCGCCTGTATTGCCAAAGAATCTTCAAGAGATAAAAAGCCGTTCTCGTCCGCTTTGATACCACTGGCAGTCAACTCTTCTCCGTAAAGCTTCTCCAAGTTCTTCATCTCACCGATCAGCTTGGATGCTCTGTAATGCTCCCTGGAATCCGTGGTTCTATTCTGCGCTATTCGAACAAGACTGTTATAGGTATCCAATACCTTTTCTACTGCAGACAGTATTTTCTTGCTGTCCGGTCCAATTTTAACGGTAACCGGATTCTCAGTGACGCTGTTCAAGGTTATCTGAAGTCGGTTCTCAAGCTGAAAGGTATTGGTAGAGGTTTTATGTTCCGTACCATTGATAGAAAATTCTGCTGTCTGGGATTCTTTTTCCACCCGATCCAATCCAAAATATTCAATAATTCCATCATAATCCTCATCAGAAAAGGACATTGCAGGTTCACCGTTCTTTCCTGCCTGCTCCGAAATCAGTACGATCCGGCCATAATCCGAGGAAGTTCCCTTCTCTATCGAGGCGTTAACACCGGGAAGGTCATGATTAATATAATTGACCAGTTTTCTCATGACGCTTCTGTTCTCTTCTCGTTCTTCCTGGATAAAGGTGAGTTTATAGGAACCGCTTGGTGTTCTGGCATAAAAATGATAAGCTCCGGGCGGTAATCCCCGTGAATCATGATATAAATCCTTACCCGAGTTAATCTGAACCGATGCAAGGTTGTCTACACGAAATGTCATGGTATCAGGAAGTCCTTCGGTATCCTCACTGATCAGCTTTGCTGTAATGACCTCCTCATTGCTGACGATTGCTGCTTTTGATTGAAACCCCGATTTCTCCGATTCCGACATTTCTTCCAGCCTGGATTTCAGGAAAAGAGCTGTTTCCTTAATGCCAAAGGTATATTCCTGATTCTCTTTTGTCAGATTGATTTTATAGAGAGGAGATTTCATACTTAAGTTTACGATGCTATTGTAAACCTTCTTCAGTTCACTTCTTTTATGGGCAGGATACATCACTTCCCTTTTTACGGGGTAGCTTTCCAGCATATAATTGTACACCTGTAACATGTAAACTCCTCCTCTCTTTTATGAGTTAAAGTCTAGTTTATCTTTTTCACCGAATTGCCTGTAATCAGGTTCTGTTTCATAAATACAGTATCCAGTGGTATTTCCGTGTTCTTTTCAATCATCTCGATCAATTTTCTTGCTGCCTGTCTCCCGATCGTATCCCTTTCCTGCCGTACAGTCGCCAGCTTGATGCCGATGAACTGAGTGGAGTCTATTCCGTCGTAGCCGGCAATCGAGATATCTCTCACAATCTGAAGTCCGTTCTTTCTGATGGCACTTACTACTCCCATTGCGGATGTATCGTCCGGTGCAATGATGCAGGTAGGCCTGTTGGAAAGCTGCAGCAGCTTCATGGTATGCTCCTCTGCCATCATCATATTTCGGTACAAGCTTTCCCTTAGGTACTCCTGAGGTACGGTCAGTCCGTTCTCCTCCATGGTATCCAAAAATCCCTCGACCCGGTTTCTTGTAACCAGTGAATTCACTCCATAGATATAAGCTATATTGGTATGTCCCTGGCGAATGATATAATTCACCAGCTGTTTCATACCACCGTAGTTATCCGATATGATGGAATAAGCTTTTTGGAACGCATAATCTATCGTAAGCACAGGAATATCGCTATTTACGAGTCTAATGACCTCTTCATTTTCGTAATCGGCACACATGATACAGACCCCGTCAAAGTGTCGGTATTGGCAATGTTCAAGATAAGTCATCTTCCTTCTGCCGATATAGTGCTCGATGAAGGTAATATCGTACCCGTTCTGAGCCGCTTCTTCCTTAAAGGCTTCTAATATATGGGCAAAATATTCGTTCTTCAGACCGATATTCTGAAGTGTATTGAACAATACTCCGATATTATAGGTCTTCTTCAGCTTCAGTGCTCTTGCATTGGCATTCGGGAAGTATCCCATATCATTTGCTGTCTTAATGACCAAATCTCTCGTCTTATCACTAATATCCGAATAGCCGTTTAAGGCTTTACTGACAGTAGATACCGATACCCCGCAAAGCTTGGACAGTTCTTGAATCGTAACCATCTGGTGTCACCTATTCCCTTATCTATCATCATTATCTATTTTTGAAGCATGAAATTATTCATGCGCACATTTACGGTAAGGATATATTCTTTTATACTGGAGTATATATCTCATTTCAATTGTCAAAAGGTGCTACGCACATTTCCTGATGCAATAGATTGCCATTGCAAGCTAGCTTGCAGATCAATCTATCGCATCAGGAAAGCACCAAGAGTGCTTTTGACAATGGAAGCTATACTTTATTAAACAATGATCCCCAAATTCACTTTAGGCACTTTTAATACTTTAATCCTACTTAATATCATATTATAGCATTTTTCCTTTATATTCAAGTAGGAAGTAATGGCTAGGAAAAAAATACGGGAAACCCGGAGGCTTCCCGTATTTTATACCGATTTAATTTTATTCTTATACCTGTTCTGCAACGATCACCTTGACCGGGCAGACTACCGCGCATTTACCGCAGTTGGTACATTTGCTGTAATCAATGGTTGCAAGATTGTTCTCTACATGGATGGCATCATATTCACACGCCTTCACGCAGAGCTTACAGCCGATACAACCCGCCTGACAGGCCAGCTTGACATCCTTACCTTTATCGAAGGAGCTGCAGGCAACCAGATGTCTCGCAGCTGCAGGAACCATCTCGATCAGCTTATTCGGACACTGTGCAGTACAAGTACTGCAACCGGTACATTTCTCTTTATCTACCACAGCGATCCCGTTTACGATATGGATGGCATCAAACGCACATACCTTGACGCAGGAGCCAAAGCCCATACAGCCATAGGAGCACTTCTTGTTGCCCTTGCCGGGAACAACCGCAGCCTTATTACAATCCCGGACTCCATAATATTCATATTTAATCTCTGTCTTGTCACAGGTACCCGCGCATTTGACAAAAGCTACTTTCTTCTCGTCCTCTACGACTGACGTTCCCATCACCTCAGCAATTTTAGAGTGTGCCTCTTTATTCGCCACCGGACAGGCATTGGCCGGAGCCTTCCCGGCTGCAATCGCTGCAGCAAGTCCGTCACAACCCGGATATCCGCAGCCACCACAGTTCGCACCGGGCAGAAACTCACGTACCTGGATTTCCCGCTCGTCCTGTTTTACCTCAAAGGTCTTTGCGGCAAAGCCGAGAAATAATCCGATAAACAGACCGACACCGGCAACTATTCCCGTTGCAACAGCAACTCCCTGCAGACTGACTGTCGCAAGGCATCCCACAAGTTCAGGAAGGAGCATATTCGAAAACATTACATGTAAACTCATCTTCTGTTCCCTCCCTTACAATCCGGCAAATCCGAAGAATGCCATAGCCATCAGACCTGCCGTAATCAGAACAATCGGGTTACCCTGAAAGGATTTCGTAATATCGTTGTATTCGATTCTTTCCCGGATACCTGCCATAATGATGATGGCAAGCGTAAAGCCTGCTGCCGTACCAAACCCATTGATTGTACTGGAAATCAGACCATAATCCTCACTAACGTTAATTAAGGCAACGCCCAATACCGCACAGTTGGTTGTAATCAGCGGAAGATATACGCCGAGTGCGCTATACAGCGCACGACTGTATTTCTTCAGAACCAGTTCTACAAACTGTACCAGACAGGCAATGACCAGAATGAACACGATTGTCTGGAGGTATCCCATATCACGCGGTACCAAAAGCTTTGTATATATTATGCTGCAGAGGGCTGAGGCAATCGTTATAACAAAAATAACTGCCGCGCCCATGCCTGCTGCCGTATTGGTCTTCTTGGATACTCCGACGAACGGACATAAGCCCAGAAACTGACTTAGTACGACATTATTCACCAGAGCAGATCCTACTATAATCATAATAAGCTCTTTCATCTTAATCCTCCATTTTTACAGTATCCTTGTGACTCTCTATCTATCACAAACTCACAGAGTGAAATGATCAAGGGGTCCTGTTAATCGTTTGATTTACTGTCTGCCGCAGAGGTACGCTTTGTAGCCGCTACCTCATCCTTTGAGGCGATTCCTTCCCGATTGGTAGTACAGATGCTGCCACCGCAGTGAGAACAATCACCACCGCAACCGATGCTTTTATTATTCGGTACATTGGTTGCCGAAGGGGCTTTCAGCTTATTCTGAAGGGCAGTGAGGATCGCCAGAGTAAAGAGTGCTCCCGGCGCCAGGATGAAGATCGTAATCGGTTCAAAGCTCTTCGGAGTGATCCTATAGCTGAAGATCGTTCCGGCACCCAGAAGTTCTCGGAAGGAACCGATTATTGTCAATGCCACAGTAAATCCGAGACCCATGCCAATTCCGTCAAACAGAGATACCCCAATCGTATTCTTTGCTGCAAAGGCTTCCGCACGACCCAGGATAATACAGTTCACTACGATCAGCGGGATGTAGATACCCAACAGCTGGTTCACGACCGGAAGATAAGCTGCCAGCAAAAGCTGAACGATGGTTACAAGGGATGCCACAACTACGATATAAGCAGGAATTCGCACCTTATCAGGAATGAATTTTCTGAGTGCAGAAATTAGCAGATTGGACGCTGCCAGCACCGCTGTTGTCGTAAGACCCATATATAATCCGTTATTACCGGAGGTCGTTACAGCTAAGGTAGGACACATACCCAGCATAATGACAAAGGTGGGATTCTCTTTGATGATACCGTTATAAAGACGTTCGATGTATTTATTCATTATTGTCCGCCTCCCAACTGTGTAGAATTTTCAGTAATAAATGCGATACCTGCATTGATTGCATTGGCTACAGCTTTGGAGGTAATCGTAGCACCACTCAGAGCATCGATCTCCTCATCCGAGGCGGCTCCTTGCTTCGTAACTACAAATTGCTTCACCCGCTTGTTCAGAAACTGATCAGTGAATTCAGGTTCTGCTGCCTTCATTCCTAAACCGGCGGTCTCCTTGATCCCAAGAAATTCGATTCCTCTAATCCTACCGTCCAGAGCACAGCCAAAAACAAAACTAATCCCGTCCTTATAACCGGCTGAGGTGGAAACCGTAATATTATAACCCATGAGTTGATTACCGGAATCCAGGGCCTGATTGATTTCATCAATGGTTACTCCCTGATAATCGGCGCTCATTGAAGTAAGATCCGTTGATTTGGCAAGCTCCATAAGTGCTGCATCCTCTTCAAAAGAGGATGCGTCGGCAAATACAGCTTTATTTGCTTCGATGCTTTTCTGGATTGCCTGTGCCTTTATTGGCTCTTTGGTTATTTCATAGACATAGCTGAGACCCAGGCCAGATACTAACGTAATCAGAAACAATGCGATGGCATCTCTGAGTAATGCAGATTTGATCAAATGCTTCTTATTGCTCACGAACCGCACGCTCCTTTCCAAAGGCCTTTGATTTGCATGCCTTATCAATCAAAGGAACCAGCAGATTACAGAAAATGATAGCATAGGATACACCCTCTGCGGTACTTCCCTGAAGACGGAATAATCCCGTCAGAAGTCCAAGGGAAATACCGAAGATGATCTGTCCAAGAGGAGTAATCGGACTGGTCACATAATCCGTTGCCATGAAGAAGGCACCTAAGAGTAATCCGCCTCCGAGAAGGTGACCGAGTATAAAGGTCATATCAAAGCCCTTGCCGCCAAAGATCAGCACATAAACAGCTACTGTAGCTATGTAGGTCAAAGGAATTCTTAAAGAAATTACCTTACGAAGAACTAAATAGGCTGCTCCAAGCAGAATTGCGATCGCACTGGTCTCACCAATCGTTCCGCCGATATTGCCCACCAGCATCTTCATCAAGTCCACTGTCTCACCGGCCTTCATTGCCGCCAGTGGGGTAGCACCAGTCACTCCGTCCAAAGCAACCGCTCCATGGTACAGATAATCGGATGTAGCAGGAGAAGTAATTTTCTCTACTGTAAAGGCTGTCATTCTCACCGGAAAGCTGATCAGCAGGAATGCACGCGCTGCCAGAGCCGGATTCATAAAGTTCTGTCCCAGTCCTCCAAAGAGCATCTTTACAATCAGAATCGCAAATACATTACCTACCACCGTCATCCAAATGGGAAAACCGGAGGGCAGATTATATGCCAGTAAAAGACCTGTAACAACGGCACTGTAATCTCCTATCGATTGCGGTTTCTTCATTAATCTGCAAAACAGATATTCTGTTAACACACATGTCGCTATCGAAACAACAATAACCGTCAGGGCGTTAATTCCAAAATTATAAATACCAAATAATCCGGCCGGGATTAAAGCAAGAATGACATCCCGCATAATACTTTTTGTCGTGATCGGGCTCCTGGTATGGGGAGCTGCCGATACATGAAATAAGTCGCTCACACTTACACCTCTTTCTGAATTGTAGGTTAGGCTTTCTTTCTCTTAGCCAAAATACTGTTTCTTTCCTGCATGATTGACTGGCTTAAGCTTCTGTTCGCCGGACAGACATAGGAGCAGGTACCGCAGCCGCAGCATTCCATACCGTCAAGCTTCACAAAGCCTTCATCATCATTTCTCATGCTCAGTGCAGCCAGCTGGAAGGGCATCAGCTGAAGGGGACACTTACTTACACATCTTCCGCAACGAATGCAGGGCGCCTCTTCCACAGCCGAGGTGTCCTCTAAAAAGCCCAGTAGTGCAGAGGATGTCTTCATGACAGGTACATTGCAGCTATAAAGCGCAATACCCATCATTGGACCACCGGATACCATCTTCTGCGGCCGATCCTTAAAGCCTCCTGCAGCTTCAAGTATTTCCCAGTAATCAATTCCGATCGCAACATTAAAGTTACCCGGATTTTTTACTGCGTCTCCCGAAACAGTTACAATTCTTCTGATTAATGGTGTACTTTTGGCAACAGCATTATAAACCGCAATTACCGTATCGACATTATCGACGACACATCCGACATCGGCAGGCAGCTTCTTTGAATTTAATTTTCGTTTGGTTAACGCATAAATCAGCTGACGTTCTCCGCCCTGCGGATATTTTGTCTTCAATACTCTGACTTCAATATTATTATCCTTAGATACCAGCTCTGATAATAGTCTGATTGCTTCCGGCTTATTATCTTCGACTGCTATAATTCCCTTTGCATTTTCAAATAAGCGGAGGATAATCCTTAATCCGCCGATGATCTTCTCAGGCTCCTCCAGCATCATTCGATAATCGGAGGTAAGATAGGGTTCGCATTCCGCTCCGTTGACAATCACATAATCGATCTTGCTGTCATCCTTAGGCGTTAGTTTTACATGAGTCGGGAATCCGGCACCACCCAAACCGACAATACCCGCTTCTTTAATAAAGTTTCGTATTTCTTCTTTTGTCAGTCCTTTGTAGTCGCGTTCCTTGCCAAAGCTCTCTACTGTTCGGTATTCATTGTCATTTTCTATTACGATGGCTTCCACCATGTTACCCGATACCGTGAGCCTTTTCTCAATATCCTTCACTGTTCCGGAAACCGAACTGATTACATTCGCAGACACAAAACCGCCGGCTTCGGCAATTTTCTGTCCAACCAGGACCTTGTCCCCTTTTGCCACCAGTGGCTTCGCAGGAGCGCCTATGTGTTGAATAAGCGGGAATACCAGGTCGCCCTTCGGTAATAGAACAGTCGTGGGTTTATCCATGGTCAAAGCTTTTCCGTCATATGTATGGATCCCACCCGGGAATGTTGACTTACCCATAATACCTTTTCCTTCTTTCTATAAAATTTTTAATAACTTTTGATGTAAGATTATTCACTTTGTTAAGCTTTATACAAGGCTTGTTAAGTTAAAATCATAGTTTGTTAAGCACAAAACAAAGTAATCCTCCTGAAAGACACAAATAAGATTATAACACAATAAGAGCCTAATTTACATACTTTTTGTTCAATTTGCCGAAAGTTATTTTTATAACGATAATAAATACCTATTTCAACACAAATTGGAATATTACGTGTCTAATCTTCTGTTTTTTATAATTATACGATGAAGCATACACAGGAAACAATATGATATCCCTGCCAACAGACTGTAGAACTCGATCGAAGCAGGCCAGGACTTCTAAGATGATACAAAATGAGCAAATGAAGTCCGGCTATGCAGGACACTCAGGACAAGAAAAAGAGACTATCAGAACCAGCACTGCTGTCTGACAATCTCTTTGCCTTCACATGTTTTGTAATCAGGATAATAAGATCAATAAGCCTGGTTATATCTCGTCTTATGGAGGTACTTTTCTTTGGTAGCCAAACCGCCTCTGATATGGCGCTCAGACTTATTTAAGTCCAGGACTACCCTGGCTCTTTCGGCAAGGGAGGGGTTAATCTGTGTAAGACGTTCTGTTACGTCTTTATGTACGGTTGATTTCGAGATTCCGAACTGCTTCGCGGTCTGTCTCACCGTCGCATTGTTGTCAATGATATAATTAGCGATCTCAACCGCCCGTTCCTCTATATAGCCTTTCATAGTATCTGCGTTCTAACCTAGGGGGCAGAACGCATTCCCCCTTATTATCGTTGTTGTTACATTGTATGCACGGGGGAATTGCAGTAGTACTGAGAATCTTAATATAAACTGTTTTACCCTATGGAGAATAATTCTTATAATGAACCTGCTAAGATATCTGCAATTCTGCGACACGCAAAACCATCTCCGTAAGGGTTTGAAGCTTTACTCATCATTTGATACTCCGCAGGATCTGTCAGCAGCTTTTTAAACTCGTGATATATGGTTTCTTCTTGTGTTCCGACGAGTTTCAACGTCCCGGCAGCAATGCCCTCAGGGCGTTCTGTTGTGTCCCGCATGACGAGCACCGGTTTTCCGAGAGCCGGAGCTTCCTCCTGAATACCGCCGCTATCCGTAAGGATTAAATAAGACCTCGCCATGAAATTATGAAAATCAAGAACATCTAGCGGCTCAATGATCCGTATTCGGTTACAACAGCCTAACTCTTCTTTCGCAGCCTTTCGCACCTGAGGATTCATATGAATCGGATAGATCACCTTGATGTCCTCAAATTCATCAGTAATCCTCCTGATCGCTCGAAACATATGATGTAACGGTACACCCAGATTCTCTCTTCTGTGTGCGGTAAGCAGTATTAATCTGCTATCCTTAGCCCATTCCAGCTGTTCATGTTGATATTCCTCTGTTACTGTTGTTTGTAACGCATCAATGGCAGTATTTCCGGTAACATAGATGGTATCTTCCTTTTTTCCTTCCTGTAACAGATTGCCTCTTGAATCCATCGTTGGAGCAAAATGAAAGCGGGCTATGATACCGGTGGCCTGCCTATTGAATTCCTCGGGATATGGCGAGTAGATCTGATAGGTTCTCAGGCCAGCTTCTACATGACCGACCGGAATTTGCTGATAAAAACAAGCAAGCGAAGCTGCAAAGGTCGTCGTTGTATCTCCATGCACCAATACAATATCAGGTTCTACCTCCTCAAGTACCGGTTTGATATTCTGTAATACGGCAATAGTAACATCATATAATGTCTGCCCTTCCTTCATGATAGCCAAATCATAATCCGGTATTATCCTAAAGGTCTGAAGGACTTGATCAAGCATCTGCCTGTGCTGCCCTGTCACACAAACTACTGTGGTAAATTCAGGTCTTGTCTTCAATTCCTGAACCAGGGGGCACATCTTGATTGCCTCCGGCCTGGTTCCAAATACTATCATTATCTTCTTCATGATTACTCCAATCCAGCGTACTCTTCTGTACTTAAAGATTTGTATAAGGCAAATCAATCTACCTGTGATAGGAATGATTGTAGCTGATACCCGCTATTCCTGTTCCAGGTAAGAGTATGCAAGTAATGGCATAAGCTGGTCATATGCAACAATATCCTTGCCTTCTTGTTGAGTAAATGCTCCGTTAAAATCACTATTGTTATCATTCACTCGGGTTTCTTCCATTCGAGCTATCGCTAAGGTCTCGATCTTATCATCATTAATTTCTCTACCTATCATAGCTGCAGTGGCATAGACAGCGGTTGATTCATAGTTGTATCCATCAGCCACCTCGCCTGCAATAGTATACCTTGCCTTAATTCCACCGTTTTCCAGTGCATTTCGTAACCAGTCTGCCGTCTGCTGTTTCAATTCTCCAATCCGTGCCAGGTGAAGAAGCGTCAGCATTGCCTCCGCCATATTCAGATCATCCTTCTGATAACCATTCGCAGAATAATCATACCAGCTGTAATAGAGAGGAAAATTATCACCAATATAACCCTTTGTCAGTAGTGTGTAAGCCCCCTCATATACAGACGCATATTCTTCTTTACTTTCCTTTAACAATGCCATTGTTTCAAGATCCAGATAGCACAAGGTGATCCTATCCGCTTTTTTCTTTTTTGAGAAATCATAATAATCGATTGGTCGAGACTGATCGGTATTATATTGATAGATATCCCCGTTCATTTTAGCAAGAGCTTCTTCATAACCGCCCCATAACTGATTCGCCTCATGTAGGGCTTTATAAATTCGGAATTCATCCACCAGAGCATTTACCTTGGATACCCCATCTGCCGTCAGCACCCAGCCAGAGAGAGAATCTGTAATCAGCATTTTCTGCCGTATAAAGTCATAATAACGCCCAAACATTTCAGGATTATTTTTCTGTACAGCATACTCCAGCATCACGCCCTGAGACTCACTCAGAACATCATAACCAGAAGGTGCTGCCTCTTTATTGTCGTAATAATTCGAGTGAACTCCTCCTGCAGGAGAAGTCAGTCTATCTGCCACAAACCGCTCAGTACTGAAGGCCGCCCCATTTCTGATATATTCCACAAATGCAGTGAATTCATTCGAATCTGTGATATTACCGGGGTGGCATAGCTTGACTATACCGTCTTTGTCTATTCCTAGCATAGTTGGGACGATTTTTATCCCTAAGGATTGATATACCATTAAGCCGTCATCAAAATAATTAGTTAAGGAAAGCTTACTATCCTTTAAATATTCTAATGCACTTTCCTTCGTTTCTTTTTCGCCATCCAGTTTATTAATGAGGATCAGTTCCACATCCTTGTAGTTTTCAAGAACTTTCTCATATTCGTCCAAATTCTTAAACTCTTTCTTGCAATACTTACACCAGCTGGCCCAGTATAGTAATATCACATTTTTCCCCTTAAAGCCGCTCAAAAATACCTTTTCTCCGTCCGCAGAATAAAAAGTAAGCTCCGGTACGGGCTCATTCAGATCAATTTTATCTGGATAATGATCCATCTGATCTGCCAGCTTCTGTGTAAATATATTCTTCTCCTCAGTACTCTGACGATTTTTCGGGTTTCTGTAGGTATAGAGCATCATAACTGTTGCTCCCAGTAATACTATGATTAATACACCTATGCCGATTATCAGTCCCATTTCAATTTTTTTATGCTTCATAGCTTTCACCGGAACCTCCTCCCTATTATTTTCTGATACCACGGGACGGTTTATGGTTCCTCTTATTCATTCCCGTTGAACTATTTTTCTTTTTCTCAACTTTATCTCTGGCTCTAAGATCTTCTTCCAACTCACTCTTCAGTTTAAGAAGATATTCCCTTACCTGACGGGTTTCGTCATTCTTATAGGATTTATCACTTTCATTTTCAAACTTAGATTTCGATTCCTCTTTTATAATATTTACGGCTTTTTCTTCAACTTTTTCTTCAACTTTTTCTTCGGCTTTTTCTTCGGCCTTTTCTTCGGCCTTCTCTTCGGCCTTCTCTTCGGCCTTTTCTTCGGCTTTCTCTTCAACACTTACTTTCATCTTTTCTTTAGTCTTCTCTTCATTCACTTCTTCCGCTTTTTCTTCAGTCTTATCTTCTACTTTCTCCTCAGTCGTCTCATCTGTCTTCTCTTCAACCATCTCTTCAGCCTTCCGCCTCACTTCTTCATCCTTCTGCATGAAAGGCTTATTGTCAGCAGTTTGTACAGGTGCTTCCGCTATCCCTCCCTCAGCATCATTATCATAAATCTTAGAAGCGGTGATGATAATATGTCCATCCTTGATGGCCTGAATCACATCAACTTTATTCATGCTTGAGGAAGGCTCTTCCTGTTTATGTTCGCGGGATTTAGCTACAGGATTATCATCTACTATGTTAACCGTTGCCGCTGTTTCCTCCAAAGCCAGATTCTCAAATTCACTGCCAATGAAATACCCTGTATTCTGAGTCATCATCTTCTGTCTGGTCTTTTCCATATAAGTTTGAAACATCAGTCCCAAGCCAGTAGCCGCAAGGATGGCCAGGCATTGCAACAGATAATAATGGTATCTGTTCTGAACCTCAACCACCATATGAAATACTGCCCCCCCGATAAAGAAAACCACAAAAATCTGTGTATTATTGTCCCTGAAAAGTAGGAATACGGCTCCGACAGCTGCCAAAAAAACGACAAAGAGGTAATACACTGTGTTCCACTTCTCAACCTCATCGAAAAAGGCTGCCTTTTCTGTAGTTAATGTTCCTTGATTACTCATCGCAATTTTATTTGTTCCTACTGCGTAATCATCTACCACCCATATATAAAAGAACTTCTTTGCAAACAATCCCAATACTGCAACAGGATTTGATTTCACCGTCTCTACAGCCTGTTCCATGCATACCTGATTTGCTTCATCCGGTGATTGTGTATCTTTATAAGCCTGATATAAAATTTTAGTGCTATCTTCATTATTACAACCCTCATGCTCAAGGTTGGTCCCGACCATTAAGGTATAGCCCAATGCGCCAGACCCAGAGATATCCATCTGGATCGCTTGAGTAATACCTGCATTGATCACCAGAGAGCATATGGAATAACCCATCATAACAAGAATTGCCCGCATCCAGCCCTTGGACATGAATATTTTAGCAAACTTTACTTCCATGATACTATTACGATATTCCAGCTTATAATTAAGGAAAATCAAACACAACACAACTGCAACCAGAAATATCATAGACATAGGCCTGACCGCACTTGCCAATGCCAAGATGACACCTATGAGAAAATGCAGGATAACAGGTTTAATCGGTCCGGAATTATTGCCATTATATTTCTTCATAATATGTATCAGTAATAAAGCAGAGCAATATAAAAGGAACGTGAATACCGCTTCCGATCCATTGATATTACTGTATATAATCTGAGAAGGCCAAAAGCAGCTTAAGAATAAAGCCACTAACCCGGCGATACTACCAACTGCCTTTTTACCGATGAGGTAGCAAACGAAGGCTGTTAAAACTGAAATTACTGCATTAAAGTAGAGACAGACCTCCGGTGCAGATCCAAAGATAGTCATTACTTTCGCCAATATATAAGAATATCCGAAGGTATGTGGAAATAATGCAATGTACTCATTATTGGATTCTGTAAGCAAAGTATGATTCATAATCAATTTTGCTGTATCATAATAGAATTTATAGTCAGATTCCATCTTTACCGGATAGTTTTTAATATAGTAAATTCGAAGCAATAAGCCTACAATCAGGATAGCCAGTACCAGCAAGGCTTCCATATATGGGGCTGCCTTCTTAAGCGGCAACACCAATCGAACCAGCCAGGATCTGGATATCATAAAAAATATAACATTGATTAGTATGATCACACCGAAAAAGCTTACATAAAATAAGGCTCGGCTTAGGTACGGATATTGCATATCTTTCGAAAACAGCTCCGTACCAAGATCCAGAATAAACAGAGAAGCCGCAAGATAAAGCAATAATGATAAATATATAAACCAATTTCTACGAAAGTTCATAGCATTCCTCTTTGTCCTTCTACTGTTCTTTATCGCGCCTTAAGTGTCGTCTTGATCGTATTAGTATTAATATTGCAGTAAGCAATAAGATCCCCATAGCTGAGACTGACATAACCATGAATAACATTGGTTGTTTATTCTTTTCTACAAACTCTTCAAAGTTTGGTTTTGCCTCTTCTGTATCGTTCTTCATAAAAACAAAATTCTTAGTCTCCAAATCAGACGAGACGAGTACGCAGTCTCCTTTTAAATCAAAGCGTTTCTTATACTCAGTCAAGAAATGAAGTGCTGTGTCAAGTGTTTTATCGCTTGTCCCACATACAGCCAGCAGAGCTCTGTCTTTTGCATAGGGCGACTTAATTAACTGAAAGGCAGCAATATTCCGTGAATACTCTGTGGAAAGGATCAGGCTTTCATTACTTTTGAAATAGGTCCCGGTCTCATCATAATGGAAATCCAGATTATCGTTCAGCAATCTAAGGAAACTGTTTCTGTTTATGGTACCCGCTGTAATGATATTGTAATCCGCATCCTCCGGAGTAAACTCTCCGGCCCGGATTACTTTAAACCTTCCGTAGGGAGAAACATCATACCCATAAACCCCCATTAGCCTACCTAACAAATTCAACTCTGTACTCTCAGGTTGATCACCGGTTACAATAAGCACATCTGAAAAGCTGTCATAGCTCTGATAAGGAGCCGGGAAATTACCAAAAGACAGGTTCGTATTTTCACTGGCAGGAAGGTAGAATTCCGAGTCTTTCGTAATATAAGCCCATGGCATCTGCTCTTGTCTTAAACTGCAAAACAAATCCTCAATCTCCAAATCAAAGGCCACCTTAATACTTCCAGCCGCAGTACCAATCACATCGGCAGGCATTGTAAAGGATAGCTCATCGTCGGAGGCTTTGTCCTTGGAAAGTTTTTTACTTGCTATCGGAATATCACCCCAATATACAGTAATCATTGACCTTGTGAAATTCAGATTTTCACTATAACGAAATCGCATTGATATTTTTCCGGTGGAATCTAAAACATAATCGGTACCAAAAGGGAGATAGATCAATTGTTCCCGGTGGAATGGTCCGACAAAGGTTAGTCCGCTGCCGGTAAGCTTCTCTAATGTGTAGTCACCACTTCCCTGGCGATTGCTAATTAGCTGGTTATAAACATTCTGTGCACTATTTTCCATAACAAAGGTTATACTGGTCTTTTCCTGGGATACACGTTCTCCATCAAGCAGCATGTTAACTGCCTCCATCAAATTATCACCTTTATCAGAGGCGATGAGGAGCAATTGATTGCCCTCCGGATCATTCGCTGACCGAATCATAGTACGGGTCGATAAATCAAGCTGTGTCGAATTGATATTATTCGGGTTTTCTTTTAGAAAATTCTTATACTCCTCCGGAAAATTCTTTGTTTCAGAAATCAATATTATGTTTTTAGCATTTATGGAGGCTCTATCTTTATAGAGTCCCACACGAATCTCATTTTTCTCTTCGGTATTGGTGCCAAGATCTGCCGATAGATAAAGCGCCGCAGCAATTTCAGAATTGGTAGCCTGATCAGATACCAATATTGCTGTCCCCTCGCCTGTAGGATTAGCCGTTGATATAAAGGGATATGGATAAAAGCTAATCAAATTCTGTGGGTTAATCATCTCATAGCCGGCATAAATATAAGAACTGTCATTGATCGTCATCCAGTTAGCATCTGACTCTGCTTCGGTACAACCCGCTGAGGCATATAATTGTACAAAAGAGGTAATCTGGATTACGTTAAATCCCTCCTTTAATTTATCTACCGGTATCGTTATATAATTCTGCTGCGTTCCTCCGTTCTCATAGGATACATTACAAGTGTTGATCGGTATTCCATTTAAATATAAGGTCAAGGAAGCAGGTATATCCCCTCTGATCATTTTACTGATATCAAAATCAATTGCTGCATATATAAACTTTGTGTCCCAATACTCCGGAACCTCAAAGTAAAATTCAGTCGAAGCTATGGTCCCCTTTAAAGTACGGTTGGTATCAAAGGAAAAATATTTCTGATATCCGGTTTTCGGAACCTCAGGTTTATTAATAATCGGATCCGCTGCATCCTCATTATCCGAATTAATAAGGTCAGCCAATGCCTTCTGAGTATCTTCCTCCGTATTCTTTCGTTGATCCTCAGTGATCTCAGAAGTAATGCCATCCGTCTGTGCTGATATCTGGTTTGGTTGTTCGGTTGATTGCGCTAATGCATACTCCTGTCCCAGTATATCGAAAGATGCCAGTAGTATTATCAAGTAAATTGGGATTTTTTTCATCAATTTCTTCATATCATATCCTTCTCTCATTTCACCAATTATTCTGTTTCAGCATACCTTACCGTTTTCTCCCATTTCGCCTCTCGTTTAAATAGAGCATCTGTTGTGGATTGAATGAGCGCATTTAAAACTACAAATACCCACATTTTCGAATATGTAAATAGCATCAACAGAATTAGTAGTGCGGTCTGTATATTAAACTCATTCTCTTCACTGGCTAAAGTAAGCAGTACATTCAATACAAATACAACGATAGCCATGATCCATAGTACGGTTGAAAAACCCTTTAGCGCCACATGTACAAACCCCAATATTCCCAGGAAGAAGATTGTATCAGAAAAGATTAGGGAAGAAAGCATTAATATATATACCATTAGATAATACACTACATCAAAACGCATTCTACCCGCGGACTTATCAAAGATATATTTATAATTTTTAAATATGACATACATATTTCCTTTTGCCCATCTGGTCCGTTGCTTAAACCATACCGGTAAGAGATGCGGCTCCTGTTCCCAGGTCACCGCCAAAGGCATCATTTTTATATAATAGCCCATACGATAAATCCGAAAGCTAATCTCTGTATCCTCAGACAACGCTTTGGTATCCCATCCACCGATTTCTTCAATGATACTTCTCCGTATTACAAAGTTTGTACCCGGTATCGTGCATAGTTTAAAATAAAAATACCTTCCCGCTTGATTCATACATTGATAAGCTAAGGTTTCAATATTAACAAATCTTGACAAAATACTTGCATTCCTGTTTCTAGTTCGGAATTTACCAATTACTGCGCCTACCTTATCATCGGCCATTAGGTTTTCAACAAGAAGTCTAAGCGCTCCCTGTTCCGGTGTATTATCTGCGTCATATATCGCTATAACGCTCCCTTTCGCCACTGAGTAGCCAATGTTTAGGGCATTGGATTTGCCTTTTCCACCAATAATATTATCCGTATTGATAACTATTATTTTTCGATCCGGATTTTTCTCCTGCATTCTTTTCAGTACCTCTGCTGAGTTATCGCTGGAGTTATCATTGATAACAATAATCTCATATAAATCCTTCGGATAATCAAACTTTAAAAGAGCTGTGACGGTTCTCTTAAGAACAATACTTTCATTATGTGCAGGCACCATAATGCTCACAAACGGATATTCATCCAGGTGTATATGTCCATCTGTCTTATTTACTTGCATATAATAGATAAAGCCACCAATTGAGAAAAATATATTAATTGCCATAAGCAGCCAGATCGCATAAATCGAATATAAAGTTACTATTTCCACTAATGTCATTGAAATCATTCCTCTTTTTTGCGAAGAAATTTATTTCGGTTTGCTCTTCGCGCTATGATAATAAATAAGATAAAAATTGTCGCCGATCCAATTACAAGAATAATTAATACCTTGTTCAAATCTCCCAAGTCTCCGGCTATTCTTTGAAACACTGTATTTCTATAATCGAAGTCTGTATATACCGGAGGTTCATAATCAAGGCTCATTCTTTTATCGTTATAAAAAACCTGACCTTGTCTGGAGTAAATACTAAGATTATCTCCATACACCGAATTATTCATATCCATCAGATTTTTCACCGGTATATCTGTTTTAATAAAGTCATCAATAGAAGCCTTTATAGAAGCTAATTCATCTGACGCCTTCAGATATAATGCAGTAGGGTATACAAAGCATAAACTGTTTTCCGTCTTATTATCATTAATCGTCAAACCAATGATAAAGTGACCATCTTTGTATATTTGATTAAAATGCTCGCTTAGGCTAAGCTTTACATTCTTATTATCATTATAAAAAAATACACTGGAATAGCGTTTCAGTATATCTCTTCCATTTTGATTAAAAATAAAGGAATCAGGGGCCTCTATTCCCATGCAGTATACTCCGTAATTCGCATATGCCTCAATCGCTATTGATAAATACTTCCCGATTAACTCTATATTATCTTCATTCTGCTGAGTAATCGGTGTATGCATTATGATTGTGCCGCCATGCGCTTGCGCATATCTCAAAATATCACAGAATCTTTGCATAGCCGGATAATCTCCGTTTTCATAGATAGGCATGACCGATAAAACAAATGGCATCTTTCTAGCAGTCATATAATCAATGATTTCCATCAATGATTCGGGTGGGATAAAGGCATATAATTCATCTAAAATAATATATTGCTCGTACGTACGCAGACTATCCTTATAGGGCCAGAGCCATAAAGCCAATTCACTGATAAAGGTTTCTTCAATCACGGGAGATTGAACATCTGAAAAGGGCATATATTCAAAATTACCTGCTCTGACAAATAGTGAAGACTTCAAACCGTCCAATTGAATTTGCCCGTTTTGGTAATCAAATGCTCCATCCAAAAACGTACCTTTATCTGTATATACTACTGCTGTTCTTGCCTCACCCTGCGTAAAACGATAGGATACTGTAGCCTTGCTTCTCTCAACCGTCGTACAACGAATATCATAGCCTCCTGCTGTAATGTAATCCTCAATACCATCTCCACCTATGATAAAAACTTCTTTTCCATCCGCCTCCAGCTTCTTCATAAATTCACCAACTTCATTGTCGAAATTGTCCTGAAGGTTATAGCATATCACATAATCATACTGGTCATAGATTTCTCTGCCCTCCTGTAGTCCTGTATAATAGACACTTCGCTGCATATATGTGAGTATCCGGATTATTGTTTTTAGACCATCCATATCCTGATCCGAAGGATTGTCATTATATACCAAAAGGACATCCGCATCTAACGTGTCCGTCTGACTCGCCCATGCTTTTGTTGCTTTCATAGAAAATCCCACTAAAAAAACAGCGAAAAGAACCAAAAACCTTTTATACATCATATTGCAGCTCGCTTTCTACCTTCTGCTTAAAGCTTATTAAATCTGACTTAAATATTTCAGCATCATACTGCACCTTTCCTATCTGGAGTTCCAGCATGATTACTTTATTTTTTATGATATCACTGAACAGGTCTGTTGCTTCAATACTCGTTCTGATACGCTTCTTCACTATTTCTGCTCCATCATTGTCACTGTAAAGGATTAATGCGAAAGTTCCTTTCTCATCAAGAGAATAAAGCCTGTCTTCAATTCTTATCAGATCTTCTATCTTTGCGGCCAGTCTCTTTCTAACCATTTGAAAAACAGACTTTCCTAAAACTTTTTCTAATTCCTCTTCATAACGTATTGCAACTATCATTAATGTCAGATCCATCTTTTTTCTTTCAGCCAGTGAAACCAGAATTTTTAGGTCCTGATAAAATCCTTTTATATTATAAAGGCCCGTTAACGGATCTATAATAACCAACTCACTGATCTGTTGATTTAACCTGATGTTTTCAGATTCTATTTTCTGGTTTCTACTGATAAACAGTATTACAGAACCGACAGCCATCAAAGGATACACAACCCAAAGATAATCCATTGCGATTACGGATCCATTATCTCTATAAAAAGTGAAAATTTTGTAAACCGTATAAATTGTAACCTGTAATCCTGCAAGAATCACAGATCCAATCGTGAAACGATAAGCAGCAAACAGCATACAGATAAAGGTTATCATGATCATAATAATATATTCCAGAGTCTTCCATTCCGGAGTGAAGGCAATAATTAATATACTAATAAAGATCATGACAGCAACTGCAAATATACCCAAATCCTGTTGCAGGAAACTTATTCTGTTAGGATTGTCTTTTCTCTTTTTCATCTACATCATCCTCGAATAGTTTTAATCTCGATAAAGTGCTAACGATACTATAATAAAGCAAAATATCCATTGATAATCCCATTAAAAAAGCATGTCTGGTAATCTCAGCATCACCACTCATCACAATTGTTATTGCCGCTTGTGAAATGCCGATTGCCATCATGAGATAGGTCAAGGATAAAAGCTGCTGAGAAGATGTCTGTTCCCTTCTTCTGTTTCTTCCCGCAACATAAAATGCCAGTATGACCAGCAGTACCAGATATCCAATGGTTTTTGGCATAGAACGTGTTTTGAATATACTCCAGCCTGACCAGAAAATTCCCTGCGCCATTTTCGGCATCCCATAGCTTTGTTCATAATTACCACAATAGCTTCGTTGCAAGTTAGTAACATTTTTAATCACTATATCAAGCATTTTTATAAAGGAATATGGGTTTTTAATATAATAAACTACGATATCTCCAGTAGAATAATTATCATAAAAATTCTTCTGGAGTTGAGCATTATCAGGCAATACATAAGGGTAATAATCATAGGCTGACACATTGGTGAGTATGGAGTAAGAGCTGTTAATACCAAATTCAGAAAGAGCCTTTTCCGGGTCGCTTGCCTGAAATAATACTCCTCTTGTCATGGAATGATATTTACTGGTAATGGAATAATCCGATTCCAGAGAATATAATGAAATCATTCCTACGATATCAAGAATAAATATCAGCAGAATACATGAGGTCCTCCATAAAATTTTCTTGTTAAAAAAAATGGATCGGATAAGAAATCCTGCCACGAAAAAGGCGATAACACCACATTGTTGCCTCGACATGGATATTACTACTCCTGCAAGTGCCACCAGCAAGAGTTCAATATAACCACCCTTTTTCCTAACCATATTGCATACTTGCCCTGCCAATATCAAGATACATATTAACCACAATGGTTCAGGATAAAGGGAGCTAAAATAAGTAAGAAAAGATAAATCTCCGAAAATAACTACAGATAATATACTGATCAAAACCGTTTCTGAAAAATTTGCAACCAGCATACATGCATTTTTTACAAAATAGTAAATAGCCGGAAAATATAAAATACCATATAGAAGGGCAAGAAACCTCATGTCAAACAGCCGGTCATGCGTAATTATTTCATCTAACCAGAGTGCAGTGTGAATTAATATGTCCTGCGAATTCGAAATTTCTCTTCCCTTATTATCTATATTCTCAACAGAATAAACACGGATATAAAAATTATTATAAATACTTTCCGAATCCTTCTGTATGTAGGACAAACCTGATCTTTCCATTACTTTCTGTAATGACCCATCATCAGCCACCCCCATATATGGAGGAATCATAAGCATAAGAATCCATAATACGCTGACTGCAACAGCCGCAAGTAAACCAAAGAGATGAGGTGAATTTTTTTGATTCATCCAATTGTTCAACTTATCTCTCTGCCCAAGAATTTTTTTTTGAATGCGATATAGATAGTTTATGATAAGGAGTATCACATTTCTTTTTTTTATAACCTTCTTCATACAAACTCCAACTGATGATTTCTTCGTTCAACATTCAGTAATAATGAATCATATTTTACTTTATGAGTTTCGATTATATCATAAAGTTATTCATAATGAAATATCTTTTCTTAGCTAAACAAATCCTGAATTTTAATACCTTCCTTCCATGCTACATCTTAGGCATCTTTATTAGAAACAAGAAGTTCATCAAGATTATTAATCTCTATGTTATATCTTGGTCTATGCTTCACTTCCATATATATCTTTCCAATATAAGTTCCGATCAACCCTATAGAGGTAAGTTGTATTCCTCCAATAAACCAGATTGATAGTATTAATGAAGTCCATCCCGCTACAGTCCTTCCGTAAAAATATGAGTATAATGCATAAACACCTGCAAATAGACTGACGAATACTATAAATAGTCCCAATTTCGTAATCATACGAATAGGTTGAATACTAAAGGAAGTGATACCATCAAAAGCCATGGACAACATCTTCTTCAATGTATATTTTGTCTTTCCTGCAACTCTTGCCTTTCTATCATAAAATACCTGTGTTGACTTAAAACCGATTAATGGAATAATCCCCCTTAGGAATAAATTAGTCTCCTGATACTTCTCAAACTGTTTCACAGCACGTCTAGACATTAATCTGAAATCAGCATGATTATAGATTATATTAATATTCATTACTCTCATTAATCTGTAAAATCCTAATGCTGTCATACGCTTGAATATTGTGTCAGTATCACGCCTTTTTCTGACTCCATAAACAATATCATAGCCCTGATTGAATTGGTCTATCATATGCTCAATCACTTCAATATCATCCTGAAGATCCGCATCAATAGTAACAACTATATCCGAGTATTCTTTAGCCACGATCATACCTGCAGTTAATGCATTCTGATGACCAACATTCCTAGACAGTTTTAGTCCATAAATATTTTTACTGTTCTCTCTACAGTTGCATATTATATTCCAGGTTTGATCAATACTTCCATCATCAACATATAGAATAAAACTATCTTCACTTATCGTGAACAATTTTTTTAATCTATTCAGTAACATATTTAATTCATTATTCGTTATTGGAAGCATCTGTTCTTCATTATAGCACGGAACAACTATCCCTAATCTATTCATTTAAATCACCTTATTTCGCCTTTTTTCATTATTCTTCATTATATTATAGCATGCCATATCACAATATGACACAACCAATTATGTCCATTATAAATCCAATTATGCCTCTATATCACAGTAAAATATCCGACATTTTACAATGATTTATTATTCATGATATGTGAAATTTTGATATTATTCTTAATAATGTCCAAACAAAAACCTTAAACAAAAACAAAAGTATTACTACCCTATTAAGATAAGTACGCATTTGACAACACATGGAATGATGATATAATTTTAGAATAATGACAGAGCATGGTAATTTGTATCTGCCGGGGAAAGGAGCACAACTAATGTACTATCAGATCGGGGATGAAATAACAGAGATTAAGTGGAAGGATTTGAGTCCTGACTGTCTGACGATCGGAATGATTAACCTTAAAGAATTAGAGGAGAATTACAGCCAATTCGGGTTTTCCGCCATGACTGTGGAGGAATGTAAGAACACCTCCCCACACCTGCATGGTACACTGAATTCCTATTATGATTATCTTTTTGGTGTGATTGTTGCAATCAATCCTGGGCAATTTATTAAGGTACAGGATCGAATCGGATTTTATATCAAGAAAAATCTTATCCTTATTGTTATTATCGAAGATAAGGATGAGAGTACAAAGCTTAAGCTTCTGGATCTACTTGACCATCTCAACCTAAATAAGCTTTCCCAGGAGCGGTTGATTTTCAATTTCTTAGAGCGCTTTATCAATGAGGATAATAACCTTTTGGCTGATATTGAAGCAGATATTAGTGAACATGAGGATAAGATAAACGAAAGAAACCTAGATAAGGACTTTAATTACCAGATTACAGAGATCCGAAAGAAGCTTATCCTCTTAGATAATTACTATCAGCAATTTGTTGCAGTCGGTGAAGAGCTGGAGGAGAACGCGCTGGATATCTTTGCAGAGGAAAACCTCCATTATTTCAGGATATTCTCCAACCGTGCATTAAGGCTCAGCAGCAACACCCGTATGCTCCAGGAATATAGCGTGCAAGTCAGGGAGTCCTATCATGCACAGCTTGATAACGATATGAACAAGATTATGAAAATGTTCACCGTGGTAACAACGATCTTTCTGCCTTTAACCCTGATTGTAGGCTGGTATGGTATGAATTTCACCACCATGCCGGAGCTGGGCTGGAGGCTCGGCTATGCCTATGTCATCCTGCTCAGTATCATCGTGGCTATTGTCTGTTATATTTTCTTTAAGAAGAAGAAATTTATGTAGATAAAGGGATCTGTTCCGTTTCTATTGCATCTGTGTAAATATAAAAATAAGGATATGTATGTCTCGAGTCACCCTTTCTTTACCGGGTATCTTAAGCCTCGTGAACACATACATATCCTTCTTCTTTTATAAATTAATCAATTACTTCAGCTTCATATAGCCATGACCGTTTACGATTGCCTCTAATCTCTGGTTTGTTTTACACATCGGACATTCATCCGTATCATAGCTCTTATAATCAGGAATATCCTTTGCAGTGAAGATCGAATTTACAGCCACTCCTTCTACCTGAGGAACCGCACTAAAGATTGCACTGATGCCCTGAATCATTCCTCCGTAATACTGGATACAGGAAAGGCTTCTCTTCAGGGTGTCGCCTGTCGTTGCAGAAGCTGCCAGCAGCAGAACATGTTTATCATATACAGCAGGTTGGTTATTCTCACGAAAGATCATCTGTCCGTTCGTATTGTATTCAGGTGCAATAATATAAATCGTCTGATGCATATTCATAGAATGAATTCCCGCACTGGTCAATTCCTTAGCCAGATACGCACCGATTACTTCGCAGCCATCCAAGCATACGATGGTATCCACTACTGTCGTGTTCACATATTGCCTTGCAAGGATTCTTGCTGCCTCAGCTGCTTCACTCGACCTTGTCTTCATCGTAGTCAAGTCAATATACTGGTTGATATGAGAATTACTTGTGGCAAAATGTCCCGGAATTACTTTCAATGCAATAGTCTTACTCATTGGTGAATAGATCTTAATAGCTCTGCTTTCCATGGAATTACCCCCTTCGTATACATAACTGCATGATTAGCACCAATTCTCTGAACTGTATAACTATATTATATCCCAATTATTAACACTAATCAAGATTTTCATAGTGTTAAGATGTCTTTCAGAGAAATTTGGTTTTTCCAAATTTCAGAATCATTCTGGTACTTTCAGAATGATTTTCACACTTACAGACATGCCCGACATCGTCGGGCGCAAATGCTGGAAGTTGAAGAAGAAGTGTGACATGAAATTCTAATGGATTTCATGTCGCAGTTCTTCCGGAGAAATTTGGTTTTTCCAAATTTCTTTTCTCAGGCATGGGAAAGCTCGGGAAATCTCCCCTGCTTCATAAAGCTGCTCCCCTTCGTAAATAGGGTGGTTCCATTCTCCATGAGTGGAGTACACTCAAAACCTGTTGTATCTAGGGGTGTAAAGCCAAGCATAATCTTCATCCCTGTTCCGGCTGCAAGAGAATTTATTACCTCTTTCAGATTAAATTCCTTTTCGCAAAATACATCAAGCAGCTTTATCGTATCTCCTTCATACTCTGCTACTGCTGCCAGCGAAAGCTCCTCACAATAATAAATATTCTCCGAAAGAAAAGAATTCAGATAGAACATAACCAGTCCGGAATTATCAAGCATCGCATACTCGCTGCAGGGCTTTGCTTGACGAACCAGACGAAGAAGCAGCTCCTTCTTATTCTCTTCCCTAAGGTCCAGCTTAACAAAATCATATCTTCGCGTATTCGCTGATGTGTATCCGAAATGGATCAATTCCTCTTCTTGTACGAAACCGAAACGCGGATAAAAATCCAGTACAGTATCATTTGCAAAAAGATAGATAAAATCAAAATCCTTTTCATACTCCTCAAGGACTATATTCATAAGCTCTCTGCTAAGACCTCTTCCTCTGTATGCGATATCCGTCATAACGGTACCGATCTGGAGTGCTTTGCACTTCTTCTCTTTCACCTGAAACTCCATCGGATTTACCGAAACATTTGCCACGATATTTTCATTATGTAATAAGGAATACGGCCGGTAACGATCCCCCCAGAAGCCTTGTTGATACCACTCCTCGAAATGAAATCCATAGGTTGCATTTGTTAACCGATTTAAGGCTTCCCTATACTTCGTTATATCTCTGTACTCTTTCATAAATGTGTATTCCACATCCATAATTTTTAATAGCTTATTATTCTCCATCCTTATATCCTCTTTCCATATGTACCCTTCACATATTACTCTTTCATAGCCAAAGTAAGGACGGACATATCCTTACCTTGGCCTAATCCTGTGTTTGTGAGCAGCTATAATTTCCTTCGGACCAGATTCACAACAGCAAGCAGAATTACCGCTCCGACAACCGAAACGATAAAGCTCCAGATATTTAAGCCTGTCGCCGGTCCCCAGCCAAAGATTCCTACCAGCCAGCCACCCAGAAAAGCTCCGGCAATTCCTACAATCAGATTCCATCCGAACCCCATACTCTTATCATTACCGGTTATTTTGCTTGCAATCCAGCCTGATACTCCACCAAGAATCAACCATACAATCAGATTACTAATCTCAGGCATATTCCACACTCCTTTTCATAAATCCTAATGCGCATCAATCCTTAAAGCATTAAATATCAACAAAGCTTTCATCTTATGTTTGCTGTTTAGAGTATGTCGAATTTGCAAGAAATATGCAGTATATCTATTTTTTGAACTGTTCTTTCATCATTCAACTTAATCGACGGCTAAAAGATTAACTCCTCCTTCAATGCATATACCATCTGCGTATAAAGATGTTCACACTCAGAATATCTTCTTTCTTGCAGCGCCTCGAGACACGGCAGCAAATAATTCGTCCATAGCTGTCGATATCGTAACTGATAGTCTGTACAAAGATTTAGATAAGCTATGATCGCCGGAGCTATGGTATAATATTCCTCCACCAGGGCTTTCCCATGCTCTGTCTGGCTCATATACTCATCACGAAATCTGCGGAAGGCATTCAATTCATAGCAATCATCAGGCTTATCCATCGTCTGACAGACAGCAGTGGTAATAAAACAAAGTTTCTGTTTAAAGCCGGTACTTAAGTCCTCGTAGGAGCCCTTACTGAACTGGAATTTCGGATACTCCTTACACCACGAGTCAATAATTGCATCCGCCAATGCCTCACTGAAGGACAGCTTCATATATCTGATCATCGGTATCATATATACTGTCAAGAAGAGCCGATATTCTTCAATGATTCTTCCTTTTGTAGGTCCACCCAGCACAATCCTGGTTGCATCTATTTCCTGTCCCAGAATAGTTAGAAGCTCTCGCGTGATCCTTTCAACCACCTCCTCTTCCTTCCCATAATCAGAAGCATATTGCTCAATCGGACGAAGAACCTTCTCCCCGACCTTTAGGTAGTCCTGAAAGCTTTGTGTATACTTTCCGTTCGTAAACTGGGGCATAATTCGATCATACTCATGAAAGAGTAAGCCCAGCTCAGAAATTGCCCTTTCATATTCAGCCGTCAGCTCCTCCTTCGACACCGTCTCCGGGTGGTCGGACTTCTGCACAAAACTAATATTTTCTCCACAATACATACAGATACATTCCGTCAGGTGATCGGGAACGCGAAGTTCCCCTTTACATTTCGGGCAATACCTTTCGATATATTCCATAGCCTTCCTCCTCCAATTCGATCCTCTACGGTGACGGGGAAATCTATTCCCCGGGTAATCATATTAATAACCAAGACGGGTAATCATCAGAAAACCTCCGATGACAAATACCGTACTAAGCAGCGTCCCAAGAAGATAATACTCCGCAAATTTCTTATCCTCAGCAATTCGGTTATAGCGTGCAATCGATTTGGCGGTCAGCACCAGTCCGATCGCAGAGAATTGTCCAAGAGATAAAAATATCAGTATGATCAAACGTTCCAGAGACCCGATAAAGGCTCCTGCGTTCTTATGCCCCTCTTGCGTTTCATCATTCTCTACAGGTCGATAAGCATACAGCAATAGTTTAATCGTAATATTCGCTGGCTTGAAGATAAGTAGCAGTAACACACTCCAGACAAGTATCCCATAGATATCAAAGCCAATATTCTCCATCAGAAGCCTCAATCTGGAAGGAAGATATACCTCCGCCTGCAGCAATGCCATCCCGATCGCAATGCCGAAAATACATAGCAGATGAAGTCCTTGATCAATCAGATAGCTTGTACTTCTTTCCCTGTCAGTAATACCTCTTGCATCATACTTTTTCATAATCAGGTATTTCGCCAGATCAATCACTGCATGAAGGACAGAAAGAGCAATTACCGATATCAGCATATCCCAGGTAAATACCGGCAGGCATAGAACCAGTGCCACCAGCAGATAAATCAAATCATGGCGAAGCACCTTCTTAATACTATGGCGTTTCTCCTTTGCCAGCTTCTCTCCCTGAAAATAGTAATCCCCTAAAATGTGAATCAATAAGTAAATAATAAAACAAATTCTAAACATCCTCACCCCTCCATAGCATAGTAAATATCGTCGAAATCGTATTCACAGCCTCCTGATACGAAAAGAAGTTCGCATTAGACAGACTTTTCTGTACACTGGACTGTGTGATACCCAGCCTTCCCGCAACCGCCTGCTGATTATCCCTATGCTTTAGATAATCTCTGATCACCTCGTGCTGGCGTTCTGTCCACCCCTGCTTTATCACCGTCAACAGTGATAACAGAGAGTTTAAAAGCCTCTCACACTTCTCGTCCTCCCCAAGAAGAATGATCGTGTCAGCAAGAGCCGCTTTACTCTTCTTCTCTTTTTCCTTTAGCCTTGTGATTGCCTCTCTGGCATTATAATACGCTGGTCCATCGGCACCCAATGACATTTCCGGATTGATTTCCGTAGTTATTTTTCCGATACCGATGCCAAACCTAATCAGGGCAGGATGCATCCGAAGTTCTATCGTTGTCAGAATATCCATGATATGCCCTCCGAAGCTCAGAAGTCCCTGGAATTCGTCTCCCAATGTGATAACAAATTTTGATGCGATGTCTTTGCTATATTGCATATTTATGTCTGCCAATACAGTTTTCAGCTGCTTTTGTAATTCACTTCGATCCCTGCTTTGCTTTGACCCTTTGATGTCTCCGATTATTGCAATATATTGTTGTTCTTCTATTTCAGGATACATAGCTCTCACCTCTTATGGTAATTATATCCTCCTTGCTTCAAAAAATCAATCTATATTCGTCAATAAGTGAATATAGTCATTATATTCACTTATTAGTGAATAATCATCATTTATTCACTTCTTAGTGCTTATTTCTCAATGTCTTAGGTTTATCGATTCGTATTGACGTTTTACAAAAATTGCTTTCCATTTTCTTGAATATTTCTAGGATGGACCTAGTACAGTACCGATTCTACCGGTCTTATTTGGGATTTTACCATAATTATTATAGGTTATATACAAATAATTATAGTATATTATAGTGTAAAGTTGTAATCAAACCAATTTTATTATATATTCATAGCAATAATTCAGATTAAATTCAGGGGAGGAATTTATTTTGATCAGTATTTTGGAAGGCATCCGTGAAACCGTAGCTTTTAGTGAGAATTCGACGATAAAGCTGTATGATAATGATGAGGCAGAAGATTACCCTAATCACTGGCATACACCGCTAGAAATCGTAATGCCTACAGTAAATGAATATTGGGCTGTCTGCAATGATGTAAAGCTTAATATGAAGGCTGGAGACATCTTAATCATTGCTCCCGGCACGATACATCGTCTTTATGCACCTCCGGTAGGAAGACGCATCATTTTCCAGGCCGAGCTCTCGGATTTCTCAAGCATCAGGGAATTCGATCAATTTATCTCAATGCTGCAGCCTGCACTGTTAATCACGCCGGAGGAAGCTCCGCTGATTCATGCCGAAGTTGCAGACCTCCTTAAGGATATTTCAAGCGAGTATCTTGCAGGTGCTCAGATGATGAACCTTGCAATCTATGCAAAGCTTTTTCAGGTTATCGTTCTGATCACACGCAATTATTCCAGATCAAGCAATTGCTTCTCCGGAGCAAAGACCAGCAAGCAGCAGGAATATCTGGAGAAATTTCGCATCATCTGCGACTATATCAGCCAGAACTGTACAGAGAATTTAACCTTGGAGGGTGTCGCAAATATTGCCGGCTTCAGTAAATTTCATTTCTGCCGTCTGTTTAAGGAGTTTACGAATGTTTCCTTTTATAAATACCTAAACAACAGAAGAATCGCTTGTGCAGAACGATTGCTGATCGATCCGAATATCAATATCACGGAGGTTGCTTTCCGATCCGGCTTCAATAATATATCCGCCTTCATCCGGATGTTCCGTATCGTCAAAAACTGTACACCAACGGAATTTCGTAACATGTATCAGGGTAACCCCGATATGTGCTAACTCATAATAATCAATGGATCACTCATAGCTCTTGAGGTGTGCGAAAACATTTTGTATTTTATAGCGAAATGAATAAGGATATGTATAAGCTCTCGTTATCCAAACAGAGCCTATACACATCCTTTTTTATGCTTTACTATCCGGGTCTTCCAGCTGCCTGACAAGAACAAGAGCAGATATTGCTTCCACTTCGACAAAGCCACCCAGGAGATATTCCATTGCTTCTCTGCCTGCGCTCATCCCTTTCGCATATACACCCCAATTACCCTCCGGAATCTTTATTGTTCTGGTATCCTGATTCGCGTTATAAATGATGCAGAGATCCCCGACCGTCTCGTCCGTAATGAGAAAGGATACGACATTGGGCTGGGACCACTCCAGAAATTTAAGTCTTGCCCTGATCTCCTCTGCCTTTGTCATTCTTAAAGACGGATACTGTCTCCGGAAAGCAATCAATCCCATATAGTAATTCACTACTTCTTTATTTACGGAGCGCTGGTTCCATTTCAGACTGTTGATTGCATCCGGAGATCGGTAGCTGTTATCATCAAAAGCAGTTCCCTCCCGGTTCAGCGGTTTACTACGTAGAAACTCTTCCCCTGCCTGAAAGAATGGAATGCCCTGGCAGGTCAGTATAATCGCTGCTGCCAGCATATTCATCTTCGCACGGCTCTCCCGGCTATCTTCCGGATTGGATAATGCCAGCTTATCCCACAAAGTATAATTATCATGAGCTGAGGTATAATTCACCGTCTGAGTTGGCTCAGCTGCCCAGGGGGTATTGGAGCAATAAACCACCCTGCCATAATCCACATCCTGATGCCAGGTAGCAGCTACAACCCCGAATTTTATGGCCTCCTCCAGACCGTTTCTGCCATTCACATAGCCGCGCTCACTGCCATTGAAGACATTTCCCTTGATCGTATCGCGAATGTTGTCGCTAAAAGCGGCAATTCCATGGTTCATATCCTTGATATTATTTTTCATTGCCCTTTTCCAATCAGGAAGCGGCGAAAGTCCGCCGGTCCAGCCCTCCCCATAGACAAGGATACTCGGATCCATTCCGTTTAATACTCTTCGGATCTCATTCATCGTCTGGATATCATGAATTCCCATCAGATCGAATCGGAAACCGTCAATATGGTATTCGCTCGTCCAATAGACCACGGAATCTATCATGAATTTACGCATCATGGCGCGTTCCGAGGCAGTCTCATTGCCACAGCCGGAGGCATTGGAGAAATAGCCCTCCGGGGTAAGCCTGTAATAATAGCCCGGTACAATCTTATTCAGATTGGAGCCTTCCCCCTCCATCGTATGGTTATATACCACGTCCATGATTACCCGAATCCCGCTCTTATGCAGGGCATGGACCATTTGCTTGAACTCTTTGATCCGAACTTCTCCATGGAAAGGGTCGGCGGAATAGGAACCATCCGGAACATTATAATTCTTAGGATCATACCCCCAGTTAAATTGCTCTTCTGTCAATTTCGTCTCATCCACGGTATAATAATCAAAGGCCGGAAGAAGATGAACATGGGTTATTCCCAGCTCCTTCAGATAATCCACTCCGGTTGAATCTCCGAAATCATTCTTCGTCCCATTCTCAGTAAATGCGAGATATTTTCCGGCATTTTTCATTCCTGAGCTTCTGTCAGAGGAAAAATCTCTGATATGCAGCTCATAGATTATCGCATCGGTCGCATTTCGGAATTCGGGCCTCTGTTCCTCACGAAAACCCAAGGGGTCAGTGGAGGCAAGGTCAATCACCATTCCGCGGTTTCCATTCACTCCGACCGCTTTCGCATAGGGATCGACCGCGATATTCGTCTCACCGTTTACGGTTACAGAATAGGTATAGTAGGTTCCATTTAAATCACCGGAGACCGAGGTAACCCAAGTTCCCTTCACTTCCAGAAACATGGGTATGCTACTAAAGAGATCCTCCTGATCTCCTGTTCTATATAAATTGATTACTACCTGGGAGGCTGTCGGAGCCCATATCCGGAAGTGAGTGGCATTCTTCGTCCACACCGCGCCCAGATCGTTCTCCTGATAGCAATTCGTCGCTTCAAATTCAGAAGTCGAAAACAAATTCGAATATTCCAGTAATTTCTGTCTGTCCAAAATAACCTCCAATTACTATTCAGGGAATGCTGTCGGTATTAAATATAGGTATTTCCGTGACTTGACTGCGGCCATCGGAAATACCTGTATTTTATCTGACTATTCTGTCTAGCGGTCCCATTTATCACTGAGAGAATTGATCTGACCCATGAACTTTGCCAGATCCTTATTCGCACCACCCTTGTTATGCTGGATTACAGCTGCCAGGCGTTTTCCTGCAGCTACCAGACGATCAAATACGGTATCAGCCTTACCAGAAACAACAGCTTCCTTCGCTTCGATAGGCACCTTCACTCCTTCAATCACGCATACGTTCCGAGCCAGATCATATACAGTGCCGCTATACGGTGCAACAGCCTGATAGCCAAGCTCATTGCTGATATAGTCGGTGAAAATATCACATACCTGGTCATCTCCATGCATTACAAATACCCGCTCAGGTTTCTTCTCAAAGCTGGTCAGCCATTTCGTCAGTCCACTCTTATCGGCATGACCACTGACACCGGTCAGCTGCTTGATCTGAGCACATACCTGAATCGTCTCGCCAAATAGCTTCACCTCTGTCGCTCCATCTAAAATGATACGACCCAGAGTTCCCACAGATTGATGTCCGACAAAAAGTATGGTACTGTCTTCTCTCCAAAGGTTATGCTTCAGATGATGACGAATTCTACCCGCATCGCACATTCCTGCAGCCGAGATGATTACCTTAGGATCATCATCAAAATTGATCGCTTTGGATTCATCCGAGGTAATCGAGGTCTTCAGACCGGGAAAAGAAAGTGGATTGATTCCCTTGTTCACCAGCTGCATCGCATCATCATCAAAATACCCTGTCATATATTCATGGAAGATCTGGGTGGCTTCTACTGCCAGAGGACTATCAACGTATACCTTAAAATTGCCATGCCCCTTTACCAATCCCTCATCCTTAATCTTTCTTATGTAATACAGCAAGACCTGCGTTCTGCCGACAGCAAAGGAGGGAATCACCAGATTACCGCCTCGGTCAAAGGTTGACTGAATCAACTGTGTCAACTCTCCGACATAGTCCGGATTCTCACCATGGTTTCTGTCACCATAGGTAGATTCCATCACTACATAATCCGCTTCCTTAATATATTGCGGGTCCTTAATCAACGGCTGGTTCAGATTGCCGATATCTCCCGAGAAGACCAGTTTCTTCGTAATTCCTTCTTCTGTGATCCAAAGCTCAATACTAGCAGAGCCCAACAGATGGCCGACATCCGTGAACCGCACTTCAATACCGTCATATAAAGTAAACTTCTCTGAGTACTCATGAGATACAAACCGTCTGATCGTAGCAAGCGCATCCTCCATCGTATAGATCGGCTCAGCCGATATATCGCCGGAACGCTTTCCCTTTCTTTTCTTCCATTCTGCTTCTGCCAACTGGATATGGGCACTATCACGAAGCATAATATTACACAGAGCACTGCTTGCAGAGGTGGCATGGATATCACCCCGGAAGCCTTCACTGACAAGGAGCGGCAGCTTACCGGCATGATCCATATGTGCATGGGTCAGCAGAACGGTATCTAAATTCACGGATAGAACCGGTATTTCCTGATTCTCATAAGTATCCTTGCCCTGTTCCATTCCACAGTCGATTAATATATTCTTACCACAAGCCTCAAGAAAATAACAGCTTCCGGTCACCTCGTGAGCCGCCCCCAAAAATGTTAACTTCATCGTATTCCTCCTCGTATATTCAAGAATGCCTTGTAATACTCTTTGGTACTATTTTACGCTTCCCCGGATTCTATGTCAACTAGACGATTATTCCATAGAATTCCGTCGCCTTTTCATGCCTTTGATCAGAATTCCGTCACCTTTTCATGCCTTTGATCAGCTTTTTTGTCTCCTGATCCACCTTCAAGGATTCGGTTATTTTCTGCAGTGTTTTATTATAAGTAAACTGATCCAGCTCATTTTCCTTCAGATACTCCATCGTGATCTCCGGCAGGTTCACATAGAACATGGATAGAACCCAGGCAACTGCCATCTTAGCATAATAGCCCTCATGTTTGATCCTGTCAAAATGTGCAAATGCCATAGGCGCATAGTCCTCCTGTATATAATACAACAGCATGACTACTCCGAAGCGAATTTCATATTCCCTGTCCGCTTCAAGATAGGCTTGTATAAACTCCCATACACGTTCCTTGTTTTTCAGCGTAATCTTTAAGCCCCCACAGAAGCTGTCACAAACCGGCCAGCAGTCGATCTTTGGAATAAAGTGCGCAGATAGTTGCAGAACCTCCTCAAGCCCCGCATCACAATAGCCAATTACCATGCCCTGTAGCAGAAGCTCTTCCATCGAATCCTCCCCAACCTCACTAAGATAGCTTCTCCAGTCTCCCTTTACAATTTCCTTCGCCAACTTACGAAGAGCGGGCAGTCTTACTCCAAGAATGTTCTCCTTTCCCGGGGTGAGGGAAGAAGAAAAGAGGCGGTATTTTTCTTCGGCAAGTTCCGCGAGCCGCTCTTTGATTGATCGATTCATGATATACTCCATTCCCGCGTGTATTTTTTGCAGATGACCCCTGGTCGATCCGGCAGTTTTGAATGAGGTCAGCCCTCAATCAGCTTTCTGAGCTTCTCCTCACTCTTAATCTCAATTGTTCCGCGGCTTAAGGTTACGATGCCATCATTCTGGAAATACTTCAGCATCCTGGTAACTACCTCACGCGCCGTTCCCAGATGAGCCGCTATCTTTTCATGAGTAATCACCAGAGTCGTACTTCCCTCAATCACCAGTTGCTCCTGTAAGAAAGACGCCAGTCTCTTATCAAAGCTGGTAAACAGTGCTTGTTCCATAATCCACATGACATCGGAGAAGCGTGAGGCCATCAGGTTATTCGTAAATATCTGAATTGCCAGAGATTCGTCAGACAGCTTACGAAACATTGCTGTCGGCATCAGATAGGCTTTCGTATCCTTCTCTACCTCCACATAGATGTCAAAGGTAATATTTTTCATAATACAGGAGGCAGAAAAGATACAGACATCTCTGTCGAACAGACGGTAGAGTGTGATCTCCTTACCTGTTTCCGATAAAATATATGCTCTCACCTGACCGGAACGGATCAGAAACAATCCGGAGCAATGCTCTGAACCACTGTGCATTGATTCTCCCGCAGAAAAGTCCTTTATCATAACCGCTTCCTTCAGCATGAGTTTTTGCTGAGCGGTAAGATCCTTCCAAAATCCAAGTGTATCACTCATGAAGCTTTCATCTTCTCTTGTTATTGACAATAAGCTCCCTCCCATCTTTTCTCATTCTATCATCATAATCATTTTGATATTGATTATACCTTATTTCTTCCCTTTTGCATAGTTTTTGAATTACTACAGCTCAGAGGCCTTCCTTTAGAATCGCTTTGCTTCGAACCAGCAGAAATCCCTCAGCAAGCATCAGAATACCGGTTCCAATCAACATATACTCAATCTTTATGATATCAGCTACAGGCCCGAAAATCAGCATTCCGAAGGGCATCATAATACTTGTAATCATTCCAAGCACTCCGAATACCCTGCCCATATAGTCCGTCTCCACCTTTTCCTGCAACAAGACGATTGCAGGCGTGTTAAAGAAAGGCATTGCTACACCCGCTCCTGCCATAAATACCAGATATATCGCAAATATATTCGTTATCCCAAGCGCAGACGTAAACAGACTGAGGATGGTACTTGCCAAAAACATCGTATAGACCTTATTGCGAAAGCCTTTCCAGTAAGCCATGATAAAGCCTCCAAGCATCGTTCCGGCTGAAAAGACAATCTCGATTGCTGTCAGCCGCCAGACATCCTCTCCAAAGGTTCTGGTAACCTGCAGTGGGGTTAGAAAGGCAACTGGCGAGACTAAAAAGAAATAAACCGCAAGAAACAGAAAAAATTCTTTTATGAACCTATGGTGGTGAATATATCGAAGCCCCGACAGCATATCTTCAAAGTATCCCGTAACCTGCACCACCAATGCCTTTGCATGGAGAGGAATGTGCACGAAAGCCGTCATAATAATAACTGCAATCACGGCAGTAATCACATCAATTAAAAAAATTATTTCTATTGGAGCGATTGACAGCAGAGCTCCGCTCGCCATTGGGGAGATCAGAGTGACAAAAGACTGAATACTCGTATTGGTTGCATTCACTTTTGTCAACTTCTCCTCAGGCACTACCTGAGGAAGCACAGCACTGACTGCAGGGCTCTGCACCCCTGTCCCGATCGAGCGGATCGCAGATACCACAAATAACAGCCAGAGTGCATCATACCCCGCGAAAAACAGAATCGCAAGAACCAAGGTCGATATTGCAATAAAGGAATCTGAGATGATAATTAAGCGCTTTCTGTTGAATCGGTCTGCCCATACCCCGGCAAACGGTGAGACGAAAAAAGTAGGCAGAAATCCGCAGATGATGGAAATTGCCATCATCACACCGGACTTCGTATTTAAAGTAATGTACCACATAATTGCATATTGAACCAGAGAAGAGCCAAAAAGCGAAATCGTCTGGCTCGTCAGGAACAGGATAATATTTCTTTTCCAGGGATATAGGGGAGTTATTTCTTTCACAAGTTGCACCTCTTTTTCTAATGAATCATAATTTACATGATATGGGAAGCCTTTCCGGGAGAGAAACATACTCCACCTCATCTGATTTGGCAGATATACATTTTATCACCTGTATTCGTATTAACTAAATACATATCTTTATACTCTCCGATTGATTCAAAATATACTTCGTTATAATTATTCTTGATTTCCTCTTTATTAAACAGCTTCTCAGGATAAAAAGCATGAAGCAGAAACACCTGATTGCGGTATTCCAGATCATTTACTCTAGGCTCTCCTTCTTTTGAATACTCAGTGATTCGTATCTTTGCATCTGTCTTCATCTGAAGCTTTGCGATAAAATTATCAAAGCTGTCCCTATTTTTTTCTTCGGGATAAGTGATAAAATCTCCGTTCTCCATTGCCTCTTTTATCGTATATGAGCTTGATAGTTTTAAGAATAGAATGATACATAATGCAATAATTAAGCCTGTCCCTAACGCGATTACCTTTTTCATAAAACCTCTCACTTCTAAAGCCAGTCTACAGGCTATACTTTCCTGTTATGCTCAAAACAAATGCTCTCTTAATCTATACTATAATATTCCTTGTCATCAGTAAATATTAAATTGAGTGATTCATATTGACAGATGAAACCCCATAATACAACAAAAAGAGGAAACGTCCGTATACAGATCAGCCGCTTCCCCTAATAGACTTATGAAATTATACAATCGAACCAACAATTCCTATCGTTCTTCCCTAAAATAATTGATACCACAACCGGCAGGCTGAGAGCCCTCTCTCGATTTTCTCATGGAGGTAACAATCAGTACCAGTGTGGTGATCAGGAAGGGAAGCATCACATAGAAAGCATTCGGGATCTCGATAATATTCTTTGGTACATAAAACTGAAGGACGCTGAACGCACCGAATACCAGAGAGCCAAAGATAGCCTTCGCCGGGTTCCAGCTTGCAAAGATAACAAGCGCAACCGCTATCCAGCCCTGTCCGTTAACTACGCTACTATTGTTCCAGATACCGCCACCGTTAATCAGAGACAGGTAAGCACCGCCCAGAGCGCAGATGCCACCGCCAAGCAGAATATGGAAGTATTTTACCCTGGTAACATTAATTCCTGCAGCATCCGCCGCAGCCGCATTCTCTCCGACAGCTTTCATATTCAATCCGGTGCGAGTCTTTGACATATAAACAGTACAAAGGATTGCAAGCAATACCGCAAGATATACAATCGGATTATGGGAAAAGAGCAGTTTCCCCAGCACCGGTATATTACCGAGCACCGGTAAGGGCCGTTCTGCTACTGATGCAATCAGCTCCTCTGACAGTTTCGGTGAACCGCCCGACTTACTGATCATCATTTCACCAAAGAACTTAGCAAAGCCTGTTCCAAAGATCGTAAGCGTAAGACCGGTAACATTCTGATTGGCCTTAAAGCTTACGGTCAACACGGCATAGATCAAAGCAGCAAGCACCCCGATCGCAAAAGCAGCCAAAAGTGCCAGAGAAAGATTTCCGGTATGATAGCCCGTGTAAAAACCCATAAAAGCTCCCATGAACATCATACCCTCCACACCCAGATTGATATTACCGGATTTTTGCGTCATGATTTCTCCGGTGGTTCCAAACAGAAGAGGTGTACCTGCTTTTATGGCAGCAAACAAAAAATTTATGATCATAAATAATCCCCCATTCTATAAAAATCTCGAAGAAGCACAGAATGAAAATCCAATGGAACTCATTCTGGGGTTCTTCAGAAGAAATTTGGAACTTTCAAATTTCTTTTTTTTCTGAAAACCACCCGATATTGCGTAAAGAAGTCAAATGCAAGAATAAAGAAGAGGATGATACCCTGCAGGATACTGGATACAGCGGCTGATAATCCAAAGGCACTCTGCATGACGCTGCAACCCTTTTCCAGCATCGCAAATAGCACAGAAACAAACAGTATCAGAACCGGATTAAGCTTAGCAAGCCAGGCTACAATGATCGCTGTAAAGCCTACCCCACCGGCAACCCCCTCACCCAGAGTAAAGGCCGCTCCGCCAACCTGTGTCATTCCTGCGATACCACAGATGGCACCGCTTAAAAACATGGTCCTCATCACGATTTTTTTCACATTCATGCCGGCATACCGGGCAGTATTGGTGCTTTCGCCGACAACGCTGATTTCATAGCCATGCTTTGTGAATTTGATGTAGACATAGATCACCGCAACAAGGATCAGACCAATCAGCCATCCCGCATGAACACCAAATATCTGATTCAGTCTAGCATTCTCGGTAAAAGTAGCAATCTTGGGAAAGCCGGAGGATTTCGGATCTCTCCAGGGGCCTTCCGTCAGGAATTTAATCATATATAATGCAATATAATTCAGCATCAGAGTAAATAAAGTCTCATTGGTATTGAATTTTGTCTTAAAATAAGCCGGAATCATACCCCACAGGCCTCCACCGACAATTCCTGCCACAAACATCAGAGCGATCAGAATTCCATGAGGAAGCTTATCAAAGAACAATGCAAAGTAGGTCGCGAAAATTCCTCCCATGATAATCTGTCCTTCTGCTCCGATATTCCAGAATTTCATCTGAAAGGCAGGTGTAATTCCCAGAGAAGCGATCAGCAGCGGAATAGCGATTTTGATCGTCCCTCTTACGGCAAGCTTACTTCTCCAGGCTCCCTGAAAAATGGATTGATAGATTTTTATGGGATTCTGTCCAATCGCAAGAATGAAGATCCCGCCTGCTGTCAGGGCAAGCAATAATGCCAGCATAGTCAGTAGCAGATTTTTGGGGAAAGAGATCTCAGATTTCTTGACCACATGAAAAAGAGGTTCTTTTTTAATTTTCATTGTACGCTCTGTCATGAGTTTCTCCTCCCTTTCCGGAAGCATCGGTCATCAGAAGTCCGAGCTGCTCCTTTGTCGCTTCTTTTGTATTGACAATTCCCGTTACCCGGCCATGGCAGAGTACCATAATCCTGTCGCATAGCTCCAGCATTACATCGAGGTCCTCTCCGATAAAGAGAATTCCTACACCCTTCTGTTTCTGTTCATTCAAAGCATCATAGATGGTATAAGAGGAATTGATATCCAGCCCCCGTACGGCATATGCTGTAACAAGTACATTGGGTTCGGATTCTATCTCTCTGCCTAGCAGAACCTTCTGCACATTACCTCCGGATAATCTGCGCACCGGGGTATCCACACTTGGGGTGACGATATCCAGCTGCTTTACCAGTTTCTTCGCCAGGTCTCTGGCTTCCTTTTTACTGACAAAGGGGCCTTTGCCTTCATGGTATCTTTTCAGAAGCATATTTTCCACCATACCCATAGAAGCTGCCAATCCCATACCGAGACGATCCTCCGGGATAAAGCTCATACTGATTCCCATTTTTATGATTTCATTTGGTGATTTCCCTGCCAGATTCTCATTATGATAGAGTATAGCTCCTTTTTTAACCGGAAGCAGCCCCGCAATTGTCTCGCAAAGCTCCCTCTGCCCGCTGCCTGCCACTCCTGCCACTCCAAGGATCTCTCCTCTGTTCAAGTCAAAGCTGATATCCCGGATCGCTTCGAACCCCTCCTCATTGCATACGGTCAGATGATGGATTTCGAGTAAATTCTCATTAAAATAGGTTTGCGGATGTTCGATCGATAGCTCCACCGGTCTTCCTACCATCAGTTCTGTCAGCTCCTGAACATTTGTCTCAGCTGTCTTGACCGTCGCAACACTTTCTCCTTTTCGAAGAATTGTCACTCGATCACTGATTTCCAAGACCTCATTCAGCTTATGGGTAATGATGATTACTGCGCAGCCCTCAGACTTCATCTGTCTCAGAATCTCGAACAAGCGCTTTGTCTCCTGCGGAGTCAATACAGCTGTCGGTTCATCCAAAATCAAAATATCCGCCTTGCGATAAAGCACCTTAATGATTTCAACTGTCTGCTTTTCGCTAACGGACATCTGGTAAATCTTTTTCTCCGGTTCAATCTTTAGACCAAATCGTTCTGATATTTCCCGTATCTTTTCTGTTCTCTTCTTATGCAAGAAGACGCCCTTCTCCGTGGAACCAAGTATGATATTATCAACTGCGGATAGTGCCTCTACCAATTTAAAATGCTGATGAATCATGCCGACACCAAGACGAATGGAATCCTCCGGAGAGTTGATGGTTACTGCATGCCCATTAATGAAAATAGAACCGCTGTCGGGCTTGTAGATTCCGGATAGCATGTTCATCAAGGTAGTTTTACCTGATCCGTTTTCGCCAAGCAGGGCGAGTATCTCGCCCTGCTTAACGGATAGGTCTATTTTGTTGTTTGCCACAACCGACCCAAATGTTTTAGTAATCTGTTTGAGTTCGATTGCCATTGTTTCTCGTTTTGTATTTTCCACAATGACCACCAATCTGTCTACTGAACAACTACGGTTTTATAGTACCAGTTCATAGCACCGGTGATATCTGCATCTGCGATAGCCTCGCCTGCCTTGCATACCTGGTTTCCTGCATTGTCATAGAGATCGCCCTCAAATACCTTAAAGCCGCCCATGATTTTCTGTCTTGCTGCTTCTACTGCATCTGCAGTGCCCTCTGCACAATTGTTACTCAGAGGAGAAATATCAACAAGTCCGTCATCCATACCACCGAAATAATTTTCTCCGGTCCAGGTACCATCGATTAAAGACTGAACTGCCTTCGTATAGTAAGCACCCCAGTTCCATACCGGAGCTGTTAAGTGTGCTGCAGGTGCATCCTTAGTCATATCAGAATTGTAACCACAACCCCAAACTCCTCTTTTTTCTGCTGCCAGCTGAGGAGCGGTGGTATCTGCATGCTGCGCGATTACATCACAACCGGCATCCAGTAATGCTTCTGCCGCCTGTTGCTCTAACGTTGGATCAAACCAAGTGTTTGTAACCTTTACATAAACCTTTGCATCCGGATTCACAGACTCAGCACCCATTGCAAATGCATTAATTCCTCCGGTAACCTCTGAGTTCTTGTTATCCATCGCTGCTACAAATCCAATCTTATCGGACTGAGTCTTAAGACCGGCAGCAACACCAGCCAAATAACGAGCCTGATAGATACGGCCAAAATAATTATTAAAGTTAGTACCATTGCTCTTATATCCTGAGCAGTGGGAGAAGATAACCTCGGGATATTCCGTCGCCATTTCTTCCATGGTATCCATATAGCCCCAGCTGGTTCCGAAGATGATATTGCAGCCTTCCTCAATACATTCCTCAATTGCTGTTCTGATGGCAACAGCATCTGCATCATTTACATTATTCTTGCGAATGATCTGAGTATCGGCAAGTGCAAGGTTCTGCTGCATTGCAACGATACCCTGATCGTGTGCAAAGGTATAGCCTGCTCCATCAGCAGGATCTCCGATATGAATTACACCAACCTTGATATTCTCTTTCGCTATGGGAGCAAAAAGACCAGCTGCTGTGGTATCTGCTGCCGCTGTCTCGGCCGGTGCCGCGGTAGCGTCTGCTGCAGTATCTGTTGCTGTTGTTTCTGTCGTTGTTTCCTTTGTGCCGCAGGCAGCAAAGGATAATACCATTGAAGCTACGACAATGAGTGATAATAATTTCTTGAACATATTTTTAGTCTCCTCCTTAATGTGTCCGAGTTTGCAGCCTCGGCTGTATTACCATGGCATATGCCTAAAGTAAACCTATCATTCGCTGCTGTCAAAGAACTCTCCATAGACAGCGGATCCCACATAATATCATTTGCTGTGATGTTATGCTCGAAAAATAATTCCTTCTTCCTCACTCATGGAATCAACAATTGCTAGTGATTCCACTCTGACTCCGCTATCGCGGATCAGCCTGCCTCCTGTCTGAAAGCCTTTCTCAATCACGATTCCCGCTCCGACCAGGGTTGCTCCCGCATCCTGAACCAGCTTTGCCAATCCAAGGAGCGCCGCCCCATTTGCGAGAAAATCGTCAATAATCAGTATTCTGTCCTCCGGCTTCAAAAAATCCTTGGCCACGATGATATCATAAACCCTTCCATGGGTAAAGGATTCTACCTGACTGGTGAACACATCCCCTGCAATATTTTTGGTCTGGTTCTTTTTGGCAAATAAGACCGGAACCTTAAAATAACGTGCCGTAATGCAGGCTATACCGATGCCGGAAGCTTCTATGGTAAGAATCTTTGTAATCTTCTGATCACTAAATCTTTCTTTAAATTCCTTACCGATTTCCTCAAACAGTTCAATGTCCATCTGGTGATTTAAAAAGCTGTCCACCTTCAGTACATTTCCTGAGCGTATTTTTCCGTCTTTGATTATTCTATCCTTCAACAGCTGCATGTTTACTCCATTTCCTCGATTATTCCGCGAAAGTAAAAATATTTTAACTATGTTTAGAACTAACTGATACTAATTATCTTAGCTGACAAAGTACTATTTTTCAATTTAGCAAAATTAATGAATAACATTACTTAGATTAATATAAAGCTCTATATTACGGGATATATTGTCAATCTTCCCTTATACTTGTCAGAAGCTTTAGGTATCCCGGTTGTCATAATTTAGACATACAGTATCCAGATTGTAGATTGATCGCATATGCTTGGTTTATTATGTAATATTTTGAAACTTCAAAAATATATTACTATTGTAAGCAGTAAACCGTTATGGGAGGTTATCATGAATACTCTATTGAACCAAGCAGCAAGTCCAACGGATGAGCAGCGCCGTGAAATGCTGCGAAGTGCTTTAGAACGGGCTGGCAGACTCGAGGATTATAGTAATATCATAAAATATTTAAGCCCTCCGCCCGACATTACAACATTTGCAGAACCGGGAGAAATGAGAGGAATCAAGATCGGCATTCTAGGCGGTGGGCTGGCAGGACTATGTTCTGCCTTCGAGCTGCGAAAGCTGGGCGCGGATATCACTGTGTTAGAAGCCTCCAAAGCAAGAATCGGCGGCAGAGTAAATACGTATTATTTCGATGAGGAAGGAAGCCTTTACGGTGAACTGGGTGCCATGAGAATCCCAGTCAGCCACGAAACCGCCTGGCATTATATCAACCTGTTTCATCTGGACACTCTCTCCCTGTCAACACCAAAACGGAATAATTTTATTTATGTCCACCAGACCAGAATCCGTACCACTCAATCAATCTCAGAATATCTTTATCCGAACTATGCTTTAACCGAGCAGGAAGCAGAAACTCCCTGGAGCGAGTTAAACGACTATGCCATGGAATACCGGATGCGAGCGCTGTCGCCTGAAATACGGGCGGAATTCATACAGCTCCTGCCGGAATATTCAACGGATCTTACTCCTTTGATGAATATGAGCCTTCGACAGAATTTTGAGGGCTTAGGCCTAAGTCAGGGTGCCATCCAGCTGATTTCAGGGGTTGACCCCGCCTCGGGCGCTTTATTACATATCAGTTATGATGAAATTGCAGGAGATGAATATTCCCTTGACTATAGCAACACCTATCGTATCGCCAACGGAAATGTCAATCTCCCCTATGCTCTTTACCGATCCTTTCGCTCTGCTTCTCCTGAACAGTATTCCTCTATTGACTCAAATCAGCTTGGAACAGTGGATTATAGGAATGGGAATCTGGTTACAGGTATTTACCGTTCCAATTACCGGAATAAAGTAATCGTTCGATATTCAAATGAAATGGGCGTGGCTTCAGCTGATGTTTTTGATTATGTCATCTGCACTCTGCCGCTATCCGTATTGCGGACAATAGAAATCCGACCATATTTCACGAACACAAAAATGCAGGCGATACAGGAGTATCATTATATTGACGCCCAGAAGACCCTGTTTCTGTGCAATAAAAGATTCTGGGAAAGAAATGTAGATTATGGAGCTATGTACGGGGGTATTTCTTTTACTGATCTGCCGATTCAGTCCATTATTTATCCTGGTGATCATAACCATTGTGATATAGGGGCCACCGAAACAAGTAGTGCTGCAGGACAATCCGACTCTGCTTCCTGTTCTTTTGAAACACCCGGCGTCCTAACCGCATCTTATAATCTTGAGCAGAATTCCGTCCGCGTCGGAGGCTTAGAGGATCAAAAACGTTATGACCTGATTCGTCGGAATGTGGAGGAGGTACATGGTCTTCCACACGGCTTTTTAAATACCGTTGTAGAACGCAGCGTCACCGCTCATTGGAACAGTGCTCCTCATTTTCTTGGAGCCCTGTCCTATTCCCTGCCGGGGCAGAAGCAGCTCTTTTCTTATAATTTATTGCAACCGGAATACCAGGGACGGGTCTATCTTGCCGGAGAGCATGCTTCTGCCAAACATGGCTGGATGCAGGGAGCTCTGTATTCAGCGAAGGATGCTGCCAATCGCTTGGCACAGCATTTTCATGCCCAATTTCTGAAGGATGAGCTGTAAGAAATCTACTATTACCGGACGACAAAACTGACAAAAAAGGAAGCCCCCGGGAGATACAAATGCTGTATCCGCCGGGAGCTTCCTTTTCTATATTTAAGTAAGATTATCTAATCTCTGCAGTGAAAGCTTCTCTCAATCAGTATTGTAGCATGAGATCAAGCCTTTCATGAAGTCTTTTCATCTGCTGAAGCTGATCCCTGTCCGCAATCAATCTTCCTGAAACATAATAATCTACTGTCCCTTGATTCTTCTCAAGAAGTCCTTGTTTTTCAAGGATATGCATTAAGTGGTTGACTGTACCTACACTTCCGTCAATAAAAGCTACCTCTTCCGGGAAAATTCTGCGATAAGTATCCTTGAAATAATTAAAATGTGTACAGCCAAGAATTAAGGCAGAATAATTCTCCAGCGTATATCCTGTCAGTTCCTTTTTAAGATACTCATAAACCTCCGGGCTGTCAAAACGGTACGCTTCCGCAAAGGTCACGAGGCCGGGCATTGGCAGGAGATCTACGATATGTTCATCATCCACCTGCTGTATCAAATTATGAAGCTTTTCTTCCTTAACCGTAAGCGGTGTGGCAATTACCATCACCCTTTTTCCATTACATCGTTCCACTGCCGGTTTGATCGCCGGCTCCATTCCTAATATCGGGAGAGAATATTTATGACGTACATAATCAATGGCAGCACTGGTCGCCGTGTTACAGGCGATGACAATTGCCTTTACTCCTTTTTTAATAAAAAACTCAACTGCCTGGTCTACATAGCCTATAATTTCGTCCCTGCTCTTAGTTCCGTATGGCACATTGTCGGTATCCGCATAATAGATGAAATCTTCCTTCGGCAAGGTAAGCATTGCCTGATGAAGGACTGTAAGTCCGCCGATGCCCGAATCAAATATTCCTATCTTCAAGTTCTTTCCTTCCTCTCGTACGGGTAGTTCTAAATCTTTCTTAATTGTTACCTTACAACCTATCTTAATACAAAATAGGGAAAAAGCAACTTCTTTTTCCCTGTTTTCCGTTATCATGAACTCTAGAGTCCCTGATCATATTGCTTCTTTACCGTAATCAGTCTGATCTCATGGGGTTTCAATTCAGCATAATAAGTAAGGTAGTTATTATCGACTGTAATCTGAGCTTTATTGACGAGCGGCATGGATCGACCTTTCAGAATATCGATTTCTTCCTTTGATGTCAGTGGCAAAGCCCCCATACGTACCCATTCATCGAAGGCTGAGCCATGCTCCCTGTTTACGATCTGCTCGGTCATGATGTATTTCCCGTTATCAGTATTCGTCAGTGTAAATTCAAAATCACAGGAGTCAGAATTCACAAAAGCATTATACCTCTCCAGGAAGGTTACATTAAACAAAATACCTTGACTGTACAACGGAGAGATATGGATATAGTTATATAGAAGGATGACATAATCTCCTCTCCCATTCGTCGTAACAAAATATCCCTTTCCGCTATCAATAAGGATATCCATCAGCTTGTTCAAGAAGGTATAAGCATAATAAGCAGGCTTCTTAATCCCATGATAAGCGAACAGACCGAGCTCCCCATGGAACAGTTCATTATCATACGGCAGCTCCTCCAGTGTGTCAGAAAGGCACCAGTTCCCAAAGCTGTTTACCTCATCATAATTCTCAAGAATATTTTTGACGATAAAGGCAGAACGGTAGCAGGTATCATTCAACCAGTCCCGATGGGAAGCTGAGGATGCCCATTCGGTTATATAAACAGGAAGCTTGGGATATTTAGCCAGTCTTTCCTTCACATCAGTCAGCATGGTTGCTAAATAGTCGGGATCCTCGGACAAAATCATCTTATCATTTGTCTCATTCCTTACAGTGCTTTCTCCTAAGGTAGCCAATTCGATCAAATTAGCGGTCTTAAGGGGGTAACAATGGATATTATAGAAATCCGGTGAACAGTCGCTATGAAAGCACCGATCCAGGAAATCATAGTATTCACTTAGTGCAAAGTTGATTGAGCCGTAGGAAGGAGCTCCGAACAATAATCGGCTGTCACACCTTTTCACGCAATCATAGGTCAATTTATATAATTCATATACTGTATCATCCGTGTCAAAACCAAATACATAGGAGGTATAAGGCACATTCCAGAAGGTGAATAGCCAGCTCCTCACCTCCTCCAGTCCGTAGCGCTCAATGAAATGTCTGGTTAAACCAGTAATCAGGAAACTCCAGTTCGCTCTGCTGTTCGGCTCGCTCAGAATGGAAGGCTGATAAAATATCGTATTGGATGGATCCTTCGCCAAAAGCTTTGGCATAAAGGAGAATTGTATTAATGGTTTCAGATGAATAGACATCAGAAAATCCAGTATGACATCCACATAGTGAAAGGTCAGATAGGGGTTCCCCATACGATCCTCATTATAAAGCATCATAGAATCATCCAGGATACCATGAAATTTGACATATTGAAAGCCAACCTCCTTCTGCAGGGTGGCGAGCTCTGACCGTACCTCCTCCATCAAAAGCTCTTTGGCCCGTCCGACACCGGTGAAGGTTTTAAAGTAGTGTTTGAGTTTCTTCTTATTTAAAATAGCATTTATTTCGACAGATTTACACGGAACACTCGTCATAATATTGCCCGGTTTCTTAATATTCTTCATGTCCAGATATTCACCGAGCTTATTCAGATAATCTAATTGCTCCATTACCAAGTAACCCCTATAGTAAGCTGCACCGATGGGATTTGTGGAACGGGACTTCACTTCCTGCTTATGCTCTCTTCGATATTCTCTCGGAAGCATCCCATACTTCTTCTTAAAGCAATCTACAAAATACCGCGAATTTGCAAAACCGTTATTAGCCGCAATCTGCTCCATGGTTAGGTTCGTAGTCAGCAAATCGTTCACCGCATGGTTCATACGAATTCCCGTCAGATAGTTAAAGAAGCTTACTCCCATATTGACCTTAAAAAAATGCGAGAAGTAAGACGGGGATAAAAACTCCTTCTCAGCTATCTGTTCTAGTGAGATATTCTCCATATAATTACTGTTAAGGTACTGTATGATTGTACGAAGTCGGATCAAATGCTTCGGATTCTGGCTGAATTGATTATGTTCGAAGCTCTTGAAATTTCTAACCAGCTCTAGCACGATTTGATATGCCAGCGATATGGTAAGCAAATCATTATGCTCAGTCTCGTTATAATTAATATATACCAGTTGCGCAATCATTCTTTTTAGTTCCACATATTTGGACTTATTATGAAAAATCGTTGAATTACAATGGAAAAAGGTCGATTCGTCCATCCACTTCTTAAAATATCCATAATTGATCTGAAGGGCTACTGTTACATTCTCATTGCTTGAGATTTCATGTACCTGATTACTGTTGATCAGTATGATATCATCTTCTGTCAGATGATACGTTTCTGATTCGACGACAATGGTTAAATCTCCACTCAAAACTAAAAATATTTCAATTCTGTTATGCCAATGCCTCGGCTCCTCTGAAATGTTGCGAATGCCTATGATTATAGGCATTTCCGCTGTAAATTCAATGTTTTCCTGCATAAAAACCTCCTACTCCCCTCAGGAAATTTGTTTTTTTTCTAAACAATATACGGTTTTTTCTGGTAGCAATTAAAAAAAAATTAAAATGTTTTACGAAAAGTGAATAAAATGTGCTATATTTTTTGATTCTCATCGGAATCTATCTGTAACCACTTTTCAACTACAACCAAATCATGTGTATATTATAACACAAAAACTATAGAAAAGCATGGTAAACTTTTATTTATGATGTTAGAATGTAACAATAAAATGAATTTTTTAGGGGAGTTCATAGTACAAATTGATAAAAACATTTTTGAAACATTTTTAAACCATTATACAAAAATAATATTGGGTATCTAAAATGCGATATACACATAGTGAATATGCTTTGTCTGACAGCATTGCAGAAGGTGGGGGTGCCACCAAACTTTTTATGCATGGCATAATGTTTACTATGTTTATATAAAAAAGGTAATAGGTTAAGGCACAAACCTAATCTAAAGGAGGGTAAATATGTTAAGAGGTAAAAGATTTACGGCCATTTTACTAGTATTAGTAATGGTACTCGCAACCGTTTTAACCGGCTGCGGCAAGAAAAAAGAAGCAGAACCTACCGCAACACCTACAGCTGCTCCTGTGGCAGAAGCTACAGTAGCACCTACAGCAGCACCTGTTGCTGAGGAGACAGCAGATGCTGATCCTAATCAGTTACCCAGAACTGAAACACTGTACTACGGTGGTATTCAGTGGGGTTCCATCAATGGTTGGAATCCTCTTTCCGACAACAACAACAACGGTATGGCTGTAACTCAAAGTGGTGGCGGATCTCGTACTATTATGTTCGAAACACTTTATATGTACAACATGCTTGATAATTCCTTAAGACCTTTAATCGCTGATGGCGATCCTGTATGGAATGATGCTCGTACAGAAATCACCGTTAAGATTAAGAGCGCAGCTAAATGGAGCGATGGTACTCCGATTACAGCTGATGACGTAGCTTATACCTACGCTACCAACGTTAAGCTTGGTAATGCACAGGGTACTGGATTTGCACCTTATATCGATACTGTAGAAGCAGTTGATCCTTCCACAGTACTTGTTAAGGCTAAATTAGATGCTAATGGCAAGACCATTAACCCTTATCAGCTCACTACCTACCTTGGACAGTGCTACGTAATCCAGAAGGCTTGGATCCAGACATTAGAAGCACGTGCCAACAACGATGTAGATGCTATGAAGAATGATGCAGCTGATGATGTTGTTTGGTCCGGTCCTTACACCAAGTATTATGCTGATGATCAGAAGATTGTATTCATCCAGGATAAGAATTACTGGGGCCAGGATGCTTCCATGTGGGGCAAGTTAGCAGCACCTAAGTATCTCTGTCATGCAATCTATGCTGATAATGCAGCTACCGAAACAGCTTTCAAGGCTGGCGAAGTTGATGTTGACCAGCAGTTTATTCCTAACATTCAGGATCTGTGGTTAAAGGATGGTCTTCCGATCTCCACTTACATGGATCAGGCTCCTTACGGCGTATGTGCTAACATGCCTACCGCTTGGTTCAACCTTAAAAAGCCCGGTCTTGATAATGTAGCAGTACGTAAGGCAATTGCTATGGCAGTTGACTATGATGCAATTAATCAGAACGCTATGACAGGTCAGTCTCCTTCCTTCAAGGATATTCCTCGTTCCTGTATGAATCCTACCGATGGTGAGCAGGCTACATTTGATCACGATGCAGTGAAGGATCTTCAGTGGGCTGGCAATGACATTGCTGGTGCTAACAAGTTATTAGATGATGCTAAAATTGTTGATACAGATGGCGACGGCATCCGTGAAATCGATGGCAAGAACTTAAAGTTCAACTCCTGCTGTCCTAACGGTTGGTCTGATTGGCAGGCAGCTATGGAAATCGTTGCTGCTGCTGGTAAGAACATCGGTATCGAAATCACAACTAATTATCCTGAGTGGTCCGTATATCAGACAGTTGTTACCGCTGCTGAGCAGAGCGATTACGACATCTTCATGATGTGGACCAACAGTGCAAACCCTGCACAGCCTTGGGATCGTATCCGTCAGTTAATGAGTTCTGAGTACAACGGTATTGAAGGTAACTGGTCCGGTAACTGGGGTCACTACAGCAATGCTGATGCTGACAAGCTGATCCAGTCTATCCCTGCTGAGACAGATGCTGCTAAGCTTAAGCAGATGTACACTGACTGTGTTAAGATTTATTTAACAGATGTTCCTTCCTTCTCACTTATGTACAGACCTAACCAGTTCCACGCTGTTAACGAGTCCGTATGGACCAGCTATCCTGAAGCAACTGATGGAAAGAACATCCCTCCGTTGTTGCTCACCGATGGTTATGGTATTGCAGGTCTCTATAACATCACTCTGGTTCAGTAAGATCATAAAAAGTAACACCTGAACACTAACATTCAGCCATGTTTCGGGGGCCCTTGAAACATGGCTGATTTAAAATTATTGGAGGTCATCCATGAAAGGTTATCGCAAATATTTTGGCAAGAAGATATTGTGGTTCTTTATCACGTTTATCATTGCCGTCCTGCTCAATTTCATACTCCCACGAATGATGCCAGGAGATCCTGTTGCAGCTATCACCGCGAGAACCGCACAGGGAATATCCGACGCATCAGCGGTAAAACAAATTTATGAAAGCTATGCTAAAGCGTTTGGTACTAACCAACCTATGTATGTACAGTTCGTTAAATATTTTGGTAATGCAATAAAAGGCGACTTCGGCTTTTCCTTCAGCCAATACCCCCGCCCGGTAAAGGATATCATCTCAAGTGCGATTGGTTGGACTCTCGCTCTTCAGATGCCTGCAATTATCGTTGGCTGGCTGCTTGGAAATATTCTTGGTGCGTTAGCTGCCTATATCCGCAAAGGCTTTGACAAGGTACTTATGCCCATCACCCTGTTTTGCAGCAGTATTCCTGCCTTCGGTATGGCAGTAATACTCCTGGTAGTTTTTGCTATCAACTTAAAGATTGCACCTATAGCCGGTGGTTATGGTTTTGACTTAATCCCCAACTTAAGCTGGACCTTCGTCAAGTCAGTTATCGTTCATTATCAGCTGCCGTTCTGGTCAATCGTTATCATTTCAGTAGGCGGCCAGGCAATCGGTATGCGTTCTATGGCAATCTACGAACTCAATGCTGACTACGTAAAATATAGCCGTTTTCTCGGTATTAAAGATAGAAAGATCGTTGGATATGTATTCCGTAACGCTATGCTTCCCCAGATCACAGGTCTTGCCATGTCTTTAGGTACCATGGTCGGCGGTGCTCTGGTTGCTGAGATTATCTTCAGCTATCCCGGACTTGGGACTACGATGCTCCAGGCAATTACTATGGCTGATTACCCGCTGCTTTCGGCAACCACACTGATCATTACGATTATGGTATTGATTGCGACCTTCGCGATCGATGTTATTTATGGCTTTATTGATCCGCGTGTCAAAGCGGCACAATATGATTAAGGGAGGAAAAGAAAATGAAAAACACAATACGTCAGGTATTCCACTCTCCCAAATTTGTGATTGGTTTCTCTATTATTATGGCTATACTTCTGACAACAATTATATACCCGCTGTTCTGCCCGGGTGATCCGCTTGAAATGATCGGTCTCGGTACCTTCTTTAAACCGGGTACCTATGTATCAGTCTATGATGCGGTTGATACAGAAGCAAGTACACTGAAGCTTTCTGATGCAGCCGACAAACGCCTTGAGGAAAGACTTAAAAAGGAAGATCGTGTATCTATGGTTACATACTTGACTGCAGTAGGCGTAGCAGCCGAAGATATCGATATGACTAATACCGAAGCTCTCTTACAGCTTTGGAACGAAAAGTATGATCCCGCAGCAAGGCCGCAGGGCATGACAAAAGCGCAACGTAATTATTACAAGAGATTAAATGATGGTCTGGTTACATTACAGACGAAGGATCAGGTCATTATCGCTAATCCAAACGCTGAAACAGGCGAGTTGGAGGAAGTTAAGTCCATCGCAAGTACTGATTATGTGAATGTAAAGGACGTAGCAAATGTAAAGGTACTACCGCTTGGTACAGATAACTTCGGACGAGATACCCTGAAGGAATTAGTTTCCGCAGTAAAAGTCTCTCTGAAGATCGGTCTGATTGCCGGAGTAGTAGCTACCTTAATCGGATTAACATTGGGATTATTTGGAGGTTATCTCGGTGGTATCGTAGATGATATCATCATGTTTATCACTAATATCTTTACTGTTATTCCATCCTTTGTCTTATTAATCCTGATCTCCTACAGCGTAGGTCAGGAACAGCGCGGTGCTACAACTGTCGCTATCGTTATCGGATGTACCTCCTGGGTATGGACAACAAGATCTGTACGTTCTCAGGTTATTTCTTTAAGAAACCGTGACCATGTTAACTTAAGTAAGCTTTCCGGTCACAGTCTGGTAAGAATTATTCTGGCGGATATTCTTCCCTATATTGCTTCCTATGTTGTTATGGCACTGATTTTACAGATATCAACCGGAATCCTTGCTGAAGCACAGCTTTCTATGCTTGGTCTTGGACCTAAGACCACTGAGGTTCCTACCCTTGGTCTTATGATGAACTGGTCCATGCTTTATACCGCACATCTGAATGGTTCCTGGTGGGCATATTTCCCCGTAATCCTGATGATTGCATTGATATCTTTCTCGTTGAATTTAATGAATACCGGTCTCGATCAGGTGTTCAACCCTACTTTGAGAGACTAGGAGGTCGGTTATGGGAAAAACTATACTTGAGGTGAATAACCTCACCACCAAATATGTAACAAGATTTGGAGAAGATGTGTATGCCGTTGACCACGTATCCTTAGCGATCGAAGAAGGCAAGTCACTTGGTATCGCCGGTGAATCAGGCTGTGGTAAGTCAACACTTGCCTTAAGTCTGATGGGTTACTACTTCCCTCCGCTGCATTATACAAGTGGAGACATCATTATTGACGGACAAAACATCTCCAAATTAAGCCCTGACACAATCAGAAAGAACATTCTCGGTACTGAGGTCGCTTATATTCCTCAGGCTGCCATGAATGCACTAAATCCTACACAAAAGATTATTCGTTTTATTGAAGACGTTATTCATGTTCATGATCCCAAGATGCCCAAGAAGGAAATCCTCGATCTGGCAAAGAAGCGTTTTGAAGAACTTGGTTTACCGGCATCTGTGCTTGATAGGCATGCCGTAGAGCTTTCCGGTGGTATGAAGCAGCGTACGGTTATCGCTATCTCCACTATCCTTTCTCCTAAGGTGTTGATCGCAGATGAGCCTTCCAGTGCGCTCGATGTTACCAGCCAGAAGATGGTTATCAAGATGCTTCGTAATCTGATGGATAAAGGCTATATTAAATCCATGATCTTCATCACACATGAGCTTCCGCTGCTTTATAATGTTACCGATGATATCATGGTAATGTATGCAGGACAGATTGTTGAAAAAGGCTCCGCGAAGGAGATGGTATTTAATCCGATTCATCCTTATTCCAAGGGTCTGATGGGCTCCATCATCGTACCGGAGGAAGGTACCCGCGACGTGAAGCTGGCTGCTATCCCCGGAACACCTCCAAACTTAAAGAGACCGCCTGCAGGCTGTAGATTTGCAGAAAGATGTAAATATGCGACCAGCGATTGTAAGGTAAATGCAGTTGGTATCAGAGACTGCGGAGACGGACGCACCTATCGTTGTATTATTGACGTAGAAAAGCTGAAGGAGGAATATGCAAATGAGTGATACAAGACCCATGTGCTTAAGCGGGAAGGGCGTCACAAAGGTATTCGGCTTTGGTGATAAGAAGACCGTTGCAGTTGATCATGTCGATTTCGACTTCCATGAGGGTGAGCTTATCTCTATCGTAGGTGAATCCGGAAGCGGAAAGACCACCATCAGCAAGATGCTTCTCGGTTTGATTAGCGTAAGTGAAGGCGAGATATTCTTTCAGGGTCAGCCGCTTGACCTCAGTACAAGAAAGAAAAAGAAGAAATACTGGAAAGAAATTCAGGCAATATTTCAGGATCCCTTCTCTTCCTATAACGTATTTAATAAAATTGACTCCGTTCTGCTCGACTGTATCAATATGCGCGGCGGCAGACATCTCCCTATGGAGAAGAAAATTGAGATGATGACAGAAGCCTGCAGCTTCGTTAACTTGAAATTTGCTGAGCTTACCAACAAATATCCTTTCGAGCTTTCCGGCGGACAGATGCAGCGTCTCATGATTGCACGTATCTTCCTGCTTAAGCCGAAGATCTTACTTGCGGATGAGCCTACTTCCATGATTGATGCATGTTCCCGCGCAACCATCCTGGATATGTTATTAAACTTAAGAAATGAAATCGGAATGACCATCATCTTTATTACTCATGATATCGGTCTTGCTTATTACATCTCAGACTCCGTCTATATTATGGAGCATGGTAAATTTGTAGAGCGCGGATCAGCTGATGATGTTATCCTCAGCCCCAAGGCAGATTATACAAAACGTCTGATCAGCGACGTTCCTAAGATCTATGAGGAATGGGATTTGACTACTGTAGGTTAAGATAATTGAAGGAGTACGTTTACACCCTAAGGTTCCTGCCTTTCAGTGTATCCGTACTCCCTCAGACTATATAGAGTCTTTCCATGAAAGCGATTAGCGTATGAAATACTATATTTCATGATAGTTACGATTTGAAAGGAGGATTTTATGAGTTCCATTGATATTAACAAACTCTTATCTGAAATGACCCTCGAGGAAAAAGCCGGATTGTGTTCCGGTGCAGATTTTTGGCATACAAAGACCGTAGAACGCTTAGGTCTCCCTGATGTTATGGTAAGCGACGGACCTCACGGATTGCGTAAACAAGATAACTCAGGGGATCATGTCGGTCTGCTGGGCAGCGTGAAGGCTGTATGTTTTCCGGCTGCCAGTGCACTCTCCTGTTCCTTCGACCGGGAGCTTGCATATACACTCGGAGCTACTTTAGGTGAGGAATGTCAATCAGAGGAAATATCTACAATTCTCGGTCCCGCCGTTAATATGAAGCGCTCTCCCCTCTGCGGAAGAAACTTCGAATACTTCTCAGAGGATCCTTATGTGGCAGGTGAATTAGCCGCCTATTATGTCAATGGTGTACAAAGTAAAAATGTCGGTACAAGCGTAAAGCATTTTGCTGCGAACAATCAGGAAACCAGAAGAATGAGCATCAGCTCCGAGGTGGATGAGCGCACGCTTCGCGAAATCTATCTTACTGCTTTTGAAAAAATTGTGAAGAAGGCACAGCCCTGGACCATCATGTGTTCCTACAACTGTATTAACGGTGTCTATTCCTGCGAGAATGATTGGCTACTGAATCAGGTACTTAGAGAAGAATGGGGATTTAAGGGCCTTGTCATGACCGATTGGGGTGCAATGAATGACAGAGTAAGATCCTTACGTGCCGGTCTCGACCTTGAGATGCCCGCCTCCGACGGTTCGACAGATCAAGCCATCGTCGAAGCTGTAAAAGCTGGACAGCTTTCAATGGAGGAACTGGATACTGCAGTTACAAGGGTTCTTGAACTTGTACAGAAATATTATGATGGTAAAAAGCCAAGTATGACCTATGATAAAGAAGCACATCACGAAATTGCCAGAAAAATTGCAGGTGAAAGTGCCGTTCTGTTAAAGAATGATAACCAGCTCATTCCCTTAAAAAAGACGGACAAGGTTGCCTTTATCGGTGAATTTGCCGAGAAACCACGTTTCCAGGGAGGCGGCTCCAGTCATATCAATTGCTTTAAGGTATCCGATGCTCTCTCTAGCGCAAGAGGCTGTAATGTGACTTATGCAAAGGGCTATGATCTGGAACAGGATACTTTGGAGGCTTCTGAACTTGAAAAGGCGAAAAAGCTTGCAGCTGAAGCACAGATTGCAGTAATTTTTGCAGGACTTCCGGATGCTTATGAAAGCGAGGGTTATGATCGAACTCATTTAAATCTTCCCGACTGCCAGAATCAGCTGATTGACGAAATCGTAAAAATACAGCCTAATACAGTCATTGTACTGCATAACGGTTCTCCGGTTGCAATGCCCTGGGTGAATAAGGTTCGTGCTATTCTTGAAGTATATTTGAGTGGTCAGGCTGTCGGAGATGCTACGATTGACCTGCTTTACGGAGATGTTAATCCGAGTGGTAAGCTTACCGAATCCTTCCCCTTAAGACTTCAGGATAATCCCTCTTATTTGAATTTCCCGGGAACGAACCGCTCCGTGGAATACCATGAAGGTGTATTGATCGGTTATCGCTACTATGACAGTAAGGATATGGAGGTCTTATTCCCCTTCGGCTTTGGCCTCAGCTATACCTCCTTCGAGTACAGCAATCTAAAGCTCAAGGTTGCAGGTGTTCCCAATGTACGTAAAGACGATAAGCTTTTGATGAAGGATACAGATAAACTGGAGGTCTTTGTAAAAGTAAAGAATACAGGATCCCGTTTCGGTAAAGAGATCGTTCAGCTTTATGTTCGTGATAAGGAATCCAGTGTATTACGCCCTGTCAAAGAGCTGAAGGGGTTCGAGAAGGTTGGTCTTGCACCCGGAGAAGAGAAGCTTGTAGAATTTACCTTGAGCAAGCGTGATTTTGCCTTCTATGACGAGGAGTTGGAGGATTGGTATGCTGAAAGCGGTGAATTCGAGATACTGATTGGTAAATCCTCTCGTGATATCATTCTGAGTGATAGCATCCTATTAGCAAGCACCGTAGATCGTCCGTTCCTTATGGATGACCGCACCACCCTGGGTGATGTTCTTGCATACTCTGACGATCCGCAGGCAGTGGTTAATCAGATGGTGAGTGCTTTCTTCCCGGAGGGCAACGGTGCAGAAAGCGATCCAACAGGTCCTGCAATGATGATGGAGATGATGAAAGGTATGCCGCTACATTCCCTGCGTTCCTTCTCATCCTTTGGAATCGACAAGGGTATCGTGGATCAGCTGATTTCGCAGATCATTAAGTAAGAAATATTATTAATTCTGTCATTCTAGGAACGGTACGAGGGCAGGGTCAGTTATTTTTCTTCCAGTTATCTCTTTCCGGTAATACCAGACTTTCGTATCAGAGCTTATACAATTCCGTCGGCGCGAAGCGACCTCCTTGTCGCTCGCACCTAAATCGTCCCTCCATGGACGATTTCCCGAATAAATCGCTCCGATACGAAAGTAGGTATTACCAAAGAAAGGGATAAAGTCAGAAATATAACTAACCCTGCCCTCGTACCTGTTCTCTTGGAGTTAGAAAATTTATGGCAGCTTGTATCTTTTTTATTTGTTAATAGATAGCCCAGTAAAAATAAGGTATGCTCTCACATACCTTATTTTTATACATCTTTGTTATACTATTTAATAAAGCTACTATCTATTCCTGATATTTCTATTCTGGATATATTTACTCCAGAAATATCTATTCCAAATATATTATCTCGGCAACCTACTCTTTGAGGAGCATTGAGTTCCTACCCCACCCACTATCCTGTTTTATCAGGCTGGACTCTTGGTACGGTATACGCTTGGGGAGAGTCCGGTATATTTTCGGAAGATGCGGCTAAAGTACAGCTGATCCTCGTAACCGACTAAGACAGCGATATCACTGATTGTTAAAGAGTGATTGTTCAAAAGCTCCTTGGCATGCTGCAGCCTTAGGTTAGTAATATATTGCTTGGGCGAATATCCGGTATACCTTCTAAATTCCCGTATGAACCAGGAGCAGCTAATATGATGAAGCCTCGCGTATTCTGCTATATTGATTTCTGACTGATATTCATGATGAAACTGATTGATGAACTGATCAAACATGGAATGGTAGCCCATCTTCTCTCGTCCAGAGCTTTGCTTCAATCGCGCGATCATAATGAAAAGCTGCCTTAAGTATACTTCTGCCATCTCCATTCTCTGAAAACGATCAAGTCTCAGTTCAATAATAATCTTTTCAAATAGCTCCGGGAGTTCCTCCTTTGCCTGCAACTGAAGAGGCTGCTCGGATTTCAATCCAAGGACGGACAGTAGCTTATCTACTCCCCACCCCGTAAAGTGGATCCAATAGATATCCGGTTTCTCCTGAAGGACATAATAATAATCCTGAGGTATCTCTGGACTGTAGATGAATACCCCTCCCTTTGCTAAAGTATATTGCTTATCATTCACTATGAAATGCGCTGTTCCCTCCGCCACATATAGAAGCTGATAATCTCTCCTGCCCTGTGGCCGATAGGTCTGCAGCTTTTTCAATTGCAGCAACTTATAATGTCCGCAGCTCTTCACCGACAGCTCCATCCCGTCGTTCGGGATATCATCATCACTCTGATTATCATAACCTGAATAATTCAGCATCCTCAGTTCTCCTTCTCTTTCAGTCCATATCCTAATCTATTTCATGGCGATAAAAGTTCAATTTTGTAATGGTCTATCTTTGTAATACTCCCAAATAACAAGTACTATGTTAGCAGAATTGTATCATTTTGTCCATATATCAGGCAAGATTAGTCATGGAGTAATCCTGCTCCGGTGATAAAATGAAGGATATATCGATATTACAAAAACATCACTAGGAAAGGTGACGGCCATTTATGAAATTACCTAAGTATTATGAAGATACCAAAAATTTGCACATTGGTACAATGCCAAACCGTGCTTACTATGTTCCCCAATACCCGCATGCTTCAAAAGGCAGTCGGATTTCCTCCCTTAACGGCTTATGGAGATTCCGCTTTTACCCTAACCGCTACGAGGTCGAGGAAGACTTCTTCCTCCCTTCCTTTGACTCTGACAGCTATGATCAAATTCCTGTTCCGGGCTGTTGGCAAAATCATGGTTACGACCGACATCAGTACACCAATGTCAACTACCCCTTCCCCTATGATTTTCCTTACGTTCCGGAGGAGAACAATCCCTGCGGCTGTTATATCCATCGCTTTGAGGTGACTACAGAACAGCTGAGTCAGCAAAATTACTTGTATTTTGAGGGTGTCGACTCCTGTTTCTATGTCTGGCTAAATGGTACCTTCATCGGCTTCAGTCAGGTATCCCATTCCTCTAGTGAATTTGATGTCACCGCACATCTGAAGGCCGGGGAGAATGTACTTGCTGTCCTGGTCATGAAATGGTGTGTCGGGAGTTATTATGAGGATCAGGATAAATTTCGGATGTCGGGTATCTTCCGGAATGTATCCCTGATCACTCGGGCCAGGGAGCACATCCGGGACTATTTCGTAAAAACCATACTAAATGAGGACTGTACTCAGGCCAATATTAAAATAAGTCTCGAATATTTGAGTAACTCTATACCCGTGAATATACAGCTTTTCCTCGGAGATCAGCTCCTGAAGGAAGAAGCAGCGAAAGGCAACTCTGTGGAGTTCATCGTAGCTCAGCCATTATTATGGAATGCCGAAGCACCCAACCTTTATACTTTGAAATTCTACACAGAGGAAGAACTGATTGTTCAAAGGGTAGGTATCAGGAAAGTGGAGGTCAAAGACAGCGTACTGTTTTTTAACAATGTTCCCATTAAACTAAAAGGTGTGAACCGTCACGACAGCGATCCCGTTACCGGCTATACCATCAGTAGAGAACAGGCCTTAAGAGACCTCTCACTGATGAAGCAGCATAATATCAACGCCATCCGTACCAGTCATTATCCAAATGCACCATGGTTTACGGAGCTTTGCGACGAATATGGTTTCTATGTCATCGGAGAAGCAGATGTCGAGACACATGGTGTCGTTAACTTCTATTCCGGCTCTTACGAGCATACTTATTGTGATATCGCTAAAAATGAACTCTCCGATTCAATTATCCTTGACCGTGAGCAACGGAATGTACATAGGGATAAGAATCATCCCTCTATCCTGATGTGGTCCATGGGCAATGAAAGCGGCTGGGGTCCCAGTTTTGAGAAAGCCGGCAGATGGATCAAGGAGTTCGACGACACCCGTCTCCTGCACTATGAGGGAAGTGTTCACGCCAAAGATACCGATCGTGATCTTTCTATGCTGGATGTGCACAGTAAGATGTATGATTCCCTGGCAGACATAGAACGATATTTTAATCAACCCGAAAACAAGAAGCCTTACATGCTCTGTGAATTCTGTCATGCAATGGGAAATGGTCCGGGCGACCTTGAGGATTATATGGAGATGCTCTATCAGGAGCAGAGTTTTATCGGTGCCTTTGTATGGGAGTGGTGTGATCATGCCATCTATCTCGGCGAGACCGAGGATGGTCGAAAGCGTTATGCTTACGGAGGAGATTCCGGTGAGTTCCCGCATGACGGCAACTTCTGTATCGATGGCCTGGTTTATCCTGACCGTACCGTGAGTCCAAGTCTGAGAGAATATAAGAATGTACTACGTCCGGTTCGGGCAAGCTTAGTCTCGGCGGAGCAAGGCTTAATTTCACTCGAGAATAAGCTTGATTTCACCAATACGAAGCATTACCTGTCTCTGACCTATGAGCTGCAGAATGACGGAATAACGTTTGCAGAAGGAACCCTCCAGGAGCTAGATATCCCACCCCAATCCCGCAGGGAGATTAAACTACACTACAGTATCCCGGATAAGGGAACCACTTACTTGCTGTTACGTTACTCACAAAAGCAGGTTCTTCCCTTGACTGAGTCCGGGCATGAGCTTGGTTTCGACCAGCTTTTGATCAAAGAGGATATGCGAGAAACCGGGAACGGATGTGAGACCTCTATTGAGGCAGGGGAAATCTCAATATTGCAGCAGGAAGAGGAACTGCTGTATCAGGAATCAGAGTCACGCATCATAATCAGCGGGAAGCAATTCACTTACACCTTCAATAAGCTGACCGGGCTGTTTGAAGCAATGACCGTAAATAACAGAATACTTCTGATGAAGCCTATGGAATATAATATTTGGAGGGCACCGACTGATAATGATCAATACATTCGCAAGGATTGGGAACGTGCCGGCTATGACCGGACCACCGTCCGGGTGTATGAAAGCACTACACAGTACACTCCTTCAGAAGGCATTAAAATTCATGTCAGGCTTGCCCTAGCAGCTATTCAAAGGGAACATATCCTGGAGCTTACCGTACTCTGGAACATATCTCCGACAGGAGCCATCTCTGTCGACATTCAGGCTCACCGCAATATCCTGATGCCGTATCTCCCTCGCTTCGGCCTGCGTTTATTCCTGCCGAAGGAATATGAATACGTGAAATATTACGGTTATGGTCCGTCAGAGAGCTATATAGATAAGCATCGTGCCTCTTATGTCGGCCTGTTCGAGCAAACAATCGATGAGCTGTTTGAAGATTATATCTATCCTCAGGAGAACGGATCGCACTATGGCTGCAGACACTTCAGCGCTTACGGTACTGACACGCTTCCTACCCTTACGGTGACTGCTAATAAGGATTTCTCTTTTCAGGCTTCTGCGTATTCTCAGGAGGAACTGACGGCTAAGAAGCATAACTACGAGCTGGAGAAAGCCCCTTATCACAGCTTCTGTATTGATTATAAGATGAGCGGAATCGGTTCCAACAGCTGTGGTCCCGAGCTGTTATCAAAATACCGATTAGAGGAGGAAGACTTTTTCTGCTCCTTCCAGATGGACTGGAATTAAATTAATGTAATAAAAAAGTATAATGGAGACAGACACCAATTACGAATTTCTCACCCTGTCCGCAGGATTGCGGGCGTAACAGAGGATTACTGGCTGTCTCTATTATACTTTTGTTAATTCATACTACAACCTTACCTATCAGATATTAATCTTCTGTAAGCTTTTTATCCTAACCCACTACATAGAAGCCGATCGCTGCGATCAGATATACGCTCATCAGCTTTAAGCCTTCCATCCAATTTGATCGTCCAGCCTTAACCACCTGATTGGCGATTAATACACTGGCACCAAATAAGAATAGTTCAATCGGTTTAAATACAATGCTCATTGGCGTATAGAATAAGCTGATTAAAACTGAAGCAGGGATAACAAATAGTGCAATCTGCAAGCTGGAGCCAACCGAAATCTCAATTGAGATATCCAGCTTATTTTTTATACCCATGATGATTGCAGTGGTATGCTCCGCAGCATTACCAACAATAGGAATTAAGATAATACCTACAAACATCTCAGGGATATGAGCAGCTTTTGTCATCGGCTCTATGCTGGCAACCAGAAGCTCAGATTCAATCGCAATCAATACGGTAGCAACTGCAAGTACTGCAATACTGAAGGGCAGGGACCAGTTCGCATCCACGTCCTCCGCATGCTCAACACCATATAAGTCCTTCTGTGTCCGGAAGGAATAGATCATACCGATTACATAGATCAATAAAAGGATAATCGCAATAATGTAACTCAGGCTCTCATATCGGGAAGTAAGTAATTCTTCTGATTTCCCCCAGGTAAATACAGCGGGAAGTGATAATCCGATTACCGCAAATAACAGCATGGTAGCCGTAAAGGTTCCAAGCTGTGAGTCGTATTTCAATTCCTTGTGTTTTAAGCCACCTACGAAAATACTGCAGCCTAAAACTAAAAGTATATTTCCAAGTACGGAACCGGCCAGCGAAGCTTTCACTACGTCAAATAAACCCGCTTTAATCGCAAAGAAGCTGATAATAAGTTCTGTCGCATTTCCGAAGGTCGCATTCAAGAAGCCACCCAGCTTCGGTCCGGTATAAGTGGCGATTTCTTCTGTAGCTTCGCCTAAGTAACCTGCCAGCGGTACAATAGCCGCACAGGTCAAAAAGAACATAACTGTTGCATTCCACTTCAAAAAATATCCGGCAATGGTACAGGGAATGCAAAGAAGTAAAATTTTTAAGTACTTCATCTTTTTGTCTCCTCAAATAGCTTTCTATGGTAATATATTAAGCTAAACACATATGGTAACATAAAAACACGATAACATCGCAATTATAGTACCGGAGACACTGAAAATCAATCATTAATTTATTAATTTTTCTAATCAATTGAATCAATTCTACTTTTTAGTTCATCCACTAAATTATAATATACCTGTGCAGTCTGCGTTTGGTTGTTAATCGCCATTTCTTTAAAACGAACAACGCCATCCGCTCCTACCTGAAAAGATATGACAACTGCTGCTGTTTCACCTTCATACTCCATCGATCCTTTGACTCGAAAAAGGGAAGCTCCCTCTTCACTTTCTTCTATCTCATAGCTGGGATCCTTAATATAAGCTTTCACGAACGCTTCAACTGTAATACCTTCAACCGCTGCAACCTTCTCGGGTTCAGTAACCTCAGTTTTGCTTTGAGGCTGTAGTAGCGCAGGAATATCGAATACTACCGTACAGGCAAATAATTCTACCACAAAGAAAAGACCCCAAATAACAGCGCTAAGCCTTTGCGTTTTCGATAATCCGGCCCTAATCACAAGGTAAACCGGCGGTAAAAACAATGCCCATAATACCGTTGTTTTTTTTGCCCTTCCATCTTTGATCAGAACTGCGGCATCCATAACACTGATTATGCAGTGAAGCGTCAACAGGATCAAAAATAAGGGTAGGCTCTTTTTCATGATTGCACCTGCAAATAGTATCGGAAGGAGTGCCAGTATCCAAGACATGGCATGATTCATTTCATTACTCTTTGGCCGCTGTTTTGAAGCCTCCGTTTGTGCCAGATCGGAATCATCTAGCCGAACCCAGTCCGTCATTCCGCTCTTCCATACCTCGGTACTGTCTTCGATATTATGTTGCCTATAAAAAGCAAGCATTTCCTCTTCGCTAAAGGGTCCTGTAACCTCCCCCTGATCGATATAATACCAGAACTTTAACTCCTCTATATGATTATTATCTAAATGCTTATTATCTATATGCTTATTATCTATATGTTTATTATCCATTTGTTTATCCCCATGCTTTCTATCTGTAGTCCGACTCGCAATAACTTCCCATACTGTATTTTTCGCAGCTGGGAGTCCGAAAGACTTGTCTTCCATTTGTAAATATGCGTTTTCACTTACATTCCTCAGAATAAGTCGTATCTGATAGAATAATGATAAAATTCTTCGAAACGGATGTCAATATCATTTCTACTGATTCATTATTTTGGTAAAGGTGTCAAAATATGTTGCACATATTTCCCGATACAATAGATTGCTATTGCAAGCTAGCTTGCATATCAATCTATTGTGTCAGGAAGCACCTACGGTGCTTTTGACACGATATCATTAAATGAAATTCGGTAAAACCTTTTTTATATCATATTGTGAATTAAACACGAGCCAAAGCTGAGGAAAGAACATCATGATATTCCAGATACCGATACCATAAACGCCGTAGTCCGAACTCAACTTAATCAGAGAATCCATACTTCTTGCGTCCCGGAATCGGACAATATATTCGTACTTATCTACATATTGGAAGTAAGCTGCCAGGGTATTCTCATCATATAATATCCTTGCATGATTATTTCTGGCGATTTCAATCGCTGCATTGTAACTGAGTGCCTTTCCCGTCGTTTTACCTGCCACGTATGGTAGCTCCCAGACATGTCCAATACAGGATAATCCCGTAAAGGTTTTTTCCGATGGTATCATTCGAAACGACTCTTCCAGAAAACTAATGATGGAACGATAAGAATAAATTCCCGGAGGAATACCCGGTGCTGACCCCCATTCATACGAAATCAGCATAATATAGTCTGCTACCTGTCCTAACAGGTCATACCTCAAGTTTTCATATCTGATACCGGTCAGGACCTCAAAAGTACTTACACTCAGAGTATTAAATACAACGAAGCCTTCCGCTTTCATCCTTTTTGCGAATTCAATAATAAAGCGCACATAGAGCTCACGATCCTCCGGTAGAATGTACGGTGTGTTGATATTTACACCATAATAACCCTTTTGTCTCAGAATAATCGACAGCTGATCAAAAAAATACTCCTGACGGTATGGGTCACGAAGTACCGTATGCGTAACATCAATTTCCTCTTCTGTTGTCATTCCGATCCCGGAAAGAACCAGGACCGGAGCCACACCATATTCTTTTGCCATTCTGATTAATTCTCTATCATCGATATTGATGATCATCCCATTCCGAGTAACCTGGTAGCTGTAGATTGACAGATATGTCAGGAAGGGTAGCGTCTTCTTTAGCATCTCAGGAAGAATGAATGGATATGCATAACCATTCACTGCCAGACTGCCAACTTTCTCGTCTACATAATCTATTACCAATTGCTCTCCTGGATAGAGATACTGTCTTTCAGAAAGATAGGGGTTGTTTCTTAATAACTGCTGCACCTGGATATCATACTGCAATGCTATATTGTCCAAGGTATCTCCATCTCTGACTGTATGAATTATATTCGGATGAAGGATCACCAGTGTTTCTCCAAGTACCAGATCCTCCGGATTTTTAATTTCGTTATCCAGCATTATCCTTTGCGGATCAACTCCGTAGAATTGCGCCAGGGAATTGATTGTATCTCCTTCCTTGATCACATGTATTGTCATAAGACTCCCGTATTTTAACTATTACTATTAGTATATGTATCAGTACCCTCCTTGCTCATAATACGCGACAGGGCCTTTTGCTCAAGTAAAATCATTTAAATATGACGTACTCTTGTCAGCTTATTTATATTATAATTGAAATAACAATTAGGTTGATCACACAGGGAGGTAGTCAGATGGAGCACAGATTCATCAATATAACTAAGGACAATATTAAAACAGAGCACCTTTGCTGCGCTATTGCTGATAAGAAGCATCAGTGCGGAGTAGAAGTCAAGAAGGCCTGGCTGCTGGATCGATTGCAAGAGGGACATGTCTTTCGTAAGCTGGATGCAAAAGGTAAGGTATTTATCGAATATGCCCCTCTGGAGACCGCATGGACTCCAGTCGAGGGTACGAACTTCATCTATATCTATTGTCTATGGGTATCCGGCAGCTTTAAGAATATGGGCTATGGGAAGGAGCTTCTGGAGTATTGTATTCATGATGCCAAAGCAAAAGGAAAATCCGGTATCTGCGTCATAAGCTCCTCGAAGAAAAAACCCTTCCTGTCCGACAAAAAGTTTTTGCAGAGATATGGCTTTGAGACAATCGATACCGTAGGAGACGATTATGAGCTCCTCTCCTTATCCTTTGATCAAACGCAACCACATTTTTCGAAGGAAGCGAAAAAGCTGGCCATCGACAGCCCGAAGCTGACTGTTTATTACGGCCTGCAATGCCCCTATATCCCCAACTGCATCGAGCAGATAGAAAGCTTCTGTGAGCTTAATCATATTCCTCTGGATTTGATCAGAGTAGACAGCCTAGAGAAGGCCAAAGCAGTTCCCTGTATCTTCAATAACTGGGCGGTCTTTTATCAGGGTAAATTTAAGACACTTCATTTACTAAATGAAGGCTATCTGAAGCAATTATTGGAGCAATAATGCTACTTCCATATCCTGTGCCTATAAAATAGTCTGATCATGCTTTTCTGAGTGTTATAGTCACCACCTCTGGTCGATTAAAGATACGGAGCGGTATTGTGCTATTCCCCAGACCACGACTTATGATTAGAGTCGTCTGCCTGATCCTGTGGATTCCCGAGGTATACTTCGGAAATAATCCCTGATCCGGGGCGATCAGTCCGCCCAAAAAAGGAATACGAAATTGACCCCCATGCGCATGTCCTGCAAGAACAAGATCTGCTTCGGACCGGCTGTAGCTATCAATATATTGCGGCTTGTGGGCAAGCACAATTTGAAGTTTATCATTGTCAGTATAGGAACACAGTGCACCCAGCGTACGATCGGCAAGATTCATCTCACTCAGACCCAACAGAAAGAACCCTCCCTCCTTATCCTTCTCAAGGTGGAATACCCGGTTATCTGATACCCTTACCTGGTACCCCTCCAATCCCTGCATTAAACTGTCCCATTCCCGGTGCTGTAGCGAGTATTCATGGTTCCCTGTAACATAGTAAATAGGAGCTAGTTCCGAAGCCCCTTTGATAAATTGCAAAGCTGAAGTGATGTCGGTCCTGCGTCGATCTACCAGATCACCTGTGATTACAATGATATCCGGCTTTGCTTTTCTTAGGGTTTTCAGTAACCTGCTGCTCCTTCTGCCGAATTCCTTATTATGCAGGTCTGAAATCTGTGCAATTTTGTAACCATCCAATGTCCTGCCTATTTCCTTTGTCCTGTATATATAATCTGTGACAACGATATCATTATTCTGCCATATACAAAAAACGAAAAGGAATATTACCATCAGTATTGGTATCATCCACTTTTTTAGTACTCTTGCTTTCACCATTCTTACTCCGATCTGAAAACCCTATTAGGATTGTAATTTTATTACAGTTTCTATTATAACCTATCCACCATAATATTCTACTATATTTTCCCATTCCTATATTTACAGAAATCTGATCCGATGTTATAATGTTAAAAATTTTCATAAAATGCTATGACCAAGGAGGCCATTATGCCAATCGTAAGGATTGAAATGCTGCAAGGAAAAAGTCACTCGTATAAAAAGACCATATTAAATATTGTTCATCAGGCACTGGTTGACGCCTTTAAGATCCCAGATTATGATAGAAACCAAAGAATTTTTGAATTGGACAAGGACAACTTTGAGATCCCGGAGAACAGATCTGACGATTATCTTCTGATTGAGATAACAGCCTTCCAAGGTCGAAGTTATGAAGCAAAGAAGAAGTTATATCAAGCTATCGTAGATAATTTGGCGCATGAGCTCGGAATCACTCGCACTGATATCCTAATCGTGCTTCAGGAGCCCCCGCTTGAGAACTGGGGTATAGCAGGCGGCAGACCAGCGAACGAGGTGAATCTGAGTTTTAAAATTGATGTATAAAAATAATTCTGAAAAGATCAGAATCATCCAGAAATAGTAAAGAAAGGATGGCATATAATGTGATAAATCCTTATATCAGGAGTATTACTACATGTCATATGCCAATTCAGAACATTGTTGTAAAGAAAATACCATGACTTTGATCGGAAAAGGACTGGTTACCGCAGAGCCGGATACAGCGATCCTACGTCTGGGTGTTGAAACCACGGGAAGCGATTTGACCACAGCCCAGGAGGAAAATGCCAGGCTCAGTCAGGCAGTCCTCCAAGCTCTTAGCAAGCTAGGCATTCAGGATATTCAGACTTTTCAGTATGCGATAAACAGATTGATTGAATATGAGGGCAATAACCGCATCGATAAAGGTTATTCGGTAAGAAATATTCTGGAGATCAGAATGGATCAAACGGATCAGATTGGTCTAATCATCGATACGGCAGTCCGTAACGGAGCCAATGTAGTTGATTTGGTCTCCTTTGAGGTCTCGGATACCTATACGTATTACCTTCAAGCACTAAATCTCGCGGTAATCAATGCCTGGGACAAAGCCAAATCTATCGCAGAAACTCTTGGAATCACATATGTTCCGGTTCCCAGACGGATCAATGAGAATGAGGCCATGCCGGTTCCTTATCGAACCATAGGTTTAAGGGAGGGCTTTATTAACACCCCGATTGAAGCGGGAATGCAGCGGATTGAAGCATCTGTTACTGTTACTTTTGTCTATTAATGATCAGTTACGTGTAGAAATACATAGAAAGCGAAAGGACCAGCTTCCCTCATGTACTGATTGGGAATGCCAGTCCTTTCGCTTTTGATTTCATTGTTATTTATAACGCTTATTACAGTTTCAGCCTTATATAAAACATTCCTTAATTATGCAAGAAACGTGATATAAATACCGGTTAAAATCGCTGTTGTGATAACACCACATATGTTAGCGCTAAGTGCATATTCCATAACGAAGCTCATCTTATTGACTTTAGAAACCTCTTTCTGAGAAACCTTAGCAGTCGTCGGAACACAAGACACTCCGGCAATTCCGACCGTCGGATTGAAGTTTCCTTTGGTAAAGAAGTACACCAGATATCCACCCAGGATACCGCCAATTCCGGACAATAACAATGCAAGCATACCTAATAATAATAAGAGTAAAATCTTGGGGTCAAGTATGGTTTTTGCATCACACAATACGCCCAACATTAAACCAAGGAAGAAAGTCGCTCCATAAAGAAATACTTCTTCAACCAGCTTAATGTATTTCTCTAAGCCGGATTCACGAATCGCAATACCGATGAAGAAGCTCAGGAACAACGGTGCTGCTACAGGGAATAATAAACACAGAACAACATTTGCTACTACTGCAAATATAAGCTTTTCCTTCGAGGTAATTCTATCACTCTTCTTATTCTTCTGAATAATTACCTTTCCTCTTAAGTTCTTAGGTATCATAAATCTTACCAGGAAGGGATATAGACCGTAGGTTAAACTCAAATACAGATAAGCCACGATCGTGATCGGCACGAACAAATTCTTGGCCAGTGTTAATGATGTAAAAAGTACCATCGGTCCATCTGCACCGCCGATAATGGAAACAGCTGCAGCTTCCCCATTAGATAAGCCCAGTAAGCGTGCAATCGGAAAGGTTGCTACGGTACCCAGCTCTGCACACATAGCGATAAACATACCGATAAAGGGGTGTGCCAATACCATACCGACATCACAGATAACACCGATACCCATAAATACCAGACAAGCAATCAAGCCATTGCTGAACGTAAAGGTATAGATCGGCTGCAGAAAATCAATCTGTAATATATTCATCAACTCATCCGTATTAGAAATCATCGGATCGATAAATAAATTTCCTACTGAGGTAGCACCGGTAAAAAGGACTCCTGCATTCACTGCAGACATACCAAGTCCCATCGGTATCATAATCAAGGGTTCCAGTACTTCTTTCGCCCCCAGGTATACAAGTAATACACCAAAAAATATTAGAACAATACGTCCTATTACTATCTGCGGGTCCTGAATAAACATGGTCCCGATTCCCTGAAATAAATCTAAAATACTCATATTAAATACCCACTTCCTGTTGTTTATTGTTAACGTATTAAATTATTCTTGAATTTCCCCAGTATTTCGAGTAAAGTGTTTTATAGCATCAAGTAATAATTTAATCAGCGCTGCGATACACATGGAAATAACAAAGCCAACGCCAAAAACCTTGAGTGATAATAAAATTGCTGCTGTCATATTGTAACACCTCCCGTCGATTGATAAAAATTTAACTCATTATATATGATACAGGAAATTGCTACAAATAGCGAATTTATTGTTTAAATCGAACCGATAAATAAAACAAATAAACTTACAAATATAACCAGAGGTATGCCATGGACTTACATTATTTAGAGCTTTTTCATACGGTTGCAAAATACTCCAGCTATAAGAAAGCCTCGGAGATACTGCATATCAGTCAACCCGCCTTATCCATCCAGATCAAAAAGCTGGAACAGCAGATTAATACAAAGCTGTTTTTTAAGGTGGGTAATAAGATTCTTCTTAGTGACTGTGGTAATATCCTCTTTTCCTATACGAGCAAGATATTTGCGACTGTGGAGGAAATGGAGCGTAATATTTCTAATCTGAGCGAATATATCGGAGGAACGATTACCTTCGGCGGCAGCAATACCCCGGGTACCTATATTCTTCCCAATGCGATCGGTGTGATGAAGAAGCAATATCCCTCCGTAACAATTAATATGCATATCGCGAATACTTCGGAGATTACTACTATGATCGAGAATGGAACCCTAGACATTGCGGTAAACGGCGGTAATTGTATTTACAGCAACTCCACCTATGTGGAAAAGCTGTTTGATGATCGTCTGGCCATAGTCGCATCCCCTACCCACAGGCTAAGTTCCAGGAAGCACGTGGACATGAAAGAACTTACCTCAGAAGAATTTATCGTACACGAAAAGACTTCGCAATTATATACCTGTTACAAACTATTTATCGAGGACAATCATTTAGTCAAGAATATCAGCATGTATCTAGGAAGTATCGAAGCCATCAAGCATGCGGTTCAGGCAAACTTGGGAATTTCTCTTATGCCCTACTGTGCCGTGAAATCCGAGGTAGAGGTTGGTTTGCTGAAGGAGCTGAATATCGAAGCCTGCCGATATAGTTACCCCTATAATCTGATTTATAGCAAGGATAAGAATAATTCGATTACGATACAAAAATTCATCGAAGTATTAAGAAGCGTATTTTCTGAGATGAAATAAGATAATTCAATATTTTCTTAGTCAGTCATATATTATATAAAAATCCTTTTTGAGGTTTCTATGTTCATTCATGTAGTACAACAAGGGGATACCATAGAATCTATCGCAGCATATTACGGTGTGTCAGCCGCCAGGTTATCTCTGGACAATGGGTTGAATAAACCGATGCAATTAGCGGTTGGGCAATGTATCGTTATCGCTTTTCCTAGCGAGACTTATATCGTTCAGGAAGGAGATACACTAACTGCCATCGCTGAAGCAAATCATGTTACCATAATGCAGTTATACATGAATAACCCCTTCCTGGTTACAAGAGAATATATTTATCCGGGTGAAACCCTTGTAATAAATTACAATAGAATACGCAATATAACAACTCACGGAAATACTTTACCCTATATAGATATCGATACACTCCGTAAGACCTTACCTTATCTTACTTATCTTTCTATATTGAATTATACTGCGACAAAGGAAGGAAACATCATCTCCTATTATGATGATGCAGATATTATTCGCACCGCCAAAGAATATGGTGTCATGCCACTTATGCTATTAACGACATTATCTCTACAGGGTAGCGCTAATATCGGAATCGCTTACGATATCTTATTAAACGATGATTTCCAGAAAAGGCAAATTGAGAATATCATAACGATTTTGGAAACAAAAGGTTATTACGGCATTAATTTGTCCTTTGAGTATGTCAATGCATCAAATTTGTATCTTTACGAAGGTTATTTTACTAAAGTTTCTGAGCAGCTGACCCAAAGAGGCTATCAGGTCTTTGTTACGGTCAATACACATATTACCAGTACAGATCAGGGTGTAAACTTTGAACGATTAAATTATTCTATTTTGAATCAATATTCTTCCAACATTATTTTTATGGATTATCAGTGGGCAACCAATATTAATCCACCGTCTCCGATCAGCTCTATCTATAACATTGAAGTCTTTTTAGATTATGTGAATCAATATATTTCTCCTGATAAAGAGATCATCGGTATGGCTACCATCGGATATGACTGGGAGCTTCCTTTTTCCGCTGGTCTTTCCAGCATATACTCTCTAACCCTTGAGAGAGCTGTTGATCTTGCATTCATCTCAGGTTCGGCAATCCAATTTGATGAAATATCCCAGACCCCTTACTATACCTATACGCTTGAGCGTAATGGAAAGAATATTAATCATATTGTCTGGTTTATTGACGCACGGAGTATCAACTCCCTGCTTGAGTTAGTAACCAAGCATCAATTACTCGGTATCAGCATCTGGAATATTACCGTCTACAGCTCGCAATTATGGCTGATCATAAATTCACAATACGAAATAAATAAAATAATATAGCTTAATTAAGTCTTTTTGCAGATACTCTCCACATTTTAGATTCATAGTCGGTTTGATCATTCCCTGTCTCATGCATAATCTTTTGCCATCTAAGCAAAAATACTGACAGAAAGAAGAATGAAAGAATGATAAAATGAAGGGAGCTATCAATCAAAAAATGCTTGTAAAGGAACATGTGGCAAAAGAAAACGGTATTGATCATACCATGGCACTCATGCAGGAAGGATATTCATTTATCCATAATAGAGTGAAGCAATTTCATTCGGATATTTTTGAAACCCGTCTGCTCGGTGAAAAGGTTATCTGCATGACCGGGGAGGAAGCAACAGCAGTATTCTATGATCCGGAACGTTTTATGAAAAACGGTGCGGCACCCAAGCATGTACAGAGGACCCTATTCGGGGAGAATGCCATCCAATGTATGGATGGGAAAGCACATCTGCACAGAAAACAGCTCTTTCTGTCCTTAACAGCTTCGGAGCATCAGAAGAAACTGGCAGATCTGGTTATGCTTAAATGGGAGGCTGCCTTACAGGAATGGATGACCAAAGATCAGGTTATTCTATTTGACGAGGCTGCCAAGGTATTATGCGAGGCAGCCTGTGAATGGGCAGGTGTTCCATTGGCAAAGTCTGAAACAAAAGACCGGGCAGAGGATTTTTGTGCCATGGTGGATGGTTTCGGCGCTGTCGGGACAAGATATTTCAAAGGTAAAAATGCAAGAAGCAGAGCCGAGGAATGGATTGTCGGCCTGATTGAGGAGGTTCGCTCAGGCACTTTACCTATCGAGGGCGGGACAGCTCTCCACAGTATGGCCCATCATCGAGAATATGATGGGACATTGATTGCTGCGAACATGGCAGCGATTGAACTGATCAATCTATTACGTCCGATTGTTGCTATCTCGACCTTTATCACTTTCTCCGCATTGGCCCTGCATCATTATCCTGAATGTCTGGCGAAGCTCACAGGCTCGGATAATCAGTATTATGAATTGTTTGCCCAGGAGGTACGCCGTTACTATCCTTTTGCTCCTTTTTTAGGAGCCAGAGTCAAAAAGGATTTTGTATGGAAGGAATGCTATTTTACCAAAGGAACCCTGGTATTATTAGATATCTACGGAACCAATCACGATGTTCGGATCTGGGAGGATCCCTTCGAATTCGAGCCGGAGAGATTTAGAAATTGGAAGGGTAACTTATATTCCTTCATTCCACAAGGTGGAGGAGCTACAGACAAGACACACCGCTGTCCCGGTGAAGGCATCTCTGTGGAACTCATGAAGAAGAGTATCGATTTTCTGGTGAACAAGGTAATCTATACCGTTCCAAAACAGACCTTGCGCTATCCGATGGATAGAATTCCAACCTTACCGGAAAGTGGTTTTATCATAACTAACGTAAAAGCGAAGGCTTAATTGTGACAGAAACCTGACTAAACAAGACCAGAGCAGTTCCCTCCTTGAATGGTATAAACTCTATCCCTGATAGGTTATACTTTGCCAGGAAGAAACTGCTCTTTCTATAGTTCAAACTCCCCCTTTTAACTCATATGCTGAATTCTATCAGGAGTATCCATGTGTTCTTTACCCCAATCATGCATCATTCCGAAGATCGGCAATAGCGTTGCTCCCTTTTGCGTCATAGAATACTCTACTTTCGGAGGTACCTGAGGATACTCAATACGAAGAATAATTCCGTCACTTTCCAATTCCTTTAAGTGCGAGCTTAACATTTTATGAGTAATTCCGTTAATACTTCTTTTTAACTCCCCGTATCTTATTGCATAGTTATAAGAATCCTTTTGTTACATTCGATTATTCCGAACGAAAGAATTAAGTTTCATGTTTTGCAAAGAGCAACAATAATATCCAAAATTAGACAGTTGAACATAAAAACAGAACTTGATTTACATGAATGGATGCCTGATATGTGTTGCCAAAGGAAAAAATGTGTCATAAGTATAAGCTTAAGTGGCGCATTTTTGATTCTGAAAAATGTTGTAGGTTGCACCATCGAGATGCCTGGTGATATCATATGGATGGAAGGTTAAGAAAGTGGTGAAGCCAATGGTAAAATAGCTAAATGTTTCTATAAATACTCTAAGTTATTATATTACAAAATTATCTATGAAAAGGAGGTTCCAAAATGTGTACATGTTTTGCAGTATACAGTCAAGAAAAAGCTATTTATGGTATGAATTTCGATACTACTGATATTGATTTAAAGCTAAAAGTCAATAGTTATAATGATATCAACTTATTTTACTTTTCAGGCTTATTAGATAACAAATACAGGGATATCGCCGGTTGTAATAGTGAAGGTCTTTTTATCTGTACTCAAGCAGTAGAATATGGTCCTGGTTTTAAATCAAGTTGTGACGAAAATGATTGGTTTGCGTTTGATATTTTAGATGAGGCGCTAAAGAAGACAAGAAAAACATCTGATTTTTTTGAAATTCTTAATAAAAGAGTAATCTCGTATCCTAGAAATCCATTATTCCCGGATTTAGGGCTACATACTATGATCGCTGATAAAACTGGAGATGCATTTATTCTGGAAGATGGAATCGATACAAATAGAATAAGTAAAATTAAAAATGATTTTATGATTATGACTAATTTCCCGAATGGAGATTTCCAGGAAACTAATTATGATAAAATATTCGGATTAGGTGCCGACAGATATATTTGTGCTCATGAATATATCTGTAATAATATTCATAGCTTTGGAATAAATGAAGCTTTTGAGGTTTTAAAAAGAACTTCTCAGGATACAACTTCTCAATGTCCAACTTTGTGTTCAATCGTATTTGAACCATTAAAAAATGAAGCTTATATTAGTTTAAAAATAGATTTCGATAAAAAATGGAAGATTTCTATGATTGAAAAAACAATTCAATCATTGGATGGATTTTTAAACAATAATAAAATTGAATTTACAAATGGAGAAATATTAGTGAAGGATCTTATTAGCTTGTATCAGTAAAATCATATACATTATGGCACCAGAGTATGTATTATTAATGAAGCAATAGCCTAATCAGAAGTTTTACCTTCATAATGAGTTGCTGTTGTGCAAGTTCTTCGACTAAAATTATTTCATCAAATAATCTCCACTTTAAATTGGCATACTATTTAAATAAGTCTATCTTGTTAAAATAAATATTCCAATAAGGAGTGTGTTCTATGCTTACCAATTCAAAAACAGATCACCCTACTACCCGACTCCCCAATAAGCTTGCCGAAGAGAAATCTCCCTATCTGCTCCAGCATGCTTATAATCCCGTGAATTGGTTTCCTTGGGGAGACGAGGCCTTTGAGAAGGCTAAGAAGGAGAACAAACCCATCTTCCTAAGTATCGGGTACTCTACCTGTCACTGGTGTCATGTGATGGCACATGAATCCTTTGAAGACATGGAGGTTGCGGCAATCCTGAATGAATCCTTTGTCAGTATTAAGGTAGATAAGGAAGAACGCCCGGATATTGACACCGTCTATATGAATACCTGTCAGGCCACAACCGGTCACGGCGGATGGCCGCTGACTATTCTGATGACCCCTCAGCAGAAGCCCTTCTATGCGGCGACCTATATTCCAAAGCATACCCAGTATGGAATATTGGGATTGGTGGAGCTGATCGATCAGATTGCTCTAAAATGGGCCAAGAATCCCTCCTCTATCCTGCGTACCGGAGACCAGCTTGCAGATATTATGAAGCGGGAGTTCGAGGCTTCCTCCGACAGTGCTCCGGTTACCAAGGATATCGTCGATATCGCGGTAACCCAGCTGAATCAATGCTTTGACCATGATTACGGCGGCTTTGGCAATGAACCGAAGTTTCCGACACCGCATAAGCTGATGTTCCTGCTTCGTTATGCGGCTCTGGAGTCGGATGAGAAGGCATTATTCATGGTAGAGAATACCTTGATGCATATGTACCGGGGCGGCATCTACGACCATATTGGTTATGGTTTTGCCCGCTATTCTACCGATGCTAAGTGGCTGATTCCTCACTTCGAGAAGATGCTCTATGACAATGCGATGCTTGCCATCACCTATGCTGAGGCTTACCAGATCACCAAAAAACCTGTCTATCAGACAGTCGCTGAGCAGATACTCGAATATATCAGCAGAGAAATGACTGATAAGGAGGGTGGTTTTTATTCTGCTCAGGATGCTGACAGTGAGGGTGTGGAGGGTAAATTCTATATCTTTACTCCGGAGGAGATTAAGGAGGTCCTCGGTTCCGAGGACGGCACCTTCTTTTGCGAGTATTTTGATATCACCAAGGAGGGGAATTTTGAAGGCCACTCCATCCCCAACCTGATCAAAGCAACCGAATTGAAATCCGATAACGAAAAAGTGGTAAGACTATGTGCCACCATGTATGACTATCGCCTGAATCGAAGAACGATTCATAAGGATGACAAGATCCTGACCTCCTGGAACGCACTGATGATTACAGCTTACGCAACAGCTGCCAAAGTATTTTCCAAAAAGGAGTATGCAGATACCGCAAGACAGGCAGAGGAATTTCTTAATACCCGCCTGACAGATGAAGCAGGCCGTCTTTATGTAAGATATCGGGATGGGAGTGCAGCTCACTACGGTCATCTGGACGATTACGCTTATTACTGTATGGCCCTGCTTGCCCTTTATGATGTTACCTTTGATATGAAGTATATCAAACGTGCCGTCCGTCTTGCGGGAAAGATGCTGGAATTATTTTGGGATGATAAATACGGTGGCTTTTTCCTGAATGCCAGCGACTCCGAACAGCTGCTCTACCGCCCGAAGGAGGTTTATGACGGAGCCCTGCCCTCCGGAAATTCTGTGGCCGGCTATGCCCTGAAGCGTCTGGCTAATCTCACCACCAAGGATTGGCTTCTTGAGTACTCCGGTAAGCAGCTTCGCTTCCTGGCCGGGCAGGTGAAGGATTATCCGATTGGTCATTGTTTCTCTATGGCAGCCTTTCTCCTGGCCTTATATCCCTCCAAGGAAATTGTCTGCATCGTTCAGGATAAAGAGGATTGTCGCGCGCTTTATAAGTATCTGGCGGAGCATTTCGAACCCACTACCAATGTTCTTGTGCAAACAGAGAAAAATTCCCCCGAGCTTCAGAGGGTTGTCGAATACCTTAAGGATTATCAAATGATTAATGACCGAACCACCTACTATATCTGTGAAAATCACAGCTGCCAGTCACCGGTCAATCAGCTACCGGGCTACGATCAGTGATCTGCAAGCTTCATCGGTTGTAATTTCCACACTTCTAACAGCCTGCAACAGATAAAAAATCAGCCTGATAGCTGCCTTCATAGCAGTATTAGGCTGATTTTTATCACCTCGATCTATTTCTTATACCATTACTCCGTATCCCTGAGGCGCTCTACAATGCTATGCTGATTTACTTTCTTATAAGCAATTCCGGGTACCAGCATTCCGAGCAGGAAAAAGATCGGCAATACCGTGACATAGGGCAATATGGTAAATTGATAATCGAAATATGCCACCACATTTCCCAAAGCTTTGATCACCGATAGGGACAGGACCGAGCCAACTAAAAGGCTGATGAAAGCTGTGAAAAGGATATAGTAGCTACCCTCATAGATTAACATTTGTCTAAGCTGCCTATTCGTCAGACCGATACTCTGCAGCATGGTCAGCTCCCTCTTTCTTGTGATTACATTGGTTAGCATAGTATTAATAAAATTGAGTAATCCGATCAAGCCGATGATAAGGCTCAATACTCTTCCCACGATACTGATTGCTCTTGTCATTGCAGTGAGTTCCTTTCTTAAGGTCTCCTTAGAATCATAATCCGTATTGGGATCAATCTTAGTTGTATAATCCTTTAGGTAATTTAAGAATGAACTTTCTTTCTCATCTTCAACCCAGAAGGAAGCGGTAAAGCAATAGGAATCCTCTCCTTGTTGCGCCATGAATTCCTCCACAGGCAGGATCGTTGTAAGACAGTCTGAAGAATATCGTCTTGTTGTCATACTGGAGGGAAGCTCTACAATCGCCATAACCTCATACTCCTTGGTTCTGTCCTTGGTCCAGACATCTCTGGTGAGCCGTCCATTATTATAACTATATTCCTCTGTCCTTGAATCCGGCGTATGGTATTGAAGCTCAAGCTTATCGCCGGGTTTATAATATGTTTCCTTCCTATCGAGATAAAGAGCCAGCAGGACATAGTTCCCCGTCCTAAATTTCTCAGGGTCAAGGGTTCCATCCACTACCTTCAGCTTATCCAGCAAAGCCTCATCAAAGGAGTATCTTGTCTCTACAATAGGCTCGTGTTCATAGATTATCTTCTGTATCTGTTCCTCTTGGGAATAGGGCTTTCCTTTATGAGTTTCAAGGACTCCCTGCTCGTATAACTCACAATACTTCTCTGTCGCAGCAGGGGACAAGGAGTGATTGACACTATGCTTCGTCGTATACATACGGGCTGATTTTTCTATCCCCTCCTGACTGCTGACGCTGCGGTAATACTCCTCAGGCAGTGTCATATCATAATCCACATTATAATTTGTCAATGCGATGGAGCTGATCATGAAATCTCCTGTCAACATGGATTCTAAATATTTGTCCATACTAAAGCTCTTTGTAAAGGTAATCACTTCCGTCAGGAGCACGATACTCAAGGAAAGTGATAAAATGGTAGTCACCGTCCTTTTGCCACCACGCTTTAGATTAGAAAATGCCATGGCATAGATTCTTGCTCCATGAGTTGAGTGTTTCTTTTTCTTCTTCACAGTATTTGTTTCAGAGTATTTCGCCGCCTCGATCGGTGATACACTTCCCGCGATTTTTCCCGGTCGCCTGCAGCTGATAAAGATTGTTAACAGGGTAAACACTGCTGAGAACAAGAAGATATACGGATCAGCATCCAGGTGAAAATCCGTTGTACTCGTTGATTCCATAACCGACAGTAAGAAGGGCATAGAACGATTACCTATTGCATAGCCAAAGATAAGACCAACCGGAATCCCTATTACCGACAGCAGGACAGCCTGTCTCAATACAAGGTACTTTATCTGCTTTCTTGTGGCACCGATTGTCTTGATTAACCCGTAAAAGCGGATATCTCCGGCAATGGAGATACGGAAAATATTATAAATGATTAAATATCCCGTCAGCATGATTACCAGAAAGACAACCACTGCAATGATACTGCTAAATACATCTATGTTCTTGCCTGCCTCCGTAAAATAAGCCCAATTAACTCCATACTCTATCTCCTCCGGTGCATACCCACTTTCAGCAAGGATCGTATGAACCTTTGCCTCTATATTACGTGAATTGGAAAACATCAGAGTACCTTGTATCAGTCCGGTACCAATTCGGTTTTCTTCATAGCTTTTTACGAAATCTTCTTCCGTATAGCCTTGTGATATTGTGTCAAAGTATTCCCGCGAGATATAGACCTCGCTGGCTCCCGCAATCATATCGGTAACATACCAGCCACAGACCGTAAAGGTATCCTCAATTGTTTCGCCAAGGAAGGAATAACTCAAGGTTATCTTCACTCCAAGCCTATGCGGTACTCCAAGTAAATCCATCACAGCAGTATCCACCAGAATCTCCTCTTCTTTCTCGGGGAGCCTTCCCTCCTTCAAGCTCACAAAGCCATATCCCAGATCCTTCGCCTCAGTATACCTGATCTCGGTACTTCGCTTCACCAGCTCAGGATTAATAGCGGTACCAAGAAAAATGTTATAGCTATGTTCCTTCACCATAGGATTTGCTGTAATCTTCTCATATTGCTCCCGGGTGACATTCTTTAGTCCTGCGTGTCCTCTGGTTCCGATCTGCCTCATCGTCTGCTCCTCAGTGATCTGTATCAGTCCGGATCCAAAGGAGAACAACGTAGTGAACAGCAGTGAGGTCAGAACAATCGCAATCAGAACAAAGGCATTGCTCATGCGGTTTTTCTTCAGACTTCGGTCTGATAGCCTACGGATCACCTTATTATTGTTATTTCTCATCTTTCTTACCGCCTTTCCCCGGAAGGCGATAACAGCTTCCCATCCTCGATGTGGATAATCCTATCGCACAGCTGAGCAAGGCCTTCATTATGAGTAATCATGACAATCGTCTGATTGAATTTTCTGCCGGTAGTCTTTAATAATCCCACTACTTCAAGCGAGGTCTTCGAATCAAGATTGCCTGTGGGTTCATCAGCGAGGATAATAGAGGGTTTGGTCGCCAGAGCCCTCGCGATGGCAACCCTTTGCTGCTGTCCACCTGATAATTGATTTGGCATATTGAATTTCTTATCTTCTATACCCAGAGTCTTCAGAATCTCACCGACATATTCCCCATCAATCCTGTTTCCATCCAGTTCGATCGGAAGTACGATATTCTCATAAACATTGAGAATAGGTACCAGATTATAATTCTGGAATACAAATCCAATGTTCCTGCGGCGAAAGATCGTCAGCTCATTCTCCTTGAAGGCAGATAACTCTCTGTCACGAACCGTAACCGTACCCTCAGTTGGGTAATCGAGGCCTCCCAGCATATAAAGCAGTGTGGATTTACCGCTGCCGGAGCTTCCTACTACTGCGACAAATTGTCCTTCTTCAATCTCAATATCTACCCCATCCAGTGCTTTTACCAGATTAGGCTCCTTTTGATAGTACTTTTTTAAACCCTTTACAGTTAAGATACTCATAATAACCTCCATCTGCCGCCTTGGCGGTATGAAAATCTGTTGTTGAAATACTCTTTATCAACCTATCCTCTTATTAAATTTCTTCCTGTCATATGCAGAAGTTCTCCTGTTGTTATCTATCATATCAGCTCATTCTTACAGCTTGCTGACAAAAACGAAAAAGGTTCTTACACTTTTGTAAGAACCTCATGCTATGAATTACATTTTCTGTCAAAACCATCATGTATTCCTTTACTCTCAAATCTTGTTTACATTCTGAAGGTACAGAGAAAAACAGCTTCCCTCACCAGGCACAGAGGACGCTGTGATATAGCCGCCCTGCTTTGACAGAATAAGCTGTGCCAGATACAGTCCAAGACCGGAGCCTTCCTTCTGTTCCACGCTTTTACTGCGGTAAAAACGATGAAATATAAGATTTAATTCCTCCGCCGCGATCCCGATGCCCTGATCTCTGATTTCTATCCTTGAATATAATTCCAACCGTTCCATTCGGAGGGTTATCTCACTGCCGCAGGGAGAATATTTGACAGCGTTTTCGAGTATGTTGGCTATCGCCTCAGAAGTCCATTTCGGATTATGCAGTAGCTTCCGTTCCTCAAATTCCTCTATGCAAAGGTTAATATCCTTTCTTTCTGCCTGCGCATAGACAGCACTGATTCCATCTGCTATGGTCTTCTTGATTTCATTCGGGGCAATCTCAAAGTCAATCATGCCGATCTCCAGACGGGAGGTCTTAAGAAGCATCTGCATTAACCATTCCATCTTCGCGACCTGATCATTGGTACGCAGAAGAAATTCCTGCCTTTCCTCTTCGGCTAAAGGGGTATCCTGTAAAAGCTGAGTATACATAGAGATATTTGCCAGAGGCGTCTTCAACTGATGCGAAAGATCAGAAACCAGTCGGGAGATAGCCTCTTTCTCTTCTCCGGCAAGCTTTGCTTCGTGATCCACGATTGAGATTAGCTGCCTAAGCTGGCTTACCAGCTTTGACTCCCTGGTCTCCTCCACGTCGCGCGCTTCTACTCTTCTATGTATAATATAGTCAGAAATAATCCGGCTGATTCTATTCAGTGTATGATTTAGATAGCACCAGCAGCTTATGACAGTCACAAGACCTATTCCGACTGCAAACGCTGCTATGATAAGACTAGTCTTCATCTCTTTTCGCTCCTTCTGCCCAGATATAGCCCATTCCATGGACAGTTTTGATCAGCTCCGGCTTCGATGGGTCCTCCTCCAGCTTCTTGCGAAGTCGTCTGATATTTACCGGAAGAGTATTCTCATCTACAAAATTCCCCTCAGCATCCCACACAGCCTCCAGGATCTGTTCCTTCAAAAGTATCTGTCCCTGATGTTCCAGAAAAAGCTTAAGTATGCGGTATTCCGTAACACTCAAATCTACTTCCTCCTCATACTTATATACCTTGCAGTTATCCTTACACAGCCGGATATTGGCGGAGGTAAGCCATTGCAGCTTTATCTGAGAAGCCCCCTCCTGCAACAGATGATTTCTCCTAAGCTGCGCTGCTATTCTGGCCTTCAACACGGATAAGGAAAAAGGCTTTGTGATATAATCGTCTGCACCAACCGTAAGGCCGATGATCTGATCAGTCTCCAAATCCCGAGCAGTCAGCATAATAATCGGAACACTTATTTCCTCCCGAATTTCCTTGCAGAAGGTAAAGCCATCGCCATCAGGAAGATTGACATCTAACAGGATCAGATCCGGCTTATTTGTGCGCATCACCTGCCTGCCCTGATTCAATGAGGCAGCTGCAACAATGTTATAATTCTCTTTGGTCAGGGTAAAACAGATCCCTCTGCTTAATCCTTCGTCATCCTCTATGATTAGTATCGTGTCCAACTCAAGCTCCCCTTCCCCGTTATTATTCCTATCGTTGCTCTTCCTGTCTATTTCTTTTACTGTTCTTATCTTTTACTGTTTCTTATTCTGTTTCTTATCTTTTTCCGTTCTTATCTTTTCCAGCACTTAACTTATCCCATTCTTTCTCTACTTCCAGATTATACTATTTCTTTCGTTATTCGACAACCCCCGGGAGGAACACCAGATAATTCTATAAAACTAAAAAAGCTACTGCTTCAACAAATAAAAATCGGTATACATAACGTAACCAGACTTATATAGTCAAAACAGTAGCTATTGATATCAGTAAATATCACATTCCTGAACACTCACAATTAACCCAAAGTCATCTTCTCGGGATTATGAATGGTTACATAAAATTTTACTCACTCAGATATTTCTTTAGCGTATTTCTTACTGCCCCTTTTCCTGCAATCAATTCAAGGAACATCTTTTCCACCTTCTCACCAATCCCTACTTCATAAAGGTTGACGGCAAATATCTTGTCATCAGACAGAATCGGCTTCAAAACATCCTTAGGCAGTGTCTGATCACCGAGCCTGATTTCCTTCACATGCTCCTGCATCTCCGTCAGCATCGGATCGGGACTGGGGGTAAATTCCTCTCCATTATCATCCACACCCATCAGATATCTGCACCAACCTGCAAGCACCAAAGGAATAAAGGTTAAGTCAGTTACTTTCAGCTCTTTGCTGAGATGGTAAGCCTTGATCGTCTCGCCGAAGCGGATTGGCAACTTTTGCGAGGTATCCGTTGCGATACGTTGGGGCGCATCCGGCATAAAGGGATTCGGCAGACGCCGCTCCAGTACCGCACCGATAAACTCCTGAGGATTTAGAACTCCCGGATTCACAACTACCGGCATGCCCTCGACATAGCCGATCTTATTCACTAGCTTCACCAGCTCATCATCTCTCATTTCCTGCCAAATCGTCGTATAGGACAGAAGGCAGCCATAGATCGCAAGCGCGGTATGGAGGGGATTCAGGCAGGTACATACCTTCATTCTTTCAACCTTATCTACCGTCTCTCTGTCGGTGAAGAGGAACCCTGCTTTTTCAAAAGGAGGTCTTCCGTTCGGGAACAGATCTTCGATGACCAGATATTCTGTCTCCTCCGCATTGACAAAAGCAGCGGTATAAGTATTCTTACCTGTAATAATTAAGTCCGTATCCTTAAAACCGTCCTCCTGCAGCATCAGCTTCACCTTATCATCCGGTCTCGGAGTAATCTTATCGATCATACTCCAGGGAAATGACACCTTCCCGGAATCAGTGATATAAGCCAGGAAGCCTTCATTCATAAAACCGTTACTGATCCAATGTTTCGCATAGGTCTCTACGGCTGCGAACAGCTTATCTCCGTTATGGGAGCAGTTATCCATACTGACCATAGCGATTGGAGCACCGCCTGCAAGATATCTTTCATAGAGGAGCGCCGTAACCTTCCCCATAATATTACCGGGCTTCTCCGGTCCACATTGGAAATCCTTAAGAACAACTCCCTGATAGTCCCCCTTCGAATCCACGAGACTATAGCCTTTTTCTGTAATGGTAAAGCTAACCATCTGAAGAGAGGGGTTTTGCATAATTTCCTTTAGTCTGTTCCACTCAGGAGCCCTGTCACTGTCGGCAGCCAAAGACTCTATGACACTGCCAATCACCTTCTTCTCGATGCTGCCGTTTGCCTTCAGCACCACCAGAAGGCTTAAATCATCAAAGGGCTGATACGCCTTCTCGATAATCTCATAATCGAAGCCCTCCGCAACAATCACACCTTTATCATAGCTACCGTCATTAAGTAGCTTCTGCAAATCAGCAGCAGGAAAACCGCGAAAGATATTGCCTGCACCGAAATGAAGCCAGGTCGGCTTCTCTATCGTAGCTTTCCTTACCTTTGCTCTGTCATATTCAGGTAATTCATAGCCCTTCGTTTTCCATGTCTGATCATAATTCAGTAACCTCATACTTCACCTGTACCTTTCCGGGTTTCATCCCAAATCACAATCTATTCGTATCACAGTTCATTCCTGACTGATCATCTTATTTATAAATCATTCGGTTTTTACCGTCTTCCTCTCCAGATTTACGGTAAAAATAAGTATTTACTCTGTCACGCCATTCCTTAGCACTTTCAAGCTGAAGTGCAAACCGTTTGCTAAGCCGCTCAAAGACATCCTCTGGAAGCAGCCCTGTTAGCTCCTTTAACGCTGTAAGCATGCCCTCCACCTCTTCCACACCCTCAAAATGAGTGTCATAGATGTGCTGGATTAAGGTCTTTCCATTCTTCAACACATAGTCATAGTGAATATAATGGAAGAATAACAGCAGCTCCTCAGGACAGGTTGCTACATTCTCATACATGGAGGCATTCGGTTCGTTATACTGTGAAGCATAGCCTGTTCCTGCCTTGGTACGATCTACGCCAAGACCGTTGCGGTCAGCTCTGTGATAGGTTCCCCACCTGTCATATTCATAGCCGTCTACATTTGGTCCATAATGGTTGTTTGGATTCACCATCCAGCCGATGCCAAGCGGAGAGGTGTATTTCTCATAAGTCAGCCAGGATTTCATCAGGATATCCAGCAGCACCTTCAGAATCCTATCATCCCATAGATAGGTAAGCTGTATCCATTCCTTCGCAATCCCTTCGGCAGTCAGCTCCGTATTCCAGCAAAGGCGTCCGAAGCCATATAAGTTAGCTGCTGCCAGATCATGCCCGGTCCAGTTAAAATCATTACCGGTATTTGCGACGGCAGCCATTCCGCAATTCACCTGTCCATAGGTTCTGCCGGATACGATATCCGCTACCGTTGCGGCGGATTTTTCTCCATAGGTATTAAAGTCTAGCACTTCCTTCCACATGGGGATCAGGTAGCATACATGCTTCTGCTGTCCGGTATATTCCTGCGCAGCCTGAACCTCAAGTATCTGATTCGTTTTCTTCAGACCCCCGAATAACGGAGTAACAGGTTCTCTCACCTGGAAATCCATCGGTCCATTCTTGATCTGAAGGATGACATTCTCTTCAAAGAGTCCATCCAGCTTACTGAAATTGTCATAAGCAGCTCTTGCACGATCCGTCTTGTAATCCCGCCAATCCTGCTGGCAGTTATATACGAAGCAGCGCCAGATCAGAAGTCCGCCATAGGGCTTAAGCGCTCTGGCTAGGAGATTGGCTCCGTCTGCATGTGTTCTGTGATAAGTGAACGGCCCGGGTCTGCCTTCGGAATCCGCCTTTACCAGAAAGCCTCCAAACTGAGGAATATTCTTATACAGGTTGGCAACACACTGCTCCCACCACAATACTACTCCCTGATCACAGGGATCTGCAGTAGAAAGTCCTCCAATTTCCATGGGGGCTGCAAAGTTGATGCTTACAAAAAGCTTGATACCATATCCGGAGAAGATATCAGCCAAAGTCTTTACCCTTGCAAGGTATTGGTCCGTAATCAAATTCGTAGCAGCCCCGCTGTGTACATTCACGTTGTTGATAACTACCCCATTGATTCCGGCAGAAGATACAAGCCTTGCATAATCTACAGTTCTGTCATTCAACAGAAGCTCATCCTTCTCAAAGAAAAAGGATTGTCCTGCATATCCGCGTTCAATGCTGCCGTCTGCATTATCCCAGTGGTTTAGCATACGAATCGGATTTTTCGGGCATTCTGAACAATCTATTCCCTGCAGGGTACTCCCCGCTGCAATTCTTCGTATTAATTCATACACTCCATACAGAAGACCCGCTTCCGTCTTTCCGATAATATGTATCTCTGATTTCTCCTCCTTTAGAATAAAGCCTTCTTTATGAGAGATCCCGGTCACAGCCTGTTCCGTCACTTTAAGCTTTTCCGTGTCAAGGTCCATTCCAAGCATTCCAGCCAATGCTCGCTTAAGCTCTTTCTTTGCATTCGGGATAATTGCGGAACCCTCCTCGACACTTTCACAATATAGATGGAGATTATTCAAAAGCTTTTTATCTCCGAATTGAGGTACTTTATGGTAATTCAGCCATCCTTGATTATAATTCATTTTCATTTCCTCATTTCCTTGCATATTAGTATAACACATTAATTATATATAATGGGAGCATATCATTCAATACCTGAATAATAACACTCCCACTATTCTCTTACTAGTATAATATTACCCGAAATCTTTACAATATAACAGTCTTTTCAGATTGAAGCTTCTTGATGAATGGTCTCTTCCCTGTCAAACTGATACTTCTGGTATCAGGCTGGCTGCTTCCGATGAAAAGCTCGTACTCGCCCTCATGAAGAACCAACTCCCCGCTATTATCAAATAATCCGAAGGCTTCCACAGGTAGGATCACCTGCACGCTCTTCTTCTCACCGGGATTTAGATAAAGCTTTTTCAATCCCTTCAGCTGATGCTTCGGAGCACCCTCTGCCTTCCCGCTCACATAGACCTGTACTGTCTCTGCTCCTGCATAAGCACCGGTATTCATAATCTCAAGACTACAAGTGATTGCTTTGCCGGGGACGATTTCCTCTGAATCTACCGTAATATTGCTCAACTCAAAGCAGGTATAGGATAAGCCGTACCCAAAAGGATACAACGCCTCATTGGTCATGTAACGGTAAGTTCTTCCCTTCATATTGTAATCCGTAAATTCAGGCAGTTCTTCGGAAGTGCGGTAGAATGTAACCGGTAGCTTACCCTCCGGTGAAAATTCGCCAAACAGAACCTCTGCGATCGCTCTTCCGCCCTGGGCTCCCGGATACCATCCCTGGAGGATCGCCGGAATATGCTCATCAGCCCAAGGAATGCTTAATGCACTGCCTGATAATAACACCAGAACAACAGGTTTGCCGCTCTCAGCTAATACCTTTAGTACCTCTTCCTGAATGCCCGGAAGATTTAAGCTTGTTTTATCACCGCTGGCGAATTCATTTCCCTGATCGCCTTCCTCACCCTCCAGACCGGGATCCAGTCCGAAGCATGCAATTACCACATCACTCATATCGCAGATAGCACGGGCTTCCGCAATTCTGTCATTACCGGTAGAGAGTCCCTGAATGCCCTTTTTAAACAGATGACAGCCTTCCGAATAAAATACTCTTGTATCCTCGCCAAGGTATTCTTTGATTCCCTCCAGAACTGTCACATACTCGGAGGCAGTTCCTTCATAGTTCCCTACAAGAGCCTTGCGGTTATCTGCGTTTGGTCCGATGACTCCGACAGTTTTTAATTTCTGCTTATCCAAAGGAAGAAGATTCTTCTCGTTCTTTAATAATACGATACACTTTTTGGCTGCCTCTTGATTCAGGAGTTTATGCTCTTTGGTATCTACCTGTTCATAGGTGATATCGCCAAAAGGCACCTTTGACTGATCGTCAAACAAGCCAAGCTTCATACGTGTCATAACCAGTCTAGTCACTGCTGTATTGATCGTCTCTTCACTGACTAAGCCGTCTCTGATTGCGTACAAAAGATTACCGTAGATATTGCCACAGTTTAAATCACAGCCATTATTCATCGCGAGCGCAACAGACTCCACTGCATTGGCTGTAACCATATGACCTTCGTGAAAATCCTTAATCGCCCAGCAGTCAGAGGTTACATGACCCTGGAAGCCCCAGTCATTTCTTAAAATATCCTGGAGTAATGTTTTACTTCCACAGCAGGGTTCTCCATTGGTTCGGTTATATGCACCCATGACAGCCTCTACTTTAGCTTCCTTCACACATGCTTTAAAAGCGGGAAGATAAGTCTCGTATAAATCCTGCTGGCTGACCTCGGCATTGAAGCTGTGTCTGATATCCTCGGGCCCGGAATGTACCGCAAAGTGTTTTGCACAGGCAGCTGCCTTTAAATATTTCTTATCATGACCCTGAATGCCGTTGACAAATCTGATTCCCAATCTGGAGCTTAAATAAGGATCTTCTCCGTAAGTCTCATGGCCTCTTCCCCATCTCGGATCGCGGAAGATATTCACATTAGGAGACCAGAAGGTCAAGCCCTTATAAATATCCATATCATTATACTTCTGTTGCATATTGAATTTTGCTCTGCCTTCAGTGGAGATCGTATCAGCCACTTTCTCCAGCAGATCTTCATCAAATGTAGCCGCAAGGCCGATCGCCTGAGGGAATACCGTAGCTACGCCCGCACGCGCTACACCGTGAAGGGCCTCGTTCCACCAGTTGTACGCCTTTACACCGAGTCGTTCAATGGCCGGTGCGGTGTGCAGGGTCTGGAAAACCTTTTCTTCCAAGGTCATCTTCGACACCAGATCCTTTGCTCTCTCTTCAAAGCTCAAAGACTCGTCCATATAAGCCTTATAATCCTGCATCTTAATATCCTCCTGATTAAATTTGTCATCCTATAGGTGAAAGAAATATTATCTCATGAATCAAGGTCGGTAATACAAAGGAAGTCCGATTAGCGAGAATGGTTCAATGAGACTGCTTTTCTCACTGAACCATTCTGCATAAATTCTTATTCATCCCTATATAAACCGACAAAATAGTCTGAGTTTCAATAATATGGTTTATTAATTTCATTCATACTATAAGTCTATATCAAAATTTGCTTTTTATCCTATCAATAATTGCTATTGTAATCTCATGTTTTGCGATTCTTTCAAAATAATTTACTCAATTAACAAATGTTATTTACAAAACACAAAAGATATATTAAAATAGTTTTTAAAGAGGTGCTACATTATTCTTCAATTAAGGAGTCAATTTCCCGGAATTGCCTTGACTATTCCATAAATTATCAATCTATTTTAATTTAACTTCAAATAGCAATATTTACTCAGTCAAAGAGCAGTTGTATAGCAATATTCAAACAGTATATACAATAGTCGTTTATGAGACACATATAGCAAAAATACTGAAAGGCAGGATATTTTTTATGCGGATTATGGACGGTATATTTGAGAAGGTGGATTATCAGAATCACTCCTCGATTTTACTCCATATCAACCACGAAACCGACAGCTATCCGGTACATTGGCATACAGCGATTGAAATGATCATGCCGGTTGAGAACATATATACCATTAACATCGGAAAAACCACTTACTTACTGCAGGAAGGCGACATTCTGATCATTCCCCCGGGTGAGCTTCATGAATTGATTGCTCCCGCAGAGGGCGTAAGAAGGATCCTGCTGTTCGACTTTTCCTTAATCAGCAATCTTAAGGGGCTGTCCAATATCCTTGCTATACTAAGTCAGTCACGCTTGATCACACCGGCAACTGCACCGGATATTCATGAGAAGCTTTCAGTTCTATTCCATGAGCTGGCGAACGAATACCAAAGTAAGAATACACTTCGGGAAGAAGCAATCTATGCATTAATTATTCAGATGCTTGTTGTAACCGGTCGTAAGTATATGAATACAGAGAACCTGTTTCCAGCTGTCAAGTTAAATAAGCAAAGGGAATATATCGAGAAGTTCAATACCATATTTGAGTATATTAATAATAATTATACGGAAGATATCTCCCTGAACACCATTGCTGATGTGGCAGGCTTTAGCAAATTCCACTTCTCCAGACTATTCAAGCAATTTACGGATATGTCCTTCTATGATTACCTGAATCAAAGAAGGGTCAAGGAAGCCGAAAAGCTTCTGCTCGACCCTCACCTTACAATTACAGAGGTTGCAATGCTTGCCGGTTTCTCAAGTATCGCTACCTTCAACAGGGTATTCAAGAACCTGAAGGAATGTACTCCGACAGAGTTTAAGAATCTATACCGCAGAAGAAATCATGGGCACGAATAGACCCCTGACTATGCGTAAATCTTTTTTTCATAGTATCATTATCTTTCCTTTAGAGAAAAGCCTGCTGTAATAAGCAGGCTTTTCTCTTTATTCCTGATTTCGATACTCTAACCAATCAAAATCTGCATAATTCGCACTCCTCATACCGCACGAGGAACAATACAGCCCTAGGGTGGTTCCGACAAATCCGCCCGCTACATCCGAACTTAACATTCTGCCATCCACATCCGCCTTAACGATATGATAACTCTTACCGTCATGGCTATATGCAAATTGCAGCTCCTGCCTTTTGGCAATAACACGAAGCCTTAACTCCTTCTGTTCCTCTTTCTGATGGATAACCTCCGCAAGTACTTCTTCCTTACCATCAAAACACCGGATTAACAAGATAAGCCCGATACCGTTCCTTGCTGTACTGACAAACCGATAGTGGTAGCGGTTATTCTGCAATAATACCAGCCCGGCTTCTTCCTGCATGCTCTGCGACTGGAACTCCATACTGGTCTCAAGTATGTAACTCATCCCGGTCTGTCTGATCCCGACATAGCTCGGGCTGGCTAACTCTGTGATGCTCTCAGGTGTCAGTCGCATCCGTAAATATCCTTTTCGTGCAGATAAGCTGTAGCTCTCCGGTTTCGGATTACGAAGCCATACGAAATGATACGGCAGCACTGCCTCATCAAAGTCCTCCCGCTCGGGGATTCTTTCTACCGGTACGGGTTCAAGATCCGGACCCGTCACAGTATCTTCTAATCTTCCTACACCGACATTGATTACCGGCCATCCATCCTCCCAGGTGACAGGTACCAGAAAGGTCTCTCTGCCCAGATTCCGATAATAACCGCCATACGGTCGTGAAGCCAGCACTACCATAAACCACTCGCCGTTCTGAGTCTCGACCAGATCTCCGTGGCCCACATTAACAATCGGATAATTTTTACCCAGATGCCTGTGTGTTAGAATTGGATTGCTGCGATAGCCCTCAAACGGCTCCTTCAGGCTGGTGCCGGAGGCAACCGTAACTGCATGCTCATGTGCGGTGCCTGCTTCTGCGATCAGCAGATAATATCTCCCGTCCTTCTTATACAGATGGGGACCTTCCGGCCATACCGCTTCGCGTAAGGCACCATACCATAGGGCATAGACATCACCTACCAGCTTCATGGTTTTCAAATCCAGCTCCTGCAAAAACACCTCATTATCACCAAAGTATTCAGAAACGACCCGGGCATCGGGTGCTATCCTGGCACTACCTGTGCCTGTTCGATTTGTATCTGTTGTACTTTTTTCTCTGCGGGGTCTTGTCCCCGTATAATAGCATCTGCCATCATCGTCAAAAAACAGGGAAGGATCAATTCCCTCCGCCTCCAGAAAGAACGGATAAGACCAGGGTCCCGCAGGGTTCTGGGCTGTCACGATGAAATTCCCGCCATGGGTAATATTAGTAGTAATCATATAGAAGGTACCCTGATGATACCGTATCGTCGGAGCAAAAATACCCTCCGACTGCTTCACTCCTGACAAATCAAGCTGTTCCTCCCGGTCCAGCACATTGCCGATCTGCTTCCAGTGAATCAGATCCCTGCTGTGAAAGATCGGAACACCCGGAAAATATGCAAAGGTCGAGGTTACCATATAATAATCCTCTCCTACCCGGCAGACAGAAGGGTCCGGATAAAAACCCGGCAATATTGGATTTGATACTTTTGTTCTCATAGTTACCTCCCATTCTTGCGCATGTTTCATGCGCATATAGATCAAATATAAGCTTTATGAAGCTTACAATCCAAAATATCAGCTTTATAGATATTTTAAATCATGTAATCCAAAATATCAGCTGCATAGATATTTTAAATTATATAATCAAAAATATCAGCTCCGTAGATATTTTTAAATTATGTAATCCAAAATGTCAGCCTCGCAGACATTTAGCGAATCATGTATTAACATTTTCTAAGTCCTGCATATGATATAGTAACGCTCTATCTGAGGTGAATTACCATGCCTAAGAGCTGGGTTTACTATCCGGTCATTCCACCGTATGAGGCACTGCTCTTATATAATGTCCTTAAGCGGCACATCGACTCCTTCGACTATTATCCTGTGGCCTATGCAAAACGCGAAGAGACAGGCATGAAATACCGTTTCATCTGCATTGCCCGGCCAAAGCCAGGTTTGCTACAAGACACTCATTTTACAGGTATCGAGATTTATAAACCAACAGCAGGTATGCCCTATGCAACCTGTTTACATAAGCTTGAGTTCAGCCATATATGGCAATAGTTTCATTTCCATAAAAAGAGACTGTCGCAAAATCAATGTATAACATTTCTTTGAATTTTGCAACAGCCTCTTATCCTGATTTATATTAATTTTAAGTATTCCCTAAGACATGATGGTATTCAATCTCTTAATCATTTTTTCAAGAAGCATAATCTCTTCTTCCGTAAATTTCTCACGAATACCACTCATTAACTGTGCATTAAAGGATGCGTTCATACCGTAATTCTTGGAGAATTTGTCTGTAACCTCAAGGAAATACTCTCTTCGATCGTCCTCAGAAAGCACTTTACGTACATATCCCTTACTAATCAGATTGCTGATACGGTAAGTCGCATTCGGCTGAGATATATTCACATAATTCGCAAACTGATGAACTGTAGGGCGGTTAAGCAGAAAGATTGCCTCTACACAATAGGACTCGGTGGGGCTTAAGCTCTCCTTGTCCTCGTTTACACCGGAAAAGAGGTTCTTACAGTAATTATTGCGAAATTTAAAATAAAGCTTCTCAAATTCTTTCTCTAGCATAGTCGTCTCTCCTATATATTAATTATTAAAATTTTTTAATCATGCAGAAATAATAGTAACATTCATAGCCAATTATGTCAAATGAACAATATATGAATTACTGATCCTATTCCCTCCTGTCCTACTCCGAGCTTCCTCAAAGCTTATAGTACTATTTAACTATATTATCATATTATCTTTATGGGAATAATTCAATATACATTTTGATAAATCTCTTCATCCCCCTTTCAATCCCCATAAAATCAATGTTTCATTAAAAATGATCTATAAAATATTACGAAAATTTTCGTTATTAACTCTAAGAAATTCTTTGACAGAAGCAATTCCGTATGATAAAATGCAAATGTAAAAGTTGAAATGTATATTTGAAAGGACGGTTTTGATGTCGGTATTATCTGTTAATAAGGTTTGTGCACAGTAGCACAGAATTGAATTTGTTGGGTACGCTGGTTGTATACCTTTGTTTTGTTGTGCCTAACTTTCTACCTTTACAGAAATACTCAAAACTGTCTTGTAATCCATTCTTCAGAATTCCAAGGCATAATAGGGTTATCCTGTTATGCTTTTTTATTCATGAAAAAGTGAATTGATTGATCAATTCATCTTGTATTGTTTGAAAGACAGCATGCCCACAGGGAGTATTCTATCCAAGTATCGGTAGATTACCTGTGGGGTTTTTTTTGGAATGAAATAATGAATAGGAATTAAGGAGTAGAAAAATGATAGAAAAATCAATGAATGCATTAGAATTTAACAAAATACTGGAAATGCTTAGTCAAAATGCTGTTTCAGAGACTGCGAAGCAAAAGCTGCTCGCACTGAGACCCTATCTTAACGAATGGGAAGTAAATGCCCGGATTAACGATACTACGGAAGCCAGAAAAATCCTAGATCATGTAGGAACTCCTCCGCTGGCTGCGATGAAGGATATCGCAATGCTGTTGGAACTTGCAGAAAAAGGCGCCATGCTCATCCCGGAGCAGCTAACCCAGATTGAGCTGTTCATCAATGGATGCCGACGAATGAAGGGGTTCTTAAAAAGAGCCGAATCTTTGGGTGTAGCTATCGCAGGCTATGGTGGCTCCATCAGTGAATTGACGTCTTTGAATAGTGAGCTGAACAACTCAATTCGTAATAATGCTGTGGATGATAATGCTTCCAAAGAATTGAAGGATATCAGGCGTAAGTCGGAACTGTTGAAATCAGAGATGAAGGCGAAACTGGAAGCACAGCTGCGCAGTAAGAAGGAGTGGTTTACCGATGGCTATGTCTCTACCAGGAACGGCCATTTCGTACTTCCGGTAAAGAGAGAATATAAAAATATGGTCAGTGGTTCGGTACTTGATATTTCGTCCAGCGGTTCCACCTATTTCATTGAACCTACTGCTGTTTCTAAGCTGAAGGAGGAGCTATCCCTGCTCGAAATCGCAGAGAGCAATGAGGAGCGTCGAATTCTTTACGTTCTTTCAGGAATGGTAGGCGAGCACGCACCTATCATTCGAATGAATATGGAAGCCATGGAGGCCTTGGATATTATTTTTGCCAAAGCAAAGCTCAGTCTGGATATGAAAGCTATCCCAGCCCTGATGAATATCGGTCGTCGCATAAAAATTGAAGATGGAAGACATCCACTGATTAAACCTGAAGAATGTGTTCCCCTGAATTTCACCCTTGGAGATCAGGTCAGCGGAATTATTATCACAGGACCTAATACCGGCGGGAAAACTGTGGCCCTGAAAACTGTCGGGCTGTTACAGCTTATGGCACAGAGCGGTCTGCATGTACCTTGTGCCTATGCCGATCTCTGCATGAACAATATAGTCCTGTGTGATATCGGAGACGGGCAGAGCATTACGGAGAATTTATCCACATTTTCCTCTCATATCACGAATATTATCAACATTTTAAACTATGTTACCAGGGATAGTCTGGTCCTGCTGGATGAGCTCGGTTCCGGTACTGATCCGGCTGAAGGAATGGGTATTGCCATCGCCATCCTGGAGGAACTGAGGCAGAAGGGTTGTCTTTTTGTTGCAACCACCCATTATCCGGAGGTAAAGGAATATGCAGATCAGGCTGAAGGCCTGGTGAATGCCAAGATGGCTTTCGACAGAGAGAGTCTGAAGCCTCTGTATCGTCTGGAAATCGGTGAAGCAGGTGAAAGCTGTGCTTTATATATCGCAAAGCGCTTGGGTCTCCCTAAGCATATGCTGGAACGGGCTTATCACGAAGCCTACCAAAAGCATAGTGAGAAGCCTCTTCCCCATATCGACTCCGATTTTCTGAAGGATGCAGCGGAAGCGGCTCCCCAGGTGGCGGCTCCTGCTCTTCAGACGCAGACAGCAAAAGTAAAAGTGTCCACACCGGGTACGGCCAGAAGTCAGCGCTTCCAAGTGGGCGACAGTGTGGTAGTCTATCCGCAGAAGAAGATTGGCATTGTATTTCAAACGGCAAACGAGAAGGGTGAGGTAGGTGTACAGATTCAGAAAAAGAAGGAATTCATCAACCATAAAAGACTTCAGTTGAAAGTATCTGCAGAGCAGATGTATCCGGACGATTATGATTTTTCCATAATTTTCGACAGCGTAGCCAACAGAAAAGCCCGCCACAAGATGGAGAAAGGCTATCAGGAAGGACTGGAGATTGTCTACGATAAGGAACAAATGAGTCAGAAATAGAGGTCATTGAACTTAGACAAAAACCAAGGGGCTGTTGCAGTGCATATCGTTTCCTTTAAGATAAGGACATATGCACTGCAACAGCCCCTATCCATTATTGTACTTTTGATATCTATGATTTCGATTTATTCGGAATAACCTTCCACTCTGTTTCTGCCCTTATGCTTTGCCTCATAGAGCATCTTGTCAGCATTCTCAATCATATCAAACATGGTCGTTTCTGCTCCGGGAATGGTAGAAAACACGCCAAAGCTTGCTGTAATCCTGAAGCGAAAGCCCCCGCAGTCCATCTCTGTTTCCTCCAGAGCCTGTCTCATTCGCTCGGCTGTCTCCATGGATAGCTTCAAATCTGCTCCGGGCATGCAAATCAGAAATTCTTCTCCTCCATACCGTGCAACCCAGTCATTACTCCTTTTCAATCCATTCTGCAGAATTTCTGCAAAGCTTCTCAGAACACAATCTCCATTTAAGTGTCCATAGGTATCATTAATATGTTTAAACAGATCCAAGTCTGCCATAATAATCGTAATACTGTTCCCGGAAAGCTCTTCATTTTTGATATCTACCGGCATTCTTTCATTCATATATCTTCTGTTGTAGATTCCTGTCAGTGAATCCTTAAGTGCCACATTATTCAGATTATCAATCATTTTATGGATATCAGCTTTCAGCTCCTGCTGATCAGAACCAAAGGTAATACTGTTCGTTGCTTTTTTTAAGAGTTCGACCACAACTATCCTTCCTTCGATCTCCACAGGAATTGCGGTCAGAACATAAATTTCTTCTTTTGAATATTCAATTTTAATAAAGGTGTCGTTCTCACTGTAAGCCCGCATGGCAATACAGTTATCACATACGTCTTTCTTTTCCCAAAATTCAAAGCAATCGTTTCCAGAATCTATGATTTTGTTATCCTTGATATCCAGAACCTTTCTTTTGATCGGATCAATCAATCTGCCCTTATCAAAGGCTTTTTCAAAAACAGCCATCTTATCAAGCATTTCCTTCAATTCTCTTTCGTACATGATCTCCCCACCTCTCACATCCTTATGATGCTTTCTTTTCCTTATATTATCAGATAATAAAAATTCCGTCAAAATAAATTTAGGGACCGAAGACTTATTTATCGCTTATTTATCTACCGACCGGCCTGGTGCACATTCGTCTGTCACATAGTAAAAACTAAAAGAAAGGACAGCAAAAAAGCGTTTTAAACTTCTTCGCTGTCCCTCCTATCAATCGCCTATCTGAAAGAAAAACTTTTCATTTCTAAACTGTAAATTGATTCACACTGCTCTCCAGAAGTGCTATTCTTTCTTTGATGGAACCCAGATCATTCTTGATTCCCTCCACGATAGCATACTGTTCTTCCGTCTCTGCAGCCGTCTGCTGCGTACCCTCACTCAGTTCCTTCGCTATATCCGATAATTGTCTTGTCTTATCAAGCACATGTCTGCTATCCGCTTCAATTGTCTGAATTGCGTCAGCAATTGCTTTAACACGGCTATCAACCTTCTTGTTGGATATGCAAAGCTTACTTAAATTCTCCTTCGCCTGAGCCATATCATTGACACCCTCACGCGATTGTTTTACTCCACCCTCAATTGCCTTTGTAGAACTGTTGATTTCCTCTGATACTGCTAAAATCAGCTGATTGATCTGCTTGCTAGCTATACCTGACTGTTTCGACAAGTTCTTAATCTCTGCCGCAACGACAGCAAAGCCCTTGCCATGCTCTCCGGCAGAAGCTGCTTCAATAGAAGCATTCAGTGCAAGCAGATTTGTCCTGGATGCAATTTCTTCAATACTTTTCGTGAAGGTCAGTACCTCATCAAATTTTGCAGCAAGCTGCCTCATCATTGTTGCTGTATTCTCTACCGTCTCATTTACTAGATTGATCTGGTCCGTGGAACCAATCAGTTTATCAGAGGCTTCCAGCATTTCGGTTGCCGCCTGATCGCAATCCTGATTTACCAGAGCGATATGATCAGTGATGGAAGTAATCTGTTCAAATACACGTTCCATGGAACGCTCTGCTTCCTCGGCATTTTCAACCTGTCTGACGGCTCCGGCAGCTATCTCCCCAACAATCTTTGTGATCTCTTCGGTAGCCCGATTTGTAACATCGACATTTTCATTCAGCATATCAACATCTCTGCTGACTGCCTGTGAATTATCACGGATACCGAGAATCATCTCAGACATATGTTTTATCATTAACTGAAAAGCATTTGACAAGGTTCCGATTTCATCCCTGCGCCTGCTGCTGACATCCAGTGTTAAGTCCCCCTGCTCTGCCAGCTTTACCTTCGTCTGAAGCTTCGTAATATCCCGAATTATAAAATAGGAAGCCAGTATAGAACACAGGATACCTACAGCAATAATTATGATCATTTGGATAGACATGTTGACGTTAATCTCATGCAGCTTCTCAGTCACAATCGTTCCATCAAAGTCTGCCGCCAAAATACCGATCACCTCACCCGAACTGTTTTTGATTGGGACATAGCCTGATACCAGCGTCCCCCATTCCTCTGACGAATAGATCTCATAGCCTTCCTGGCCGTCCAGAGCAGCAATCATTTTATCAGAAATAGCCGTCTCTTCATCTCCAATCGAGCAGATATCGGGATCATCTATTGCTTCACCATCTACACAATAATAATACTTGCCGCTCTCACTGCGGTTCATGGTGTACATATATTTCAAGCCTGTCTTTTCTTTAAAGGCTTTCAGCTCTTCCCTGAGCTGATTGTAATATTTCGTCTTCATATCCTCGGGAGTCCGAAGCTTGACATATTGATCCGTATCTATCGTATTCATGACAGAGTGAGTAATATTAATGGCCATCTGCCCCATAGTATCTTCGATTGTTCTTTTGGTATTTCGATAAGTAAAAATATTCATGCTTAGCATAGCAATTAATAGTAATGAAACACAAAGAATCATGATTTGATACATTAAAGACAATTTCATTTTTTTCATAGCCATATTCCCCCTGATGTATGAATTATGTACGAGTATCACTTGTTCCCATTATATACCGCATTTCGATAATATTCTACAGAATTTATCTATTTTTAAGATATTGTACCATAATTTACATAGAATTAGTATCAATAACACCTTCTTGAAAGTGCAATAATTGATACCGCCATGTCTAACATCTATCATGATTCAGATGGGAAGGATATTATTTTCATATCTGCTCATAATAATCTTGGAGGTGTTTCGTATGATTTCTAATGTTCAATTAACCACAAAGGAAAAATTTTTATTGGAAGATGCCAGATCCCATGAGGAGCAATGTATCCGTAAGTATGCGAACTACAGCTGCCTTACCAGTGACGAACAACTAAGAGCAGTATTTCAGAGTAACGGGAGCAAAGAAGAAGAACATCTTGAGACAATCAATCAGCTACTTGGCGGCAGTGTACCTTCGATGGGCGGTCAGGGCCAAGGCTCCCAATCCCAGCAGCGGATGAAGACACAAAGCAATGCTTCCGGTAATCTCAATCTTTCTGATCAGGATATGTGCAACGATATGCTGACCACGGAGAAATATGTCTCAGGTTCTTACGACACTGCGATTTTTGAATTCCGCGATGCTCAAGTAAGAGATGTTCTGAATCATATTCAGAAGGAAGAGCAGAAGCATGGCGAGGCCATCTTCAAGTATATGGAGAGCAAAGGAATGTACTCCACAAAATCCTGATGTTATGGAGAATGAGGTAAAGCAAAACAGTCTTTGCATCATTCCACCAATAGCTCAGGACAATTCCAAAAAGTGTAGTACTGCATAGAAAACGAAAGGACTTGCATTATTGGAATGCCAGTCCTTTCGTTTTCTATTCGATAACTATCGATATACTTCCCTTAACAATCGAACGAATGATACATAAGACCCTTTAATTCATGTATCCGCCTTGCATCGGAGATACGGCACGGTCTGCGAAAAGCTTCAGAACGCCTCGCTCATACTTAACTGGACGCAGTGCAAAACGGGCTCTTCTCTCATCGAGTTCCCTCTGCACCTCCTCCTGAGTATGTTCCTTCCCACAGAAACCTATGATTTGGAGTATCCGCTTTTCGATATCGATCTCGATCAGGTCATCCTCCTCTACTAAAGCAATGGGTCCGCCTTCCGCTGCCTCCGGGGATACGTGTCCGATTGCAGGTCCTCTGGAGGCTCCCGAGAAACGTCCGTCCGTAATCAACGCGATTGTTTTTGCCAGTTCGGGATCGGAAGAGATCGCTTCTGTTGTATAGAACATCTCCGGCATACCGCTCCCCTTTGGTCCTTCATATCGTATGATAACAGCTTCCTTTGGATGAATTCTTTTTGCCAGGATAGCCTCGATAGCGTCCTCCTCACAGTCGAAGGGTTTCGCCCGAAGGATTGCTTTATGCATCTCCTTAGGAACTGCGCTATGCTTTATAACTGCACCCATCGGTGCCAGATTGCCCTTTAATATGGCAATTGCCCCTTCTGTCCCAATTGCTTTAGCATAGGGACGCAGAATATCCGCCCTGTCTATCTTCAATTCTCTTAAATACTCATCACAGCTTTCGTAATAACCATTCTTTTTTAATTCCTCCAGATTCTCCCCAAGTGTTTTTCCGGTTACCGTCATCACTTCGAGATGCAGTTGCTCCTTAATTTCCTCCATCACGGCAGGAACGCCTCCTGCATAGTGAAAATACTGTGCAGGCCATGCTCCGCTCGGTCTGATATTTAGGATATAGTGGGCTCCTCTATGCAGACGATCAAAGCTGTCAGCATCCAGTTCAATCCCAAATTCATGAGCAATTGCAGGAAGATGCAACAAGGTATTGGTCGATCCCGAGATAGCTGCATGCACCATGATGGCATTCTCAAAGGACTCCTTGGTCACCAGCTGTCTGGGAGTCAAACCCAGCTTCGCAAGGATTACTGCTTGCTTTCCGGCTTCATAGGCATACTGTGGCAGCTCTTCTCCTGTTGCCGGCAAAAGTGCACCGCCGGGAAGCATCAGACCCAATGCTTCCGCCATAATCTGCATAGTCGCTGCCGTCCCCATAAAGGAACAGGCCCCGCAGGAGGGACAAGCATGTTGTTTATAATAAGTGAGTTGCTCCAGTGTTATCTCATTCCTGCGATATTTTGCATTGTACGTTCCGATCTGTTCCAATGTCAACAGCTCCGGTCCTGCATCCATCACCCCACCGGTTACTACGATGGAAGGAATATTAATTCTGCCGATTGCCATCAGGTGTGCCGGAACAGCCTTATCACAGCTGGAGATAAATACTCCTGCATCAAATGCGGAGGCATTTGCATGAATCTCAATCAGATTAGCCAATGTATCTCTGGATGCGAGTGAGTAATTAATCCCGTCATGTCCCTGTGCGATCCCATCGCAAATATCTGTCGCAAAATATCTGGCCCCTTTTCCGTTACAGGAAGCAACCCCCGCAAGGGCACGATCAGTAAGCTGCAACAAGTGTGCACTGCCCGGATGGCTGTCACCAAAGGTACTCTCAATCATAATCTGTGGTTTCTCAAGGTCCTCGATACTCCATCCCATTCCAAGCTTTAGCGGATCCATCTCCGGCGCTTTTTTTCTGATCTCCTGACTTCTCATAGCTTCCGTCCTTTCACTATATATCTTTTATTCACTTTATCACATCATGGACAGCTTATCCATGGTTTATCTGATTTATCATACAACAGATCGCACAAAGGGACAGACCTACGGATGCCAAACCCGAATGCCTGTCCCTCTTCTCTTTTCTTCAGTATCACATTACCGGCAGGATTTGAGCAATTTCCCATAATCCTTCGTTACATTTCCTGCCCACACTTTAGCAAGGCATCATAATAGTTCAGATACTCCTCCACACTTCTCTTCCAGGTAGAGTTATACTTCATGCAATTCTTCACAATCGAGAACCAATCCGGTGACTGATAAGCCGCGAGTGCCCGGTTCAGTGCATCGTTCAGTGCTTGTCCACTCCATTCCTTCATATAAAAGCCGGTAGCTTTCTTCGGATGCTCATCATCCTCGAACACGGTATCCTTTAACCCTCCTACAGGATTGACAATAGGAACAGCTCCGTATCGCATCGCATACAATTGCCCCAGTCCACAAGGTTCAAAGAGAGAAGGCATCAGATAGATATCCGCTCCTGCATAAATTCTCTTTGCCATACCTGCACTATAATCAAAATCAACCGCCATGCTTTCTGGATAACCAGCCGTTACATTAGCCAGCAGTCCCTGATAATAGGGATTACCAGAGCCTAGCACAATCAACTGAAAACGCTTGAAATCAAAATAACTGATCGCCTTTAACAAGACATCGATGCCCTTGGAATAATCCAGTCTGGTAATCATCGCAACCAGAGGTCTGTCATCCTCAGGAAGCTTATAATGCTCTCTGAGCCAGCTACGATTCTTCCTCTTGGACTCCGGATTCTTACTGTCATAAGGATATTCTAATTCCCCTTCTGCCATCGGATCATATTGTTCTGTATCCACACCGTTAAGTATCCCGACAATCGTGTTTTCCCGCTGATCTATCAGCGGAGTCATGCCACAACCGTATTCTGCCTGTTTGATCTCCTCACAATAGCCGGGGCTTACAGTGGTCAGGAGATCTGCATAGATAATCCCTGCCTTCATGAAATTCAGCCATTCCGGCCAGCCAAGCAAATACTGCTCCTTCATGGTCAAAAGTCCTGACAGGCAGGAGGATGGCACAAACCCGTGATAGGATATATTATGAATGGTATAAACTGTCTTAATCGTGGGAAATTCTTTCTTTAAAAGCAAGGGTAGAAAACCACAGTGCCAGTCATTGGTATGCACGATATCAGGCCGGTAAGACAAGTTCTTCAGCATTTCGACTATTGCCTTGCAGAAGAAGAAGTATCGATGACCATCATCCTCATACCCATAAAGGTTGTCCCTGTAGAAATATCTGTCATTATCAATAAAATAAGTCTTCAGCTTCTTATCCGACCCGTCTGTTTTCACAATGCAGGTCTCATACTCCTGATCCACCGCAACCGGAAAATCCGCCACATATTTCATCGACCTCTCGATGGATTTATGCATCGGCATAACTCTTCGGACCTCATAGCCCTCAGTCTGTGCGAGTGCTGCAGGGAAGCTTCTTCCGACCTCTCCCAGACCGCCTGTATTGGCATAGGGAGAAATCTCGGCAGACACATATAGCAACTTCACTTTCTTCATACATTTCTCCATTCCACCGATAAGCGGCGCCACAAACAATATCTGAAAGTAGTTCAAAATCAAATTCCAAAGGATTTAATTTTGGAAGGGTATTTAAGCCTGAACCCAAGCCATGAATTAAATCTGCGGTTTTAGCTTCTCATACAATTCCAGATATCTGACCGCGGAGTTATCCCAGCTGTAATCACAGGACATAGCCGCTTTGATCAGCTTACTTCTGAGAGTTTTCTTCTGATACACGCTAATTGCCCTCTGAATCGTAAACAGCATATCATGGGCATTGTAATTCGCGAAGCTGAAGCCGTTGCCTTCTCCTGTCTCTTCATTATAAGAGCAGACAGTATCCTTCAGACCTCCTGTCTCTCTGGCAATTGGTAAAGAACCATAACGCATGGCAATCAACTGGCCAAGACCGCAGGGTTCATATAAGGAAGGCATCAGAAAGAAGTCGGATGCTGCATAAATTTGCTGCGCCAGAGGATCATTGTATTCAATCCGGGCTGCCAGCTTCCCTAGGTAGCGGCCTTCGGCATTCCGGAACATGTCCTCATATTTTCGATCTCCCGAGCCCAGGATAACAAACTGAAGCTCCTGCTCCATCATGTCCTCCAACACACATTCGATCAGTGCCAGCCCCTTCTGATCAGTCAGCCTGGATACCAGACCAATCATCGGAATGTCATCCTGAACGGTTAGGTTCAGCTTCTCCTGAAGCTGTCTCTTATTTTCAGCCTTTCCCTTTAGACTGGATGTGGAATAATTAGCATATAGATTCGGGTCCGTCTTTGGATCAAACACCTCATAATCGATGCCATTAACGATACCGAAGAGGCTGTTCTCTCTTGCCCGAAGTAGCCCATCCAGGCCTTCACCATAAAATGCATATTTAATTTCCTGCGCATAAGTCGGACTCACGGTGGTAATCAGGTTCGAATAGACCAGTCCGCCCTTCATAAAATTACCCGCATTATAGTACTCCAGCTTATCAGATGTGAAATACTCGTCCCCAAGCCCAAACCATTCCTTCATTTCTTTTATTCCATAAACGCCTTGGAATTTGAGATTATGAATCGTAAACATGGTTCGGATATCCTTATATCGGTCAAGGTGACGATACTGTGCTTCCAGAAGCACCGGCACCATGCCCGTCTGCCAGTCATGGCAGTGTAGAATGTCAGGGGTAAAGCTGATATGTGGAATTGCTTCCAGTACAGCTCTGCAGAAGAATGCAAAGCGTTCCGCATCATCCCCGTAACCATAGCAGTTATCTCTCTTGAAATAGAATTCATTATCTATGAAATAGTACGTAACTCCCCGATAAACCACCTGCTCAATTCCGCAGTATTGATGTCTCCAGCCCAGATCCACATAGATATAACAGATATGCTCCGTGGTCAGGTTCAATTCGAAGAATATGTCATAAAGTGTCTTTTTCTCGCCTGTCTCATATACTTCGCCGGTTTCCTCGTTTTTCTTCGTCTTCTTGGATTTACCGGCAAGTTCATATTTAGGCATAATCACTCTTGACTCTACACCCTGTTTGTTTAATGCATAGGGCAGTGCCCCGGCAACATCAGCCAGACCACCGGTCTTGGCAAACGGGCTCGCTTCCGATGTGACCATAAGTATCTTCTTCATAGACATCCTCTCTTCCCACCTAAATAACGGCATTCTTTCTGATCACTACCGGATAACACTCCTGTCCGACCAGATGCTTTCCCTTGCGTATGATTACGTCCTTGTCTAAAATTACATTCTCAAGGATGACCTTTTCCTGAATTTCCGCGTCCTGCATAATTACACTGTTCTTGACGACAGCACCTTCTCCGATTTTTACTCCTCTGAATAAAATACTGTTCTCCACATGTCCGTTGATGACGCAGCCATCGGCAACAAGAGAATTCTCTGCTTTGGCATTGATACCGTATTTCGCCGGAACCTCATCTTTAACCTTGGTATAGATTAGTCCGGAATGATGGAACAGCTCATAGAAATTCTCGGGATTAAATAATTCAAGACTGTGTTTAAAATAGGATTGGATACTGTCGATTTTCGCCAGATAGCCTTCATAAGGAAAACCGAGAATCTTCAGCTTGCCAAGGTTCTTGATTAACACATCCTTATTGAAGTCATATAAACCACGGCTTTCGCATTCATCAATCAGATATTCGAATAATCTCTTCTCAATGATATACATCTCCATACAAAGCTTATCGGAGGTCGGCATAGCCGGTTTCACTTCCATATCAATGACGCGGTTATTCTCGTCTGTCTTAATGATTGTATGCTTGGACAACTCCTCCTTGGTAGCATTCTTTTCTTCCTTATAGATTACCGTAATATCAGCGTGATTCTCCTTATGGAATTCCATTGCCTCATCGTAAGTGAGGTTGCACACCATGGAGCTGCCTGACAATATGATGTATTTTTGAGGGCTTCGGTATACGTAAGACATGTTATTATGATAAGCTTCGATATCACCCCGATACCAACCCTTGTTATCAGAGCTTACATAGGGGGGCAATATGAACAGACCGCCGTTCTTACGATCCAGATCCCATTGCTTCCCTTTATCCAGATGATCCATCAGGGAATGATAGTTATTCTGTGTGATAATTCCTACATTGATGATACCGGAATTTATCATATTGGATAAAGTAAAATCTATGATACGGTATCTGCCTCCGAAGGGAAGTGCGGCTACCGATCTTTTCAGGGTGAGCTCCTGAAGACTGACATTGCTGTCACCGGTATAGATAATTCCCATTGTATCTCTCATAAATCCTCCATTCTGCCGCCTGTTGCGGCATAAGAATTTGCGATATGAAAAAACCCCTTCATGATTTATCAGATTACGGCCTGAAAGGTTTTATAATTATCCACGTCAATCATACTGCCCTTTTCCAGCTGAAAGCCCGGAGGCAGAATCATGTTTTCACCGATCACAGTAATATCTGCTCCCCTTGACTGTTCCTTGCCTTCTCCGTCTGATTGTGGATTATATCCGATATAACAATTATCACTGATCACCGTATTTTCTGCGATGATCGCATTCTCGATGATTACATTCTCTCCTACCCTGACATTCGGCATCAGGATTGAATTGCTGATTTTACTGCCCCGTCCTACTGTAACACCGGCAAACAGCACCGAATGACATACTTCACCGTAGATGATACCACCCTCCGTGATGATACAACGACTGACGGATGCGCCAAGAGCAACAAAATGAGGCGGCTCTACAGGATTTCTGGAGTAAATCTTCCAACCCGAGTCATACAGATCAAGTTCAGGCGACTCCTCCAGCAAGTCCATGTTGGCTTCCCATAAACTCTGAATTGTCCCTACATCTCTCCAGTAGCCCTTGAACGGGAATGCATACATACGCTCGCCATCCTTCAGCATGCTTGGAATGATATCCTTGCCGAAATCATTATTGGAACCCGGTGTATTCAGATCCTCGATCAGGTAATGTCTGAGTTTCTTCCAGTTAAAGATATAGATACCCATGGAGGCTTTATTGCTGATGGGATTTTTGGGTTTTTCCACGAACTCATAGATTTTATTCTCCTCGTCCGTATTCATGATACCGAAGCGGCCAGCCTCCTCCCAGGGAACCTCCAGAATTGCAATTGTTACATCGGCCTCTTTTTCCTCATGGAATCTAAGCATCTCGCTGTAGTCCATCTTATAGATCTGGTCACCGGATAGGATCAATACGTATTCCGGCTGATAGGCTTCGATAAATTCTATGTTTTGGTAGATAGCATTCGCTGTTCCGGAATACCATTCTCCCGCGTTTTGTTTCATATAAGGCTGCAGAATTGTTACACCGCCGTTCAGTCGGTCCAAATCCCACGGCTGACCAATTCCGATATAGGAGTTCAATTTCAGGGGCTTATATTGAGTAAGTACACCGATTGTATCAATACCCGAATTGGTACAATTACTCAGTGGAAAATCGATGATACGATATTTTCCTCCAAAGGGAACCGCCGGCTTTGCAATATTCTTCGTTAGTACACCCAATCTGCTTCCCTGTCCTCCAGCCAGCAGCATGGCAACACATTTTTTCCCTACCATAAACAAGACCTCCTTAATATTCAACTTATAAGTCATTGCTGCATAAGCAGCATGACCTTTTAACACTTAACTCTTCAACATCTTGTAAAAAACAGCCGATAAGGGTGGTATCTGTAAAGCTATGGACTGCTCAAAGCCATGGCTGGGTATTTTTTCTACCATGATCTCCCCATTACTGATTAATCCATCACCGCCAAAGCTAATATCATCGGAATTAAAGATTTCCTTGTAGCCTGCTGCTTTTGGTACCCCGATCCGGTAATTCTGTCTTGCCACCGGTGTGAAGTTCACCACGACAATCATCTGATCGTATTTCTTACGACCCTTTCTGATTAGGGATATTACACTCTGGTCATGATCGTCGGCACAGATCCATTGAAATCCGCTCCAGCCGTTATCGTCCTCCCACAGGCTGGAATTCTTTCGATAAAAATGATTGATTGCTTTTACATAGTCCTTCATCATACGATGCATGTCATAATCCAACAGTAGCCAATCCAAAGCGGCATCATACTTCCATTCAATAAACTGACCAAATTCACCACCCATGAAGAGAAGCTTTTTCCCGGGATGAGCCATCATATATCCATAAAGACATCGTAACCCTGCGAATTTCTGATGATAGTCTCCCGGCATCCTGTTTAAGAGAGATCTCTTTCCATGCACTACCTCATCATGAGAAAACGGCAGAATATAATTCTCGGAAAACGCATAGGTCAATGAGAAGGTCAATAGATTGTGATTCCATTTGCGATAAACAGAATCCATGGAACAATATTTTAAGGTATCATTCATCCATCCCATATTCCACTTATACAAAAACCCCAATCCACCGCTGTAAGTAGGAGCTGTTACCAGTGGCCACTCGCTTGATTCCTCTGCGATCATCAGTGCATTCGGATAGATGGAATAAACCACCTCGTTCAGACGCTTCAGTAATGCTACTGCCTCCAGGTTCTCACTGCCTCCGTACTTATTCGGTACCCAGTCCTCTCTCTCAAAATTCAGATACAACATACTGGTTACCGCATCAACGCGAAAGCCGTCCACATGAAAATAATCCAACCAGAAGATAACATTGGAGATCAAAAAGCTCTGAACCTCCCGACGTCCGTAATCAAAAATCAAAGTCCCCCATCCGGGATGCTCCCCACGTCTTGGATCAGGATGTTCATAAATCGGTGTTCCGTCAAATCTTGCAAGTCCATGGGCATCCTTCGGAAAATGCCCGGGAACCCAGTCAAGGATTACTCCAATCCCTTTCTGATGGCAGTAATCTACAAAAAACATAAAGTCCTTCGGTGTACCATATCTACTGGTTGCCGCATAATAACCCGATACCTGATAGCCCCAGGACCCATCAAAGGGATGCTCCATAACCGGTAAAAGTTCAATATGGGTATAACCCATATCTACCACATAATCCACCAAAGTATGAGTCAATTCCCTGTATGTTAAAAACTCGTCTTCCTCTTTTCTCTTCCAAGATCCAAGATGTACCTCATAAATCAGCATTGGCTGATTCAGAGGAAGCTTATCCTTCTTCTCCTGCCAGGCGGCATCACTCCAGGAGTAGCCTTCAAGATCATAGACGATAGATGCTGTCTTAGGCCTTACCTCTGAATAGTAAGCATAAGGATCATACTTGTAGAGTACTTCACCGGAAGTGGTTCCGATGGCATACTTGTACAGATGGTTTTCTGCCGCCTCCGGGATAAATGCCTCCCATACACCGGAGCCTTCTATCCTGGTCATCGGATTCAAATTGAGGTTCCATGCGTTAAATTCACCTACCACACTGACCCAGCTGGCATTCGGTGCCCATACGCTGAATCTGACTCCCCGTTCCTGCTCCCGCGTGATCAGATGCGAACCTAACATATGATAGCTTCTGTAATTCGTTCCCTCGTGAAAGAGGTAAAGCTGTTCTCCTGTTATCTCATCGTATCTTCTGATATTCGTCACCCAACCTACACCTCCATAACCTGCGTTTTTGCGAAGCAAATATCCTCCCCTGCGTAATATCAGCATTGAAAATATATGATGATATGCCGAAAATAATTCTTAAAACTTAAAAAACAGTGCAAAATATTTGAATTCGCACGTCCTCCTTCTGCTGTAACAATTATAACATATTTGTCGTATTATGTAACCTATGAGTTTCCAGATATTCCAATTATTTTATTCCTATGTAACGATCAGGGTGTCAAAAGTGCTTTACACATTTCCGGATACAGCGCATTGCTATTGCAAACATGTTTGCATATCAATGCTCTATATTCGGAAAGCACCAAGGGTGTTTTGACTCCCTAATTCTATATAGCTTAATTTGTGAGACCAAATACCTGTCCCACTCATATTATATGCGTAAACTTTATGAGATAATTGAAATTATTTAAATATTTTTCCTATAATAATCCTCTATGATTAAGGTCCGGGGTTTTTGAGATGATATGCAGAATAAGTTCTTCGATTGCAGATAGCAAAGCGATTCCTAAGATTGAATAGATGACGGCCGGATTGGCAAGCAGGAGAAAGATCGGGGCAAAAAAGGTTAAGAAGCCAGTGATTTTATTACTTCGTGTATGAAGTAAAACGAAGGCATGATACTTGATTACAGCAAAAAAGATTGCTCCGATACGCACGCAAAAAATTGCTGTCAGAATCGGGAAATAGGGATTTAACTCCTTACCAAAGAAAGTAAAGCAGTAGATCAGCATGATGATAAATAAAAATAAGTCGCCTACAGAATCCAACCTGGCGCCCAGTTTCGAGGTTACCTTTAAGCGTCTTGCAAGTAATCCGTCTACCATGTCACTCAGACCGCATATGAGGTAGACTAAAAAAAAGAGGACCGGCTGCCCAAAGAAAAAAAGCAGTGAGATTGACAATACAATACGGCAGATCGATATGATGTTTGGAATATGCTTCATGAATTACATCTCTCCTTTACTCTCCCAAAGAATGACTCGTTTGGGATATCATAGCATAAAAATCCTGCTACAGCAAATATTTAAGAAAATCGTAATCAATCTTAACAGATATGTGCTTTACTTCTATTCTTTTCCTCACTATAATAAAGGCTAGAACATACATAAAAATCCTCTTGTGACCACCGGTTTTACTGAAAAAGGAGAATAGCATGAAAAAAATTATGATACCGATTAGTGCCGCTATACTATTGATTATATTAGGAATTTCCTTATATTTTATATTAAGGGATAAGCCAACAGAGCAGGTGAATAACCCAGATACCACCTTATCACCCACCGTTGCTCCCTCACCCACAATTGCACCAACCACAGCTCCTACGCCTCTTCCGGTAGAAGAGCAGTCTCTCTACCCCGCTTATCAGGTTACGGAGGGTGCCACAAAATACGGTTATATCGATTCCACAGGAACCTTCGTGATAGCTCCTGTCTATGATTATGCCGACGATTTTCGCGATGGTGTTGCTGTCGCCAGACAGGGTGAGGATAACCTTGTTATAGACCGGACCGGAACTGTGATCTTTAGGAGTAAAGATACTATCGGCAGCTTCCACAACGGAGCCGCTTCCATTTGCACTACCGAAGATGTATGGAACTATGGATTTATAGACACTACAGGAAAGGTCATTGTTGAACCGAAATATTCCTCCGTAAGTGACTTTAATAAAAACGGTCAGGCCTATGCCGCTCTTCCCAATTCTACATCCTATGATTTGATTGATTTATCCGGAAATGTGATTGAAAGCTATACCCCCGACATCGATGCAGATTACGTCCTTAGCTTTGAGGATGGCTATGGAGTATACTCTAAAAATTCCAAGTATGGTGTCGTGTCTATTGTGACAGGCGAGACCATACTAACACCAATCTACAGTAATATAGAATATCTCGGAAATGATCTGTTCGCTGTCAAAGATCCGGCTGCAGAAAGCTATGAAGCAGAGATAAAACCCGCAGCTATCTTTAATCTTCAAGGGAAGCAACTGACCGATTATATTTACTATGATATCAGCCATTTCAATGGAGAATATGCTTCCGCTTGTGACGATACTACCATCTTCTTTATCGGAACAGACGGAAAGCCGGTTGACTCCCTGCCCAGCTTCGACGGCAGTGGTGTGCTGACCCTTGTTAACAATATTATCAAAGCAAATGTTGACAGCGTCCTAACCTATTATCATACTGATAATACAGTATTATGGAAGGCAGACCCCTCCATTACTCTGGGTTCGGGAGTTACCATAAAGGATATGATCTTTAAGCCTCTGCGCACTGTACTGGTACATTATCCGCAAGTTGCCGGTTTGCCGGATGCAAATGTCCAGACCCAGATCAACGAGCAGCTGGAAACCGAGTTTGTTGAATCCCGTGCAAATATAACAAAAGAAGATGCTCTGACTGTAAGTGACAGCTTCTCAGCTTCTCTAAAGAACAACCTTTTGATGATCGCCATGTCAGGCTATGATTATTATGCCGGAGCGGCACATGGTATGCCTCTTCAGAATTATTATTTTATCGATATCACCACCGGAGAATTCTACGAATTGAAGGATCTCTTTAAGAAAGACAGTGATTATAAGACTCCGATCAATGAATATATCACAAAAAAGATCAAGGAAGATATCGCAACCGGCGAATCCATGTTCTTTGAAGATCAGTTTACAGGGATATCCGACGCCCAGCATTTTTATCTGACAGAAGATGGTCTGACGATCTACTTCTACCCTTATGATATCGCTGCCTATGCCGGAGGTTTCCCTGAATTTACGATGACCTTCGAGCAACTGGGGGATGTCATCTATAAGGATGGTGCCTTCTGGAAGGCCTATATGGGGGCCATTAATTAGAAAGCGAAAGAAGGGGCTGTTGAAAAATAGTTGTTAAATAGAAAGCAAGGGGATGTATTAATTCCCCTATATAGCCAGAGGAAGGACACAGGCATCCCTCACACACCGGATCCCGGACAGCTTGCTGACATTGTTTATCATAATCGAACATAAATGTTCGCTTCTGATTAAACAATATCAGCAAACTGTTCGGCAAACAGTGCATGATGGGATACCTATATCCTTCCTCTGGCTATTGTTAATGTTATGAACATCCCCTTGCTTTCTATGCTTCACCTATCTCCTTCAGCATCCCTTCTATGCCTTACACTTTATTCCGAAACAGCCCCCTATAGGCTTACCTTTTTATGTCCCGTTTATAAGTTTATCCATTTATATGTCCACCCTATAGACCTAATCTTTTTAAGTATTATTCATAGACCTATCCTTTTATATGCCCGCTTTTTAAGTCCCCACCATAGGCTTGCTCTTGTATTATTACTTTCACAGGCTGATCCTTTTATATGCCCTCATCATAACCTTACCCTTATATAAGACCATTTCGCTGACTTATCCTTTTCAACAACCCCACCATGGGTTTACTATATAAAATACCCCTATATAGGAATTGTTATATTTCAATGTCCTATATAGGGGTAGCATATCATAGCACGCTACTTTTATTGAGTTGGGACTTTATTTTATGTAGGTTTGTATCGAAATACACTGATCTTGTAATCCTCTTCAGGGAATTCTCCCAGACAATCAAAGCCCGCTTTCGTGTAAAAAGCTTTCAGTTTTTCATTGCCAGCCCAACAATCCAGGTAAACTGTCTTGTTATTATTTATAGCATAAGCCTTTACCCAGGTGCAGACAGCTTCTCCCACTCCTGCTCCCTGAACCTGCGGATGAACAGCAATTCTATAGAGATAGCATTGATCGCCATGGTTCTCCGGCTCCCACACATTACCTAATGTGTCCTTGATAGAAAAGACGGCGATCATCCGGGAAGCATCCTTTACCGTGAATTGCCTCTTTTCTCTGATGTCCTCTTCTATCTGCGCAGTCTCCCAGGGATACTCCCATTGATATACCTTCTTATCCAGCAGCTTCTTAGTAGCTGAATTCAGAACCTCTAGAATTCTTTCCAGATCTGTTAAATCCCCAATCCCAATCTCCATAAAAGTACCCCCCCATACCTTTTATAGTTATTTTCTAATCTGTTATCAACTTAAACTTTCTGAATGGATATTTATCCTATGATGAAGCTCAGGTAATCGTGAACTATGCCCTTCTATTACAATTCAGGGTCATAGAGGACCATATCTTCTGATTTAGTTCATAATATTAGAAGATAATGTCTTCTGATTTCAGCTCATAATATTAAAGACAATATCTTCTGAATTATAACTCATGATAATAAAGAACAATGTCCTCATAGATACCGCTTTTAAGTAGGAAACCCTTAGGTATGATGCCTAGTTGCACAAATCCAAGCTTTTCATAGATATGCCTGGCAGAAGCATTGGTTTTTACGACTGCATTGAATTGGAGCAGTGAAAATCCAAGCTCTTTTCCCATAGTGAGAGAGTCCTTCACCAGCATTTCCCCGATATGGCTGCCTCTTGCGCTGCTTTTGACGGCATAGCTGGCATTTGATATATGACCGCATCTGCCGATATTGTTCGGATGTAATATATATAAGCCTAGTAACTCATTGGATTCGGTATTTTCAGCGACACAACAATAGGACTGTTCCCCGAAGAAGCGCTCTCCCTCCTTCAGGGTCAGTGGCTCTGTCTGAGGAAATGCTATCCCATCCTCCACGACCTCATTCCATATCTCGATCATAGCAGTCAAATCGTTTTCTCTATATTGTCTAAGAATAATATCCATAGTATTTCGTTATACCCGACCCTCCCCAAACTATTGCTACGACAGAATATCAGAAGCCAATCATGTCAGCGCTATTTTATCAAGGATATCCGTCAGATAAGCTATTGTAACCCCATAGTTTGTCATAGGTACTCCCTGACTCTTTGCCTGCTCCACCCTGCTCATGACATACTTACGGTTGAACATGCAGGCCCCGCACTGAATGATCAGATTAAATCCTGACAGATCCTTAGGGAAGTCATTTCCGCTCACATTTACAATTGTAAGTCCTTCTCCGATCTTCCTGCGGAGCATCCTCGGCAACTTCTCTCTCCCGATGTCCTCCTCCAAAGGTACATGGGTACAAGCTTCTGCAATCAGAACTTTAGATTGCTCGGTCAGTTGATCCAGAACTTCTGCACTCTTTACAAAGTAGTCGATATCACCCTTATGACTGGCAAACAGTACGGAGAAGGAGGTTAGCTGACTTTCCTTCGGCTTCTTCTCGTAAACCATCTGAAACACCTGGGAATCAGTAATAATCAGCTTGGGCGGTTTCGTCATGCTTGCCAAAGCTTCCTCATATTTATCCGCTGTACTGCTGAGCACGAGGCACTTCTTATCCAGCAATTCACGCAGAGTCTGTACCTGTGGAAGAATCAAACGGCCCTTCGGTGCCTGGATATCCTGCGGCATTACTAAAAGTACGGTATCGCCTTCCTCGACCAGGTCACCGGTGATACTTTTCGCGTCGAAATCCTCAGGGATTTTGCGGATGATCTCTTCTCTGATCTTCTCAATGCCAAGCTTCGAGATGGCGCTGATCTTAATCGGCTCCTCCTTCATTGCTTCATAGATCTTATTCCGGATTTTGTCCGTATTACTGATCTGATCTATCTTGTTGATGACCATCACAACAGCCGCTTTATGCTCTTTGAATGCCCTGGCCCACTCAAGCTCCTGAGAAATATCCTCCTCACTGCATACAATCAGGGCAACATCGGTCTTTTCCATGGCAAGCTTGGTCTTCTCCACACGCATCTGTCCGAGATATCCCGTATCATCAAAGCCTGCCGTATCGATCAAAACGCAGGGACCTATTCCATAGATTTCTATTGTCTTGTAAACCGGGTCTGTTGTGGTTCCTGCTACATCTGACACCAATGCCGTATTATGACCTGTCAACGCATTGATCAGGGTTGACTTACCACTATTTCTCTTTCCAAAAATGCCGATGTGAAGCTGATTTGCTCTTGGTGTACTGGTCAAACTCATGTATGATATCCTCCCGCAGATTACACTGCTCTCTCAATTGGTAATTGGCATCTTATTCCTTTATCAATAGTATATCAATTCTTGTAAATTTATCCATCCCTGTTTTATTAAAATCTAAAATCCCTGCTTCCGCTTGCAATCTTCACTAAGTTTTCCTCCGCAATCCGAAAAACCTTTTCGTTTGGAATACGAGTCAACTCTTCTCTAATTAGTGCTTCTCCTTTTGCTTTGGTATCCGGGGAAGCATAATCCTCAAGGTATTCCTTGAGTGTCATCAGGGCATTCGGCTGACAGCAATTCGCAATTTGACCGGACTTCACCAGCTGCATGAAGCGGTCACCGGTTCTTCCTTCCCGGTAGCAGGCAGTACAGAAGCTCGGGATGTGTCCCTGAGCAAGCAGCCAGTTGACGATCTCGTCCAGTGTTCTGGTATCCTCTACATCAAACTGGGCTGAGCTCTCCTCTTCAGGCTCGGGTGATGCATAGCCTCCAACGCTGGTCTTGGAGCCGCCGCTGATCTGGGATACACCAAGCTTTAGTACCTTCTCTCTGCTCTTCTGGGATTCCCTGGTGGATACGATAATTCCGGTATAAGGCACCGCAATTCTAAGAATCGCTACAATCTTCTCAAAGATTTCATCGGAGATGGAATCCTTAAAGGAAGTCGGATCGATATCATCCGCGGGACGGATTCGCGGAACACTGATGGTATGAGGTCCAACCCCCATAGCCGCCTCCAAATGTTCTGCATGCATCAGTATTCCGGCGAAGTCGTAACGGTACATATTCAGACCATATAATACGCCTAAGCCTACGTCATCAATCCCTGCTTCCATGGCGCGGTCCATAGCTTCTGTATGATAAGCATAATTATGCTTCGGACCTGTCGGATGTAGCTTTTCATAATTATCCTTGTGATAGGTCTCCTGGAAAAGAATATACGTACCGATTCCGGCATCCTTCAGCTTCCTGTAATCCTCCACTGTAGTAGCGGCAATGTTGACGTTCACCCTACGGATGGCACCATTCTTATGTTTGATGGAATAAATCGTCTGGATACTCTCAAGAATATAGTCCAAAGGATTATTCACCGGATCCTCCCCAGCCTCCAAGGCGAGACGTTTATGTCCCATGTCCTGAAGTGCAATTACCTCGCGACGGATCTCTTCCTGGGTCAGCTTCTTTCTTGGTATATGTTTATTTACATAATGGTAAGGGCAGTACACACATCCATTAACGCAATAATTGGAGAGGTAGAGCGGTGCGAACATCACAATACGGTTGCCGTAGAATTTCTCCTTAATCCTTACAGCCAGCTCATACATCCTTTGCACCTCATCCTCTAAATCACACTCCAGCAAAACTGAAGCCTCTCTATGGGAAATGCCCTTGTATTCCTCTGCCTTCTTTAGTATACTGTCAATCAGTTCACGATTGTTCTTATTCTCCTTGGCATATTCCAGTGTAGCCAGGATTTCTTCATGATTAATAAATTCTTCCGCTTTTTTGGATTTTACATCATACATAATTTATTTCTCCTTCTATTTTAATGTTAGCCTTCTCTACTGAAGTTCTATCTACGTTCATCAGTCAGCATGCTCAGTAGCTTTTCTTTCAAAATATTTTATTATTTTATACAAATATTTTCTTTCAAAATAATCCATCTGCACGATTAGTAGCTTTTCATCTATCGTAATCAGTCCGCCTAATTCTGCTTGTTTACTTTCTAGATGGATGGTCGCCCTTATTCACAGTGAGCTCATAGCCGATACCCTTCATCCTTCGGTCCAGGCAAAAACGGCATTCTGCAGCTTCATCTCCGGTACAGATCTTATTATCATAGAGCTCATAATTCTTACGGACTCTGGTGGGAGACAGATTTGGCATCACTACATTGGCTCCGGACAGAATTCCTTCCTCTCTGCCCTTGGGATGAATGGTTCCGAGAGCTGTTGTAGCTGGAATTAATGCCTCCGGCAGCATCAGCCTTATGATACTGATCAAAACTAAGGTCAATTCCATAGACCCTTTCGGTTCTTGAGCAAAGGGTGTCTCGTGATGGGGAAGGAAGGGTCCGATTCCGACCATCTCAGGTGAAAGCTCTTTGAGAAAGAGTAAATCCTCTGCGATATCCTCCGTGGTCTGATAAGGTGACCCCACCATGAAGCCGGCACCTACCTGATAACCGATCTGCTTTAAGTTCTTCAAGCACTTTTTTCTGTTACGTAAGCTTAAATTCTCAGGGTGTAGCCTGGCATAATGCTCTTCGCTCGCCGTCTCATGTCTCAGTAGATATCGGTCAGCTCCTGCCTGATAGAGCTTCTCATAGCTTTCATAGCTTCGTTCTCCAATGGAAAGGGTCAAAGCACAATCCGGGTAAGCTTCTTTAATCGAGGTAACAATGTCAACCAAGGCCTCATCCGTGTAGCTGCCATCTTCACCCCCCTGAAGTACAAAGGTTCGAAAACCAAGCTCATAGCCTTCCCGGCAGCAATCCAGGATTTCTTCCTTGGTTAGGCGATAACGCTCCACCGCCCTGTTACTCCTCCTAATACCGCAATAGTAGCAGTCATTTTTGCAGTAATTCGTGAATTCGATTAAGCCACGGGTATAAATTTGGTGATCAAAGCTCTCAATTGCTACTGCTCTTGCTCTCTCCCGAAGATATGCCGCATCTTCTTCCTTCATCTGCGTCAGTAATGTTATAAACTCATCCTTCGACAAGATTTTTTGCTCCTCCAGCCGAGCAATCAGCTGTCTTATTTCTTTCATGTAGTGTACCTGCTTTCCGATAAAATTAATTGATAGAGGTTTCCTTCTGTATAGGATGCTTTTTATAATATAGGCAAGCTCAGTGAACCCACCTTTTTACATAAAAAAATCCTTGTGCCCAAAGGCACAAGGATAGTAATGAAATCCGATGGAGTATTGGCAGGATAATCTTTTACTTCAGCATAATCGCTAACCGTCTCAGATCCTTTTTCTACCTATTCCGGATATATCTTCTCTATTCTTCGCCTTAAACTCGGGCGTACCCTTGTTGTCAGAACGTATATGTTGTTATTTATTTAACAATTATATCTTATTATCACTATTTTGTAAATATACAAGATACATAAACTATGCACCTGTATGTCTGTTATAATTGCCAGAATAAATGAAAGCGCGAAAAAGCACCTTTAGAGCTTTCCTGATCCTGGCTCCGTCCTAATTTCCCTCCAGCGATTTACCCTTGGTATTCAGCAGAAAAGCATAGGTACATTCCTTGTCCTTCCAGGTACAGACAACCTGAAACAATCTTCTCCATTCCTTATTATAATCCTTGGAATCCGAACTGAGATAATAAGCAAAATGCTGGGAAAGCGGAAAGGATACCCTTCTGTCATCCATAATTTGAACTGCCTGCTCCGTATTAATATTATAGCGAATCGAATTATTCTCTGTTAACTGGGCGTCATAAACCCGAATACTATCCGGCATACACTTTCCAAAATCTATGGTAATTCTGGGGGCTCTTTCATTGACAGAGATTTTCTCAAGGCTGATCAGTGGCAACGTCGGATATTCTGTATTAAAAGCTTCTGCCAGCTTACTGCTATCTGTCGTTTCTATCCTGCCACCCCAATCTGATTTCCGTATAATATAATCCAGTTTTGAGGAATCAAAGCTTATATTGACTAACGGAGGGTTATCCGGAAATTCCTTTTTCATCGTACTCAGGCGGCTTTGATCAAAGGAATCTGACCAGGTGAGGAAGCTTTCGGCTTCTTCTCCCAGTATTGTGAAGCTTCCATCCACCACCTGTAGTTTTCCGTAATCTTTAATTTCGCCAATCAGTGTCACTGTCTCAGCCCGGTCCATATTCAACTTAAATGCATCATACCCATCGACAGGGACAAGGCAGGTGTAATATTTCTGTCTCAGAATCTCCGTGAGAGAATGAAAGGGCTCCGATTTCACATATTCATATGCCACCAATTCTAGTCGGTAAGTGTTTCCCTGCCAAGAATGGTAAGCATCAAGGATCTCATATTTTCCATCCTGATCGATGTCCAGGACATGGGCGGACGCTAAATTGCCCGGTACATATGTTACAATCCCATTTCTGGCCAGAAAGCAGCCTGTAAATCCCAGGTCACTGTATGCGGCAAAAGCTTGTAGCTGCAGTCTGTCGAAGCCCTTATCGATATTGATTTCAACCAAGCCGGTCACCTTATCATTATTATCGGAAACCTTGCCCTGCCTGGATAATTCATCTACCTGATACTGGATCAGGGGAAGGATAGCCTCTTTCGTCATGGCGCCTTTTCTGGCTTTCAGTTCATTGACTGATATGTCATCATCATAATAAATAAGAATGCTGTTATAGAAGGCAATATCCTGATCCTCCAAATAAGTAATCAATTGAAGCATATGATCGCCGTTGACCAGTTCATACGTCGTCGTTCCGATAGGGATAACACCACTTAATGCTTTACCGTTATACTCCTTCCAACCAGCATCCGACAATCTGCGAAAGTATGTCTCCATGCCGGTTTTTGAAATAGTACTGTAGCAGGTACCACATTCCCATTCAATCGAAGAGTCAGAATCAGGCAATGGCAACGTAGTCATGTGATCTAAAGTCACCGCGATCATTTCTTTCTTGGAAGCCCCGTCAACTTCATCCGCTTTCCCTGGGTAACGGTCAATAATGATGTAACAGATTATGGTATAAACAATCAGGACAACCGCCACTACAATAATACTTCTTAAGGTGCTTCTCCTGTTTTTCTTATCTTTCATTCTTGCTTTTCCTTTCATATCGGCTCTTCACTGCCTATCAATACTGCCCGTCGCGCAGCAATATTTCCCACCATATTTTAACATTTGATGGTTTATGTTTCAAGTCTTTTCATAAAGGTATACGGAAAAGGAAGCCATCAATCTATAAGACAGCTTCCTCATCATGGCTTCAAATATCGTTATCTGCTATTTTACCGTATCCTTTGCGAGCTTTACCCTGGCAGCAAGATTTCGCCCTCCGGGGCAGGAATAGCTGCAGCTTCCACAGCCGATACAATTACTGACATGATATTTTTGGGTGTTCTTCGCCTTCCCACTATCTACCAGTTCAGCGATCCTATCCACCTTCAAACCTGCAGGGCAATGCCTTCGGCAGCTTTCGCAATGGGAGCACTGCGGTGATTCCTTATAATGAGGATAATTCCCTGTAGCTATTAAATTCGTGCCTTTTTCAACAACAGATGCATCTTCTGCTAGGTAAGCTTGCATGATACCTCCACCGGTAAATATATTCACTTCTCCCGGATAGACAGCTTCCAGAACAGACTTAAGACTGCTGCCAAGCTTAACCCTTACTACCTGTGCAGACCTTTGCTTTAAGTCAGCCACTGTCAGAAATCTGGAATCTATTTTCTGGTTCAGAGAGACTGCCTGCCATATGGAGTATACTGTCTGTACATTTAATACCAATATTCCCGCTTCAGCAGGAAGCTGTTGATTCGTAATTTCTCTTCCCAGTACCCGTTTTATCAATAAACGTTCATAACCAATCGGATAGCTGTCAGGTACAGTAACCTGTCGAACCGTCTTAGCATAATCCAGCTCTTCCTGACTCTTAACCGCAAGGCTCACCGAGTCAAACCCGATCCATTGCTTCAGGATATCGATACCTTTTTGAATTTCCTTTGTACAATTGCGGAGAAGCCAAACATCATGAATCAGTCCCGGATCACATTCGACACCATTGATGATCAAATGCTTAGCCTGTTCTCCGGAATTGAGCAGCGAAGTCAATTTGCGGTGAGTAGGAAATGCGGCACCGCCCATTCCAAACACCTCATTCTTCTGTATCCGATTAAAAATCTCTTCCCCTGACAAGCTGGAAAAGTCCTCCTCTGCATCATCTTTCTTCTCCTGCCCAGACAAATCGATGAGTTTATTATGATATGCTTTCCCTGTCACTGCCTTCGGTATGCGAAAGTTGGTCTGGAAAGGGAGTGGCTTTCTTCCGGTTATCTCCTCCGCTACCGAGGACACCAGATTCACCATAAGGATACACAGAGGAATGATTGTCGGTGTCAATCGGAAGAGATATACAGCAAACCCTGCCAGTAATCCGCAGATTGCACCAACTGTTTTATGACCGGTTACAGTCACCGGGTCTGTCATGATCAGACAGCTCCAGAAAAGCACTCCATAAGTGATCACATCGTGCGGTGAGAAGCCGCGAAATACAATCATAGCAGCCAGCATCCCAACGATGAAGCCTGCTCCTGCAAAGGGTCTGATTTTCAGAAACAGAAAGCCAAGCAGCAATGCCGGAAGTAACAGCAATGTTGCTCTAAAGAACGGGAATTCCACAGGAAACAGAAGCATAACCCAGAACAATCCTACCATCGCCGGATTCAGAATATTCTTTCCTGTCCCACCCCAGAGGTGCTTTCCGACCACTAATCCAATCACTACTCCAAGCAGCTGTCCCCATAAAGGTGCACCAGTTGTTAAAAGGTTGATGATCGCAGCAGTAATTGCTCCCGATACACAGCACCATACTTTTTTATAATGGATTAAGCTGAATATTACATCAATTAGAGTTCCGGCACTGACAAGCAGCAGGAAACGCAGTATTTCTACAGGATCCTTCACCCACAGCGGCAAATGATATAGCAGTAATATTTTGAAGACATCTGACATCACCTGTTCATTTGTCCTCTTACTTCGTATCAACGGAAATGTAATCATTTATTTTACTCCTGCGAAGAATGCATGGAACTTATGAAATCCGGTTCCATAGACCATCAAGGGACAGCCAAATGCGGTCTCAATTCCTACCTGATTGCATTCTGCCAGTAAAGCCTCATCCACACTGCCTTTACTTCTGAATAAGATCTTCTTTATTCCGTGATTTACCAGCTCCTTCACAGCCTTTGAGGTATTGTCCTTATTCAGCAATACAAAAGCCGTCGTCGGCATGGATGGGAGCTCTTCCAGCTTATGATAAACCTTCATGTCAAAATTACCGCCTATCCTGGTATTATAAGGATATACCTTAATTCCATGATTAGAAAATGCCGTGTAAATTTCCTTCGAGAATGCATTGTTTCTAGAAGAATAGCCTACAAAAAGTATTTCCTTGTCCTGAATAAAATCCTTACTAAGTTTTGGCATAGTAAATACCTCCCACATACAAATTTTATAGTCCTATTATACTCCTGTATTTTTTCTCTGTCTAATCCTTCCTTGGAAATTTAATCAAATTCTAAGCAAGCCCGAGCTCTTACCTCAGCTTCAATATACAACAACTTATTTATATTATGTTGACTTATCAATAAACAGTATTAGAATATGTTTATCTTTTCAGAACAGGAGTTAATATGAACATTAATCTTGATGAACATTCGGTTGAAACCATAAAAAAGGGTTACTGTTATGAGCCTGCTACCCATACCTACAGCTGCATGCTTTGTGGTGAAAGCTTTGAGGAAGGGGAGATCTTCAAGGTTGGGGAACGGTACTATGATGCCTTACGTGCCGTCCGTCTGCATGTGGAGCAGGCACACGGGGGAGTCTTCCGGCACCTGCTGGAAAGTGACAGCAAGTATAATACAATCACAGAAAAACAGAAGGAATTATTAAGTCTGATCCATAGCGGACTTTCCGATCAGGCAATAGCGCAAAAGCTGGGGGTAACTGCCTCGACAATAAGACATCAGAAGTTCAGCTTTCGCGAAAAGGCAAAGCAGGCAAAGCTTTATCTTTCTCTCTATGAGCTTACGACAGAGGAAACACCGCCGGATCAGGACGCTTTGGTTCCGATCCATGAAGGAGCAAATATGATAGATGATCGATATGTTATCACAAAGGAAGAGCGAGAGAAGATCCTCTCCGCCGTATTTATAAGCTTAGCCCCATTGAAGCTGAAGCTTTTCTCGGCGAAGGAAAAGAAAAAGATCGTTACTTTACAGAAAATTATGGAATTATTTGAGCAGGGAAGAATCTATACAGAGAAAGAGGTTAATCAGATACTAAAGGATGTTTATTCTGATTTCCCGACCATACGCAGATATCTGATTGAATATGGTTTTATGGAGCGTTCCAAGGACTGTCGGGATTACTGGGTGAAATAAGAGCTATTATTATCTTCAGCAATCAAGAGACTGATGTAAAATAACTTATCTAAGTAAAGAGTAAGGATATCGATATCACGTCATGTACCATTTGACGGGATGCCTATATCCTTACTCGATTTATCAAAACGTATTGCTCAACAACTCTTTTATTATATAAAGTTATTCCTTTTAAGATATCAGTAAAAGCCGCTTATATACTTTTTCCATTCTTCAGCTTCGCACCACATCCGGTGCATTCCTGTTCAAACCAATGGTTCAGGTGATTGCAGCTCTTGCAGTAATAAGCCTGTTCTTTCTTCTGATACCAGGCATTGAGGCCTGTCTTTTTGATCTCCTCGAAATCCTCCGGTATCTCCATGTGATATACATAATCCTCCATATGCATAAAGTCATTTAGTATTTCGCAAGGATATTCCCCACATTCCGAGCAGAAATTTAAGCCCTTCCTTCGGTTACACTTCTTGATATCACATTCTGTACACCAAGCTGTGACTCTGTCAGATTTACATCCGTCACAATAATTCGGCGTTCCGTCTTCCTTTATAGAAGGATTTCCTGCCTGTGTTTTTTGAAACTCCCGGCAACCTCCGCAGTACAATCCGCAGTACCCTACCAATGCCTCATTCATATACTTCTCTCCCTATGATTTCTTATAAGAATAGCAATGATTACAACAATCACAGCCCTCCATCAGTGTCTTTGTTCTTGTAAAATTGATTTTAGGACTGAAGGAAGTCGCCGAATAAAAATCTGTAGCACATGCAAGCTGGAACAGCCAGTCATGTAATCCGGTCATCTCAGCCAAGCTATGCAAAGGACACTTTGTGACATGGAACTCCATATCTGTTCCTCTGGTCTCCGAGGTGTATACAAAGCCCTGTTCTGCCAGCGGTCCCCATAAAACCTGAATAAAATCCTCAATCTCAGTTCCCTCGTGTGCTACACGCGCTCCGATGGCAGCATAATCCTGCTTTGTGCTCTCGGCGACAAATTTACCGACAGCCTCCGGGGCTGCCTGACCGTATTTCTCTGATAACCCCTTCAGTAAATCTACGGTTCTGGTTTTTCCCCAACCAGCAACAAGCTCCTTAACAATCGCTTTTTCCGCTTCCGAGAGCGGCATCTGATCAACCGATTTCTGTTGAAAGGCCGGAGTCAGATAAGAAAAAGCAGCAAGTACATAATCCATTAAAAATCCCCCTTGTAAAATGATTCAAATGCAACTACGCTAAATTACATTTGGAAAATTGTACTATTATTCAGGGATACAGTCAAGTAGTTTCTATTAGGATACCGGCTACCGTGATACCTCGATTATGTCCAGAATGATATGCCCTGATTCATAGGGTTTCCCGTCAATCGTAATGCGTACCTTGGACACCCCATAATAACCGCCCAGTGTATCAGCCAGACTTTGCAGCACAAGCTGTTCATAGCCGGAGCCCAGATTCATACCGTTAATGAATTCTGAGGAAAAATCTGCATTCAGGATACCTATAGAATCTATGAATAGTTCATTCATTCTGGAGCCCTCGCTCATAAGAGGCAGATAGTCCTCTGAAGGCTTCTGAAGAAATAGCTCCTCCAATTTGCCCTTCGCATCCTCTCCTGTCTGAAAGGCCAGCTCCGTATTCACCTCATTGATCTTCTCCTCCGAATCCGTGTAGAACACTCTTAAATTCTGAGTAAAGGGTGAATTCTTATTCACCTTACTCAGAAGCGAAGCCACCTTCAGCTCACCGGCAGAGTCCTTACTTTCATACAGGCTTTCTACCAGTCCAACACCTGCAGCATAATAATCCTTCGTAATGGCATTCTCCTCCTCAGTGGTCACCTCCAGTGCCTGAAAGTTACCGTAAGGGGTTACGATTGAAGCATCTATCGAGGAGATTACTCTCTTTCTGCCATCGGGCAGAGTCCATGCAGTTCCCTTCTGCAGAGGCTCCATCAGAAGGATCTCAGGTAATTCCTGAGTCATCGTAAGAAAGTTCGCGCGGTAATAGCATTCATTGACAGTATAAACAACTGACAAGGCTCCATCCTTTACCTCTAATACACGAACTGACTCTGTACCACCGTTTTGTGTCCTCGTCTGAACTCTTCCTGTATTCTCGTCAATAAACTCGATATATCTTGTGTAAGCGGCAAATTCATTTCCTTCACCATCATATTGATACTGTGTATTCGCTTCCACAGGATAGTAATCTTGTATCGAAAGCTTTTCTTTTGTAGCAGGGGTTGGTGTAGTACTGACTTCCTCCTTCGGGGGTTCTGCGGATGGAGTGATGGATGGTGCAGCTGTTGGGGCTACTGTCGGAACCTGATTATCGGATCCATCATTTCTCTTACAGCCTGCTAACACAAGCATCATCAGGCATAACGTCAATAGCAATCCTTTTCTCATGTGATACCTCCTATTCAGATAGGGAAAAGAAATCCCTGAGGGACAGCTGTAACTGCTTCAGGGATTTCTCAGTTTTCTTTATCCTATGTATTAGACGATCCTGATTGTATTCCGGTTCAGTTTCTTATACACCGATTAGCCCGGCTATACTTGAATGGATTCTTCTTGCGATGACAGCGTTATTCATCGTATAGAGATGAATCCCGTCCACACCCTGAGAGATCAGGTCAACAATCTGGTCAACTGCGTAAGCGATACCGGCATCCCGAAGGGCTTCCGGCGAATGTTCGAAGCGCTGCATCATCTTCGTGAATTTGGGAGGAAGACTGGCTCCGCACAGGGTAACCATACGTTCAATCTGCGCCTTGTTTACGACCGGCATAATTCCTGCTTCAATCGGAACAGTGATACCCGCAAGTCTGATCTTTTCCAGAAAGGTGTAGAAATAATTGTTGTCAAAGAAAAGCTGAGATATCAGATGCTCCGCACCGGCATCCACCTTTTTTCTTAGATTCAGGATGTCCGCAACCAGATTGTCTGAAGTAATATGACCCTCCGGATAGCAGGCGCCGGACACATGGAAGCCACCATGTTCCCTGATAAAGGAGACAAGTTCGCTGGCATAATGAAATTCATTCTTTGGAGGGATATCTGGATTAATATCTCCACGAAGCGCTAGGATATTCGTGATTCCCTGTGTTTGAAGGCGATTCAGTATCTGCTCTATCTCTGTTCTCGTAGCATTCACACAGGTCAGGTGGGCCAGCGGCTCTATTCCGTACTTGTTTTTGATTGCCGATGCAATCTCACAGGTAGCCGTATCTACTGCATTTCCTCCTGCTCCATAGGTGACACTGATGAAATCCGGCCGCAAATCCTGCAGCTCATCCAGAGTCGTATAGATTGTCTCGATGGAGCTGGTCTTCTTCGGAGGGAATACTTCGAAGGACAGTACCGGCTTTTTTTGTTCAAATAAGGATGCTATCTGCATAGTGTTCTCCATTCCCGGGTTTGTTGTAAATTTTTCTTGGCTATGATATATCTTTCACCCAACATCTTCTGCGTTTGTGTTGCCTTGCATCATAATGCTTCCACAACGCCTGAACCTGATGATTTATCTCCAATTCAGGTCCCGTCTCAGCAAACTTAATTCCATTCTTACGGGCGGTTTCGGCCATGGAGTTCATAAGTATTGCGGTTAGACCCTTATTCTGCATCTGAGGAAGAACTCCGATCATATAGAGATCAAGCCTGTTGGCCTTCTGATAAGGCGCCCGCAGCAGTTTGTACCAGCCAAAGGGAAATAGCCTTCCATTGCATTTCTTCACTGCATCATTCAGAGAGGGCATCGCCAGTCCGACACCAATCATCTGGTTCTGCTCATTGAGCAGGATCTTTAGGTATTCCGGGTTGATCAACAGGATAAATTGATCGTAATATTTCATAATCTGTGCTTCATTCAGTTCAACTGTTCCATACAGATCAGCATAGGTAATATTGTAAAGATTTAAAACATCTTTTACATAAGGCTTGATATCATATCTGGTTTTTGGTTCTATTAAGCGGATTCTATACTTCTTCATGACCGCTTCGGACAGTCTGTTCATCTTCTCGTCCGGCTTCTCTGGGATTCTGATCTGGTATTCCACCCAATCGATATCCTTTAAAAAGCCCAAAGCCTCCAGGTGCTTTATGTAATAGGGATGGTTATAGATCGTAAGGAGCATCCCGGGTTCTTCAAAGCCTTCGATCAGCATCCCTTCCTGGTCCATATCGCAGAAGCCGATGGGACCATGAATCTGAGTCAGGCCTTCCGCTCTTCCCCAATCCTCTACAGCCTGAAATAATGCTTTCGACACCTCCGGGTCATCGATAAAATCAGCTCGGGTAAAGCGAATTCTCTTCGCATTCCATTTTCTGTTTGATTCCTCATTGATAATTCCTGCAATTCTTCCGACACATCTGCCGTCCTGATAAGCCAGGAATTGCTTTGACTTACAATATGCATAAGCCGGGTTCTTCTTTGGCTTAAAATTATCCCTCTCATCCGAGATCAGGTCCGGAATTGCCTGTGGAACTTTTTCATACATCCTTGCCCCAAATGCTGCAAATATCCTTTGTTCTTTTCCAGTCCGCACTTCTTTAATCTCCAGCACGGTACACCCCCTAAGTCGATTGTTTATGTATCACCGCTGTTGTATCGGCTTCTCATAGTCTCATTGTATAACAGGTATAATCACATCACAATACTATGTTTACCTAATTATGTGATTTCTTAATTCTTCATTACGTAATTTCTTAATTCATCATTATGTGATTTCTTAATTTGATCATAGTAAATGAGGACAAATGATCCGTATGCAAAAAAAATTTTTTACCTATTGCATCTTTCTTATTGCTGTGCTATACTTGCCAAAACACAAAAATATGGAGAGAATTACCATGAAGCATCAGAATAACCTACTCGTCTTTATTTGCATGTACGTCATTAGACATTAACCTGCGGCAATCACGCATAGCTGCAGGATGAAGTGTCTCCTTCAGTTATGCAAAAACGGGAATGGTTATTCTATCACAATTAATCAACCGCCTTGCATAATATCCGGGATATTAAGCAGGGTGGTTTTTTTATACAAACGAAACGCTTTTTCGTTTCATCTTATATTAGCAAAGAAAGGCTGGGAATTTTATGGAAGCAATCACAGTAAGTCATTTATCAAAATCCTTTCAGACCAAAACCAAGGAGAAGGGCTTAAAGGGGAGCCTGAAATCCGTCTTCCGACCGGAATATCGCACAGTGAAGGCAGTGGACGATGTCAGCTTCAGTGTGGAGGAAGGAGAAATTCTTGCATTCATCGGTCCGAACGGAGCAGGAAAGAGTACCACCATTAAGATGCTGACCGGTATTCTTTATCCTGACGGAGGAGGGGCCTCGGTCATGAAGATCAATCCTGCGGTGAAGAGGAGGCAGCTCTCCTACCAGATTGGTACGGTCTTCGGGCAGAAAGAACAGCTCTGGATGCATCTGACTCCTTATGATAATTTCAAGTTCTTCGGTGCAATTTATGACCTGAAGGATCAGGAAATCGAGGAAAGGATTGAAGAACTGAAGACGGTTTTTGAACTGGAGGAATTCCTCAATACTCCTGTCAGGAATCTTTCCCTCGGACAGAGAATCCGCTGTGAAATCGTAGCTTCCCTGATTCATCGGCCCAAAGTATTATTTTTGGATGAACCGACCATCGGACTCGATCCTGTGGTAAAGGAGAATATCCGGACCTTGATCAAGAAGATGAATAAAGAATATAAAACCACTGTATTCCTTACCAGCCACGATGTGGGAGACATTGAAAAACTATGTAAGAGAATCATCATCGTGAATCATGGCAGGATTGTACTCGATGATTCCATGGAGGAATTAAAGTATCATTACCTGAATAAAAAAATTGTGGAGCTAAAGCTTCTAGAGCCGGTTGATATGACAGAGGAAGAGGGTATCACGGTGCTGAAGAGCAAGGGAAGTCACCTGAAATTAGAGATTGATACCTCTACCAAGAATATTGCTGATGTGTTAAAGCTGATTGAAGCCGATAACATTCTCGATATTACGATCTCCAATGTGCCTCTGGAGAATATTATTACCGAGATTTATAAAGAGAACCGACAATCAATCCCTGATTCGGAAGTTCTTAATGACTCTCCGAAGGGCACGAAAGGTAATGACATCGGTACAAAAAGGCAGGATAACCCTTCTGCGAAATATGAAAGCAATGATTCAATCAGAAAGGAATGTAATCCCTGCCAGGAAAAACAGGCGAAGCCTTCCGAAAAAGGAGGGGGGCAGTCACTAGCATGAGAAAGTATTTGACAATTTATAAGGCAACTCTGATTGATCGGCTTCAGTATACTCTGAACCTGCTCTTCGGATTAATTACCTTTTTCATTTTGCTCTTCGTATTTATGAATCTATGGAATTATATCTACTCAGATTCCACTAATCTGATTAACGGCTATTCCAAGGAGCAGATGATCTGGTACATCATTATTGCCGAAATTATATGGTTTGGTACCAGAAATCGTACCTTAACAAGTCAGATCAGCGATGATATCAAAAATGGTGGTATTGCTTATGGAATCAATAAGCCCTATCACTATATTGCTTATATTGTGGCGAAGCACCTCGGAGAAATCTCCATTCAGTTTATTCTGTTCTCCGCGGCAGGTCTGATCCTCGGTACCATTTTCGTCGGAACTGTGCCCAACTTAAATCTATATCAGCTCCCTTTGGTACTGCTATCCCTGCTCCTCGGTATTTTCGTCAATACCTTCCTAAGAATGGCAATCAGCATCCTATCCTTTTGGATCGAGGACTGTCTCCCCTTCCATTGGATTTATGATAAGCTGCTGATCGTAGTAGGAACCATGTTCCCGGTGGAGATGTTTCCGTTCTGGGCACAACCGATCATCCGTGTGACTCCGATCTTTGTGGTTACCTATGGACCGGCAAAGCTGGTGATTGATTACAGTTTACCCATGGCACTGCAGGTCATCACCTCCCAGTTAATTTATCTGGTGGTCTCTTTAGGCTTATTATTGTTGCTTTATCAGAAAGGAGTGAAAAAGCTTTATGTCAACGGCGGCTAAAAATCAATTACGGGTAATTCTGTTATCCATAAAATATAACATCATGAGGGAAATGACCAACCGTGTCACCTTCCTGACCAACATCTTATTTATGATCCTTAATAATGCTACCTTTATTGTACAATGGCTGCTGATCTTTCATCTAAAACCGGAAATCGGTGGTTATGCTTTTCGCGAGGTAATGATATTGTGGGCATTGGCGGCCTCCTCCTTCGGTCTGGCTCATATCCTGTTCAATCGTGCCTTTTCCCTATCGGACCTGATTCTGAACGGGAAGCTTGACTCCTTTCTGGTACAGCCGAAGAATGTCCTACTTAGCATTGTGACCTCCTCTACCAGTACCTCTGCCATCGGGGATCTGCTATACGGCTATATCCTTCTACTTGTAATCCGTTGCAATGTAGTGGATTTCCTGCTATTTACCCTATTCACCATCACTGGAACCATCATCTATACCGCTTTCATGACCATCGTTGGAAGCCTTTCCTTCTGGATTATCCGCGGCGATATGCTTGCAGATAGTCTGCATAATACGATGATTAACTTTTCCATATACCCCGATACGATCTTCAAGAACGGGGTTCGTCTTCTGCTTTACAGCCTGGTACCGATCGGCTTCTATACCTATATGCCGCTCCATGTCCTGATTAAATTTAACCCTTTCACTACCCTCGGTGTTCTGGGTTTTGCCATAGGTATCAGCCTTCTTGCCTTCTTCGTATTTTATAAAGGCTTGACGCACTATACCTCCAGCAACCTGATGAGCGCCAGAATATAGCTCGATATCTCTCCAATTATGTGATACTTGTTTACTTATTGTTAAAATGTGGTACAATAAATTCAGAACTACCAGTTACATACGAGGAACTTGTTCGGTAATACAACCGGCCACAGAATTTACTGACTCACAGAAATTAAGAGAAACCGCTTTGAACACTAGTTATATGTATTCAGCTTAAGCTTGACAAATCTTATTTCTACATCAAAGAAAAGTAAAGGAGTGAAGTATTTGTATGGTACTTGAGGGAAAAGTAGTTGTAGCACAGGGTGGAGGGCCCACAGCAGTAATTAATCAGTCCTTGGTTGGGGCCGTGCTGGAATCCAGAAAATTTCCACAAATTACAAAGGTTTATGGCGCAATTAACGGCGTTACGGGAATCATCAATGAGGACTTTCTTGATCTGACACAGGAGACGACACATAATCTGGAGCAGGTTGCAATCACTCCCTCTTCAGCATTATTTTCTACCAGAGATAAGCCGGATACCGCTTATTGCAAGGAAATCTTCAAAGTCTTCCAAGCACATGGGGTTAGATATTTCTTTTATATCGGAGGCAATGACTCCGCAGATACTGTCCGCATTGTAAATGAGCAGGCAGAGTCTTCAGGCTATGAATTCCGTGCAATCCATATCCCGAAGACGATTGACAATGATTTAATGATGAATGACCATACTCCCGGTTATCCCTCAGCTGCGAAGTTCGTAGCACAGGCTTTCATCGGTCTGAATCTGGATAACAGAGCACTTCCGGGAGTGCATATCGGAGTAGTCATGGGCCGTAATGCAGGCTTCTTAACCGCTGCCTCCTCCATCGCTCAGAAATATCCCGATGATGGTCCTCATTTGATATATTTACCGGAGCGTCACTTTATCATTGAGGAGTTTATCCAAGATGTAAAGAATATTTATGACAAATATGGACGCTGTATCGTAGCAGTATCCGAAGGTATCCAGGATGAGAATGGTGTACCAATCGTTACGAAGCTGATCAAGGGTGGTACCGATGCTCATGGTAATTCCCAGCTGTCAGGTACAGGTGCTTTGGGAGATTTACTTACCCAGGAAATCAAAAACCGTCTGGGCATCTCCAGAGTTCGTTCCGATACTTTAGGTTATCTGCAGCGTTCCTTCATGGGATGTTCTTCAGAAATTGACCAACATGAAGCCAGAGAAGTAGGCGAGAAAGCTGCTCAGTTTGCAATCTGGCATAATATCGACGGCTCCATCATCATCAATCGTACCGGTTTCTATTCTGTGGATTATAAGATGACCGATCTTAAAAATGTTGCCGGAAAGACGAAGCTGATGCCGAAGGAATTCATTAATAGCAGAGGCAACAATGTAACCGATGCCTTCAAATATTACCTCCAGCCGCTACTTGGCTGCAACATGCCGGAAGCAAGTATGCTACGAGCTCCCAGAGCCGAGAAGATATTACATCAATAAAGAATAAACAAGATAAAAGGGATTATGCAAAATTGATATTCTGCATAATCCCTTATGTGTTACTTTTTCTTGCTGGCTGCTGCCGGTGTTGCGCCACCTTTTTTCTTCGGGGCTTTTTTTGGATTCTTATCTCCCATGGAACCCACCTCCTTTTGTTTGATTTTTGTCAAGTTATTAAGACTATTGTATCCTCAATTCAACATAAAGTCAAACAAATTTTCCATGCAAGTTTCGTCAAATCTCCATATAATTACAGATAATTTTTATCTCAAATTATGCGAAGCCCCCCCATAATGAATTATAATGGAAATTCATTACGGGGGGGCTTCAGGGTTCTTCAGGTGAATTTTGGAACTTCCAAATTTCAAGATCATTCTGGTACTTTCAGAATGATTTTCACACTTGCTCGGTCTCAATCTCTTGCTTGCTATCCTGCCCGATATAGGAGAATTTTACCCCGATCAAGTAAATCAAAACGATCAATACAAGGAAGTATATCGCAATTGTAAAGGGATTGACGAGGCCCGCAGGAATATTCTCGTATAAAGTCAGAGTTCCAAAGAACAGGAAGACCAGTCCCGCTCCCCACTTGATGTATTTCTCAGGAATATGCTTCGCCATCCAGGCACCGCCGATGATACCAATTCCATCTGCAACCAGCATACCAAGCGTCGTTCCCATCAATACAAAGATCGGTGTCGTACTTTCCGCTGCGATCGTGATCGTCATGAGCTGCGTCTTATCCCCCATCTCTGCAATGAAGAAAGCAATCGCAACCGTCATAACAGGACTAAACTTCTGTTTCTTGTTATCCTCCTCATCAAGCTTATCCCCTCTTAAGGTCCAAAGTCCAAAGATCAGGAAAGCAACCGCCGCTACGATTTTAATAATATCCATCGGGATCACATTGCCTAAACAGTTTCCCAGCGCAACTGCTAGGGCGTGATTTAAAATAGTAGCTACTAAAACTCCCAGCATAACTTGTCCGACCTTATACTTACTTGCCATCGCCATTGCTAGCAATTGCGTCTTATCCCCCATTTCAGCGACAACAACAAATAGTAAAGCCTTGATAATTTCTGACATCGACAGTCCTCCTAAATATTAGTTTAAATATATATTCAAAAAAGTCAGCTTCGCAGACTTTTTTTATCATGTATTTGTGAAAGCCAGCCTTGCCGGTTTTCATTAATTATGTATAAAAAAGACTTTTAACACAAGTAATCCTCCTGCCGGGTTTGACCCCGGAAGACGAATATCCTTGTGCTAAAAGTCTCGCTTGACTATATTCAGCCACGGCAAAGCCAGACCTGTACAGGTCAGTATGTTGACTTTGCCACCATTATGGCAGCTACTCCCTTTTAAACTGTTCAAAACTCAGAATACTATATCACGATTCATAAGTAAAAGCAACTGAAATTACTAAAAACTTTATAAAACATCTGTATTTTTGTACCTGATATTTATCCAAACACATCCGTTTCATAAATAAGCTCTTTCAGCCCGTGGAATTTCATAAAGCGGATAAAGCAGCGCTCAAGCTCTCCGGCAAGCTTCTTCGTCGGTTTCACGCCCTTCTCCAGCCAAAGGTTCTTCACCAGCAGCGCATTCCTCTTTGAAGCTGAAATCACTTCTACACGCCCGATAAAGCGTTCCCCGGAAAGAACCGGCAAAACATAATACCCATATTTTCTCTGTACCTCCGGTGTATAAATCTCCCATTTATATTCAAAGTCAAACAGCTCTTTGATCAGTTTCCTGTCCCAAAGCATACAATCCAGCGGTGCAATCAGCTCAGTTCTGGGCTTTAGGTCCGACAGCTCGGAAAGTCTATGTAGAAGCTCCTCATCCTCTTTAAGACAATAGAAAAGCTCCTTACAGCCTTCTACTCGAACCGGCAGGATGCGTCCTTCGGATAAGAGTCCCTGAAATGCATCCACCCTGTCCTGTGCTCGAAAATTTCCTATTCCAAGCCAGGCGTCCGAGGGTCTGTTCCACAGAAGTCCGATTGCGGAAATCCTACGAAGCACCCTCCATTTATAATGCTCTAAATCCTCAGGATTAGGATCGGGCATCTCCAGCAGCTCTTTCGGAAGCACCTCCTCGGCCAGGCAATAGTACTTATTTGTGCCCTTCTTATGATGGATTACTAGATCTCCACGGAAATAAAGGCTTTCCAGCGCAGCCCGCGCCAGCTTCGTGCTACTCCAGTACCAGTCTACCTTTTCATTGAAACCGATCTCTTTCGAGGATACCGCTCCCCGATCCTTTATGATTGCTTTGATCTCCTCTTCAATTCGATCGATCTCTTCCTTCACTCTGCCTCCTTGTCGGTAGCCTTCCCGGATTCGCTTCAGATAAGGCCAATCAGACAGCTCCATAATGGCAAGGTTCTTATCAAAGAAATCAAACAATCTGCGTTCCTCATATAGCAGCTCTGATAGCATTTTCTTCTGAAAGCCTTTGATTCTGGACTGCAGCACCAACTCCGCGTTTTTACCGCAGACATCGATCGGGTCAAATTGAATACAGCCCACCTGGCGGACATAATCCACAATTCCATCCTTATAAGCAAAGCGGTGTTCTCCCAGAAGTCCCTGCTTCAGAAGAAGAAACTGCCTTGCCTGTTGCTTCGTCAAGGTTATCTCCATAGTAACCCCCCCTTTTAATCTGAGAAGAACAAGGAATGAGCACCACTGTGCGAAATTCGCAGTTCTTCAGGAGATATTTAGTTCTCTCAAATTTCAAGATCATTCTGGTACTTTCAGAATGATTTTCAAACCTATTACTTATATGTAATCTGTTCCAGATACAACCCACAGGCCTCCGCCAGATTACCGGTCCGATCTCGCTGCCCAGACTCAAAAATGTCAGGCAGCTCCTCCGGCTTCATTCTCCCAAGTCCAACTTCTATCAGCGTACCGACCATCCATCTTACCATATTATACAGAAAGCCATCCCCTTTGATTCGAATTCTGATCAGTCCATCTTCCTCCTGAAGGTCAATATCGTAAATCGTCCGAACCATAGATTTCTTCTTCGATTTGGCGTTCGAAAACGCTGTAAAATCATGTGCTCCGAGGAAATATACCGCCGCTGTTTTCATCAAAGCAAGCTCGAGCTTCTCCGGCACATGCATGCTGTATTTTCTTAAAAAAGGATTGCCGTATTCCTTATTCCAAATCTGATACAGATAGGTCTTATCCTTAGCCTGGTATCTCGCATGGAAGCTTTCGTCTACCGGAGTGGCTTCAGTAATGCAGATATCCTTCGGAAGATATTGATTCGCATACTGTAAGATCTGCTCTCCGGACAACATCCGATTCGTCTTAAAATTCGCAGTCTGGGCAAGGGCATGTACCCCGGCATCGGTCCGACTGCAGCCAATCAACTCAATTTTCTCTCCAACGAGTGTCGAAAGCAGCTGCTCCAGCTTGTCCTGAATGGTATTTTCTCCGCCGCCAAGCCTCTGCCAGCCCTTATATCTTCCCCCGTCATATTGAATTGTCAACCTGTAATTGTTCATTACATTTATTCCTTTCTGTTCTTTCTCCGTCTGTATACGGTATAAAAACAGGCAAATATTAACACATAACAGGATAGGACAAGTAGAAGTGTATTCATTCTCTCCCTTGTTGTCCCATCTGCAAAAAGTACGGGGCCGAGCCCAAAGATTGTTACCAAAACTGTAAAAATCGCAAGAATACTGTATACCAATTTACCCTTCATAAACAACCCTCCATTACTGTATGGCTGCAAAAGAACAACAGCCTATGTATCAGGAGTTACAGAAAGGTCTGATAGTCAGCCCAATTATCGGCAAGCAATGAAGGTGTATCGAGACCATACGGACAATGGTTCTTACAATGATCGCAATGGATGCAGTTCTCAATCAGTTTCATTTTCGCTTTCCAGGAATCGTTCAAATAGACAGAGACCGGAGCTCTACGGATCATCAATGACATTCTTGCAGAGGTCGGAATATCAATTCCAGCCGGGCAAGGAAGACAATAGCCGCAGCCTCTGCAGAAATTTGAGGACAATTCCTTGCGGTCTTTCTCTATGACAGCCCTAAGCTCATCATTCAGTACAGGAGGCTCCTCGATGTATCCGATGAATTCTTCGAGTTCCTTCATCTTCTGTATTCCCCAGATGGGCAGAACATTCTCGAATTGTGCCAGGAAAGCATAAGCTGCTGCTGAATTCGTAATCAGACCACCGGACAGGGCTTTCATAGCAAGGAAACCAATTTCCTTCTCTTCGCATAGCTTTACCAGTGCAACCTCCTTCTCGGTTGCTAGATAACTAAAGGGGAACTGAATGGTATCGTACAGCCCTGATTCTGCTGCTTCCATCGCGACAGGCAGGCGGTGATTCGTGATACCGATAAATCGGATCATACCTTTTTCCTTTGCCTCCTGCATCGCTTCATATAATCCGGTACCATCCCCCGGTTTCGGGCAGAAACCGGGGTTATGAAACTGGTAGATATCCAGATAATCTGTTTTAAGCTGTTCAAGTGTCGTATTCAACTGTTTCCAGAATTCCTTGACTTCTGTGGTCATGGTCTTGGATGCGATATAAATCTTTCTTCTGACATCGTTTAAGGCATAACCCAGCTTCTCTTCACTGTCTGTATAAAATCTTGCGGTATCAAAAAATGTAATTCCGCTGTCATAAGCCTTCCTTAAGATAAGGGATGCTTCCTCCCTGCTGATTCTCTGGATCGGGAGAGCTCCGAAACCATTCTTATCCACTTTTATTCCCGTCTTGCCAAGTACTACCTGATTCATGCGTATAACCTTCCTTCCCATCTCAAGCCTTAGTGTTACTTATTCCTTGGTATCACCCATTCCTAAAGGGTTACACATTCCTTTAGATCATTTATTGGTGCCTAAATCAATCATTTAATCCTCCAGGTTATCAAAGTCAACCTCCAAGACTTTCACCGTCACCTGATTCGTATCGGACTTGAAGGTCTTCACCCAGTCCTGCTGTAACGGTAGGTCCGCAGAGGGTTCTCCAATCTGCGCAAAATCTCCGTAATCCTCATGGTCTATACTAATTCCATTGTACGCCCACCATTCTTCATCTGTCAGGCGCTTACTGCTTGTGAATTCATAGGAGGAATAGACAGAACCACGACACAGATAAAGCTTTCCAAGCATGGGTGCAACCACATAGATATCATCAAAATAACCTGTACCAAGAGATAAATACTGTCCTGCTCCGGTAGCAATATCTGTAACCAGCATATCAGATATTTCGATATTTGGATAGTCCTCCTGTGCATCTGTGATGCCATTCAGTAAGGAACTGGAGATCTTCTCCAACGTTCCGCCATAGCGAAGCAGTTCCTTGTTCTCTTCATCGCTGAGGGGCTCATTCTTCAATTCCTTCGTAGAACAGGATATTAAGAGCTGTAATAACTCCTTATATTCCTCTGCTCCTGCAAGGATTTTCTCATTCAGCATCCCACGTTCTTTAAGTGCAGTAACCGTATAATTCGTCAGGTAGTAAAGCTTCCCATACAGTTCTACCTTCGGCTCCACATAATGGGACTTTGCAAACTCAACCGGTCCACCCGCCTCCGCCATAGCCTGTTTTCCGTAAAGGACGGTGTCATGCTTTAATTCCGTATAGCTTCCGATCGCTGTATTTAAGGATTTCTTACTCCATGCATCATTCATCATAAAGAATGGCATTCCGGAACCCACTGTGTATTCCTTCAAGGCCTCCTGAAGTGTCCAGAGCCAGCCGGTATAGAGATTCGTGCCCCAGTAATCCGGCGTCAGAGCAGAGACCGCTTCCTTCCAATTTACATAATTACCCGTATACTCAGGCCAAGCTTTCTGGGGCTGATATACATTTTTTTGAAGGTCCTCTGCTGTCTTGCTTCCTAAAACTCCCATCAAGTCAAGCGCACTCGGTAATTCTCGCAGGATAGGCTCTACCAGATCCTGAAGAATATCACTGTCCAGGACATAACGCTGTCCCATGAAGCGGAATTGCTTGCCTGTCGCTACCTCCTGCACTGTCAGCTTTCCTTGAATTTCAGGGTCAGGAAGAGCCTTCACCGCTGCCAGTAATGCATCGTAGTAAACATCATCATTAAAGATATCAGGATTTGTTACGTCTTGAAATACCTTCTGCCGAAGCTCATTCATCGTGAAGACATTGATATCGTCGGATACCCCTACATATTCTGAGGTCGGCAGATAAATATTACTCCATAGCTCAGCATTACAGGCAGTATCATTCTTGGCAAAGGTCGTATATGAAATCAGTAGCGATCGTAACACATTCTCATACTGGTATACCCCTTCGAAATCAAAAAAGTTGTAAGGAAGGATGCCAAACCACATCATGGTTCGAAAGAACCTGCCAAGCTCCTCACTCCTGGTATAATGTCCTCTGACGGTAAACATCGTATAATCCACCTTTGATTTTATTAAGGGGGATTCTGTCATTTCCTTTGCTTCTGTTGCCAATTGATATTCCTGCCTGGCAAGTGTCAGAAGTTCATTGTCAACCTCCACCGGAACTTCTGTAGAATTTAACATCAGCATTCTGGCCACCAGGAAGTAGACTACATTGTCCTTCTGCAATTCGATCAGTTTCTCATCCTTAAGCTGTGCCAGCAACAGAAGGGAATTCCCAAGCATCTGCTTTGTCAACAGGTCCAAATCCTCATAGAGATAGCTGGTTTCCACATTCATCAGGGACTTATCATAAAACAGATGATACAGATGTAATACACTGTCCGAGGTAATAAAATTCGGCACCCCGCTGTATTCGTTGCCATCATAAGTATAGTACATCTTGGTATTCGTTGTAGGAAGCACAACAAAGCCGTTCTTTACCAGCAGCTTCTGCTGCTCTTTGGTTAAACCGGAGAACTGATCGATATTCTCCACATTGGACAAATCCCCTGCAATCTTATAGCCGGCTACGTTTGCCTCTGTCTCTAATGCCGTGTAGGATGATTTGAAGGGTTTCATGGTTCTTCCGACGGTCCAGTCGTTATCAAGATATAGCATACCGGAATTCACTGGCTCCGAAGCCTCCGAGCTGTTCGTCGGAAATGGGGTTACGGTTGGTTTTTTCACCAGCTCAGAATTATCTTCCGTTTTACTATTTGTACCGATTTTCTCCTGTTGATCTCTGCCCTTATTATTCTGACATCCTGTTAGAATAAGACACAGACACAATAAAATTACGCAAATACTTTTTATCCTTTTCATGATTACCTCCATTCCGCTGTCATATGACGGCACCATTATCTACGTATGATTGTTCCGCTTTTTACTGTCAGTTCAATCCAATTTTCCTTATCCTTGCTGCAATTTATCTGTAATTGATTATCTTCGGTAAATCGGAGTTCTTCGATCTTCTCATAGTCCTCACTCTGAGCAAGCAACAGAAAGCCGAATTTGAACCAATAATAGATTCCGAGTCTTTCCCTACCCTCCTCTGTCTGGGAAATGAACAATACTTCCTCTCCCTTCATCGGCAAATAATCCTTTGCATAAAAATCCTTCCAGGTTCCTGCAATCTGAGACCCGGTCCATTTCTTCACCAGCTTACCGTCTATATAATCGAAGATAAAAAATCGGTTCTTCTCCACGGAATCATAATGAGTCGTCTTCCTGACCGCCGTGAGAATATCCCTTCTTCCGTCTCCGTCTATATCTGCCAATTCCAGCTTCCAGGGCTTTAGGTCAGAAAAGTCATTGCTGTATTCCCTTTCATAGCTACGATCCCCTTGCTGTAGAAATACCATAAGGTAATCGCCATACTCCCGATTTCCCGAGCTACTGACGATAGCATAGATTCTTTTCTCGTCAGCGGCATAATCAATCAGGCTTTCCCGATCCTGCAAGAGCTTACAAAGCTTCTGTTCTATTGTAGCCTCTGTTTCCGCAGTTCTCTTATCCTTTCTCGTCACCATACATAATCCGGCTAAGATCAGCAGCAGGATGATGCTATATCCCCAAATTCTTCTGCGCATACTTCTATATACCTTTATTTTTATTTTTATTTTTCAGTATAAACAAGGCTTTCCTGTTTTATACATATCCCCCAACTTATCCCTATCCTTGCATCGCCTTAAGCAGTTAAAAAAATTATAACACTTAACACATCAAACGCAATACCGGATGGCAGAATTAAGATTTTGTTAAGCTTTTGTTCTAGCATACTTTACAGTCTTGCATATGCATGGAGTATCCTGAGAATGCTAACCATCATTAGAGCTATCACTTTGCCGACAGATATGCTATAATAGACACAGAATTAACCAACGGATCCGATGTTTTCTCAGGCTTCGATCTCAATTACGGAGGCGATAAAATGCGTGCGGATGTACGGCTGACAGATGCATATAAAAATGCGAAGATTCAGTATTTTGATGAAAACTCCAAATTAATCTTTTTCAGTGATATACACCGTGGCGATGACAGCGTATCAGACGAATTTTCCAGAAACCAGAATATCTACCTGTATGCATTAAATTACTACTTTAATCAGGGCTATGAATATATCGAGGTCGGTGATGGCGATGAACTGTGGGAATATCCCGTGTTTAAGCATATCCGCCTTGCTCATACCGATATTTTTGTCGTGCTGAAGAAATTCTTTGATGCGGGACGACTCATAATGCTGTATGGAAATCATAATATTTATCTGAAATCCAAACAGTTTGTAGATGAGAATTATTACTCCTTTTACGATGAATATCATCAGGAAAGGGTGGATCTGTTTCATGGTCTGACACCTTATGAGGCTTTACTTTTAAAGCACGAGAAGACCGGCCAGGAAATACTCACGGTCCATGGTCATCAGGGCGATCTCATGAATGACCGGCTTTGGTTTGTCTCTATGCTTATGGTGAGGTATTTCTGGCGGTTCATGCATGTCGTCGGTTTCGAGAATCCTGCCAGCCCGGCGAGGAATCTGTATAAACGGCATAAGGTAGAACGTGCCTATAACCGATGGATCAAGGATCACAAGATGATGCTGATCTGCGGTCACACCCATCGTCCGAAATATCCCAAAGAGGGTGAGCTTCCCTACTTCAATACAGGCTGCTGTATTCGCACCAGAGGAATTACAGGGATCGAAATCCTGCATGGAAAGATTCTGATGGTAGAGTGGAGAGTTTCCGTGGATGAAAACGGAGTGGTCCGAATCGAACGACATGTGGTTCGGGGTCCCGAGCCGATTGCGAAATATGATTGTAAAAACTATTCATATTCAGAGCCCTGTCAGGAAATGGACAATGATGATTAAATTACATGATAGAAAATCACCTCCGAGGGAACGCTATTCCTGGAGGTGATTTTTTTGAAGGTTAGAGAAATTATGTCGAAGGACATTGCCAGCCTACGTTCTGATGATTCCCTGGAACGTGCTGCGCAGCTGATGAAGCAGTATAACTGCGGTTCTATCCCTGTCTGTACTCAGGATAAAATCATCGGTATTGTTACTGACCGTGATATCGCAGTAAGAAGTGTCGCAACCGGAGAAGATACCGCCCACCGCCGGGTTGGAGATGTCATGACAAAGGAAGTTGTCTTTGCCAGCCCTGAAATGGATGTCAATGATGCTGCCAGATTAATGAGTGACCGTCAGATCAGACGCCTTCCCATCGTTGAGGATAATAGTTTGATTGGTATTGTCGCTCTTGGCGATATTTCCTTAGAGCCCGTCTGCCAGAATAGCGCAGAGGATGCCCTGAAGAATATTTCCATGCCCGGAACTAATATCAGATAAAAGCGGGATCTTCCCGCTTTACATAATACTATGCGGATATGCTTGCCACTTACAAGGTAGAATCTCCTTTTTCATGCTTCTCTTAAAATTATCTAATTCTTTTTCCTGTTTTTCATGATACAATAGCATAGAACATATTATCTCCGGGGGAATCCATATGAATATTAAAAAGAAATTACTGCATCAAAAAAAACTGACTGGCTTGTCCATCGTCTACCTGCTGCTGCGCCTGTCCGTTGTCCTGGTAATCATCGATCAGATCCGTTCAAGGGATTATGAGAACATCTTCCTCTGTATCCTAACCCTGATCTTATTTATGATACCCAGCTTTATTGAAAAAAGGATCCATATCGATATCCCTGATACGTTGGAGATCATTATCCTGTTATTCATCTTCTCAGCAGAAATTCTTGGAGAGATCAATTCCTATTATCTGATTTTCCCCTACTGGGATACAACGCTACATACCCTAAACGGATTTTTAGCTGCTGCCATCGGATTGTCATTGATTGATATTTTGAATAAGAATGACCGATTCGCCATCTCCCTATCGCCGGTCTTTGTTGCTCTCGTAGCCTTTTGCTTTTCTATGACCATCGGGGTTGTATGGGAAATGTTTGAGTTTTCCATGGATCAATTCCTTGGCTTTGATATGCAGAAGGATACCTATATCAATGCTTTCAACACGGTTCTGCTGAATTCGGACAAAAGGAATGTACCGGTAAAGGTCTTCGTTGACAGTCTCTCTGTCAATGGGCAGGTTTGGAGCTCTTATATTGATATCGGTCTCATTGATACGATGATGGACCTTTTTGTCAACTTTATCGGTGCTGTAGTATTCTCAACGTTTGGCTATTTCTATGTCAAACACAGAGGAAAGGATCATTTTCTAAAACGCTTTATTCTTAAATCAAATATCCAGGCAAATGCCAAAAGTAAGAAAGACCAGGAAGACCTGGATCAAACGCAGCAGGTAAAAAACAGCTGATTCATCCGGCAAAAAATTTCTATATTGAGATAATTTTATTTCGTTCTACCGGAAGTTTTCTCCGTTTTAGATATCAAAAGATTTTTATTTAGTTCTTGACAACCAAAAAAATTCCTGTATAATACAGAATATTATCAAAGGCGATTATTCTATTGGTCCGCGGCCAATAAAATAATCGTTTTTTTATTTTATGAGATTATCTCTCAATTTGACGAAGAGGTCAGAGCATTCCTACTTAGGCAGGTGTGCTGTGGCCTCTTTTAAATTACAAATAAGAAAGGATACAATATATATGGAAATCAATCTAGCCAATACTGCCTTTATCATTATGTGCTCTGCACTTGTTTTCCTCATGACACCTGCATTAGCATTATTCTATGCAGGAATGGAAAGACGAAAGAATGTCCTAAATACTATGATGTCCTGCTTTTTTATCTGTGGAATTGGTTCTCTGCTTTGGATTGCTGTCGGTTATTCCCTCTCCTTCGGCACCGATCACGGCGGAATCATCGGCAGCTTAAGCAATGTCTTTTTCAATGGTATAGGAGCTGAGCCTAATACGGCTTATTCCAGTACTCTTCCGGAGACCTTATTTGCAACCTTCCAGATGATGTTCGCCATCATCACCCCCGCCCTAATCTGTGGCTCCCTGGTTGGAAGAATGCGCTTCTCCGCATTGATTGTTTTCATTTTTGCCTGGTCCGTTCTGGTATATTATCCTCTCGCTCATATGGTATGGGGAGATGGCGGTTTTATCCGTTCTCTGGGTGGCGTAGACTTTGCCGGAGGAAATGTTGTTCATATCAGCTCAGGTGTATCCGGTCTTGTAGCAAGTATTCTCCTTGGGAAGAGAAGAGAGTATGGAATTGTCTCCTATAAGCCCCATAATATCCCTTATGTTGTACTGGGTGCAGGCCTCCTATGGTTCGGATGGTTTGGTTTTAACGGCGGAAGTGCCCTTGCGGCGGATGGCCTTGCAGTTCATGCTATCTTAACCACCAACACCTCAGCAGCGGCTGCATTATTATCCTGGATGCTCCTTGAGAAATTGATTCACAAAAAATCCACAGTGCTTGGTGCTGCTACCGGTGCTGTTGTCGGACTTGTGGCAATCACTCCCGGTGCAGGCTTTGTGCCAATCTGGGCATCCATTATTATTGGTGCATTAGTAAGTCCGATCTGCTATTTTACCATGACCAAGGTAAAATCCTTATTTAAATACGATGATGCCTTAGATGCCTTTGGCTGTCACGGCATCGGAGGTATCTGGGGAGGCATTGCCACCGGTATCTTTACTCAAAAATCCATTAACTCTGCAGCTCAGTGGGATGGTCTGATTTACGGTGATACCCACCTGTTCGTTGCACAGGTAATCAGTGTCGTGTTATCGATTGCTCTGGCAGGAATTGCGACCTTCCTTATCCTTACGATCATGAAGCTATTTATGCCGATCCGAGTAGAGACCAAGGACGAGGCACAGGGTCTCGATATCTCCGAACACGGAGAAATGGCTTACCCTGCATTTAACGGCCTGGATTAATAAGATAGGAGGATGAATACATGAAAAAAATCGAAGCAATCATCAGACCAGAAGCATTGGAGGATTTGAAGGCAGAAATGCTGCGGATTAAGGTGAATGGACTTACCATCAATCAGGTTCTCGGCTGCGGCAAACAATATGGCCATACCGAATATGTCCGTGGTAATGAAATCATATTGAATACACTCCCCAAAATAGAGGTGAAAATTGTAGTTCCTGATGATAGAGTTGATGAGGTTGTCGATGCCATCATCGATACTGTCGGAACCGGAGAAATGGGTGATGGCAAGATCTTTATCGTTGATGTCCTTGACTGTATCCGAATTCGCACCAGAGAGCATGGAGACAATGCAATTTAATAAACCATTAAAATGCATCGCAATTTAATAAACCATTAAAATGCACTGCAATTTAACAAAGACTTAGAATGTAATGTAAGTAACAGACTCCTAAAATACGATTGACAGAACAGCCTGAGTATGATACAAATAACCTAATTAAATAGGTTAAAAGTAACATAATCAGGCTGTTTTATTCCCCCAACGATAGGAGGTAGCTCATGTCTATTCAATATGCAATTCTTGGATTTTTAAGTACAAAGCCATCCACTGGCTATGATTTAAAAAAGCTCTTTGAGGAATCCTCTGTAATGTATTGGTCCGGTAACAATAACCAGATCTATAAATCTCTGCTGCAGCTGCAGGAGGAAGGACTCGTTCAAAATGAAACTATCCACCAGGAGGGGGCTCCTTCGAAGAAAATCTATACCATAACAGAAGCAGGAATCGAGAGTCTAAAGCGCTGGATTGTCTCTTCCTGTGAAGCACCCGAGTTTAAAAAACCCTTTCTGATCCGACTGTCCTGGTCAAATCTGCTGAAGGATGATGAGCTACTGAAACTATTTCAAGATTATGAGGATGAAATACGTCTTCAGCTTGTCATGCATCAGGAGAAAAAGCGGCGGTGCACCCCCGGTTTAGACCCTTCCAGCAGAGAATATATCCTGTGGGACAGAATTGCCGAGAATGTGATCTCTTCCTTCCAGAATGAATTGGATTGGATCCTGGAGACAAAAAGGGCATTATTCTACAGCTTATAGGAAGCATCTTATAGAGTCTAGAGCTGTCTGACCAATTCCTCCAGGGTATCTCTTTTCCGTATCAGTCTGAAATTGCCACTCGCTTCTAATAGGACTTCGGCGGGTCTCTGTCTTGCATTATAATTAGAACTCATGACGTACCCATAAGCTCCTGCCGTCTCCACACCGATAAAATCTCCCTCCTTCATACTTGGAAGCATACGGGCCTTTGCGATGATATCCCCTGTCTCACAGATATTTCCGACGACTGTAACCTCTTCCTCCTCCACGGAATCATTGTAAACAATGATACCGTGGTAGGCATCATACAACACAGGACGCATGAGTACATTAAATCCGATATCGGTACCTACATATTTCTCACTGTAATTCACCTTGACACTGTTCACTCTTCCAATCAGAAGTCCACATTCCGCAACTACATATCTTCCCGGCTCGATCATGAATTTTAAATCTTTCTTCGGATACTGAGCCGTAAACTCTCCGATCAGTCTATTCAAACTCTCTGACATCATGTCCAGATTCAATCTGTCTTCTCCATGATAGGGTACGCCGAAGCCTCCGCCAAAATCGATGAACTCAAGTTCAGTAAATTCCTTTGCTGCTTCCAGAAGCTTTCTCCCAGCCTCCAGATACGTCGAGCCTTCCAGAAATAACGATCCGATATGCATATTGATTCCTATGATGTGAACTCCGTACTGAACAGCGATTCTTTTGATTTCACCTTGCGCTGCCAGCTCAATCCCGAATTTACTCTTCCCACCTGTGACCACCTTATCATGATGACCGGCGCCGACTCCCGGGTTCAATCGTACTGCAACCTTCTCTCCGGGAAAATTCCGGCCGAAGGTCTCAAGCTGAGATAGGGAGTCCACACTTACAGCAATATGGCGATCCACAGCAAAGGCCATCTCTTCGACTGAGACATTATTTGGTATGAAAAAAATCTCTTCGGGCGAAAATCCTGCTGCCAACTCCAGAAGAATCTCTCCTGGTGACATAGCATCCACATGAAAACCTTCGCTTCGAACTATCTTAAGAAGCTCAATATTTGTATTTGCCTTGGCAGAATAGTTCGGGTTAAAATATGGATAGCTGACCAACTGCTTCATTTCCCTGCAACGTGTGCGTAGTGTCCTCTCATCATATAGGTAGAGGGGTGATCCGTACCTTTCTGTCAACTCCTCTATCTGCTGTCTGGTTAATTTAAATTCTCCACTCATCTTAAGCGCCTCCTTTTAGCTTTAGCAGTTCAATCTCATTCGTAAGCATGTCCTTGAAAATAGTAAACAGATTCTCATTTTTAGAATACAGGCAGTTCTTCTCGGGAAGTCCGCTCAATACCTCCATAGAATCTACAATCACTCTGATCTTGTCATCAATCCGATCCGAATAGTAGATGATAGCTCCGGGTAACTCCAGCTTCTTATCTGTAATGATGACCACCTTGACTTTTCGATCGAGCAGCTCCTTCAGTTCTGTTTCAAAACGCATCAGCAGTTCTGTATTCAGGGATAGATATACTCTTTGCTGTGTCTCCGATAACATCGTCCGTAGCTTATTATAGATATTCTGTTTTCCGTTAATCGTGATATAACCCTCTGCATTAGAATTGGTAAAAGCAATCCCTGATAACTCCTTCTTGGCTTCCTCCAATACTTTGATCCGGTTTCTGCAGAATTCCTCTATCCCAACGGCCAGATATTTAGTAGCTTCCTCTGTAGCGATATGAGCTGCTCCTTTGCTGACCAGGCTGGTCAGCGAGCTGTAGGTGTTTGACTTGGATATGCCCGTTAATTTGGCTATCTCGTAGCCGGTCATATAATTGTTCGATAACAGGGTGATATAAATGACTGCCTCTTGCCTTGTCAATCCGAACAGGCTCAGTTTATAGATATTACTCTCGTCCATGAACACTTCCCTCCCGAATGAAACTCTTTAGGTGCTATTTCAACATGCTATTCCCTAATGGTACTTTCTTGGTGTTCCTTTTTAGGAATACTATCACAGTATCCATCCCTTGTCAACGGGTAAATAAAAATCTGCCAAAACCTTGCCTGACGGTCTGTAGTGAACCGGAAGCATTGTATGGCAGATACTCAGTTTGAATATTATTATACTAAATCAATAATCCAGCTCCTGAAGGAATAAACCCTGCGCACTGGCGGGAGCACCGACTGTCAGCTCTGTTCCCGGAGCTAGAAGCTCCTTCAGCTCTTCCGGTTTTCGTTGACCTAAACCGATTTCAAGCAGGGCGCCTACCAGAAGTCTGGCCATATTATGAAGAAAATCATTGGCCTTAATCGTAATCTGTAGTTCCTTCGGGTCCTGATAGATGTCGATGCCTTGAATAGTCCGCACAGTGGATTTGTTCTTTTTCGCTGTCGTAAAATTCTTAAAGTCATGGCTTCCGAGTAATTGCTCAGCAGCTGTCTTCATCAGCTCCACATCCGGCTTTTTGAAGCAATAATAAGTATATTTCCGATCGAATACGCTTGGCACATCTCCGATTGCGATACGGTAGAGATAGGTCTGGGCTTTCACATTCAGGGAAGCATGGAAACGCTCCGGCATCTCCTCCACCTCAAGGACTGCGATATCCATAGGCAGATAACGATTGAAGTAATTTTTAATCTCATAAAGCTTCAGGGTAGCTTCTGTTTTAAAATTAACCACCTGACCATAAGCATGAACCCCTGCCTCTGTGCGACAACCACAGTTCAATTCCGCATTCTCTCCGGTCATCTTGTGAAGGACCTCCAGAAGCTTATTCTCTAGGGTATTCTCCGACTCGCCCTTCCCTAGTCTCTGCCACCCGGCATAACGACTGCCGTCATATTCGATTGTCAGCTTGATATTTCGCATAATAATCTCCATTCTTAAGAACTTCTGTAACTATGGATTCAAGTACAATCATCTCCATATTACAGATATTATATATTATAATCTGATAAAATTATACCGTAGGTCTTCTTATTCCAATTCCGTTTTTCTTCACGTAATAATGATAGTAAAAGATAAAAAGTATGGAGGTGACGGACCATGTCAGCGGATAACTGACGATAACCGTCCTGACGCTTGGCCAGATCGGAACTACAGTAAACAGCCAAACCACTCGAAGAGCGCATACACCAAGGCTGGTAATGATCATTGGCAGGAGCGAGTTCCCCATCCCTCGTAAAGATCCCGAGTAAATCTCAACAAAAACATAGGTCCAGAAGGTAGGAACCAAAAGCCTTAGGATCTCCATACCTTTTTCAATCACCTGAGGATCCGTAGTAAACAATCCATAAATATAAGTTCCACCAAAATAAAGTATAATAATTAATCCAAGAGAAGCCGCCATTGCTATCCTCAGGCAAACCTTCACTCCTCTGCGCACTCTGTCATAGAAACCGGCTCCAAAGTTCTGCCCAACAAAGGTTGTGATGGAGATGCCGAATGAGCTTATCATCATCCAGAATACACCGTCTATCTTGCTGTAAGCAGTCCAGGCAGCAATCGTATTGGTTCCGAAGCTATTCATATTTGCCTGAATAATGACATTGGTGGAGGTATACATTAGGGACTGGAAGCCCGCCGGTAATCCAATTCGAATAATCCTGGGGAGCATTCCTTTATAAAATCTGATATTGCTTAATCTCAGTTGATAGCATTCCTTCGTCCTCATCAATCTGCCGCACACCATACAGGCGGAAAAGATCTGAGATATCACTGTCGCACATCCAACGCCTGCGACATTCCAATGGAAGCCTATTACAAATATAAAATCCAGAATAATATTAATACCGACGCTTGCCATCAGAATATATAAGGGACGTTTCGAATCCCCAATGGCGCGAAGGATACCTGCACCTACATTATAGATTAAGTTGGCTATCATACCGCCAAAGATGATTCTGATGAAAATCAGGGACTGGTCCATAATGTCCTCCGGTGTACCCATCCACCGAAGAGCAATCGGCGCTCCGATAATACCGACCACCATAATGGCTGCCCCGCCGACAATAGCCATAGCAATTGCCGTATGTACCGCTTTACTAACCTCTTCTTTATTACCGCCTCCGTAAAACTGAGATATCGTGACAGTCGCACCTGTCGAAATGCCGATAAAGAATCCCACAAACACGTTGATCAGGGTTCCTGTCGCACCACCAACTGCCGAAAGTGCTTCCTTTCCGGCAAATCTTCCTACGATAATCGCATCCACCGTATTATATAATTGCTGAAAGAAGGTTCCCAACAGCAGCGGAAAGAAAAAGATCAAAAGCTGCTTCCAGATGACCCCTTGCGTAATCCCATTGATTTGTTCCTTCGTATCTCTCATATCACTCTCTCCTAAGCATTCACCCTATGATAGCTCCCACAATCAGATTGTCCGTTTCCTGCGGACAATAGAGACTTATCTGCAATTATATAATAGATTTTTGAAAATGTACATATCAGAATTTGATAAGAAATCCTCAATATTTCCGAATAAATTGAGATAAAGTAATAAATTATATTCTTTTGTCTATACTATTTATCATTCTGACAGAATAGACAGTATGCAAAAGAAAGGACATTTGACTATGGATCATAATAAAAACAGAAGACGTGACAGAGAAAAAAGTAATCCCGAGCTACGCAAGATGGAACCCAAGGATAATGCCGATGTCGGTATGGTGAACGGACAGGTAATCGGAGTTCACGAAAGCAAGCACGAAAAGCACAGATCAGAAAAGTAATATGCTACTTAACAGACGCTGATTTTCCGAATAAAAGAAAGGGAGGAAGAGGTTTATTATTGTCTAAACCTCAGCACTCCCTTTTCTATTTATGCCATACAAGTCTTCAGTCTTTACCGTACTATCCGGCAATCAGAAAATATCCGACGACAACGACACCAAGCACGATACGGTACCAGCCAAAAACCTTGAAATCGTTCTTCTTAATATAGCTCATCAGGAAGCGGATAGCTAGGACGGATACAATAAATGCAGTTCCCATTCCCACTACCAGAACAGCAAGCTCTGTATTTGTGAAATCAAAACCGAACTTAAGTAACTTAACAGCACTGGCACCAAACATAACCGGAATGGAGAGGAAGAAAGAATACTCCGCAGCTATGTATCTGGAGGTTCCGAGTAATATTGCACCCAGGATGGTTGCACCCGAACGGGAGGTCCCAGGTATCAGAGCTAACAGCTGGAATACCCCGATCAGCAATGCCGTCTGGTAGGACAATTGGTCGAAGTTCTTTATCTTTGCCTGTCTTCCCTTATTATGGTTTTCTACTATAATAAACAGGATACCATAGACAATCAGAGTCACTGCGACGGTAACATAGTTATAAAAATGTGCATCAATCCAATCATTAAACATAATTCCGATAATTCCTGCTGGTACACAGCCAACCAACACTTTATACCAGATATTCATAGTTGCAAGCTTCTCCTGCTTTGACTTACTTGGTGCCAACGGATTCAGCTTATGGAAAAATAGTATCACAACGGCCAGAATTGCTCCCAGCTGAATAACCACCCGGAACATCTCCATAAATTCATCAGATGCCTTCATCTGTATGAATTGCTCTGCCAGTATCATATGCCCTGTACTGCTGATTGGCAGCCATTCGGTAATACCCTGAATTATGCCGATAATCAGCGCTTTTAACATTTCAATCAACATTTTTTTCCCACACCTTTCAAGTTTTGTTTTGCTCTTACTTACTATTCTTATTAACGGTTTATCCTTCGCATTTTCTTCAATTTCTATTGGTATGCTTCCAGTTCCATCCCGTGTAACAGCCGTTCTGCATCCGCTGCAATCCAAAGCCTATTGCCGAGCCCGGCAATCTTCTTCAGCTTCTTAGTCGCACTCTCACTGTTCCCTTGAAGCATCTCTATCTTGGCTAACAGATATAGAATACCAAGCTGCTGCCTTCTCGTCAACCGGGTATCCGATAAACTTGTCAACTGAGTGCCTACTATATTCCTCAAATGTTTCGCACTTTCTTCATATTGCCCCAAATAATAATATCTTTCACCCACTAAGATCTGCATCGCTGTTTTTAACTTTTTTGTTATTGGCGAGAGTAGCGGGAGCTCCGTATCATAGAGCCGATTCGCCTCCTCGAGCTCACCAAGCTCATAACAGCACAGAATATAATCTATGGTATGGACCAGTAGGGTACCGTTCCGGTCGGAAAGATATTTCTTATCGATACCCGCAAGAATACTTTTGGCTAATGAAGTATCTCCCAACAGCATGTGAGCTACCGCTTCATTGATGGAAATCAGTGCCAAGAGCTTGGGTTTGTGCTTTATTCTCTCCTTCTGTTTCAGAACCCTGCTTAAGTAATCCACCGGGTCACATTTCTCATCAAGGATATGTTGCAGTCTCCAGGAATGAAGGATTGCATAGACAATATACAGCAGTATTTCTATGATTACAATAAGCAGAAGAGTCTGCCATAGACTTAACCCGATTGCTTTTAGGATGGCAATCAGGATCAGATCAATCACAGATAATAGTATTAACAATTTAGGATGCAGTTTCATATTGCTTCTCCCCCGGTTGTCCTTTATATTCTCCTATTTTACCATTCCCTTCCTATTTAAGGCAATCCCTATAATTCTTAAGATAAGCTTACGGCAACCCCGCGAATATGAGATTCCTATTTCAAAGCGAACCTCATATTCAAAAAAATATTTGTTATATAGAATGACTCTTCTAATAAAATCGAGTAGGAGGCGGTGACTAACCGCCGTCCTCTCACAGCACCGTGCGTACCGTTCGGTACACGGCGCTTTCAATAGTTGACGTGCACTGACTGATATGCAATGGCTAAGTCATAGAAG
>JAEZOB010000078.1 GCA_023414355.1 Bacillota bacterium | reverse complement strand
CCCTTAAAAGAGTCGGGAATCACTACAACTTTCTTCATGTATTATCTCCTTTTAATTCTCAAAAAGATAAAAATGGGTTACAGATAAAAAATCCATAACCCCTAATTGGCAAAAACTTATTTTGTTGTTTGAGCCTCAACCAGCCTCTTACCACAATATATTTCACGAAGACGCGGCTTTTCGATCTTGCCTGTAGGATTTCTCGGCACCTCAGCGAAAATGATTTTATGTGGACGTTTATAACGCGGCAGCTCCAAACAGAACTCATTTATATCCGCCTCAGTGCATACAGCGCCTTGCTTTAGCTCGATAATTGCTGCTGCAATTTCTCCCAGTCTCTCATCAGGCAGTCCGATGACAGCCACATCTTTGATTGCATCATGAGCACGCAAAAAATCTTCAATCTGTACAGGGTACAGATTCTCACCACCAGTGATAATAACATCTTTCTTTCTGTCAACCAAGTAAATGAAACCATCCTCGTCCGCACGCGCAACATCACCGGTATATAACCAACCGTCTTTCAGTATTTCTTGGGTTGCTTTCGCATTGTTGAAGTAACACTTCATCACACCAGGACCCTTGACAATCAATTCGCCAACCTCTCCCTGAGCAACAGGCTCACCGTTCTCCTTAACAATAGCAGTTTCCCACAAGTATCCCGCTTTTCCGATTGAGCCAACCTTATGAATATTTTCCACCCCAAGATGAACACAACCAGGACCAATTGATTCACTAAGACCATAGTTTGTATCATACTGATGGTTTGGAAAGACCTGTTTCCAGCGACGAATCAAACTTGGCGGTACAGGTTGTGCACCAATGTGCATTAGTCTCCATTGGTCTATCCTATAATCTTTCAATTTAATTTCTCCACGGTCGATAGCATCCAAAATGTCCTGGACCCATGGCACAAGCAGCCAAACAATAGTAGCTTTTTCTTCTGAAACGGCCTGCAAAACCCACTCAGGCTTTACACCTCTTAGAATAACCGCTCTGCTGCCAGATAAAAGGCTTCCAAACCAGTGCATCTTTGCACCGGTATGATAGAGCGGGGGAATACACAAAAATACATCTTCCCGTGTCTGTGAATGGTGATTCTGCTCAGTCATACAAGAAGAAATCAGTGCACTGTGTGAATGTAAAATTGCTTTTGGATATCCTGTTGTACCAGAGGAAAAATATATTGCCGCATCATCATCGTCCTTAAGCTCAACAGCAGGTGCTGTTGAGGAGCAATAAGACACGAGTTTGTCATAACTATCTGCAAAAGTAGGTCTATTCTCACCAACATAGAAAAACGTTTTAACACCATGGAGATGATCAAATACCTGCTCCACACGTCCGATAAATTCCGGCCCAAAAACAAGTGCATCAGCCTCTGCCAGCTCCAGACAATATTTAATTTCGTCTGCAGTATAGCGGTAATTCATGGGCACAGCTAAAGCTCCTGTTTTTAAAATACCAAAATATATTGGAAGCCATTCAAGGCAGTTCATAAGCAGAATTGCAACTTTGTCACCCTTCTTGATTCCGCGGGTAAGCAATAAATTCGCAAAACGATTGGCCTTTATGTCAAATTCCTTCCAGGTCATTTCACGACGGTATTTTTCGGTTGGACTAGTCTCAATTAAGTTGTATTCGCGCCAGGTAACTGCGTGATCCGGTTGGTTAGCAGGATTTATTTCCACGAGGCTAACCTCATTAGGATAAAGCTTTGCATTTTTTTCAAGAAAATCGGTAATTGCCATTTTTCAGCACCCTTCCTTTGCCTGTTAAATCAGATAAACCCAGGCGAATTATATATAAAAATATGTCCCCCATTGAAGCATCCAAAACTGCTCAATACAGAGGACTAAGTGGAAAACCACTTGTAAAATCAATTTCATTTTATCACTGACATGCACAATTTTCAAGTGCTTGTACAATTCATGGAAAATAGTTTTATATGCCGTCTAGACTTTAAAACAAAGTTATCTATGGAAAGTTGTTGCAGTTAGATATTACTATTTGATAAAATAATAATATCTAATAATTATTGATCTTTATTTGATTAATAGAAAGAAATGAATTTCCCAACACTTGAAATAATATTTTGCTGGAAGGATAAAAAGTATACTAATGAATGTATCCGAACGTGATAAAAGGATTAGAACTATAAGATCAAAAATTCAGATTATTCAGGACTTAAAAAAGCTTGAGCTGCTCATCAAACAAGCCCAAGAACGTTTAATCATAAATCCCACTGACGCCTGTACACTATACATGTTAGGACTGTCATACAGCCTATCAGGAAGGATTGATGAAGCAGAATCTATAGCTTTAAATTACCTGCAATTTGATCCTAATGATGCGCATGCCCATTCTTTATACGGTCATATATTATCCTGTAAAAACAATTATAAAATTGCAATTGTAGAGTACGAGAAGGCTATTGAATTAGATCCTTCAGACAGCTATTTTTACATAAACCTAGCTATATGCTATTTTATGCTTGACAATAATAAAAACTTATATAAATCAATAGACCTTGTTATAAAAGCACTTGAGTTAAATCCTGATGATATAACATCAAATTCTTACCCTTGGGAAGAATACCTTAATGCCAAAAGCCTCTCCGGTGATGAAAGAGAACGTTTAACAGGCTTAGCAATAGACCCTGATGAATTTGATCATTTACAAACATACTCGAGGAATTTTGCCAGCACAGAAGAACACCCTACTGAGACATTAAGCTTAGACTAGCGATTCCACAACACAAAAAGGCATAGAAG
>JAEZOB010000069.1 GCA_023414355.1 Bacillota bacterium | reverse complement strand
ATGGCTTCTATGACTTAGCCATTGCATATCAGTCAGTGCACGTCAACTATTGAAAGCGCCGTGTACCGAACGGTACGCACGGTGCTGTGAGAGGACGGCGGTTAGTCACCGCCTCCTACTCGATTATAAAAAGAACAAATCAGAATATAAAATTTCAATAAATATGTACTTACCTCTTGATTAAACTACCTTACTTATGGTATGCTTAAACGTAGTAATAAAAACCACATAGCGTAGTTTTAAAACCTGATTGTGTGGTTGTGTAAATAATAAACAAATATTAGGATATTGAAATCCAATAGTAATGATACAGTAAGATAACAGGAGGATAATGAAAGATGTCATACAGGATTATTGGGGACAGCTGTACGGATTTACCGAAGGAATTGAAGGAGGATCCTCATTTTAAGCTTGTACCACTGACTTTGTTAGTGGATGATGCTTCCATCGTGGATGATGAAAGCTTCAATCAGGCAGAATTCCTTGAGAAAGTACGTTTAAGTCCCAACGGCCCGAAATCAGCATGTCCCTCACCCGAAGATTATATGAAATATTTTGATTTTGACGGGGACGTCTATATCATAACCCTGTCATCACAACTTTCCGGCTCCTATAACAGTGCCGAACTTGCAAAAAAGCTATATCTGGAGGAGCATCCGAATAAGAAGGTTGAAGTCATTGACTCAAGATCTGCTTCGGTCGGACAGACCCTGATTGCCATGAAGATTAAGGAATTAATCGAGCAGAAGCTTCCTTTTGAGGTGGTTGTGGAGAAGGTTCATGCTTTTCGCGACAGCCTTAAAACCAAATTTGTCCTGGAGTCTCTAGATGCGCTCCGTAAGAATGGTCGCTTAACCGGCTTACAGGCTGTGATATGCAGTGCTCTGAATATCAAACCGGTCATGGGAGCAACTCCGGAAGGCACGATCTGCAAAGTGGATCAGGCAAGAGGTATTGTCAAAGCATTGATTGCTATGGCAAAATCCATCGAAGAGGATGTCATCAAACCGAGTGAGCGAATTCTGGGTATCGCCCACTGTAATAATTATGAGCGAGCTTTATATGTGAAGGAAGAGATCATGAAGAGAATTCCCTTCAAGGATTGTTTCATTGTCAATACAGCCGGAGTTAGCTCTTTGTATGCCAGTGAAGGCGGAATTATAACAGCGTATTAAGTAGGGTGTTGTCCCGAGGCACCCCGTCTTATCCAAAAGGCAACCGCGTTTATCCTCATCGACAAGTAGAAAAAGTAAAAGAAAATAATGCGAACGCATCTAAGAATTCAGACCTAGATTAGGGAAGTGAAAATTCCTAATTTAGGTCTTTTTGTATCTACTATTTGAAATAAGGAAGAAAATGTATATCAAATTCTTAATCCATATTGAAAAACATGTAAAATATTGGTACACTCTTAATCATGATAAATTTTTGAATACCTTATATAAAGAATGTAATAAACAGAAGATTGTTCCGGTGAGGGTGGATAGATAATCAAAATGGTAAGGAAGCGATTTCTATAACATGTAAGTAGGAAAATTAATAGCTTATGTCCTTACAACTCGTCTTATATTTATGAAAATGGTTTGTAATATGGAGGAGAGATATGAAAAGAAATATTTTAACAAAAACATTGATTGGATTGGTATTTACTGTAATAATACTGATTTCTAATACGCAATTAATTTATGCAGCAAGTACTACAAAAACTGTAACGACAGAAAAGCAATTAACAACTGCACTGGCGAATAAAAAAATAGCAAAAATTATCGTAAAACCCACGAAAACAACTGAATTTACAATCGGAAAGAAAAAATATAACAAAGAATTGGTGGTATTTCAAAATAAGACTAAATTAATAAATAAGGGAAAGTTTAAGAAATGCGAGATTATTGTAGTAAATACGAATCAAGCGAAAGAAGCGTTGAAATATATTAAAAAATATCATAGGTCAGAAAAAAACATATTACATATAACGAATGCACAAAGCAATATCTTATTACCGCAGTACAATCTAAGCTCATATGCATCTTTACTGATAGAAAAATGTAACGTTACAGTAACCAATAAATGCAAATGGAAGAATATTGAGATTAAGAATATGAGAGCAGGGAGGTTCGTAGAATATGGCAATCGAAATATGATCAATGTGACCGGGAAAGTGAAGAAGATAACGGTTGCAGAAAATGTAAAGACTAACCAGATATATTTTAGTCAGAAAAAACTGCGCGACTCAACCAGTAATATGCTGGTGATCAATGGAATTATAGGGAGAATTGGGGCTAAAAGCAATTTTGATATCCATATCACCGGAAGTAAACTTGAGAATATTGAGTCTACTATAAGAAATGAAACAAAGGGTAATATAACAGTTTATATAAATAAAAAGAAATATATATATGACAGCAATAATAATATTGTTACAAATGAAGACAAGACTGGTGCGGATTCTGATAATAAGAAGAGGGGTAGAGATGTATTCTCCGATGACGATGAGAAGAGTGGAAGCGATGCAATTTCTGATGGCGAAGAGAATAGTGGAAGTGATATAGTCTTCAGTGACGATGAGGAAGATAAATATATAGACGGCATCTATGCTGAAGATGATGAAGGTAACGAAGGTAATGGAAGCAATGAAGGTAATGAAGATTATGAGGATGATTATGAGGACGATTATGAGGACGAATATGAGGATGAGGATGATGAGGATAATGAAGTTGAATATATAAATGACGTCTATGAGGATGATGATGTTTTAGATGATTACTACAATGATAATTCCGATAAAGATTGTAAGATAGAATGTCTATGAATGGGCAATTCTCTCAGGAGCACTGTGCATTATGTGCAAAGATTTGCGATAACTGTGCTAAAGAATGCAACATGTTTAAAGATGAGTATTGTCAGATCTGTGCTGATGAATGATGTACTTGCGCGAGTATGTGAAGAAATGTCTGTAAATACTGATCTTCTATGATAATAAATGGTCTGAAGGCATAGTGAAAAGCTTTCAGACCTCATTTTATTTATAACAGCACATACCAATGTATGTCAATAGCAGGCGGATATTCCGCCTGTAAAAAATATGCATGCTAATGGCTTATTGCGGTAGCCGCCCCTCATACATGATACAGAGTTCACCGTAG
>JAEZOB010000065.1 GCA_023414355.1 Bacillota bacterium | reverse complement strand
GCGCACAGTATGAGATATTTGATCCATGGTAAGTGGCCTCCTTTAAAAAACTAATAGTTTTTTGCATTTTTTAAAGTATGCCATAAAAAATATATTTAGCCTAGGCGAGCGATTTGACGCTTACGTTTCTAATATCATCTTATTCAGGTTATTTTATATTTGAAATAACTCAAATTATTTTTTTTTAAAAATAGGAATTATAGTAACCCTATTTTATTAATAAAATAATTTTAATGAATGCCAAAATATGGTATAATAAATCTATTATGATTAGGAAGAGATATAAAGGGTGATGTAATGGAAGTATTTTTTGTTGTTTCTTTTACTATATTATTTTTTTCGTAACATGGTTTCTGGTATATGTATCAAGGAGCAACTAATTAGATTATTCCTCTGGGCGAGAAATGAATATATTATTATGTTACCTATCAGTTGCTTACTTTTTATATGCGAGTCAATTATTACGAATAGATGGTTTGATTTTCAAGGATTAGAAACAGGTATTTTTATTATGGACATTATAGTTGTTATCATCCTATTAATGATATGGCTTATTTATAATAAGGGAAAGATAAAGAAAATTATTATAATAGCCGAGACCGTTTTTTACATAAATATATGGTTCAACATCTTAATGTGCTTTTTACGTTAGGGATAGTAGTTGTTCCCGTGATAAATTTATATAATTTGATATCCTTTATCAAAAAATATTGTATCAGATGAGATAATGTAGATCACAGCAACAGCTTCGCATTATGTATTTGAAGGAAAGCCTTAGACATAGACAAATAAGAATTTAGAGGGTTGAGTATGAAAAACATATTTTTAATTGGTGGTACAATGGGAGTAGGAAAAACAACTACTTGCCAAGTTATGAAAAACAAACTAGACAACAGCGTTTTTCTTGACGGAGATTGGTGTTGGGATATGCATCCATTTCAAGTAACAGAGGAAACAAAACAAATGGTAATAGATAATATTTGTTTCCTTTTAAACAACTTTATCAAGTGCTCTGTTTATGAAAACATCGTGTTTTGCTGGGTTATGCATGATCAGATTATTATTGACAATATAGTTTCACGTCTTGATACAGTGAACTACAAGGTACATTCGATATCATTGATATGCAGTGAAATTGCATTGCAAGCTCGGTTAAGACAAGATATCGATGCTAGTATTCGTACAGAAGATGTGATGCGTAGAAGTGTAGAGCGCATACCTCTTTATAAAAAACTGAATACCTATAAAGTGGATGTATCGAACATCAGTCCAGAACAAGCTGCCGATTTAATTATTCGGAACTGTTGAACTTGATTTGTAAGGAATTCGAACTGCTTATTATGTATATTAAGCAGATGGATATTAATAAGAAATAGATAGATATTCGCAATGATTCATTTTTGAAAACAGAGATTATATCAGAATAGAAAATTTATATTTTGAGAGGTGACATAGTGTCCAGAGGGATAATAATATTCGGTGCAATGGGTACAGGAAAAACAACACTTGGCAGAGAGTTAGCACATCAGTTGAATTTTCAACATTTTGATTTGGATGATTATCATTACCGGTGGGATACGGAAATTCCATATACGGTATTGTTTACAAAGGAACAGAAAACAGAGCGTTTGATGAATGATATATCGGAATTACCTCATTTTATAATGTCGGGGCAGATGTGGAGTATCCGTGAAACCTTTAATCCGCTATTTGATATGGCAGTTTTTATAACCGCGCCAACAGAAGTCTGCGTGGAACGGTATCGTTCGCGTGCATTAAAGCGTTGGGGAAATAGAGTACTCTTAGGTGGGGATATGTATGAATTTAATCTAAATAGCCTAATTCTTGCTGAACAATATGATACAGGAGAACCGCCATCAGTATGCTTAAAACGGGATGAACAATGGATAACGGAGATGCAATGTCCTGTTTTGCGTATAGACGGTACTAAGACAGTTACCGAAAATGCTACATGGCTAGCAAAGCAATATTTATCGATATATAAGGAGCGATAACATTGGAAGATATTTTCTCCAATCGCTGAGGCTTGCAGGATGGCAACAGAACAGCCTTATATAATGGAATAGAGAAAGTAATATTATGGTACGGCGGTCATAACAAGGTTGATTATATTTTATTGTATATTGGGAGAAAGCCGGGTTATTTAGAAGATAAGTAAAATGAAAGATAAATTTCTTTGCGTTAGGGTTTACATCTCATTATGTGTATTAGGTGAGTACTTTAACTGGTAAGGAGATGTATTCGAGGGGGATAACTATGACAAAAGCAACAAAAGGAATTCAAGGAGTTAAGATTTTATTGAGAGTGTTAATTGTACTGATTGCATCTGGCTTGCTATTCATCCTTTCTATGATGGCAATTGCACTTCAGTACAACGGTAAATGGAAAATGGAAGCATATGGGCTGTGTTTTAATGTTACTGCCGGATATGCTAGAACATATGAGGTAACTGACGATTACTACACAAGATGCAGTCTGTATGATGGAGTGATTATTAATGGAACATTATATAGCGGGATGGGTAAGTTCAAATTAGATAAGGATAAGAAGCAGCTGGATCTAATCGATCAAGGTTCACAGGTGACTTATCATACTAATCTGCAAACGAGTGATTATTTCAGCCATTTAGCTAAGTTGAATTCCTCAGATTCTGTTGCCAAGTTTAAAATGTATTATGAAATATTCAAAGAAAACTACGCATTTGCAGACTTATATGGTGTGGATTTTGACTCAGAATATCAGAAGTATTCGAAATTAATAACAGAAGACACTTCAGATGATACATTATATCAGTACATGTGCAAAATGGTTGAGGGCCTTGATGATGGCCATGTGAAAGTGAATTGGAAGGGCAAAGAGTATAGTCCAAGTAACTATGAGCCCCATTGGATTACGGATAAAGCAGAGCAAAATGTACTTGGAAATGTGATCAAAAGCATTTATGTGAAGGATTATTATAAATTCGATAACTGTTACATACGTTACGGTACACTAAGGAACGACATCGGCTATATCAATATAACCGGCATGGGAATGGAAGAGTTAGATAAATCGGCAACTACCAGAAAAGCTATGGATAGAATTATGAAGGATTTCGAGAACAAAAAAACTATCGTTATCGATTTACGCTTTTGCGGAGGCGGTTTTGATGAGACGTGCCTTGTAATTTCCGGATATTTTACGCAGAAGCCTTATCTGGCTTACAAGAAACAGGCTTACTATAAGGGGGATTTCACAGAGTTACAGAATATCTATGTAAAACCTAATAAGCTGAATTTTACCGGCAATGTTGTCGTATTAACCAGCGGTTATACCATCAGTGCCGGAGAAGTATTAATACGATCCCTGACTGCAAATCAGGATAATCTAATCAAACTGGTGGGTGAGGAAACAGCGGGTTATTATTCAGATGCGCTAACCAAAACACTTCCCGGAGAGTTTGATTTCAAGATGTCTACGGAACGGTATCTTGGTCCGGATAATACGAATTTCGAAGGACAAGGAAATATCCCGGAAGTTGAGATTCCTGTGAGTGTAGAAGCAGCAGAACAGGGGCAGGATAAGGCGTTGGATTATGTGTTGGAGAATTATTAGTTATATATATTGTATCGCAGAAACCATTCCGCGCATCTCCATTCGCATATTATTTGTCATATGATATTGAATATGATATTGAATATGATATTGAATATGATGTGGAATATGATATTGAATATGACAGTGGAAAGGCCAGATCCCCGGATTATTAGCCGTAAATTCAATATCATATATTTCTCCTGAAGCGACATTTTGCGTATAGACGGAACAAAGGCAGTTACCGAAAATGCAATATGGCTTGTACGACAATATTTATTCTTGTAATTAACATACACTTTTAGAATAATAAAGAAAGGTTGTGATCATGTTATGAAAACAAAAAAACAGCAAGAACTGATCGATTCGTTTTTAGATGTGCTTGATCATGAACTCGGTTCGCTGTATCGTGAAATTGTAATGTGTTTATCTGAGCTTGGCTATTATCCGCGAAAGCAACGGTCGTATATTGTGTTTAAGCACGATTTACACAATAAGGAAATGGCAAAAATGGGTATAACATGGACGAAGGACGCTTCCCCATATTTTGATTTACGGTTTTCGGCCTGCAAAGGATATTCAGAAAGATTTGCAGAGGTTATCAGAGCTTATATCAACAAAAATCCGAATAAATTATTCCCGCATTGCGAGAACGGCAGATGCGTTTTTCGTGCCGATGGAGAAAGAGCTCCATATTATGAAGTTGCGTCTCTTGATGGAAAAATAAAATCCTGCTGCGGCGCAAAAGCACTTACAATACCAAACGATGATTTGGTTGCGCTTGATGAAATAAGAATACTCATCAAGGAAGAACACGAATACTTAATGAAGCATGGAGCCGGTATATCGTGATATTAGGACCTAAAGATATGCATCTAAATAATAAGGATTGTAATCAGTTCACTTATCGATATAAATAGTAAAAGATATATTAAGAATATATAACTCCCCGTTATAATGTTTATTTGATCCTTGGTTTAGAGAAAAAGAGTAGTGATAAAACGTATTTTTTGATTATTGAAGATGGGAAAAATGGAGGAAAGGAGCTAAAATTATGATAAGAAGGAAATTAGTAATATCTGCAATAGTGATCATGGTGGCGGTAATATCAATTACAGCTTGGATTGGACGATACTCGAATATATTAAACGATATTGATACCTCTGACGTAGAAGAAATAACTTTTCATGATTCCTATGAGAATATCGCATTAACCGAACAAAGCGATATTCAAGTGTTTTTAAAAGAATTACAGTCAATGAAATTCAAGAAAATGCTGAATTACCACAAATATGGAGCCGCACTCGTAATTGATATAAAATTAAAAAGCGGTAATATATTATCGATGTCAATTTTATCAGATGATATTATTATCAATGGTATTAACTACAGACCCGATAAAGATTATAGAGATAAAGTAAAATACATATTTAATACGTTATTGTAAAAGTATGTGATAAATCTAGATCAATGGTTATTGTTGGGTGAAATAAAAGTGGTAAAATAAATAAAGTGGAAAAAGCCAAAGAAAATCAAGCTTTTTACCACTTTTTTGTTTTTGTGTATCTGTAAAAACGAAATATATAATCTTGAAGTAAATGTCCTTATTTAGCATTCAGACGACTACTTACTTAAAGTATAGATTTGTAGACTATGTATAAGGGGTGACTCCACTTTAAATTAAAAATCTAGGATGAATTATTATTTTAGATTTTATTTTAAAATCTCATTAAAACATATTGACAAAAGATATAAACAATTATATTATGATATTAGAAAAATCTAATATGATAATAAGATAATATAAAGGGGAGTAAGATATGACAAATATGGGTAGCCAATTAATTGCCAATATTTTTAAAGCATTGTCACATCCGACACGTTTACAGATTATACAACTGTTGAAAGAAGAACCACTTTGCGTATGCAATATTCTTTCACAGATTGAATCTGAACAATCAAACACATCTCAGCATTTAGCTGTTTTAAAGAACCAGGGAATTGTCGAGAGTAAGAAAGATGGTTCAATGGTTATATACAAAATAAAAAGTGTTGAAGTTTTTCAAATGATAGATATTGCTGAAGATATAATTTTGAGACAAATAGAAGAGACTAAAGCTTCATTACAAGATTAGTAATAATTTACATTCTTTCATATGATTATAGTTAATACTAAATGTCACGAGAAAAGATACATAATGGATAACATAATGGAAATTGATGATGGGAGATGATTTTTTGATTGTATTTGAATGGTTAAATGATCAGTTACTTAAAATGGAGTAATAAAGCCAGGAGAAATTGCTAAGATTATTAAATGATTATGTAAAATAAGAGAGGAGAATTTATGAATAATAAATCAATAGGTTTTATCGGTGGAGGTAGAATTACAGGAATATTCCTTAAAGCATTTGCTAATCAGAATGTAGAATTTGATAAAATAATTGTCTATGATCCAAACCATGAAAATCTAATGAAACTTAAAGGCTCATATCCCCAAATAGTAACAGATAGTAATACACTAGATGATGCAGCTAAGTGTGACACGGTTTTTATTGCGGTACACCCACCGGTTGTCATTGAAACTCTGACGAAAATAATACCTTTTATAACAGATAGTACTATGATAGTATCATTAGCACCAAAAATAACAATTGATAAGATAAAAGCAGCATTAAATGGTTTTCAAAATATTGCGCGTGTAAATCCAAGTGCAGGTGGTGTTATTAACCAGGGAATAAATCCGGTAGCATTTCATGAAGGTGTTAGTAAGAACCAGCAAGAAGACTTATTGAAAGTTTTGGGCATACTGGGGAAGACTCCTATCGTTAATGAAACAAAGATTGAGGGGTATGCTGTTATAAGTGCTATGGGACCCACTTATTTCTGGTTTCAACTTCAGAAACTGGAGGAATTAGCGCTCAAATTTGGTATGGATCGTGATGAAGCAAAAGATGTTATCTCTGAAATGCTGAAGGGAACAATAAATACGTTATTTAATTCTGGTATTCCTTACGAAGAGGTTATGGATTTAGTTCCTGCTAAACCAATTAGTGAGTATGAAGATTTAATTAAATCCGTTTACAATGAAAAACTTAACGGCATATACGAAAAAATAAGACCATAATCACAGAGTGTATGGGTAATCTCCCTGATAACTAAATACATAATCAACAGGTAAACATATCAACGGATGTATTTCAAGAGATCTAGGGGCGTATTAAGAGTTCGCTTTTAGATCTCCATTTATATGATGTTATGGAATGGATAAACTCTATATTCAGACATTTAAGAACGAAGGAGATGATCAAAATTGACATTACAGCAATTAAAATATGTGGTTACGGTGGCTGAGAAGGGGACAATCAGTGACGCATCAAAGGAACTATTTATATCGCAACCAAGTCTTACCAACGCCATAAAAGAACTTGAAAATGAAATGCACATAACAATATTTAACAGGACAAATAAAGGAATCGTGATATCGAATAAAGGGGATGAATTTCTCGCCTATGCGAGACAGGTTCTTGAGCAGGCAAATCTTCTGGAAGAAAAATACTTGAATGTAAAAAAACAAAGTCCAATCTTTTCGGTGTCAGCACAACACTATTCATTTGCAGTTAATGCATTTGTTGACGTGATTCGCGAATTTGATGGTGCTCAGTATGATTTTACACTGAGGGAGACACAGACCTATGAAATTATTGAGGATGTTAGCAAGCTAAAGAGTGAAATAGGAATACTTTATACTTCCACGAAAAATGAAGAGATTATTCTAAAACTTATAAAACAAAAAGGTTTGGTTTTTAAAGAATTATTTCAGGCAAAGCCTCATGTGTTTATCAGCTCAAAACATCCTTTGGCGGAGCAATCAACCATAAGTCTGACGGAGCTGGAAGAATATCCATACCTTTCCTTTGAACAAGGAGAGTATAACTCATTTTATTTTTCAGAAGAAATTTTAAGCACACTTGACCGGAAGAAAAATATAAAAGTCAGGGATCGAGCTACACTATTCAATTTGGCGATTGGATTGAATGGATACACCGTAAGTTCAGGCGTGATCAGTAAGGAACTAAATGGGGAAAGTATCATTGCACGCCCTTTACAGGTGGATGAAATTATGCGTGTTGGTGTGATCATGCATAAAGATATGCCACTAAGTAGATACGGTAAGACTTATGTGGAAGCTCTAAAAAAACAAGTATCTGTATATGCAAACTAAAAAAAGCTAATAATTGATATAGCAAGTAAATTGAAATGTGGGTTAGATATAGCTTGAAACTATGTCAAACCTACATTTTTTAGTATTATTCTTTCTGATTGTTATAATTTATACTAGCCTGAAAGAAGTAATTGATTGGTCATCTATAAGGTCCAAAAACAATACAACGTACTAGTAAGTTAGGTATGAATAGACATGGAACTACACGATCTTTGTATGCATCATTATGAGTTTGAAAATTGATAACTAAATTCCTTTAGTGAAAACTCGACCCCTACTAGACAATGGGTCGAGTTTTCATAACATTTCTGGTATCAGACAAGTAATCTTTATCATGAAATCTGGTCAAGACCGCTTTCAACCATCTAATAAAATAATTGGAAAAATGCCAAGATATGCGTTTGGAGAAGATTGTAGAAGGTGGTGAGGTAACTTGACAGATTGCTGGTCCTACAGTTACTTGAAGGTAGGAGCAATGGTAGTAAAAATGATATACGACTTGCTGATTATTATAATGTGAACCGCTTGTGTGCTGCGGTGGCTAATGAATTTAGAAAATACCTGAAGAGGAATTCAACGCAGATATATAAGAAAAACCGTAAGATTTAAAATGTTTATTTACATTAATACCGTCAAGTATTTATTCTAAAAACAGAATACTACATATTGACAAACATCGATATGGGTAATATACTATCAATACATCGATGAATATCAATATATTAAAAAGGATGGTTCTTACATGAAGACGATATGGGATTTCTTTCAGAATCAAATATTAGGGATGAAATGGTTAAATGTTTTAATCGGAGATGGATTGTCTGCTTTAGGACTTGATATCTCAAAAAGAATAGGAGGCAGTGTTCAGTTTTTTCTTTATGACACGATAAAAATATTAGTATTGTTATCTGTGTTGATCTTTATTATTTCTTATATACAAAGCTTCTTTCCGCCGGAAAGAACAAAACAAATACTTGGTAGATTCCATGGTATTAAAGCAAATATACTCAGTGCATTGCTTGGAACAGTCACACCATTTTGCAGCTGTTCTTCCATACCATTATTCATTGGATTTACAAATGCAGGATTACCGGTTGGCTTAACCTTCTCATTTTTGATTTCTTCACCATTAGTGGATTTAGGTGCATTGGTGCTTTTGATGAGTGTATTTGGTGCTAAAATTGCATTAACCTATGTAATAGTAGGACTCATACTTGCAGTAATTGGAGGTACTATCATTGATAAGCTTGGAATGGAGGATCAGGTAGTACGTTTTACTAATACGGGGACCGCAGTTGATATTGAAGCTCCGGAATTATCTAGGAAGGACAGAATGATATATGCAAAAGAGCAGGTTCATGCGACGGTTAAGAAAGTAATACTATATATATTTATAGGTATAGGTATTGGAGCGTATATTCATAACTGGATTCCAACAGAAATCATTCAAATGATATTAGGAAAAGATAATCCGTTTTCTGTATTAATTGCAACGGTTGTTGGTGTTCCAATGTATGCTGACATTTTTGGAACAATTCCGATTGCGGAAGCGTTATTATCTAAAGGTGTAGGAGTTGGTACAATACTATCGTTTATGATGGGTGTTACTGCCTTAAGCTTACCATCCATGATTATGTTAAAAAGAGTTGTAAAATCAAAATTATTATTTACCTTTATTGGTATTGTTACTGTTGGTATCATTATGATTGGATATTTATTGAATGCAATTGGATTTCTTCTAATATAATTTTATTGTAGCATTGACAAATATTGATATGCTATTTAAGATATAACATATCGATATATATAAATACGAGGTGGCTTAATTGTGGAAGTAAAATATGTAAATGTAGCCAGGGTTTTCAGGGCCTTCTGTGATCCCAATCGATTAATGATAATTGAAATGCTACAAAGCGGAGAAAAATGTGCCTGTAAATTGCTAGAGGATCTCAATATAGCACAGTCTACATTATCACATCATATGAAAATCTTGTGTGAATCTGGTCTTGTAGATAGTACCCGTGATGGGAAATGGATGCGATATTCCTTAAATAGTCAAGGCTTTGAAATAGCAAAAACCTTATTAAATGAACTTTCATCAAAAGTAGGAGGAAATTAGATGTCTAAAAAATGGTATCCGGTAATTGATTATGTGGAGTGTGCGGAGTGTGGTGTTTGTACTGATAAATGTGCAAACGGAGTTTATGATATAAATAAAGCGCCTGTTCCTATTGTTGTAAACGGTGATGGTTGTATCGAAGGCTGTCACGGATGTGGTAATCTATGTCCAAATGGTGCTATTACATATGTTGGTGATGATACGGGGTGGACACCTCCAAATGGAGGAAGCAGTGATGCGGAGTCCTGTGGGTGTTCAGGAGGATGCTGCTAAAGATTTAGCACAATGTGCAACAAATATATCTATTACATAAAGAATTATATTCTTCTGGATTTGTATTGAGGGACAAGTAGAAAGGAAATATGGGAGGGTACTGTAGTGAATGAAGAGGTTTCAATAACCCGTAAGAATTTGTGGGTAAAAATTCTCATACCCATTTTGATCTTGATAGTAATAGCAGGTATTTATGTTTATAAGAGGGTAGAAGAGAATAAACAAAACAATCAGATTACAACGCAGAATATTGATGAAGAAAGTCTTCCCTTGGCAATATCATCGGTTGAATTAGAAGATATCAAATCTCATGGACTTCCTTTTGTCATTGACTTTGGCTCGGATTCCTGTAAACCCTGTAAAGCAATGGCGCCGGTATTAGAAACCTTGCATGAGGAATGGAAAGGTAAAGCAATAGTACATTTTGTAGATGTGTGGGAAAATAACACAGCTGCAAATGACTTTCCGATAAGACTGATTCCAACACAAGTATTTTATAATGCAGATGGAACACCGTTTGTACCTAGCGAAAAACTTTCTAAGGAAATTGTATTTTCCATATATTCTTCAAAAGCTACAGGTGAACACCTATTTACAGTTCACGAAGGTGGGATAACTGAAGAAGATATGAGAAAAATCTTTATGGAGATGGGAGTCGAGTAAGAATGAATGAGATGCTTGAGACACTTTCGGTTTTGATTAAAGAAAGTATATGGTTGGCTCCCTTATTAGCACTTGTAGCCGGAGTATTAACCTCGTTAACTCCATGCTCTCTTTCAACGATACCACTTGTAATAGGTGTTGTTGGGGGGACAGGGCAGAAAGATATCAGGAAAGCATTTCGGTTGTCATTGATATTTGCGTTAGGGACAGCTTTAACGTTTACTTCATTAGGAACGATGGCATCCTTGGCAGGGGAAGTTATTGGGACATCCGCAAAATGGTGGTATATCGCCTTAGGAATATTGATGGTTTTGATGGCTTTGCAGACTTGGGAGATTTTTAATTTTATTCCCTCCACTTATTTAATTTCCAAAAGTACAAAAAAGGGTTATATAGGAGCGTTTATTGCCGGAGTTCTAGGAGGCATATTTTCATCTCCCTGTTCGACACCGGTATTAATCGCATTATTGGCTATCGTTGCAGGCAAGGGAAGCATTCTTTGGGGCGCATTACTTTTATTATTATATTCAATAGGTCATGCAGTCTTAGCAGTGGTGGCAGGAACAAGTATGGGTTTTGTAAAAAAACTTTCCGGAAGTAATAAATACGGGAAGTTTAGTATGATAATAAAAATAGCTATGGGTTTTGCAATATTACTGATAGCATTCTATATGTTCTATCAGGGATTTTAAAATTGGAAGGAGTATTTATTATGGCATTGTTTGGATTAGGAAAGAAAAAAGAGGAAGAAGTAAAGAGTTCTTGTTGTTGTAGTGGTTCTACTGATGCGGTAACTATTGAAAAAACAACGGAGGCTATAGTAAAAGGAGAAACTGTAAAAGTTCTTGGCCCCGGCTGTGCAAAGTGTAATCAATTAGAAGCGAATGTTAAGACAGCATTAGAGCAATTAGGTATGGATACTGCAATTGAGCACGTAACAGACTTCTCGCAAATTGCTGCATATGGTGTCATGTCGACACCTGCATTAGTAGTGGATGGTAAAGTCGTAGCATATGGTAAAGTTTTAAAGGTTGACGAAGCAGTTAAGTTATTAGAAAAAATCAGATAGGTTAACTTATAGATAAAGGAGATGATTTTTAGTATCATCTCTTTTATGGTATCTTAAGATATGTTCTGCCTATATTAGTAATAAGAAATTAATGAACAAGGAGGATAGATATGACAGATAATAAGGAAGAGATAAGAGATACAATAAGAAAAAATTATGCAGAAGTTGCACTGAAAGGTACAGATGGCGGAGGGTGCTGTTGCAGCGGAAATTGTTGCGGTGCTTCCTCAACAGCAGATATTAATGAAGCATCAATGCGAATTGGATATACAGAAGATGATTTAAGTAATGTACCGTTAGAAGCCAATATGGGATTAGGATGTGGCAATCCAATTGCCATAGCATCAATTCAGGAAGGTAATACCGTTCTTGATCTGGGAAGCGGTGGAGGATTTGATTGCTTTCTTGCAAGGCGACAAGTTGGAGACAGCGGATATGTCATAGGTGTAGACATGACTCCCGAAATGATTAAATTAGCTCGTGAAAATGCTGAAAAAAGCGGATATAAAAATGTAGAATTCAGATTAGGTGAAATTGAGCATTTACCGGTGGCTGATACCTCGATAGACATAATAATATCAAATTGTGTGATTAATCTATCTCTGGAAAAAGAGAAGGTGTTTCATGAAGCATACCGGGTTCTGAAGAACGGTGGAAGATTATCAATATCTGATATTGTTGCTACAGCAGAATTGCCTGATCAGATAAAGCAGGATTTACGATTGATGGCTGGCTGTATCTCAGGAGCAGAATATATAGATAATATCGTATCAATGATGCAAGAGGCAGGTTTTATTAATATAAAACTAACTCTGAAAGATAACAGCAGAGAAATCCTTAAAACCTGGGCTCCAAATAGATGTATCGAAGATTTTGTGGCTTCTTATATCATAGAAGGTACAAAAATAGCATAAATTAAGCGGGCACTTTTAAACGATCATAAGCATATATTGTTATGGATAAATATGTATAATTAGATGGTTGACATTGTCAATCATTTAATTATATAATATGGTTGACGATGTCAACTAATACATATAAGGAGTAAGTATAATGAATCAAAATATAATTAACATATATGATTCGCTGCAGGAAATTGCCTGGCATTTTGGAAGTCATGGAATTAATGGAGAATGTTGTGATGACCTTTCGTTTGTTGAATTTATAGCGCTAAAACATATTAGCAAGGGTGATGAATATTCCATACAGGAAATAGGAAATATACTTAATTTTACAAAAAGCGGCGCTACAAAAATCATTAACCGGCTTGAGAAAAAAGGATATGTACTGAGGAAAAGTTCTCCTATCGATGGCAGAATATGTTGCGTTGCCAGCACAGAGAAGGGAAATACAGCAATATCTAATATAATGTTGAATTATACATTGTATCTTGAGAAGGTGTTAAAAAATTATGATCAACAAAAGGTTGCATTGATTGAAGAAACATTACAAAGCCTTATTAACGCCATTAGCCAGGATACGCAGATCACCACAAACTAAATCAAAAAAGGGGGATTGAAATTGAATACTTTAATAGAAACACTCAAGTATTTTGTGACAATTATGTCAGAGCTTGTTGTTTTATTTATTTTGATAAGTACTATCATTGCGTTTGCATTAATGTATATACCACAAGAGAAATTAAAAAAATGGATGTCAGGAAAAGGTATATGGGGTAATATTATCGCTGTACTTTTCGGTGCTGTTACACCCTTTTGCGCATGTTCGACAGTCCCAATTACACTAGGCTTATTACAAGCAGGAGTGCCATTTGGCACGGTTATGTCCTTTGTGATAGCATCACCACTGATGGATCCTTTGGTGTTTATCATGTTAGGAACCTTTATGGGATGGGATGTAGCAATCATATTCCTCCTCCTAACCTCAGCATTTTCAGTAATCGCAGGAATAGTACTGGAAAAAATGGGGTGGGCAGATCAGGTAAAAAATGTACGTCTAAAAACAAATGCGAATGGACATGAAGAAGAGATACCAAATGGTTTGAAACTAAAATTGAAAAAGTCATTCTTAAAGGCACTATCGGATTTTAAAGGGGTTTTCGTCTATATGATTATCGGTGTTGCAATAGGAGCAGCCATCTATGGATATCTACCGCAAGATCTTCTGGCAAGAGTGGCGGGGCCGGATAATCCATTGGCAGTTATTGTTGTTGCATTAATCGGTATGCCCCTATACATTCGTGTTGAATCAGCTATTCCTATTGCTCTTGCGTTAATAGAAAAGGGAGCCAGTATGGGTGCCATCATAGCATTGATCATCAGCGGAGCAGGTATTGCAATTCCTGAATTGACCATGTTTGCAAGTATATTTAAGAAAAAAATAATTATTGCATTTATCGTTATTGTCTTTGTAATGGCGGTAGTATCAGGTTTGGTTTTCAATTTGTTACCGTATATATATTAACTTTAAATCAAATTTGAAAGGGGGGTTTAATTATGGAAAACGAGAAAGTGAAGAAAGGCTTGTTAGCAAACTTAGTTGGAGCTAAGAAGCATAAGAAAAGTTCATGCTGCTGCGGTGGATACGAAATTGAGGAAATACTCGAAGAGAAAATTAAAACAGATGTAAAAGAACAACCTAAAGATGAAAACTAATTTCTATTACAGACATAGCTAAAAGTATATATTTTCGTATAACTAAAACTCAATATGATCATATAAATGCTGTTAAATAGTAAGTAGCATTTATATGATCATATTAACATTTTACCACTAACAAATAATAAACTTGTTAATGAGATAAATAAAGTAATGAATATTAACGGTGATAACGCAATATAGTAATTGCAAAATAATCTGGCATAGACTTATTTATTGATTATAATATATGAATATTGACATTCGTCTATATAAGGCTTATGCTTGTATATAGATAAATTTCTATGTAGTAGAAAGCCTGTAAAGAGTGCAATTTTGATACTATTGGAGGAGTTTTCATGGAAAAACATAATGAATATGTTCTGGTTTTTAAAGCTTTAGCTGATGAAACAAGATTAAATATTGTAGAAATGCTGTCCTGTGGAGAGATGTGTGCCTGTGACATTTTAGAATCATTTCAGATTACCCAGCCAACTCTATCTTATCATATGAGAATTCTTACGGATAGTGGCATAGTTAGTAGTAGAAAAGAAGGTTTATGGATCAAATATAGTAACAATGAAGAAGTAATGTCCTCAATGAAAGACTTTTGGATACAAATAGTAGCAGGAAGTGATTCCTGTATCTGCCATGATGTTAGGAGGGCTGGAAAATGCGATTAGTTATTATCGGTGCTGTTGCTGCCGGAACATCTGCAGCTGCAAAGGCAAGAATATTATTATTTCAATTTATGTAACAATCAATTTTCGCAGCATATAATATGCATATATGCACATATATTAATATGGTATAGGGGGTGAGGAGAATATTGTTGGATCAAATATTTAAAGCTTTATCGGAGGAAAGCAGACTAAGAATATTATCTATGCTCTTGGAACGTTCTATGTGTGTATGTGAGATAGAAGTGTGCCTAAAAATGACGCAATCTAATGCATCAAGACATCTGACTGGGCTGAAGAATTGTGGAATTCTGGATAGTTACAAGGAAGCACAATGGTCATATTACAAAATAAGTGAACAGTTCATAGAAGAGAATAAGGAACTATGGGATTATTTACAGATAAAGCTGAGACAACTAAAAACTTATCAGGAAGATTATAAAGAAAGTGAGGATTGTAGAGCAAAAGATATTTGTACTATCATAAAACTAAGTAAAAAAGGGAGCGATGAAGATGAGTAAACAGCAAACGGCAGGAATAGGTTTTTTTCAAAAGTATCTAACAATTTGGGTGGCATTATGTATGGTGGTGGGGCTATTAATCGGGAAGTTCCTACCATTTATTCCTGATTTCTTTGACCGATTCGAGTATGCCAATGTATCCATACCGACAGCAATCCTAATCTGGGTAATGATATACCCTATGATGATGAAAGTTGATTTTAAAAGCATAAAAAATGTTGGAAAGAATCCAAAGGGTTTATATGTAACCTGGATAACGAATTGGTTGATAAAACCTTTTACAATGTATGGTTTGGCTGTTTTGTTTTTCTATGAAATATTTGGAGGCATTATTCCAGGTGAATTAGGGAAAGAATATTTAGCAGGAGCTGTTCTTCTGGGTGCAGCCCCTTGTACCGCAATGGTTTTTGTCTGGAGTCAGTTGACGAAAGGGAACCCGGCCTATACAGTTGTTCAGGTAGCTACTAACGATCTGATTATCTTGGTTGCTTTCGTTCCTATCGTAAAATTTCTCTTGGGTGTCAGTAATGTTTCTGTACCATGGGATACTTTGATACTATCCGTAATACTTTTTGTGGTAATACCGTTAAGTGGCGGAATCATTACCAGATTACTTATTACAAGAAAAAAAGGATTAGACTATTTTGAACATACGTTTCTCCCTAAATTTGATAATGCTACTATTGTGGGTCTGCTTCTTACTCTTGTTTTGCTATTTTCTTTCCAGGGAGAAGTAATATTAAGAAATCCTCTTCATATCTTACTCATAGCAATACCGTTGACTATACAAACCTTCTTAATATTCTTTATAGCTTATCTGCCATGTCGTTTATTAAAGCTGCCCCATAATATAGCGGCACCTGCCGGTATGATTGGAGCATCGAACTTCTTTGAGTTAGCTGTAGCTGTTGCCATTGCATTATTCGGTATGGATTCCCCGTCAGCTTTGGCAACTACAGTCGGGGTGTTGACTGAAGTCCCTGTTATGCTGATTTTGGTGAAGATAGCAAACAAAACAACTCATTGGTTTCCTGTGACGTCTGAAACAAAATAATTTGACTATATAATGATTGGAGTGCTGATTATGAAACATATGCAAATATTTGAGCCTGCTATGTGCTGCTCAACGGGATTATGCGGTGTTGGAGTAGATCCTGAGTTATTAAGAATTTCTACTGTATTAAACTCAATGGAAAAGAACGGAGTGAAGGTAGATAGGTTTAATCTTTCAAATTCCCCTCAAGAATTTATTAATAACAGCAAAGTGAATGACCTTCTTAAAAAACATGGAACTGATATTCTGCCGTTGGCCATATTAAATGACGAAGTAATTATTACGGGAAGATACCCTACAAATGAGGAATTTGTTACATTTCTTAATATTCCAAGAAGTTTTGTTGGAGAGCAGCCCAAGGTAGCTAAAGCTTCAATTAAGAAAACGACAGGTGGGTGCGGCTGCTCAAATGGTAGCTGTTGCTAATTTTAAAAATAGATATTATATTTAAAAAATTGAAATGGCAAGACAGTGCGGAGCAGTAATGCTCCCATTGTTTATTATAAAATAACATATACAGGATAAGTGATGAATAGAAGGGATTGGTAAATATGAAACCATATAATCCGCAAGAATTGAATTTTACGAAATACTTATTCTTCACAGGAAAAGGTGGCGTCGGAAAAACTTCTACAGCTTGTGCGACAGCTGTAGTGCTTGCTGATAGCGGTAAAAAGGTTTTATTGGTCAGCACTGATCCGGCCTCAAACCTACAGGATGTATTTTATACGGACTTAAATAATAAGGGAGTAGAACTTAAAGAAGTGCCTGGCCTGGTAGTAGCAAACCTTGATCCGATAGAAGCAGCTGCCGAATATCGTGAGAGTGTCATATCGCCTTATAGAGGACTTTTGCCTGATGCAGTTATAAACAATATGGAAGAGCAACTCTCCGGCTCCTGTACGATCGAAATAGCAGCTTTCAATGAATTTTCTAAATTCATAACGGATCGAAAGCTTCAGGAAGAGTATGATTTAATTATTTTTGATACTGCACCAACAGGCCATACCTTAAGGATGCTTCAGCTTCCATCAGCATGGAGTAATTTCATTAGTGAAAGTACGCATGGTGCGTCCTGTTTGGGGCAGCTATCCGGTCTGGAGGATAAGAAGGAAGTATATCGTAATGCTGTAGATACTCTTGCAAATGAGAGAATGACAACATTGCTTCTAGTATCACGTCCGGAGGAAACACCTCTAAAGGAGGCCGAGAGGGCTTCCTTTGAGCTGGCTGAAATAGGTATAAAAAATCAGAAGCTGATCATCAATGGAATACTGACGGAGTATGATGATGCAATATCATATGGTTTATTTAAAAAGCAACAAAGAGCACTGACTAATATACCGGCAGGACTAAAGGATTTTATCCAGTATACGATACCGTTGAGAGCATATAACATCACGGGCATTCATCATGTAAGAGCATTTCTTTCTGAGGATACTTATTTGAAAAGAGAGGAAATAATTAATGCTAAGATCATTCCTCAATTAAGGGATGTAATAGAAGATTTATACACATCAAGCAAAAAAGTTATATTTACAATGGGCAAAGGTGGCGTCGGAAAGACTACAATAGCAGCGTCTATTGCCTTAGGCCTTGCTGCAAAAGGCAAAAAAGTTCATTTGACTACTACTGATCCAGCGGCTCATTTGAAATTTGTGACACAGGAAAATGAAAATATAACAATCAGTCATATTAATGAAAAAGAAGAGTTAATAAAATATCAGGAAGAAGTACTAGCTAAGGCTAGAGAGACGATGTCTGAGGACGACGTAGCATATGTAGAAGAGGACCTCAGATCACCATGTACTCAGGAAATTGCTGTTTTTAGAGCATTTGCAGAAATTGTTGATAAAGCAGAAGATCAAGTAGTTGTCATAGATACTGCACCTACCGGTCATACGTTACTATTACTGGAATCGACACAGAATTATAATCAAGAAATGAAACGATCCCAGGGAGATATCCCAGAATCGGCTCGTAAACTACTCCCGAGATTGCGTAACCAGAAGGAAACCGAAGTGATTATAGTTACCTTAGCAGAAACTACTCCAGTATATGAAGCAATGAGACTGGAAGATGACTTAATCCGAGCAAAGCTGAAGACTAAATGGTGGGTTATTAATGCATCATTGTATTATACAGGAACAACGAATAGATTACTTTCTGCCAAAGCCAGCAATGAAATTGAATGGATCAATAAAGTTGAAGAACATTCAAACGGTAATTTTGCTATAATCAACTGGATTCCGGACGAGATAAAGGGTGAAAAATTACTTGAATTATAAGAAAATAAAAGAAGTATAAGGCTGTTGGAATGCTATCAACAGCCTTTCTTCCTATTATCATATTAGAAGGAACCACCACATAAGCATAGGATCAGTATAATTGGCAATATACCCTCAAATCCATTATCTCTGTCACATTTATCATTACCAGAGAAACCACCAAAGAGGCCATTATCCCCACCACATAAGCAGAATAGAATAAGAATTAGAAAGATAGGGCTTATGCCGTTAAGACCTCCGTTCCTATGATCATCGTAACATGATTCAGCAGTTAAATTGCTCATATTTTACCTCCAAATTATTTATAATTTATCATATGCAGGTATACTCGTCATATTTACAGATATAAATATAAATATATATAAATATGAACATATATACATCTAGTGATTAGATTTGTCAGTACTAAATTTAATTAATTTTAGTTTATTATTTTTTTAATATATTGACAGATGTGTAATTATATAGTATATATAAATAAACATTTATATAAATGAGTGTTTATATTGTAGAAACGAGGTGATAAAGTGGATGGAAAATAGTCATTTATCCTACTATTTTCAGATATTAAGTGATCCAAACAGACTGAAGATCATCAGCATAATCGGTAATAAAGAACTCTCAGTTAGTGAAATTGTTTCAGCAATGAAGCTTTCACAACCATTAGTTTCCCATCATCTAAAAGCATTAAAGGAAAGTGAAATACTTGAGACAAAAAGGACCGGACCTTTTATTTACTATCGGCTAAAAAATACAAAGCTACTCGATATATTAGGCTTGTTTTCTGAAGTACTTCCTAAGAGTTCTAGCTATGTTGAAATGATACCGATGTTCATGTGTCCGCCATGGTTTAAAAAATTCTTTGGCGAAATTGATTAAGTTAATTATTGAAAGGAGTGTTCGAAATGGACAATATGGGTAAAATGTTTAGTTCAATGCAAAATTGTAATTTTGATCAGATGGCAAAAATGATGGAGAATATGCCAATGATGGAGAATATGCCTATGATGCAGGAAATGTGCAGTGCCATGTTCCAAAATGGAAATAATTACTATGGTAGTAATAATGACAGTTCTCAAAATAACGACAACCTAAAATTATCACCTGAAATGAAAAGCCTTTTTCAAGACTGGTTGAACCAGATAAATGAGGAGATTAAGCAATATAGAAAGGATAATTCAGCTGCTTCATTAAAGGAAATGGCTGAGTATTTTAAGCTATCTGAGCAAAGTATGGCGTATTTTTTGAAGTCTGTAGATATTAATAAGGATAATTCTGATCATATAGAATTGAATATTAGAAAGACTAAGAATTCCTGTGCATTATGTGAGGTATATGTACAAAAGCACCAGCAAAAACCTGTTGTAGTTGCAAGCTGTGAAGGAGCCTGCCTTAGAGGAGAGATAGCACGTAAAGCAGCAAACCAACTATGTCATAATATTGTACCGGATAAAACAGTACGTTTATGCCTCGGAAGTGCTATTACAAAGGAAGCCGGTCAGCGTAGTCTTGTTGATCATGCAGATAAACTACTGGTCCTAGAGGGCTGTCCGGTAGATTGCGCATCCAGAATGTTAAGCGGCTTATCAGAAAACATTAAGCCTATCGTAGTACGTACAGAAGCAATGGCCAATTTTGATAAAAGCCTCTTCGGAATTGATGAATTGTCTGAGGAAGAAGTCAATAAGATTGCTTATTCTGTTGCACGTCAGATAGCTGAAACACTATAATTATCAATGGAGTCTTTAAGCTGAAGCCTTATATTAATGATTTGAAGTGCATTGTAGACATGGATCTTTGTACAGTTATTCATCAATGTGAACAGAGGGCAATCAGTTATATCAAAGATGATAAGGAACCTTTTGGTGGTAGACTTATGATTGATTTGTCAAGATGTCCAAGCGAAGAAGGAATCAAAAGATAACAACAAACAGAACCAGCAATACAATCTCGGGATAAAAATGCTTGCTACAATAAATAAAGATCTGGACAGTAATATGAAAACCTGCATGGCAATATGGAGTATGAGAAGCTGGCCACTGAGTATCAGGGGAAATGTTAAGCAGGATGAAAGAAGAAAGAGCGAGTGTATGATGATGCAGTAAACTTTTGATTCGGTTTGGAAAGCTTACGGTATGATTTGTTTGAAAAAATAACATTTTAATTTAAAGTGTAAATATTTGTGGTAATATTAGACATAAAGAATTTCTTTTTTTATTGTTTGGTGTAGATTTTGATTTGTCATCTTAATTCTACTTTAAAAAGGAGAAGAATTTCTTATGCTTTGGGTGCTTTTAAAGTATTTATGAAAATACCAGTGAAACAATTACAGAACGAAGGAGATTAAGATGAACTTAACACCTGAAATGATAGCGAAAGCCAAAACTGCGAGGAGCGCAGAAGAACTGATCACAATTGCAAAAGCTGAGGGAATCAACGACCTCACAGAAGAGGAACTGGTAAAGATATATGAACAGCTCAATCCAAATATGGGAGAAATGGCTGATGATGAGTTGGACATGGTGTCTGGAGGCGATGGCTGTTTTGATAATAAACACTCCGCTGAATACAATTCATTTTACTATAATCGTGTTTGTCCGAAGTGTGGAAGCCAAAATATTAGAGGAATACCAATACAGCATGATCCTCTTGGTTTATATGTATCTTATGGGTTTCATTGTTATAACTGTTCTTATACGGTCGAAAAATAACCTTGGGAACCTAAGGAGTCATATTGGAAATGATTGTTTGGCAGATATGCTAACAATAGAATCGAGGAGGGCTGGAAGCTGCGTTATTGTTTAGAAAAAAATATTGCACTCCGTTCCTGGCAAAAGGTGCCCTTTGCCTATTACATATATGGAGTCAGAAATGCAGGGAGATTGTCAGCTGAGGAGTTTGAATTCTTGTCACAATGTGATGGACAGCATGAATTGCCGGAATCTGAGCTGGAGGAAGGTTTAAGAAAGCGGGGCCTGATCCATCCTGCTGAGGCGGGCGAAGAGATAACGGAATGGCAGAAGCCCAATATTTACTTTAATCGATATTTTCCGGCATTAAATTGGATGATAACAGGTAAATGTAATTATAATTGCCGTCACTGTTTTAATGCCTCAGATCATTTAGGTCTGCAATCAGAATTTACATGGCAACAATGTATGAAATTACTGGACGGGATGGTAGAATGCGGAATACAAAGCCTGACAATAACCGGTGGAGAACCCATGCAGCATCCAAGGTTTTTGGATATTCTGCGTGAGTGTGCGATAAGGCATATTTATGTGGAAGAGCTAAATACCAATGGATATTATATTACCTCGGAAATTCTTGATGAGATGAAATGTCTACATGTGATGCCTCTTATAAAAATCAGCTTTGATGGAATTGGTCATCATGATTGGATGAGAAATAAGAAGGGTGCGGAACAAAAAACAATAGATGCAATTAAGCTATGTATACGAAAAGGATTTCGTGTTAAGGTACAGACGAATGTACATCGGGGAAATCTAACAGCAATGCTTCCGACTGCGGAGTATTTGGAGAAGCTTGGGGTTTATGAGATGCGCATAATCCGGACAACCGAATCGCCACGCTGGAACCAGAATAGCGGTGAAGAATCTCTGGATTTTGAAGAATACTATAATGCCATGCTGGAGTTCACCAACCGATATATAGCAGTTAAGCGTAGAATGAATATTGATATTTGGCAGTTTCTGCAGATATGGCCTGGGAGAATGAGCTATCATTATCGTCCATTAAACGAAGCCTCACACGATCAACCTAATAACCCACTTTGTAGTGGCAATAGAGCAATGGTTGCCGTGGGCTCCGATGGTGAAGTATATCCTTGTCTACAAATGTCAGGGGCGTATGTGCAAAAAGGCTGGCATTTGGGAAATGTGAATACAGAAGGTCTAAAGAAATTACTATCAGAAGGTCGTTATCTTGATGAAGTGACTTGCACCGTCAATTGTCTGCGTGAACATAATGCGAATTGTCTGGCTTGCAGATATTTTGGGTACTGTCAGGGAGGGTGCCGTGCGATTGCCTGTGCAATGACAGGGGATTATCTTGGTGTTGATCCTGCTAAATGTTTGTATTTTAATAATGGATATATGGAGAAGACAGATAATGTGTTTGCAAAATATAGGGGCTGGAAATGTGTGGACGGTTGCGTTAAATAATTTGCGCCATGGTAAAAGCTCCGGCAGTTCCTGCCGTATAAAACCGTTCCGGCAGGAACTGCCGGAGCTTGTCCGATTTTTCTTGACATTGATTTACGCAGTGACTTTTTTGGGAAGCAAGACGGGTTTTCCGTTTTCGAGCGGAATTACCGATACGATGGATACATAGGTTTTCTGACCGATACGGATATCCAGTTCAACCTCGGGTTGTTTCGCCATATTTACTCCTGATCTGCTTCTGTTTATAACCGTTTCGAGAGTTCTGATTATCGGTTCTTTCATACGGTTCATAGCCCAGATGATCATCCATTTCGACTTCAAGCATTTCCTTA
>JAEZOB010000019.1 GCA_023414355.1 Bacillota bacterium | reverse complement strand
GGTTGTAGAGATTGGTAAGCCTGTGATTCTTTGTATGATTACTGGAAGTGCTATGGAACTTCAGTATGCAAAGAATAACTGCAGTGCTGTTTTACAGACCTGGTATCCGGGAGCCTATGGTGGAATTGGTATCGCGAATCTGCTATTTGGTAAGGTTTCCCCATCCGGCAAGCTTCCAATTACCTTCTATGAGTCAAGTGAGGAACTGCCTGAATTTACGGACTATGCCATGAAGGGAAGGACCTATCGCTATATGAGACAACCGGCTTTATATCCATTTGGATATGGACTGACCTATGGTAAGGTCGAGGTAAAAGAGGTTAAGGCAAATGGTGTAGAGAGTAACACCGTTTGCATGAAAGCAGGGGAAACTCTTGATCTTTTGGTTAAGTTTGGTAATATCGGCAAGATGGCAACAGATGAAGTGGCTCAGGTATATATCAAATCCTTAGATGTAGAGGGGGCTGTCTGCAACTATAGTCTGTGCGGATTCAAACGTTTTCACATAGCAGAGGATGGAGAAGAGACCGTTACCTTTAGCATACCTTGGGAACATTTCCTGACAGTCGATGATAATGGGGACAAGGTATTATACGGTAAGAGATATGAGTTATATACAGGTATCTCACAACCAGATCAGGTCAGTGTTAACTTAACAGGAACAAAACCATTTACCATCTCGGTAGAGTTAGTATAGGACTTTATCAAGTCCAGATATATAAGGAGGGTTCATTGTGGCTATAAAAAAGGAGTACTTCGGTACAACAAAAGAGAATGAGGTTGTAGATGCTTATACCATAACCAATAGCAAAGGTAACTATATCAAAGTAATTACCTATGGAGCTACTGTAGTAGACATCGTGGTATCAGATCGCAATGGTATTAAGAGGGATGTTTGCTTAGGATATGATACTTTAGCTGAATACCAGAATAACGGTGGATATCTGGGAGCTTTTATTGGACGTGTAGGCAATCGTACCAATAAAGGTGAATTCACAATTGATGGTGTCATCTATCACATTGAGAAAAATGAAGCAGATCGTTGCAATCTTCATGGAGGCAGTAAGGGCTTTAACACAAAGGTACTGACAGCAGAGCAAGTTTCTGATCATAGTGTAGCGTTTTCTTTAGTTTCCCCAGATGGAGAAGGAGGCTTCCCAGGAGAATTAAAGGCAACAGTTACCTATAGTTTTGACGATAATGATTGTCTTACCATGCACTATGAGGCAGTAGCAGATAAAAAGACTCCAATTAATCTGACCAATCATGCCTATTTCGATTTATCAGGTGGAGAAGAGCATGATATGCTGAATCAGGTACTACAGATTAATGCTGATGCTATCACTGCAGTAGATGCTGCCTGCATTCCAACCGGAGAATTAATGGATGTGACCGATACTCCATTTGATTTTCGCAGGGCTAAGAAAATTGGAGCGGAAATTAATGAGCCACATGAGCAGATTCAGATGGGACATGGCTATGATCACAACTTTGTTTTAAGAAAGGGAGAAGCTTATTCTGCCAAAGCATGGTGTGAGACCACTGGAATTGAGATGACGGTTGTTACAGACCTGCCTGGAGTTCAGTTTTATGCCGGTAATTTCATTGGTGATATGATGGGTAAGCAGGGAAAGCCACTTTACAATCGTAAGGGCTTCTGTCTGGAAACTCAATATTTCCCAGATAGCTTAAATCAACCTACTTTTGAAAGCCCAGTAAAAGAAGCTGGAGAGAAGTTTGTGTCAGTAACCAAATATCAGTTTGGAATCATATAATTAAATTAAGTTGTAGGTCTATTTTAACTAGAATTTACATAGAATTTTCATTATGCAGATAGTCGTTTTTACATAGTTCTCATATACTAGTAAAAAAGCGAAAGGATGATGCTTATGAAGATGCTATGGAAATACGTAGACCGTATGTCTTTACCTAATTTATCAAAGCAAAAGTTGTTTCTCGCTTTGCATTTCCTTATTTGGATTATACTGTCATTATTATTTTGTATATTCATTGGCTTAGTTCGTGGAATAGATAGTTTTTGGTTTGAAATTGCCTTTATCTTGATCGGATATGTATCAATTATCTGGGGGTTTCTAGGCGGATGGATATATCTAAGCAATCATACATAAAGTAATAAAGGGGCTGTAAAAAAACTCCCCTAACAGAAAAATCGCTGTAAGCATAGAGCTTACAGCGATTTTTTGGTATAATTAGTTATGCGACTAACCAATTACACTAACAATTATTCTACACTAAGACAGTTAAAATTACCACTGGATTTAGAAAAACTTATAGATATTTCTGATCCAGTGTACACCTTTTGTGACGTAATGGATCACATTGACCTAACACCATACTTTGCAGAGAAAGGCTGCAAAACAGGTCGCCCAAGATGTGATGCACAGAAGTTATTAAAGGTAATACTGTTTGCATTCATGGAGCATGGAATCAGCTCATTACGAGAAATCGAAAAACTATGCCGAACTGATATCCGATACATGTATCTTCTTGATGATATGAAAGCTCCGTCCTTTGCCACTTTCGGCAACTTTATCCGAAATGAACTTAGTACATCAATTGAACAGATATTTAGCGATATTAATAATTACATATTTGAAGCTGATCATGTAGATTTGGACCACACTTACATTGATGGGACCAAGATAGAAGCCAACGCAAATCGTTACACCTGGGTATGGAAAAAGTCTTGTATCAAGAACCGTGACAAGGTGTTTGAAAAAATTTCGCTACTAATAGATGCAATGAATTCAGACGTACTTAACTTTCAGCAAATAAGACTAGAAAAGCGTGAAAATTATGGGATAGATTATGTAGAAACACTGCTTGAGCACTATCGTCAGGCAACGAATCTTGATGTTTCAAAGTTTGTATCTGGGATAGGCCACCGGAAAAGCCTATATCAGAAGCAATACCAGGAATTGCAAGGGTATTTGGAACGATTAAAGACATACGCAAAACACATAGAGATATGTGGAGAAAGCAGAAACAGTTACGCTAAAACAGATCCTGATGCAACCTTTATGCGGATTAAGAGAGACTATATGGGAAATGATCAGCTTCTTCCAGCATACAACATGCAGGTTGCCATATGCGATGAATATATAGCTGTTATAGATGCAAAGCCATATGCCTCTGACATGGAGTGCTTTGTTCCACTAATGGAAAAATTCAATGATACCTATGGTCATTACCCCAAATATCCAGTTGCAGATGCTGGATATGGTTCCTATAATAATTACCTTTACTGCGAGGAACATGGTATGGAGAAGTTCATGAAATTTACTATGTTTGAAAAAGAAACAAAGAGCGAAACATATCATAATAATCCGTATCGTGCAGTGAATTTCAAAAGAGACTCACAAGGGAATCTCCTATGTCCTAACGGCAAAAAGTTCAACTATAAATATGAGAAACCTGTGCGTGGAAACAAATATGGTCGAACAGAAGAAATCTATGAATGTGAGAACTGCGAAGGATGTCTATATAAAGCAGAATGTTGCAAGAGAACATCCGGAAACCGAAGGATACAGATAAACCGTGAACTAACATCATTTCACCAAGAGGTCATTACGAATCTCGAATCCGTACATGGAGCATTGTTATGTATGAACAGAAGTATTCAGGCGGAAGGGACATTTGGAGTGATGAAGTGGGACAGATCTTACAAAAGACTCTTTCGAAGAGGTGAAAAAGCTGTAATTTTAGAATTTAGCTTAATTTCTTGTGGTTACAACCTTTACAAATATCACAATAAAAAGAAACGAATACAGTTAATAGCATGAGATTCAGACCAATAGTGGTAGTTAGTTAGCCTGTGATTGCACAGGTTTATTAAGTGAACCGTTTTTTAGAAGAAAAGTCTAGAAAAGACTAGAAATGCCACAGCAACATCAACTGATGTCGCTGTGGCATTTCGTTAGAGCTGTTTTTTTACAGCCCCTTTAGCCAATGCGATATAATGGGAATGAAAAGATATAATTAATTCTGTGGCTGTTTTATAAAATGAAAAGGGAGGTAATACATGAAGAAAAGAGTATGGATATTTCTAATGACACTTACGTTTACACTTATTTTGATTGCCTGTGGTAAATCAAAGGAAACAACCCCATCTGCTGGGGATAGTAGCACAAAAAAGCCTGAGGTTAGTGCTACGGTTATTCCTACGGTTATTCCTACGGTTATTCCTACTGTATCACCGGATATTACAAGTCCCAGCGTTGCAGATTTTAATTACGGTTCCGCTTACATTGATGAGCATTTAAAGGGAGATTATTCGATTACCTATAAGATAAGCTCCAGTGGAACAGGAGAAACGACTGCTATTTATGATATAAAGATGATGCACACAGATGAGGGGTACTACATATCCTTGGACGAGGGAACCGAGATGTTATATATAAAAACTGGAGATAAGTATACCATGTATATGGGTAATACCAAAGACGGCTTTATAGCATATGGAGAGCCTACGTTAACAGAAGAGGAAGTAAAATCCCAGTCTCAGATGTTTTTAAGCTATATGACTATATATGGAGACTTTAAAGATCAATTAATAATAGATGGGTCAGAGGCTGTAGCAGGAAGAGACTGTGATAGGTATGTGTATAACTATGATTACCTGGGAAGCAAGCTAAAATATGAATACTACATAGACAAGGAAACCGGCGTATGCATGAAGTTCTACATTGAAGGTTCCGGTACAGAAGGCTTTGGGCAGTTTACTTTTGAATGTACAGAATTTATAACAAGTGGTGTGACGTTACCTAAATATAAATAAAGTAAATAGAGCTGCTTCATGACTTAAGTCGTGAAACAGCTCATTTTTATTTATCATATTTATAGTGTCCAAATATTGAGTACTTATGGCGATCT
>JAEZOB010000036.1 GCA_023414355.1 Bacillota bacterium | reverse complement strand
CCATCATACTGATGAACTGGTTTTCGAGCCGATCAAGCAGCGGTAAACGGGAGGCGGTGAAGAGATGGCGCTGAGCGTAGATATCGAGAAACGCGCGGGCAGCTTCCATCTGAAGAGCCGCTTCGAGGCGCAGGACGAGACTCTGGCGATACTCGGGGCGTCCGGCTGCGGCAAGAGCATGACCTTAAAGTGCATCGCGGGCATCGTGACGCCGGACAGGGGACGCATCGTGCTGAACAGGCGGGTGCTGTTCGACAGCGACAAGCGCATCAACATACCCGCGCGCAGCCGAAACACAGGCTACCTGTTCCAGAACTACGCGCTGTTCCCCAACATGACGGTGGAGCAGAATATCGCTTGCGGCATACCTAAAGGGCGTGATAAAAGCAAGGCGGTGCGGGACAAGATCGCGGCGTTTTATCTGGAGGGACTGGAGCGGCACTACCCGTATCAGCTCTCAGGTGGGCAGCAGCAGCGGGTGGCGCTGGCGCGTATGCTGGCGAGCGAACCGACACTGCTGATGATGGACGAACCGTTGTCCGCGCTGGACAGCTTTCTCAAGTGGCAGCTGGAGCTGGAGATACTCAAAGTGCAGGAGAGCTTCGGCGGCACGATACTGTTCGTCTCGCATAACCGCGACGAGGTGTATCGTTTGTGTGACCGCTTGGCGGTGATGGAGGATGGCGCCACCATCGAGGTGCTGGACAAGAAGGACCTGTTTGCGATGCCGCAGACGCTGTCCACGGCGCTGCTGTCCGGCTGCAAAAACTTCTCGGCGGCGGTGAAAACGGGGCCTGATACGCTGTTCGCACAGGACTGGAACGTGGAGCTTAAGGTATCGAGGTCGGTGCCGGACGATTTGCGGTTCATCGGTTTCCGCGCGCACTTCTTCGAGCTGTCAGAGAGCAGCACCGGACTTAACGTGATTGAATGCCGCGTCACGCGGGTGATAGAGGACATGTTTTCCACCATCGTCATCGCGCATGTGAAGGATGGCGCGGATAAGGATTGGGCCTATCTGCGCTACGAGCTCGGCAAAGAAAAGTGGAATGCACTGGGCGCTCCGGAGACGCTGTATCTGCGGCTGCCGGAGGATCATATCATATTGATGAGGTAACGCCATGCTGGACGGATTTGGCCGGACGATCGACTATATGCGCATATCGGTGACCGACCGCTGCAACCTGCGGTGCGTTTATTGCATGCCGCCCGAGGGTGTGGAATGCGTGTCGCACGACGAGATACTGCGCTTTGAAGAGATGCTGCGCGTCGTGGAAGCAGGCGTGTCGCTGGGTATCACGAAATACCGCATTACAGGCGGGGAGCCGCTGGTGCGCAAGGGCATCGTGGACTTCGTCCGCATGGTCAAGGCAACGACAGGTGTGGAATCCGTGGCGGTGACCACCAACGGCGTGCTGTTCGCCGCGATGGCGGAGGTGCTGAAGGGCGCGGGTTTGGACGCTGTGAACTTCAGCCTGGACTGTCTGGACGCTGACAGTTTCCGGCGGCTAACGCGCGTGGATGCGTGGGACGCCGTGATGGCGGGCATCGATAAGGCGCTGGAGCTTGGGCTGAAAACGAAGCTCAACTGTGTGCCGATGGAAGGATACAACGGCGGCGACTGGGTGCGGCTGGCGGAACTGGCGCGGGACAATGCGCTGGATGTCCGCTTCATCGAGATGATGCCCATAGGACTGGGGCAGGATTTTGAATCCGTGGATAACAGAGAGGTGCTGGCTGCATTGACGCAGGCGTTCGGGGAACCGGCGAGGTCCGCCCGAAGCCACGGCAGCGGTCCGGCGGAGTATTACGACTTTCCGGAGTTTAGGGGCAGCATCGGCTTCATCAGTGCAGTGTCGCGCGCGTTCTGCGGCAGCTGTAACCGCGTGCGTCTGACAGCGGACGGCATGCTCAAGCCTTGTCTGTGCTACGAGGACGGGACGGATTTGAAGGAGCTGCTGCGGAAAAAAATATCCGATGAAGGGCTGAAGAACGCGATGGCGGCGGTGATAACCGCAAAACCGCTGCGCCACAATTTCGGATGCACGGGCGGCGTTTCGGAGCAACGTAAAATGGTTCAGATAGGCGGTTGATATGGGCATAGTGAAAGCGATTTGCGTCAGTGAAAAGAAGGGTACGAAGAAGATCAACATGGGCCAATGCGAGCTGGTGGAAAACCACGGCCTGAAGGACGACGCGCACGCGGGCAGCTGGCACCGGCAGGTGAGCCTGCTGTCGTATGACAAAGTGGAGGCATTCCGCGCGACGGGCGCTGGGGTGGATGACGGCGCGTTTGGTGAAAACCTTCTTGTGGAAGGTATTGACTTCCGGGCACTGCCGGTGGGCACGAAGCTGCACTGCAATGACGTATTGCTGGAGATCACGCAGATCGGCAAGGAGTGCCACGCGCACTGCGAGATATACCGTCAGGTGGGCGACTGCATCATGCCGCGGGAGGGCGTGTTCGCGCGCGTGCTCAAAGGAGGCGTGATCGCCGTGGGAGATGAGATGCATGTCGGGTAAGACTTACCGGGCGGGCGTGATCACCGCCAGCGATAAGGGTGCGGCGGGACAGCGCGAGGATGTCAGCGGCGAAACGCTGAAGGAGATATTGCGGGAGAACGGCTACAGTATCGCCAGTTACTGCGTGCTGCCTGATGACCGGGAGCTGCTGGCCGCGGAGCTGAAGCGGTTGGCGGACGGGGATATCTGTGATGTCGTGTTTACAACGGGCGGGACAGGGCTTTCGCTGCGTGATGTGACGCCGGAGGCGACACTGTCCGTGGCGCACCGGGTGGTCCCGGGGATCAGTGAAGCGATAAGGGCGGAAAGCATGAGGATCACCAACCGCGCGATGCTGAGCCGCGGCGTGTCAGTAATACGGCAGCGTACGCTCATCATCAACCTGCCGGGCAGTCCCAAAGCGGTGAAGGAAAGCTTGGACGTGATACTGGACGCAGTGTCGCACGGACTTTCCATATTGCGTGGCGACGACGGCGAGTGCGCACGCTAATCCCCAATGTCGGATAACAGGCGGAAGCGGTTCTTTTCGAACGTGATCAATCCTTCATCCTGCATACGGCTGAGCTCGCGGGACAACGCGCTGCGGTCCACGCAAAGGTAGGCGGCGAACTCTTCGCGGTTGAACGGGAGGATAAGCTCGCTGGATTTCCTGCGGTGGGCCTGCAGTGTGAGATACAGCATGATGCGCTCACGCAAACCTTTGCGGGACAGTATGTCTATCTTGTAGAGCTGGCGCATGTTCTCGTTGGCGGTCAGCTCCAGTATGTTTTTCAGCATCACGCAGCGTAGCCGGTCGGGAATGGGCCCCGGCTCCGCGATGCGCGCGTAGGGGAACGTGATGATTTCCGCGTCAGTGGCGCACACAATGATGAGCGGGCTGATACGGCTGGGCGTGCTCGCGATGTCAAGTCCGAACAGCTCTAATGTGTGTATCTTATGGATCAGGTTCAGGCGGCCGTCCGTATCCGGCTTGAAGGTGTTCAGCTCGCCTGCGGTCACGACGCCAGCAAAATCGACGACGGTGTCCGTGTCGACCAGCACTGTGCCCTTCTGACACAGCCGTTGCTGCACGCCAAGAAGAGGGCAGAGTACGCCGATATCGGCCCGGCTGATGCCGCTGAACAGCTTCGTTTTTTGCAGTGTATCGATGACAG
>JAEZOB010000061.1 GCA_023414355.1 Bacillota bacterium | reverse complement strand
CAATGGCTTCTATGACTTAGCCATTGCATATCAGTCAGTGCACGTCAACTATTGAAAGCGCCGTGTACCGAACGGTACGCACGGTGCTGTGAGAGGACGGCGGTTAGTCACCGCCTCCTACTCGATTCGGTAATTCCATCGAGTATTTCCTCCAGGTGCTCTGTGAAGATATCCACCAGTGAGGGGTCAAAATGGGAGCCACGGCTTGCCTTCAGATAACTCAGAGCTTCTTCACGAGGAAAAGCATCTTTATATACTCTCTTATGTGTCATGGCATCAAATACATCTACGATTGCCATCATTCTTGCATAGTTCGGTATTGCTGTACCTGATTTCTGTGCCGGATATCCTGAACCGTCATATTTTTCATGGTGGTTGAGGGCTATTTCGGCAGCAGCCTGAAGAAATGGCGCATTGGCTTTACTGATAATCCGGTAACCTTGGGTCGTGTGAGTTTTGATTACATCAAATTCCTCCGGAGTCAGTTTACCGGGCTTTTTTAAAATTGCATCCGGTATTGCGATCTTACCAAGGTCATGGAGGGAGCTTGCGATCTTCAGCATCTCACATTCCTGCAGTGGCATATTTCGGCACTGAGCAAAACGGTACATCATTTCTGATATCCGCTTTACATGAGTACCGGCCTCTTCAAAGTGGCCTTCTATGGTCTCACCCAGAGCAATTACGATATCCTTTTGAGTGGAATACAATAGGTTACTTAAGATGAAGTTGTCCAGGGCTACAGAGAAATTCGAAAGGAACAAATGGATTAAATCAAAGTCATATTCTTCATCAACGCCTTCAATATAGATGAAATTATTCAACTGACTCTTACCGTGCCCTTCAATGATAAAACCATGATCCAGTCGATAGATAAAATGATTCTCCCTTTTTGAATTCAACCATTGGCTCAAATGCTCCAGTTCGGGAATCTGGTCAAGCTCTAAACCGATATATGCTTCATATTTACCGGTTGCAGCTACAATGGTATGATTCTTTTGTTCGCTTATTGTTACAAGCCCATGAGTCAGTTCAGGTCTGTTACCCCGGATATAGAGCATTTCCGGATTATCCTGCTGGAAATTGGACAGTTCCTCCAGCATACTGATGAGGAAATCCTTCAGGGTATTATTCTCAAAAAGCCTCGAGGTGGTTTTGATGATTTTCTCAAGACCGCTCTTGTGTTTTTCGATACTTTTGATATCCCTGTAATTACGAAGTGTACTATAAAGGGTGGTTTTCAGTCGGTTGGCGGTGAGTTCTGTCTTTAGACGGTAATCATTGATATCATAATCCCGAATTACGTCCTCCTCCGGGGCCTCGCCGGGTTGCCCTGTGCGCAGTACGATACGTGTTGAATGATTTCCTAATTCATTTCTGATTGTTCTCACAACGTCAAGACCGGAATAATCTTTTTCCATGACCACATCCAGGAAAAGAATGGCTATGTCAGGGATGACACGGAATACCTCCACTGTCTCGGCGCCGGAATAGGTATCGATGATCTCCAATGGATGGTCTTCAAATATAAACCCCCTTAATATCATGCTTGTGACACGGTGGACTTCTTCATCATCGTCTGCAATCACTATTTTATAGGCAGAGTTATACTTTTTTTTACGTTTTTTTTGTTCCGTTTCTTCAATAGAGGGGTCTTGAAATAGATCATCATTCATATAATCAAGATTTACTTTTGCCATAGCAGCCTCCGTTCATAGTAATTTAGTTGAATGCTTCATGCTTCTACTCAGCGAGTGAATAATTAGAAATTGGCACTTCTATAGTAAATAAAACACCTTTTGAAGGCATACTGACACAATCTATGCTGCCCTTCAGTGTTACTGTGATAAGATTATATACAATACTTAAACCCAGGCCGCTTCCACTGCTCTTGCCGCTTCCGCGTGCAGTCGTAAAAAACGGATCAAATATTCTCTTTAAATTTTCCTCAGGAATTCCTACACCATTATCCCGATATTCAATCCGAAGAACATCAGTACCATCCTTTTTTGCCTTCAACACTTCTGCCAGAATAGAGATCTGACCGGCATCCTTTTCCTTGAAACCATGGATCAAGGAATTCATGATCAGGTTAGTAAAGATTTGGGAATAAGCTCCCGGAGAGCTGACTAGATATAAACTCCTGGGGCAGTCAATCAGGAAGGAGTGACCGGTATTCTTATATTCGTGCTTCAGCATTAACAGAATGGATTGCAGGTAATCATATAGGTTAAAGCGCATCTCCATCTCGTCGGACTGGTTGACACTTATTTTCTTAAAGCTGGAGATGAGATTGGAGGCACGTTCTAAGTTCGTAAAGATAATCTTCGCGCTTTCTTCGGTGTTTTCGAGGTAATCTGCCAACAGCTGCTTGGTCAGAGTTCCCTCGTTTACACACCTGATAATCTTTGCATTTTCATCTGCGAGAAATGAGGAAGCAGTGACGGCTACCCCTAGAGGGGTATTGATTTCATGCGCAACTCCGGAGACCAACCCTCCCAAGGAAGCCATCTTTTCACGCTCCATGAGCTCCCTCATGGTAATATTCAGCTCTTCAGTTCGAAGTTTGACAAGTTCCTCCAATCGCTCGTTCTCTGATTTCAGGAGATTCTCAATCTGTTCCCGGGCTTTTAGAAGCTCAGTCACATCCGCCTGGGTGATAATCACGTTTGAGAGGCTGCCGGAGGGGGTGTATTGGGGGATAAATTGTACATTATAGATTTTATGTACATCATTGAATACATGTGTATCTAGGGTAAAAACTACATTTTGGCGCGTTTCCAGCATTCGGTTCCAGTGCGACAGCCAAAGGTTTTTATCCATACTGCTTCCAAAATTGTTAAATATATTTTTGCCAATATAATCAGCTTCCTTAAATGCCTTTTTCAGGCTTTTATTAATCATTAAAATATCGCCTTCTGGTGACACATTACAGACAATTTCGTCTATATTTTCGACCAGGGTTCGAAACTTGTTTTCGCTGGCCTTGATTTCTTCGATGATAGATTGCATTCGGAGAGACATCTTATTAAAGGCAGAGACAAGTTGATAGGTTTCGTTGATGGGGAGATGGGTATCATCAATCTGTTCACCGAAATTTTGGAGAGATATCTGCTCCACCTGCTTTGCTACCTGCAGTACCGGCTTCAGAATTCGAGAAAGAATCAATGTAGCCATCCCTGTACCTATGATAAAAATAATAACCAGAATGATTGCACGAAGATATTGGGTTTTCAAGATATTTCCGACAAGGTCTACCTCGGGTATCAGAGTTACAATACGAAAGTCAACCGCTGGATTATCGATAGTCGAAATCATACCAAAGTATTTTCTGTTATCAAGTGCTAGGTGAAAGACTTCATCTTCAGCAGGAGAGTGATTTCTTATGTAAGCATCACTTTCACTTATTCTCGGATCCAAACTCTCAGTTGCTACGGGAATCTCTGCCATTGTAGGATTGTTCTTATAAATCGGAAATTCTTCGTCGCTTGACGAAGCAATGATTTCATGTTTCGAATCTATGATGTAGATTACACCGGAACCGATTTGATCGATACCCTCCAAATAGCTTTTAAACTGACTCATTTTTATATTGATACAGGCAACTCCGAAAAGCTTTCCGTTATCATCAAAGATAGCATTGACAGATGAGATACTAGCCGCTCTGGGTTCATCCTGGCTGATGAATACATCGGACCATTGTACCTGATTGTTCTCGATGACTTTCGTAAACCAGGGCCGAAGTGAGGGGTTATATCCCTCTCTTTCCAGCAGGATCGGGGTATCGGAAGTCTTTCCGCGGTAGAAGGTTAATTTACTATCTGCAGTTGTATTCTTAAGAGAAAGAGTGATCTCACCGGTTGCTGAGATAAGATAGCCTACGAAGCGATTATTCAAATCAGCGTAGTGAAGACTGGTAATCTGAGGTGTTTTTTTCTGAAGCTTTTCAGCAACCTCCAGGGAATACTCACGGATTGCTGAGAGATCATTCTCATCATACAGTCGATTGCGCTGAATATAATCGGAATAGAACACATTGGCCAGCTGAAGCTCCGTAAGCTTTGCGCTAACATTCTCTTCAGCTCTTTGTGAAACCATAATAATAGAAGCAGTACCCTTCTCCTCAATTAGATAGTTGTGGTCGTTGCGGTTCATAACAAAGATTTCAATAAATACCATGAAAAATATTCCTGTTACGGTGAGGATAACAATACGCTGTAAGGGAACTCTCTTTTTCCTCATAAACGCCTCCGGATTCTGTACATTATTCTTATAATTTTGTGCACAAGATACTTTGCCGCAGATGCTGTCATTCAAAAGCTTATTATTTATCACTGTTATCTATAATTTTAACACAGTGTCAGACATATTTCACTAACAAATTTCATTTTCTGACAATTGTTAGGGGATTGTATTCCATTTCCATCTGGAATAAAATAAAGGCAGAGAAAGAGTCAAAGGAGCCTTATTCATTGTTGAGAAAAGTGTCAAAAGGAGTTCGCATTTTCTATAAAAACATATTACTACGACACGCGAGCTTGCTTAGCAATGTGTTTTTATGGAAAGTACTTTCGGTGCTTTTGACACTTTTATATAAAATAAATAAGATTGGGAGTGTTTATATGAGAGAGCTATGGACAGAAAGACTACATATCCGCGATTTTAGCCCGGAGGATTGGAAGGATCTACATGAATATTTATCGGACAAAAAGGTATTAAGGTATGAACCCTACGATGCATTTACAGAGGAAGAAAGCCGGCAGGAAGCAGCCAAAAGATCAAAGAATCAAGATTTTTATGCGGTTTGTCTGGCGGATACCAATAAGGTGATCGGAAATCTGTATTTCTCGGAGCAGAATTTTGGAACCTGGGAATTGGGCTATGTATTCAATGCAGCTTATCAGGGAAAAGGTTATGCCTGTGAAGCAGCAACGGCATTACTACAGAATGCTTTTGTGAAGCTTGGAGCCAGAAGAGTGGTTGCTATGTGCAATCCTGAGAACATTGCATCCTGGCGCCTGCTGGAACGACTTGGTATGAGAAGGGAAGGGCATTTACTTCAGAATATCTTCTTCCGAAGGGACGAGCAGGGCGAACCCATCTGGCAGGATACCTTTGAGTATGCTATCCTGTCAGACGAATGGAAGAGAAGGACGGTAAAGGAGGAACAATAGGCTAATTGCCTACCAGAATCGCCTTTACCAGTTCCTTTTGCTCAAATAGTACACAACCTCCCACATGCTCTCCGACCATGATATTTTGTTCACCTAACTTACGGAATAAAGGTGAATTCAGCGCCTCCTTCAGGGAGGAATTACATAAATTCATATCGGAGAATGGGGAGAAGGGACAGGGTTCGGCTCCTCCCTGAGGATTAATATGAAAGAAGCCTCTGCCGGCGGCGAGACAGCCACCATATGCTTTCTCATCGCCCGGGAAGGAGATAAAAAGCATATCCTTTAGACCGGTACGCAGTTTTACCAATGCTTCTTTCAGGATTTCCCTTTCCTGTTCCTCCGGAGCAAGTGTTTTAGATTCCTCGGTCACAGGTACATATTCCACATAGATTACAACCTTGCAGCCTGATTCATACAAGTGCTCAAGGAAGCTTTGAGAAGTGACTTCAAGGATGTTCTCTTTGGTTACTGTAATTGACGTGCCATACAGGATTTTCCTTGTCTTTAATCGCTTCATGGTCTCCTCAACCCTTTGATAGACACCAGCGCCACGCCTTAGGTCAGTGGTTTTTTCGTCACCCTCAATGCTTAAGATAGGAACCAGATTGCGTTTCTGATCAAATAGCGAGATATAATCCTCACTCAGTAAAGTACCATTTGTAAAGACTGGAAATATAATATTATGAATGTCCCCGGCTCCTGCGATTATCTCGCGTCTGATCAGGGGCTCTCCGCCTGCCAGAAGGATAAAGCTGATGCCCAGTTCCTCTGCTTCTTTAAATATTCTCATCCAATCCTTATCCTTCAGCTGATTATCGTCCGCATGTTCCTGGCAGGAGTGATTTGCTCTTGCATAACAACCTGCACAATGCAGATTGCAGGTATTTGCGATACTTGCTATCAGAAACGGAGGAATATGTTCCCCCCTTTTCTCCGCAATATGCCTTAGGGTGCGCGCGTTTTTTGCTGCTAATGCGTATTTTGCCAGGAAAATACTTTCCTTTGGATTGGATAAGGACGATCTCATGGCATTCTTCACAATATTTTCTACTCCGTCACTCAGATAGTGTTCCAGATTGAACTCTTCTTTCATAAATACGATCACTCCCTTATAAAAATAGGCGGCAAAAAATCCAATGACGCCAGTGGTATCTTTTCTTTCATAATAACGATTCTATAAAACTTTTTCCTTCAGGTTCTTAATTCTCACCTTTTCCTGTAATAATACTATAGACTGCTGAGAACGCTCCAAATAAGATACCTACGATAGGGAATATAATCCAGGCGATATACCAAAGGCCGTATACCAGACCGCAGAATAGAAAGATTACAACTGCCAGAGGCCATACAGCAGCGGCTACTGCGCTGATCACCTTATCCTCTTTTTTATTTATTTTAGGGGCACCGTCACCGATCTTTAATAGCTTTTGATAGCTATCGCGGATGGAACCGGAAGTAATGAAAAGAAAAACAGCGAGGGCAATGATGGCTAACATCACAGGTACACTATATTCTAATATGTCATCACCGAGTAAGGAGGCGCCAAACAATACAACAGGGGACAGGACGCACAGACAGACACCAACAATAACACATAAATTATAGGTAGGGTAATAGCTCCCGTAATTCTTTTTTAGAGAGGTTTCCACCTCAAAGGGTAGCTGTACTCCTTCCTCCATATATTTAAATCGTTCAAAGTTCATGCCGGAATAGATGAAGATACCGACTGCTGCAGCAATCATTAAAAACATAGCAATCAAACCCGGTATATTTGCAGCATCATCGCCCAGAGTTGTGAATATAGAACCGTTCTCCACTAAGGTTGATAGTAGGATTAAGGTTGCAGGAGCTAAAATACATAAAATCACACCAATTCCTACCTGAAGGCCATTGACACGTTTCACAACCATATAATCTTCAACCTCTTCACGGGTAACCAATGGTTCCTGAGGAGCATCGTTATTCTTTTGAATGCCAAGCTCGCTGACCAATTCATCAATATTGCCGAACTCGGAAATGACGATTCCGATGGCTTCATTTTCTGACTTTCCCTGGCTCTTCAATTCATTATATTTATCTTCCATATTAGCCAGTATATTATTTTTCAGTTCCGTTACCTTTGCCGTCTTGGGAAGACTTGCAAATAAATTGTCCAGATAATTACTAATGGTATCCATTATTCTCTCCACTCCTTAATAAATCGGTTGATTACGTCCTGGGTTAATTCCCATTCCTTACATTTTTCCTTGTAATACGCTAATCCTCGTGGGGTCATCCTGTAATAAGTTCGCCGCTTTCCGAAGGTCTCATCCCCATAGAAGGATTCGATATACCCGTTATCCTCCAGCCGATTAATGGCAGAATAAAGGGTTGTTTCCTTCATGATGTATTTCTCATCAGATATTTCCTTGATATTTTTTGATATCTCATATCCGTATGAGTCACCTTCGAGGAGCAGAAACAGGATCATGGTATCGTTATATCCCCGAATGACATCGCTACTGATCAAATCTGTTCCTCCTTGAATTTGGTTGTTTCTAAATGGCTTCATCCATTACTACGACAGTCAATATAATTACCCCGCCTGTCTGTAGTAACTACTACGACAGACGAAATAATTACTTTACCTGTCGTAGTAGTTATACTATAACACAATTACTACGACAGGTAAAGTACTTATTGAAAAAAATTTTTTGTATTTCATCGCAATATTTTATATTGCAAATAGATAAGGAAACAGATACAATTGGGTTAGTTTCAAGATAAGCGCCGAAGGGGGAGCACTTGTGGGAGATATCGTAATTGAAGAGATGAACTATAAAGCATTTGTCCTGGTGATGGGAAGCTTACTACTTTTGCTTGCATCTGCGGCATTGACAGTGGTTGGAATCAAGCAGGATAGATCAGGCTACTGGGTGCCCGGGATTATGGCATCCTTCGTATTTTTGATTCTGTTTACAGCGTTAGCGATTAATTCAATGAAGATCAGAAAGCTGCTTACCATTACTCACGAGGGAATTATCGACACTTCCTCTCTCAGTAGCATAGGTTTCATCTCATTTGACGAGATTAAGGAATTCCTCATAATTAATGTTTATAATAAGAAAGCGATTGCTGTAATACCTAAGAATATCGATAGTTTTCTATCCCAGTTGTCTGTAGTGAAGAGAAGATTGGTCAGAAGGAACTTAAATTCTGATCTCCCACCGGTTCTAATCATGGTAGATATGGCGAAGGATATGGAGCCGGAGGACATCCTGTCCCTGCTGAACAAAAGACTGGTTGATTACAGCAGCCTATATGAATAATAACAGAGCGCCCGCACAAAGGTGACTGTTCTTGCAAGAAGCAATGCGTACATATTATAATAAGAAGAAGCCGGTCATGAATCCTTCTGAGATTCAAGTTCGACTTCTTTTTTCGATGATATATGAATGTTTTCGTGATATTGTACAGGAATTATTTGAACTTTAGCAAAAAAAGAAGTTGTTTTATTCGATGATCTATGATATCATAGTTCATTGTGATATGTTATACATTAAATTCCTTGCTCTTTAAATGACGGCTGATTCTTCGTCAATCAGCAATCATTAGAAAAGGGCCAGAGACCAGAAGGAGGTGCCAAACAACTATGAATCAATATGAATTAGCCTTAGTTGTAAACGCAAAAATCGAGGATGACACCAGATTAGCTGCATTAGAAGCTGCGAAGGATCTTGTTACAAGATTCGGCGGAAACATTACTAATGTGGAAGACTGGGGAAAGAAGAGATTAGCTTATGAAATTCAGAAAATGAAGGAAGGCTACTACTATTTCATCCAATTCGAAGCTGATTCTACAGTTCCGAACGAAATCGAACAGAGAATTCGTATCATGGAAAATGTAATCAGATATTTGTGCATCAGAAAAGATGCTTAATTAATACTTTCTCAACGCTGCAAGATTGATCGCGTGAAAATGATAGCGCGTTGTGTAGAGCACAAAAATGCGTTCTACCCTTAAGGCGAACGAAAGGGAGGTATTTTAACTTATGAATAAAGCTATATTAATCGGCCGTCTGACCAGAGATCCCGAGGTGAGATATTCTCAGGGTGAAAATTCAACAGCAATCGCAAGATTTACCTTAGCAGTGGACCGCAGGTTCCAAAGAACAGGCGAGACGCAGACAGCAGACTTCATTGGCTGTGTTGCCTTCGGCAAGCAGGCAGAGTTCGTGGAGCGTTACTTCAAGCAGGGTATGAAGATGGTGCTTGCAGGAAGAATTCAGACAGGCAGCTATACGAATAAGGACGGTCAGAAGGTTTACACGACCGACATCGTAGCAGAAGATATAGAATTTGCTGAAAGCAAGGGAAGCAACGGAGACTCAGGTTTCCAACAGGGCGGTTCTCACAAGGAATTCAGACCGGAGCCCAGTTCAGCGATGGGGGATGGATTTATGAACATCCCGGACGGTATTGACGAAGAATTACCATTCAACTAAATTTTAATATTAATGCATTATCATAAACAAGTGAATTAGTCTCTAATTCCCTTGGCAAATATTCGGATAAGGAGGTCAAGACATGGCATTCAAAAGAAATAATGAAGATAGAGGCGATTCTCCGATGAAGAGAAAATCCTTTGGACGCAGAAGAAAGAAGGTTTGCGTCTTCTGTGCTGATAAGAATCACACAGGAATTGATTATAAGGATGTAAACAAGTTAAAGAGATACGTATCTGAGAGAGGTAAGATTCTTCCCAGAAGAATTACCGGTAACTGCGCAAAGCATCAGAGAGCTTTAACTGTAGCTGTTAAGAGAGCAAGACATATTGCTCTTATGCCTTACACAGTAGATTAAGACCTAATAGCAATATGTCTCGACATATCGCTCTTATGCCTTACACAGTAGATTAATTGAGAATGAATTATTGAAATAAAATGCTGTTACATAACACTATGTTTTGTAACAGCATTTTTTGTTTTAATTTTTTTTCCTTATTTTGATGATAGCTTTTATTATATATCCCAAAACAACCAGGATATACCATGCATATATCAAATCTTGTTTTAAAGACGTGATAATAGCAGTAGTGTTAACTAGACTTTCATACCTTATAGGATATGCTAATAATATGTAAAGTAATGAGGTATTTTCTATCAGGTCACATAATCCTCTGGCAACCGGAATAATAAAGAAAAAACAACGTAATATTTTAGATTTGGACCAGCTGAAGGCGTTACTTAGTAGTATGAGCTGTAAAGCTATATATACTAAGGCGAACAAATAATCGCCTATAAAGTATTTTTGATAGATTACAAGACCCTGAGGTTTCATATGTTCAATCACATTGTATACGATATCTGAATTATATGATTTCATATCAAATGTACCATAACCGTTATTGTATTTGGCTATTTCAGCACTGCTCCAGGGACCGAAATTAACCAAGTACAAAGTTATTATGAATAGTATGACTGTTCCTGTGATAAAATATCTGCGTTTTATAATAATTCCTCCTTTATTGAAGTACTAAACTTCATTGTATATTATACGGTTTTGCATAAATAAGTGCAGATATACCGCATTGATATTTCATTGCCTTTAATCTTCATTATAATAGTTCAGTCCATGTCCTTTTCATCTCCTATTAATAAATCAATTTTCTTTACAGATTGTAAATAATGTAATATAATCAAGACACACAATAAGTATAATAAAGTTACAACGTGTAACTATAATATACAACACGTATATTGCGCTTGCCAAGTAGGAGGAATAAATTATATGGATTCCATGTCTAGAAAAGAGAAAGAAAAATTATCAAGAGAAGAGGATATAGTAAATGCAGCAGAAAAAGTATTTACTATAATGGGATATAACAAAGCATCAATGGAAGATATTGCAAAAGAAGCTCAATTTACAAGGAAAACAGTATATCAATATTTTACAGATAAAGAAGATTTGTTTTTTACAGTAATAATAAGAGGATTTAAGAGATTATTATTCTATTGTAAAGAGAATATTGGTACTGGAATTACAGGGTTTGAAAATCTTCGAAAATTAGCATCTGCTTATGCTCGGTTTTACCATGACTATCCTGGTACTTTGCAACTGATGAACTATGTCGGGTATTTAAAATCATGTAAAGATAATCCGAAAATAGGAGAATTCAACAATGTTTCCGAATTATTAGTTCGGGAAATCTCAAAAGTAATTAATGATGGTAAGGCGGATGGTAGTATCCGTTCAGACCTTGATACAACCAAGTTAACACTTTCTGTTGAGTTTATAATATCAGGCTTCTTTCATATGCTTTCTATATCAGGCAAAACATTTACAAATCATTTTTCTTTAGATGAAGAGGACTTTATAGATTTTAGTATTAATTTATTATGTGAGGCCTTTACTAAAAAATAAGTATGTCATTTGTTTTGTTAAACGAAAAATATTTAATGCAAGATTGCGGGGTTATTGCAAAAACAGGCAATTGGTATTTTGAAATGTATTGATCATACCAGAATATTCTATGATTGATGCATTACGGTTCTTAACTGCTACAAAGCCCTTATAAAAAATAGTAAATATCTGCGTACACGACTTGTACACGATTTGAATGGAAATGATAATAGCCGTTACAAGACTTAGGTCGCGAAGCGGCTATATTTATATATTTCATTTAGAGATTTTATTTGTAAAAAAGTTTGTTTATATTACCGTATATAGTAAGATGTTTTATGATAAGGTGGATGGAGTTGAGCATTATCATGCCAAGAAAAGAAACACTCAATGCCCTGCGTGTTAAGGAAGCTGATGAATTGGTGTATGCGAGAACGTATTCATTCACATAGCTATCGGTGTGAATGAATATGGCTACCATGATTTCGGGAAATCATGACCACACCATACTTCTACATTAGGATTGTTTTTTAAAAATGTACATATTTTATTTAAAGTTTTTTGATCTTGCTCTTTATCGGCTGCTGAGGTTCCTGATCCAACTTCAAGCTCTAAATTTTTATTGAGAATACAAGCGTCCCCAGCTATTAATACCGGACTATCCTCTCTATTAATCAGATATGAAACATGCCCTTTTGAATGTCCTGGGGTTGATATTGCCCATACCGTTTGATCGCCAAAAATGTCAATTGCTTTTCCGATTGAAAATTCCTTCGTATCTATCTTATCAAAATCCAACATATACATTGTGTCACTTCTTTTGAAATGATTAAACTCAATAAACCATTTTGCAGAATAAGATTTTTCTCCTTTTCCGGCAACATAAATGAGGTTATCCGGCAATGCAGGTAAACCCGCGGTATGATCAGGATGCAAATGTGTAAAAAAGACTCCTTTCAAATTATTTAACACTTCATTAGATAATTGATTTTCAATAGCATTAATAAGCGTAAGATTTGTTTCTGGAACAAAAAAAGGCAGTAGCAATCCCCTCATTGGTCCATATGCGTTATCTACATAAGAAGTTTCGCAACCGGAATCGATTAGAAAATATCCATATTTCTTATGATGTATTAAATAAGCATTAATTGGTAACTGAACATCTTCATCTTTCATATTTTTACATGCCGAATGTTTAAGATTCAAAGGATTGGATAACCTTACTTTCAAATTACCGGAATTTATGTACTTAACATCTACTATAGGTGAACTTATTATAAGATTATCAGAATCAGAATTCTCTATAGTATCCAAATGCGAACTAAAAATATTCTGATTAAAGTCTTTTGTATTATAAGCCTTACGACTGAACAGCATAAAAATGAATAGACATAAAATTAATAATATCCCGATTATACTAATTAATATTACATTACCCCTGGTCATATAATTCTCCTTTTTCCTGTTATATTATTTACAATTGTTTTTGCATTACCCAATATGCCATATTGTTTGTACTATAATAATATAGTGAAAAAGGAGTGATTGTAATTCACCTATGTTAATTTTTTTAACTTTATATTCTTCTTTATTCTACTTAATGAACCTGTTCTTATTCCAATATAAGAAGCAATATATTTCTGATTAATTCGTTGCTCTAGTTCGGGATATTCTTCCAAAAATATTTTATATCGCTCTTCAGCATTTTTCATCACAAGATTTCTTGTCCTAATCTCTAGATTTTCCATAGCGGCAATGATATATTGGTTAAATATTCTAAATATATTCTCATTATTCTCCATAATCTTTATCAAAACCACATAAGGAATCTGAATACAGTTACAATCTTCCAGACACTCAACATTAAATAAAGACGGACTATTGGTGATATAACCTTTCGTTGAAAAGAAGTCATTTTCCGCTGCAAAACTTTTCGTAACATCATTTCCTTCTTCATCGATATAATAAGCTCTTACCAAACCACTCATTATAAAGAACAAATTAGTAGCTCAATCTCCTTGAAGAAGTACAATAGTATTTTTTTGAAATTTAACAAAGATACAGTATTCATCCAGTAGCTGATTCACTGATTGATCGAAATGCAGGCCCGTGTATTTCTCTAAAATAATACTTGCTTTTACCGACATAAATCCTCCAAATAATCGTCATTACATTCATTTTGACTTATTGTCATTGAAAGCCCTCAATATACTTACCTTAAAACATATCGAGGGCTAAATCAAGTCGAAACTTTGATTTTTTTGATTCTCTATTTACCACATTGCAAGAGGAAATAAAGAGGAAGTGCCTGTTCTTACTAAAGTATCTGATGCTGTTGAGGACTAACTCTTAACAGGGGAAACGTAGGGTGAAGGTACAGCCGCCTGATATAGTATCGGTCAATGTAATAGTTCCATGATGCAAGGTGACTAATTCTTTTGCAATACTTAACCCAAGTCCAAAGTGAGTTTTATTACTTCTTGAAGAATCGACACGATAGAAGCGATCAAAGACGTAGGGCTTTGCTTCATCCGGAATACCGATACCGTGATCGATGATATGTAATAAAAGATGTTTTCTTTCCAATTCGGCCTTTATGATTATTTGACTGTTAGCGCTGGAATAGGAGATAGCATTATCTAGTAAGATAGAAATAATCTGAAGTAGACGGTCATAGTCACCCATTAAGGTAGGCAGATTTGCCCTGGGCAGGTCAAGGAGAATTTGGATTTGCTTTTGCCTGGCAATTGGGGAAAGATTTTCATAGGATTGTAATATCAGCGTTTCAATATTCACTTCGTTCTTTTGAATTGCCCAAGTATTTGCATCATTAGATGCTAGTAAAAGCATATCATTGATGAGGCGTGACATCCGATTGCATTCGCTTTCTATCACAGCCTCACAATTCAACTGCTCCTCCGGTGTTAATTTGATCGTAGAGTTATTGGCGCGAATGACCGCAAGAGGAGAACGCAATTCATGAGAAGCAGCAGCGACAAATTCTGTTTGTCGCTGTTGATTTTTTTTGACTGGTTGCAAAGAACGGTCAACCAGTTTACGAATGAGCACGAAAAGTGCAAGGATGCCTAATAGATCAAAGACAACAAAGAGAAGGCGTGAATAAATTCTTTGTAAAGAATTGCTATTAGTAGGCATTAGCAGAAATAAGGTTCTATAACTATGACTATTCTTTAAAACAATGGCAGATCCATAATAAGTTTCGGAGTGTTCTCCTGTGATTGTGTAGATATCGGTTTGTATTGTATCAGAAGAAACCGGCCTTGAAAAAAGAGAAATTCCATCTTGTGTCGCAGCAAGCCGGACCTGTTCTAATAGAAAATCACGAGGAGTTTCTGGTTTCCAGGCACCTGGAAATAACAAAATACTGCCATTATCATAGATGGAGATAACCAATTGATACTTACTTTCCAAGTCAGATAGCCAGATATCGGAAATTATATTTTCTGTTTTTAGTTTTGACATTAACGTATAAGAATGATCGGAGAAAGCTTCATATTGATTGCGTGTGGATTGGTACTCAAAAAATAATGCAACCACGAAAAAGACTGCTGTTAATATAGTACCGGCAGTAATGGTGTAAATGATAATCAGACGCTTTCTTAAACTTTGTATCATATGGTTTCTCCTAAATGATAGCCTAGTCCATGGACGGTTATGACAGCCACTTTACTTTGTAAAGCTTTTAGGTGTCTTCTCAAAAAATACACATAGGTATCGAGACTTCCTTCCTCAATATCAGACTCACCCCAGACACGATGGAGGATTTGCTCTCGTGTTAAGGTCTGGGTTTGATTTATGATCAGATATTCTAGGAGCATACTTTCTTTCTTGGAAATCTTTAAATGTTTGTCTTTGCAGGTTAAGGTTAATTCAAATGGGTTGAGTATTAGGTCGCTAAAGGACACGGTATTCATAATTTCCATAGTTCGTGGCCTGCGAAGCAAAGCACGAATTCTTGCAGTTAACTCAGATACAGCAAAAGGTTTTACAAGATAATCATCGGCACCGGAGTCTAGACCGTCAATACGGTCAGTCAATCCATCGAGCGCAGTAACCATAATGACCGGTACATAATTTCCTGTATTTCGAAGCTTTTTCATAATGCTTACACCATCCAGTTCGGGTAGCATTCGATCTAATATAACAAGATCGTAGGAATACTGTAAAAGGTATGCTAATGCATCCGACCCATTGTGACAGGACTCAACATGATAACCTTCTCGCTTTAATCTTAAGTCAATGATATTACATAATTCTAAATCATCTTCCACAACTAATATCTGCATATCCTTCTCTCGCTTTATGTAATTTTAGGATAAATCTTCCATCAAGGTTTCTTCCTTATTATAGATTCATTGATCAATTTATGTCAATAAAGAGAAAGGGAAGGAAGCTATGAGATAAGATCATGAAATTGTGCGACGGGGATGGTATCCACCCATTGGTTAAGGATGCTACGTTATGGCGTTATGAAAATAAAGTGATTTAGTATTCACTAATTTAAGTTTTTTTTGAGAATTACCTTTTACAATTTAGATATAACGTTTATAGGAGGGCTATGATATGGGGAAAAGGAGATTATTAAGCTTTACTTTATTTGTACTCATGGTAATGCTAGTGGGATGTAGTAAGTCAAATAAATTAAAAGAAGCTTCGAATTCTACAGAGGAAACGGGTCGATATGTAGAACAGGAGATGAAAGAACCGGAACTGAAAGATGGAGAGAATTTTCTCGCTATATTAGTGGATGAAGAGGGTAATGTGGGATATTATAGTCTACTTGAGGGAGAAAAGAAGGAGCTTTGGCAGTATTTGCTTGTCGGTGATAACTATGAAAAGAAACAAATTACTTGTTTCGATAACTTTTTGGACGGACAGGACTGCTCGTATAGCCTATCCTTAGGAGAAGATGGACTTTATTATTTGATGATTAATAAGGTTGAACTGATAGGCCAGAAAAGTGATGTACAAGGAGTTGTGAATTGTGCAAAATTATATCGGACGAATAAGGATATGACTTCTTGCGAAGAAGTAACACCTGCGTCCTGGAATCAGGAAGACAGTGGGAATGAAGTCTCAAAGGGAACACATGTTATGAATATCCAGGTTACAGCAAATGGAATTCTGTTTTATCAGGAAAACTATCAAAAAGAAATATTATCTTATTCCTTGACAGATAAGAAATCGATCACTAACTTCGAATTGCCAACTTCTAACGGGTATGTGGTAAAGGGAAATATAATTTATTATACTTCATTAGGCACTCCAGAGGTATGTTCGCTGAATTGTGAAACAGGAGAGAAACTTAAGTATCCATGTGAAGCGCTGCAAGAGAACTCAAAGCTACAGGTATCAAAAGAAGGAAATCTTTATTTACTTGATGATAATGGCATCCACCGTTTAGCGAAGGACACGACGTTATGGGAGACTGTAGTTGATGGTAGTTTTAATAGCATGTGCGTACCGACGATCGATTCTATTGCTTTTCAGATGAAGAATGAGGATAAAGAAGTCTATTATGTTTACTATAAATCGATAATAGAAGGAAAAGAAAACTCATTCGCATGCTATAAGTTTGATAGTACAGCTTTGCCAATTGTAGAGAGAGAACTAACAATATACTCCTTATGGGATGATATCTCCCTTCGTGAAGCAATAGCACAATATCAGAAAAATCATGTTGGTGTAAGAATTAAATATCAGGTAGCATCAAGTGATGAGTCTGGTGTAACCATGGAGGAACAGATTAGAGCGCTAAATACAGAGGTTCTGGCTGGTAAAGGAGCTGATCTCTTCTTGTTGGATGGGTTGCCAATGGATTCTTATATTGACAAAGGTGTCCTCCTAGATATTAGCGATATTATGATGCCAAAGATCGAAGATGGAAGTCTTATGAGTAATATTGCCAGTAACTATGTTCAAAATGATGCTGTTTACGGAATGCCATTACATTTTTGTTTTCCTATGTATATAACAAGGGAACCGAGGAAAGAAACCTCAATTTCTTTGGAGCAGCTTACAGAGCTAGCGACTTCGACAGATCAGGAGCTATTTCCTATCATGTCATATAAGGAATTATTACAGTTGTTTTTATTTACCCATTATAATGATTTGGTTAACAATGAGGGTGAGTTAAAAGCAGAGGAATTAAAAACTTTCTTGAATCAAGTAAAGACAATAGCAGAAAGTATGGGTATTAATGATGAAAGTGTAGCAATCAATAATAATATAGGCAGTTATGATTATAGAGATAAACGTATATTAGATATATTTACAATGAATCAAATACAAGTTTTTGAAGCTGATTACGAAGTAGTTATGCCGTATGTAAGTAATATGAGAGCTTATAGGCAAAGTACTACATGTGCATCAGAAATAGGAGGAGGCTGTTATTTGGTAAATAACACCTTTATACCAAAAGGAATGATAGGAGTGAATAAAGCCTCAAAAGAAACTGAGTTAGCAAAAGACTTTATTCAATGGGTAATTTCTGAAGAAAATCAATCTGTACAAGTTGGGGATGGCTTCCCTATGAATACCGCTGCGTTTCATAATTGGTTGGAAGACAATCAAGGCCATAAAGGAGAAGTATACGATGCCATAGCGTATCCAAAATCGGATGGTAATCTACGAGTCATAGAGATTAATTACCCGACAGCGGAAGAAGCTCAAGTACTATTTGACACGGCTAAACAATTAGCAACACCTACGATTAATAATATTTATGTGATGGATATGATTGTTGAAGAAGGTATACCATACTTAGCTGGCAAAGAGGATTTAGACACGGTTTGTGCAAGCTTTATGAATAAAGTAAATACTTACTTAAGTGAGTAAAAGAAAATAGTCAGAGCTTACGGTAATAAACTGTAAGCTCTGACTAAAGAATATCCTCTAAAATAATTTAATCAATTCGTGAGTCTGTAAATTATTTTGTGTAAACTGATAAAGAAATCCTCTTGGATTAATGTTAAAATAAATATTAATCTAGGAGGATTATTTTATGGCAAGACAAAGGAAGCTTTCACCGGAACGCAAAGCGTT
>JAEZOB010000004.1 GCA_023414355.1 Bacillota bacterium | reverse complement strand
TTTTACAGGCGCAAAGCCAACTCAAAGCCTTATACAAAGACCACGCTGAAACCATTATGGGGAATATGGACAGCGTGATTTTTCTTGGTGGGCGGGAACATTCCACCATCAAGGAGCTTTCGGAGGTCTTGGGGAAAGAAACCATTTCCATGCAGACAGAAAGCCGGACACGGGGCCAGTCGGAAAGCTACGGACAGAATATGCAGCGGCTTGGCAAGGAGCTTATGACAATGGACGAATTGACCACTATGCCGGGCAACAAGTGCATTTTACAGCTTCGCGGTCTGCGTCCGTTCCTTTCCCCGAAATACGATTTGAAACAGCACCCCAATTACAGGTATACCGCCGAAGCCGACAAGCGCAACGCTTTTGACGCTTCAAAGCTGGTAAACCGCCGCATGAAAAAGCTCAGTCCCAATGAGCAGTATACCGTTTATGAAGTAAGTGCCGACGGGGAAACCGCCGCCATAGACGAGAACGAGGACATTCTCAACTATGATGATGTGGACGACCCGGAAGCATTTGCATAACTTCGGGCCAAGTTGGCCCGAAGTGGAGCCACCAGAGATGGCGGTTTTTTTATACCCGAAAACAATATGAAAACATGGAGGTAACCAGATTATGGGATTTTTTACGAGTGCAGTTAGTACCTTACAGACCCTTGTTGTAGCTCTGGGCGCGGGCCTTGCCGTGTGGGGCGTGATTAACCTTTTAGAAGGTTACGGGTCGGACAATCCGGGTGCGAAATCGCAAGGAATCAAGCAGCTCATGGCCGGGGGCGGCGTTATCCTGCTGGGAACAACGCTTGTACCTATGCTTTCCAGCCTGTTTTAAGGTAGGCCGGTATGGATTTTCTCACCGACTGGATTAACGAATGGATAAAGGGCCTGCTGATAGACGGTATCATGGGCAATTTAAGCGGTCTTTTTGAGAATGTGAACGACCAGATCGGAGAGATTGCAACACAGGTGGGAACTACGCCGGGGAACTGGAACCCCGGCGTGTTCTCCCTCATACGGCAGCTTTCCGAAACGGTTGTCTTGCCGATTGCCGGACTGGTGCTTACCTTTGTCATGTGCTATGAGCTGATACAAATGCTGATTGAGCGGAACAACCTGCACGACATTGACACATGGATTTTCTTCAAGTGGATATTCAAGACCTTTGTCGCGGTACTGCTCCTTTCCAACACGTTCAATATCGTAATGGCAGTATTTGATGTTTCCCAAAGCGTCATTAACAACGCAGGGGGCGTGATTGCAGGAAACACGGCGGTAAGCTCCGATATGCTGGATAGCTTGGAAACCCAACTCATGACAATGGAAATCGGCCCTCTGCTTGGCCTGTGGATGCAATCTTTCCTGATACGAATAGTAGTCGTAGTAATTAACATTGTTGTGTTTGTCATTGTGTACGGCAGAATGATTGAAATTTACCTACTCACCAGTTTAGCCCCTGTGCCAATAGCGACCTTGGTCAACCGGGAAATCGGCGGCATGGGTCAGAACTATCTGAAATCCCTGTGCGCCGTGGGCTTTCAAGGCTTGCTGATTTTGGTATGCGTGGGAATTTACGCAAAGCTGGTGCAGAGTATCGCCGTAGGCGGCGACCCCATTGGAGCCATATGGACGGTTATTGGCTATACGGTTCTGCTATGCTTTACTATGTTCAAAACGGGAAGCCTTGCGAAATCCATTTTTGGAGCGCACTGATAACTTCGGGCCAACTTGTCCCGAAGTGAGAAAGGAGAATTTTTTACTATGAGCAACGAAAAAACACCGGTTCCGCAGGAAGCGGAACCGCAACCCGGACAGGCGGCTTTGCCGCTGAAGCTGGACGTTACCGCCCGGCTCATTGAACCCAAAGGCAATCTTGTAGGCTTTGCCAGTCTGAAACTGAACGACTGCTTTGTAATTGACGATTTCAAGATTTTGCAAAACGACAAGGGCATTTTTGTAGGTATGCCGAGCAAGCCGGATAAGACCAGCAAGACCGGCTACCGGGATACGTCCCGCCCCATCACAAAAGAGTTCCGCGCCGAGCTGACCGAAGCCGTGACAGCAGCTTACCATGCGGAGCTTGAAAAGTTGCAGACCCGCGCCGCTGCCATTGCTTCCCCCGAAAAGCAGTCTATCCCGAAACAGCTTGCAGAGGGAGCCAAACAGGCGGCACAGGAAAACGCCGCCCGTTCTACTACGGCAAAGGCCAGTAAGGCCCAAAATGCAGAAAGGTAACTTCGGGCCAACTTGGCCCGAAGTGCCGGAAAGGAGGATTCTATGCTTTACCAACAGCCGGAACAATCGCCGTGGGGCAAGGTGCAGACCTGTGATATGCTCTGCCCCGGCGTGTTTCTTGTGAGTACCGCCAGTCACGGCGGGACAATGGTTGCAAAGGATATGGCGGCGGTGCTTTCTCCTGCCGCTATCAAGTGCGGCTTCCGTCACAGCGGTTTTCTCTGCTTTGAGGAAGATACGCAGGAAGATGTTGCCCTGCGGGAGCTTTTGGATAAAAAGCTGTGGGCGGTTCCTGACCGTATTAAGGATAAGGTGGCTTTTGAGGAAAACATCAATCAGTCACTTCGGGAACACAACCCGGATTATTGGCGGGTACGGCAGGCCGGGCTTGAAAAGACCCCGGCCCGGCAGACGGTTTCCACTCACAGCGCAGAGCGATAATGAACTTCGGGCCAAGTTGGCCCGAAGTTACGACCAAATGACAAAGCAAAAGGGATGCCCTGCTGGGTCAAGCATAGTTGTCCATAAGGATTCACTTTCCGGTGAAGTGGCTTCGCCATATTGTATATTGGCTTTTACTGCCCCACAGGAAAGCGCGTGCTGTACGGCAAGCTCCAACTGCTCCTGATTTTGTACCGTAAAATCCAAATGTGCCATTTGCTGTTGTGCGCTCGGCTCGTCCGGCCATACGGGCGGAACGTAGTCTGGATTTTGCTGAAAGGCGATTTTTACACCGCCAGAGGGCGAAATAATATCCGTCCACTCGTTTTCTTCCACATGGTTTTTCTTCCAGCCGAGAAGCCGTATATAAAAATCAGATAAAGCGGCTGCGTCCCTGCACTCCAACACAACAGCGTCAAGTGCAATCGGCAACAACCCTTTTGTATTCAATGTTTCCATAAAAACACTCCTTGCTTTTTCTCTAAATTATACCATGAAAACACCCGGAAAGGAGGATTTTTCATTGGCATATGTAAGCGTACCAAATGATTTATCGAAAATAAAAACCAAAGTGGCATTCAATCTTACCAAACGCCAGCTACTATGCTTCGGAACGGCGGCGGTAGTCGGGATTCCGACCTATCTTTTTACCCGTACCGCCATTGGCAATACCGGGGCCATGCTTCTGATGATTGCCCTAATGCTCCCTTGCTTTCTTATTGCCATGTATGAGCGTGACGGACAACCGCTGGAAAAGGTGGTGCGAAATATTGTCCGCTCCAAATTTCTGTGGCCCCGTACACGCCCCTACCAGACACAGAATTTCTATTCCTACCTAAGCAAACCCGGAAAGGAGGTTTCACCCAATGGCACAAGAAACAAAACGCCCGCCCATTCCTGTAAAAAGCGGAAAGCCTAAAAGGCGTGGGCCGCAGTCGGCACAGCAGACCATTCCCTATAAGGAAATGCTGAAAGACGGTATCTGCAAGGTGCGGGAGGGCTACTACACAAAGACCCTTTCCTATGAAGATATTAACTATGCTGTTGCTTCCAGTGACGACCAAAGCACCATTTTTGACGGGTACTGCGGCTTTCTCAATTACTTTGACAGCGCCTTACCCTTTCAGCTTTCCTTTATCAATCACCGCTCCCGCCCGGAGAACCGTTACAGCGTGAACATTTCCCCGCAGGACGATGATTTTAACAGTATCCGGGGTGAATTTACCGCCATGCTGGAAAACCAGATTGCCAAAAGCAACAACGGCATTGTCCGCTCCAAATACATTACATTCGGGATTCAAGCAGACGGGATAGCGGCGGCTCGGCCCCGCTTGGAGCGAATCGAAGCAGATATTGTGGGGAACTTCAAGAAGCTGGGCGTACAGTCGGCAACCCTTTCCGGGCGGGAACGCCTGGAAGTGCTGCACAGCCAGCTACACCCCGGAGGAAAGGAAAAATTTATTTTCTCTTGGGATATGATACCCAAAACCGGCATGGGAACAAAGGACTTCATTGCTCCCACTTCCTTTGATTTTCGCCAAAGCCGCGCCTTTCGTGTGGGGACTACATGGGGCGCGGCTCTGTATATGCAGATTATGGCTTCGGAGCTTTCCGACAAGCTGTTAGCGGAGCTTTTGGAGGTGGACGCAGAAATGACCATCACCCTGCATATCCAGACGGTAGACCAGACCAAAGCGGTAAAAACGGTCAAGGCAAAGCTGACCGACATAGACCGTATGAAAATGGACGAGCAGAAAAAAGCCGCAAGAGCCGGGTATGACATTGATATTCTGCCCCCGGATTTGCTCACTTACAGCAAGGACGCGGCGGCACTCTTGGCAGATTTACAGAGCCGTAACGAGCGAATGTTTCTTCTCACGTTTCTTGTGGTGAACACAGCCCCCACCCGCCAGCAGTTGGAAAACGATATTTTCACGGTGTCGGGCATTACGCAGAAATATAACTGCTTTCTCAAACGGCTGGATTTTCAGCAGGAACAGGGCTTTATGTCCTCGCTCCCTCTTGGGTACAACGGAATCGAGATACAGCGGGGTATGACAACAAGCTCTACGGCGATATTCGTTCCCTTTATGACGCAGGAGCTTCGCATGGACGGGCAGGCTTTATACTACGGAATGAACGCTCTTTCCCATAATGTGATTATGGCAGACCGCAAAAAGCTGAAATCCGCCAATGGTTTGTATCTTGGAAGCACCGGCTCCGGCAAGAGCTTTGCCGCAAAGCGTGAGCTAATCAACGTATTCCTTGCCACCAAAGACCGCATTATCGTGGTAGACCCAATGGGCGAATACGCCCCGTTAGTCAGGCGGCTTGGCGGTGAGGTCATAGAAATATCGCCCAACAGCCCCCATCACATCAACCCAATGGACTTAAAATTGAACTTAGCCGGAGAGGACAGCCCGCTTTCGATGAAAGCGGATTTTTTATTGTCCTTATGTGAGTTGATTATCGGCGGCAAGGAGGGCTTACAGCCCATTGAAAAAACGGTTATTGACCGTTGTGTGCGCTTGGTGTACCGGGAGCTTGCCCTTGGTATCGGGGACGGGAAAATGCCGCTTCTGCAAGATTTGTATGAAACCCTGTGCAAACAGCCCGAACCGGAAGCCAGACGGATTGCAACCGCCTTGGAGCTTTACTGCACCGGCTCCCTCAATATGTTTAACCACCCTACCAACGTGCAGACCGATAGCCGTATTACCTGTATCGTGCTGAAAAGCATGGGCGAAAACCTACGCAAAATCGCCATGCACATCACAAATGAGCTGGTGACACAGGCGGTAGACAAAAACTTTTCCAGAAGCCTTGCGACCTGGTGCTACTATGATGAATTTCATATTCTCCTGCAAGATGCCCTAAGTGCCAGTTATTTCGTCCGTGTCTGGAAGATGCTGAGGAAAAAGGGCTGTGTACCGAGTGCCCTCACGCAGAATGTAAAAGACCTTTTAGCCAGCCGGGAAATCGAAAATATCTTGGAAAACAGCGACTTTATGATACTGCTGTCACAGGCGCAGGGCGACCGGGCAATCCTCGCTAAACAGCTTGGTATATCGGAACATCAGCTTTCGTATATCGCCCACAGTAATTCAGGGGAAGGGCTTTTGTTCTTCGGCAATACCACCATTCCCTTTGTAGACCGTTTCCCCCGTGGAGAAATCTACAATCTGCTAACCACAAGGCCAGAGGACATACGGGAGGTCCAAAATGCGTGATACGGGCAGGCCGGGCCGCTTGCGGTTTACGCCAAAAGGGCAGGCGGGAACTTCGGGCCAACTTGGCCCGAAGTCAGAAAAGCGAGCTATCCCGAAAAAGGAAACTGCCGGGGAAACACCGCCGCAAACCTCCGACCCATCGGGAGCTTCGCCGCCTGTGGGTAATCGCTCTGACCCTGCCCCGCCTAATACGAAAAAACGAAAATTACAGTTTGATGAGGAAGTCACCCCGGACACCACCATACCACCAAAATCCGTTGCCCCTGCCACTTCGGGCCAAGTTGGCCCGAAGTCGGGAAAGCTCCGACAGGACAGCAAGAAACCCCGCCCCTCGGAACGTCTGCGGCATGACGGGGAGCCGCCGCCCGGTAATGAAAAAACGGACACCCCGCCGGACAGCAAGCGTATGGAGAAATCAAAGCTCCGTATGGAAAAAAGCGGCAATAAGCTGAATACCGCCCGTGAAAAGTTGGCGAATCAGAAGCCGCAGAAAAATCCCGGCCCAGTCAAAACCATCAGCCGTGCCGTCCAGTATCAGCCATGGCGGTATGTGCATGGAAAAATCCATGAAGTGGAGCATGAAAATATGGGAACGGAAGCCGCCCACAAAACGGAGCTTGCCGGGGAACACCTTATCTGGGGCGGTACACGCTTTATCAATCACCGTATCAGAACCCGTCCCGCTCGGCAGGTTCGCAAGTGGGAAAGCAGACATATCAGCGCAAGAGCCGATTACACCTACCGCCAGCTTGTGCAGGAAAATCCGGGCTTGCAAAGCAATCCGGTTTCCCGGTTCTGGCAGAAGCAACAGCTAAAAAAGCAGTACCGAAAGCAGGCAAAGGAAGCGGTAAAGCAGGGCAAAAAAGCGGTGAGGTTCACAAAAAAAATTGCCCGAACGGTTGCGGCCTTTGTAAAGCGCAATCCCAAAATTCTATTGCTTGGGCTGGTGCTGTTCCTGCTGATTGTGGTTCTGCAATCCTGCATGGCGGGAATCACCACCATTGGCAACGGCCTGATTAGCGTTGTAGGCGGCACTTCCTACGGTTCGTCGGACAGCGATATTGAAGCTGTGGACGAAAGCTATACCGCACTGGAAAAGGATTTACGGGATCGGCTCTCCCGAATAGAAAGCGATTATCCAGACTATGACGAGTACCGCTATTCCGTGGACGAAATCGGGCATGACCCCTTTGAGCTGGCTTCCTATCTGACCGCCAAATACGGCGGCTACACCCCGGCGCAGGTACAGACCGAACTGCAAGCCCTATTCGGGCAACAGTATATCCTGACCATCACGGAAACGGTGGAGGTACGCTACCGCACGGAAACCGATACTTGGACGGACGAAAACGGCGAAACCCATACCGACACCTACGAGGTTCCCTATGATTACTATATCCTCAATGTGTCTTTAAAAAATAAGTCATTGGGGGCTGTAGCTCTTACCAATCTCGACCCGGAGCAGTCGGAACGCTATGCCATTTACCAAAAGACCAAAGGCAACCGCCCTTATCTGTTTGAGGGCAATAT
>JAEZOB010000045.1 GCA_023414355.1 Bacillota bacterium | reverse complement strand
GCTTTAGGAACAGGATATTACATGTAAGTCGCTAGAACATAAAGGGAAAACAGGTAGGCTTATTAAGTGCACCTAAAAACTACTTATGGAACCATAAACATTAAAATAGCTCTAAATCAAGTAGTGGGAGGGTGTAAATATTTCTGTGTCCGAAGCTGTAATTAAATAATTAATACCAGCTCTTCGATAAGAATTATATATGTAAATCCGTGTCGAAATATATGTTTAATAATAGTTTATCCATTTACTGGATATCTTATTCAACGGTTATATATTTTAAGCACAGTAAGTAGAAGTGGGCGCTGCCCACACCCGGCCTCTGGAATAAATATGGGTTTCCAGGCAATAATTATAGTGCCCACGGAATTATAGTTTACCGGCGTAAAGGTTCAGATTATCTGAAACTTACGCCGGTTACTTTTTCTGTTTACAGGTACTGAGTCAACCGGTCATCAAACAGAAGGCCAAGTTGGCTTAATACCATGTCCCAGTTCCTGTAACGCTGTGTCCATTTCTTAATTACATTCATGGATGCCAGGTACAGCATTTTTTCAAGGGATGCATCATTTGTGAAAGCACTCTTGGTCTTAGTAACTTTCCTAAATTGACGGTTCAGCCCCTCTATGATATTGGTAGTATACATGATCCTGCGGATATCATCGCTAAAACGGTAGAAGGGGCTGACTACATCCCAATTACTTTCCCAGTTGCTGATTGCATATGGATATTTCTTTCCCCATTTATCCTTCAGAGATTCCAGTTCTACCAACGCCAGTTCTTCATTCGGAGCTCTATATACCGACTTAAAATCAGATGCGAATCTTTTGATATCTTTATAGGATACATACTTGAAAGAATTACGCAGCATGTGTATGATACATCTCTGTACCTGGGCTTTTGGATATACGGAATTAATTGCTTCTTTGAAGCCGGAAAGCCCGTCCACGCAGAAAAACAGCACATCTGTTAACCCTCTGTTTTTCAGGTCGTTGAGCATTCCCAGCCAGAACTTTGAGGATTCATTTGCTCCGATCGTGATACTCAGTATATCTTTTGTTCCATCCAGAGTGACGCCCAGTACAATGTAAGCAGCACGGTTAATGATACGGCCATCTTCCTTGATTTTGTAGTGTATTGCATCCATAAATACGAAGGGATACATAGGGTTAAGCGGTCTGGACTGCCATTCTTTAATGTCAGGTATAATTCTATCTGTGATTTTACTTACCATTTCAGCAGACAGTTCAATTCCGTATATGTCCTGCAGCTGGTCATGAATATCTCGGGTTGACATACCACGGGCATAAAGAGATATTACTTTTTCTTCGATACCGGAAATATCCCTTTGATATTTGGGGATTATCTTGGGTTCAAACTCAGCATTTCTGTCTCTGGGGACCTCGACTTCAAACTCCCCGTACTGACTTTTTACTGTCTTAGGTGTATAGCCGTTTCTTTTGTTTTCTATCAGCAAATCACCCTTTTCATTCTTCGGATAACCGAGTGAAACATCCATCTCAGCCTCAAGCATTTCCTGCATCATGTCCTTGAAGCTGTCCTTGAGTAGGTTGTAGATGTCTCCAACATTCTGAATGTCGTTCTCCTTTATAATCTGTCGTAATTGTTCCTTTGCAATAGCCATATAAAAAACCACCTTCCTGGTAGAATTATTCATATCTAATTCTCACCAAGAAAGTGGTATTTATTACCAAGACACAAAATTTTTTACACTACCAGTAGTGGAGCGGAATTCATAGAATTCCACCCCAACACTTGACAAAGAGCCTTTATTTATATATTATTTATTCCTTTTCAATTTCTGTTTAATATCCTATATCATACTTATTTACTTTCTTATATTATTTGAACAATCCTAGCTTTATAATCGAATCAATTGTCTAACCTCTTTCTTCTTTCTTGAAGTAAAAGCTTATTATCCTCGTTTATCATTCATAGAACAGTGTAATCAACTTACTCTGCCCTGTCCATTCAGGTAAACTCCTTTTAGATTAATCTATTACTCCATGAAATTACTGCTGCTCAGTGCCTGATTCAATGCCTTCGCTTCATCTTCAGATAATTCCAGGAAAGATTCCCCTTTGATAATTTCCTTCAAATAAGTATAACAACCCTCTCTACTACTATGAACAGAATTAAGCAGTATACCATTATTATTCTTATCCAACAATGCAAGTACAAAGCTAAGTTTTCCACCCATTTCTCTGAAGGCATCATATTTTACCACTCCTACCTTCTGATAGGTGATCAATAAGTTTTCCTTCACTTTAGCGAGTTCTTCCTCAAGACTCTTAGTACTTGTTTTTAGCTGATCGATATCGGCGAATCTTGCGATAATCTGGCTTTCTAAATTCTCACCGCTCGCTCCTGTCATAAATTTCTTGTACTTATTTGTTAATTTTCTTTGCTTAACAGATAAAATAATAATAAATACAATTAACAGAAGAGAAACCCCTGTCAATCCTACTATAAAGTACCCAGCGTAATCGTTAATCATGTCTAAAAAGTTCATTTATAATCCTCCCTTTACGGCCGGTTGATTATCCTGCGAGTATGTATGCTCCCCGGCAATTATTGATTTATCCCCTCGAACAAATCAATAATCCTTTCCAGCTCTTCTTTTGAATAATATTCTATTTCTATCGATCCCTTATGATTGTTTTTATTATGAATAGATACCTTAGTTCCGATTAATGTTCTGATCTTATCTTCCAGGCCTCGATAAATATAATCATCTTCTTTCGTAACCGCTACTTCTTTATACGGTTTCTCAGTAAGTAGATGCTTTACCAGCTTTTCCGTCTCTCTTACACTCAGCTTTTCATCAAACACTTTACAAGCAGTATTGTATTGTCGTTCATTATCCTCAAGTGATAATAATGCACGAGCATGACCACTTGATATCATGTCATCAATAATCATTTGTTGTACTCTGTCATCCAACTTCAGGAGACGCATTGAATTTGTAACTGCAACACGACTTTTTGATACTCTCTCTGCCACTTCATCCTGCTTCAGTTGAAACTCCTGTATCAATCTCTGATATGTTTGAGCTTCCTCAATAGGATTCAGGTCTTCTCTTTGAATATTCTCTATTAATGCTATCTCAACGATTTCCTGCGAAGTATAGTCCTTAATGATAGCAGGTACTTCCTTCAAACCTGCAATTCTGGCCGCTCTCCACCGTCGTTCACCGGCAATAATCTCATACATCTTTCCTCTTTTTTGAAGAATCAATGGCTGAATTACCCCATACTGTTTAATTGAATCTGCAAGCTCTTGCAAAGCATCTTCATCAAATTTTTTTCTGGGTTGTGACTTATTCGGTTCAATATCGCTGATGTGAACCTTTGTTTCACGTGAAACATTATCAAGCTTCTCTTCAGTATTCTCAATAATTTTCTCGGGAATCATGATATCAAGTCCTTTTCCCAATCCCTTCTTTACAGCCATAATATCCTCCGTTCTTATAACCATCTATGAATGAATAATCTGTAATTCTATTATGATTACTTGTTTTTGTTTCTATATTTTAATTCACTGGGTTCATTTTTTGCATATGCCTCTGCTTCGTCATTATCAATTACTTCTTGAGCCAATTGCCGGTACCCATCTGCTCCTGCTGATTTAGGATCATAAAGATTGATCGGTAATCCATGACTTGGTGCTTCTGCTAATCTTACGTTTCTAGGAATAATCGTTTTGTATATGTTTTGCTTAAGATTACTCTTAACATTCTCAACTACTTGTAGAGATAGATTCGTCCTGGCGTCAAACATAGTAAATACGACGCCCTCCATCTCAAGCTTAGGATTAAGTCTTTGTTTTACCAGATTGATTGTATGAAGCAGCTGTGTCAGTCCCTCCAATGCGTAGAATTCGCATTGAATTGGAACTATAACTGTATCAGCTGTAGTCATCGCATTAACGGTTAAGGTATTTAATGACGGAGGACAATCAATAATGATAAAATCATATTCATCTCTTATCTTTTCAATATGCCTCTTTAATATGTACTCTCTATCTTTGACTCCAATGAGCTCGATCTCAGCACCGGCAAGATTTACACTTGAAGGCAGAATATCAAGATTCTTAATTGGTGTGCTTATTTTGCATTCGTCCATAGTACAATCACCAATAATCATTTGATATATTGTGTTCTTGAGTGAGTTTTTATCTATTCCTAAGCCACTTGAAGTATTACCTTGTGGATCGATGTCAATCGCCAATACTTTTCTGTTCTTTTCAGCTAGACATGCAGAAAGATTGATTGCAGTTGTTGTTTTCCCGACTCCACCTTTCTGATTTGCGATTGCAATTATCCTGGCCATAATAGCATCCACCCTTCTTCGCATATTCTTGTCTCATTTAATCAATACTTACACGAGCATTATTATAACATCTTTCACAGATTATATCTAGACAATTTTCTATCTTTTCTAAATATATGCATAACGAGATATAAATAATTAATATATAACTCGCTTTATGTTTACTAATATAGTTCAGATAGATTGATTACCACATATATGTTTCACGTGAAATAATATTATGTTACTTTTGATTATCTCTTAATCGTTCTTAAAAACTACAAAAATCTCATTTCAAAATAGATAACTAGTGTTATCTTACTAATTGCGCTTTAGATTATCGTCATACTGATTAAGATATTAGTGTTTCACGTGAAACATATATAATGTTACTTTTAACTTTCTCTTAATAGTTCTTGCAAACTATATTAGTCTTATCTCAAAGTAGATAATAAATGTTTTCTTATTAAATAGCAATTTTGTATATTATTCTACTGATCAAGATATTAATGTTTCACGTGAAACAAAATTAAGTTATAAGTTTTGCATTGAATGTTGTTTCTAATATAAGAATTAATCCGGGTAATTAGTATTTGACAATTATTTGATTTTTTAGTGAGTTAATATTTAAATGCAATGTTTTCACTTAATAGATACGATATGTTTCATGTGAAACAGAACATGGCTTTATCTTACGTTGAGTACCAATTCTTATTCTACAATATATCTGTTATTATGCATAAAACAATTACTTGATTAGTAATGAATCAACAACTGTCATTTTGTTTTTGATTAGTAGAATAAAAGGTTCACGTGAAACAAGATAAGTAAAAATTAATCTGTGAATGCTAATTTACCTACACTTATGAATTTACAATTTCAAAAAATATTATTTGTTTATTTAAAATCCAATTAAAGAAAACTTATTCCTGTTTAATTTGAATCAAATAATCTATGTAAATATCAATCATAGTATAGAAAAAAGGTAGATACTTTGGGAGCTGTCCTTTTCAGTTTAAGATATATAGTAACAAATTTTCGGCATATTGTTTCTCGATTAATATAAAAAGCTCTGTGTAATAAGTCATTCCTATGCGGATGAGAAAAGTCAGTGTTATTAGAGTATAATTATTTGAGATAAGAATGTCATTATCTAAGTTATTGATAATTCCACAACAATTTGTACTTATAGTGATTATCTTGATGACTAAAATAATGGACCAGATTTATATAACATTATAGTCTTATCCTATAATGATGAAATATTATTACAAATATATTCACCATATATAACGACAGTGGAATTATTCTAAATCACGACAGTGGAATAGTCCCTAAATCACTCAGCTTTTATTGAAAATCATACTAATAGAAAAGGAGAGGGATTCAATGAATCACTCTCCTTCTATAGCAATTGTTGTGCCAACCGGAATAACACATCATCAATAATTTCTAATATCCTTACTTTACACCTTTGATAATATATCCGAATTATAGCAGATTAACAAAGTTATTCTTAATAGCATAGACTGCAGCTTGTGTTCGATCAGATACATTAATCTTCTTAAATATATTTGATACATGATTCTTTACTGTCTTCTCACTGATGGCAAGCATGTATGCAATCTCTTTATTAAACAGACCTTCGGCAAGAAGCTTCAATACTTCAATCTCTCTCTTTGTCAAAGCATCCTCATCTTCAGTCTGGCTTTCTTTCTCCTCCATCTTGACTTTTAGAATAGGTGTTAATTCAGGCTGGATAAAGGACTCTCCTCGGTTTACACAGAAAATAGCCTTCTTTAAAACAGTAGAATCTGAATCTTTTAGCACGTATCCATCGACACCAATTTCTACGGCCTTCATGAGGTACTCTACTTCGTTGTGAATTGTCAGTATTAGTACTTTTACTTTTTTTCTGTTCTCTCTGATATATTGTAAAACTTGTAGTCCGTTCATAAGTGGCATATTGATATCCAAAAGCAGAACATCTGTTCTGGTCTCATCAAGTAACTCTATACATTGCTTTCCATTGTTTGCTTCTGCAATTACAGCAATGTCTCCGTCTAATTCCAGCAATTGTTTTAAACCTTCTCTTACCATTGAATGATCATCAGCTATCATTATATTTACTGGTTTACTCATGCTTATCCCCCTCGTACATTGTTAATGGTGCAGAAACAATTACTGTTGTTCCTTTGCCCATTTCTGATTTAATATCTACTGTTCCGGATAGTAAAGAAATTCTTTCTTTCATGATAGATAGACCAAAACTGGATGAATGCTTCGCTCCGTCAGAGTTTGAATTATCTATATCAAAGCCGGCTCCGTTATCTTTAATTGATACTGTAACATTGTGTTCTTCATAATTAATATCAATTGTTATTAAGGAAGCATTGGCATGTTTGATCACATTATTACATGCTTCCTGGATAATACGGAAAAGTGTTACTTTAATTACCGGCAAAATTTCTTTCGTTTCTTCATTGGAATGTATTATAACATTTATGTTATTCAAATCCATTAGTCGACTTGCATATCGTTCCAGCGTTATGGTGAGTCCAAGATCATCCAGGGTCATGGGCTTCAGATTATATATAATTCCTCTCATATCATTAATAACTGTTTTAATTGTATTTGACATCGAGGTTAGTTCTAGCTTAGCTCTTGTTGCATCAATATCAATCAGCTTTACGCAAAGTTCAGCTTTATGTACCAGGCTAGTTAAGCTTTGAACTGTGGAATCATGTAAATCTCTCGCTATTCTTTGCCTATCGATTTCCTGTGCTTCTAAAATACTTAATCCTTTGTCATTATAAGGGATACGAGCATCATTCAGCTTATCTTTTGGGAGCGTTTCTTCTTTATAAAGTGTACTGTCAAGATATCCGGCAGCACTTTTTAATCCGTTGATTTTTACTGTCAACAGATCTTGTTCCCTGTTCAGTCTTTCAATATTCTGTTTGATTTGATCGATCGTTATGAGTAGTTCCTTTTCATCATTCGCTTTATTATAAATAGGTGAAAACAAATCGAGATTATGTATTTTTACTCTTTCTCTTTCAGATAGTTCGCTTTCTTTCTCTGCTAAAAGATTCGTTTGTGTTTTTAGCTGGACCTTGAGAGAATAAAGATGCTCTTCCAGCTCTATTGCCATATCCTTTAGCATGATACAGACCTCTTTTTTCTCTGTATTATTTCTTTCTTCCATATCCTTATTGTTTCCATTGCTGTCATACATAATAAAAGTATCCTTTCAAGATCCGGGCAACAATCGATATTCCATAATTATATGAAAGTCGGTCACATATAATATATATCGACATTTTAACAATGTAACATAAATATCATATAACATTATTATTGATTTTTAAAGCATTTTCGTAGATATGCTATCATAAAATATTCTGTTTCCTGTTACAGCAGGTATGAACATCTCCATCACGAATTATCATAATATATTCTTTTTCCGGCACAATGTTCTCTTTCGCTTCCCTCAAGGAAAAACCTATTTTTTCAAAAAACTTTGTATACTTTCCGGGTGTCGTAACACTTACCTCATGAATACCTGAAGTAAAAGCTTTATTAATTAGCATTCTGACTGTAAAATCTCCATATTGTCTGTTCCGATAACCTTCTAGAACCGCAATATGTCCTATTTCGCAGCTTGTCCCGTCAAATACAATCCGTCCGGTCGCAACCGGCTTATTCTGTGTCCCTTGTTCATATACAATAACATGCATTGCATAGGAATCCTGATCATCGAATTCCTCAGACTCGCTTCTTTGATATTCCTTGATAAATACCTGTTTTCTTATCTCAAATGCCTCCGATAGATCGGAACCATAGGATAGTAATTTTCCTTGTATTAACATAGTCTTCTCCTTCGATGTACTTTAGAATTAATTATAAAGGTTCCTTAGAAGGCTTCCCTGCTGTTCTTGGATAATTCTTCGATGTATGTTCCTTCTTTTTTAATACAATTAAGGTTCTCTGCATCTCTGTATTCGGTAATTGATATTCTATTACCTCCTTCAATTCAGCTCCAAGAAGTTTTATCGCTTTTTTTGATGAAGTTAATTCCTCCTCCATATTTCCTGATTTATAGGAGATAAAACTACCGCCTACTTTTACATAAGGAATACAATACTCAGAAAGAGAAGAAAGCTTAGCTACAGCTCTGGATACACAAAGGTCAAACTGTTCACGATATCCGGTATCTCTTCCGTAGTCTTCTGCTCTTCCATGTAGTGTACAGATTCCTTCTAACCCAAGTTGATTAATTACTTCATCCAGAAAGGAAAGCCTCTTCTTTAATGAATCAAGGAGAACGATATTCAGCTCGGGAAATGCAATTTTTAGTGGTATCCCGGGAAAACCGGCGCCGGTGCCAATATCCAGAAGCTTCTCTTTCCCTGGTCTGATTGCCTTAACCATTGCAAGGCTATCAATAAAATGCTTTGTAATTACTTCCTTTAGGTCTGTAATTGCCGTAAGATTCATCACTTTGTTACGCTCGATCAAAAGCTCGTAATAATCCATGAACTGTTGAAACTGCTTTTCATTTAGTGTAATATCAAGCTGTGCCAGCCCAGCCTTGAATTCTATAACCTCTGGATACTTATCAAACTCCATATCTCCTCATTCCTTCGCATACGCAATCATCTATTTTTTTATCAATGGACTTCTTTACTACGCTCATGGTTTAACTGTGTCAGATATACCAGTAAGACAGAAATATCTGCCGGAGATACTCCTGATATTCTAGATGCTTGTCCAATGGAGATCGGACGGAATTTATCCAGCTTCTGCCTAGCCTCAATACGAAGGCTGGGTACTGATGCATAGTCAATATCCTCAGGTATTCTTCGCTTCTCAAGCTTTTTAAATTGCTCGATCTGTTGTAATTGACGTCTGATATACCCGTCATATTTTATATTGATATTTACCTGCTCAATAACCTCTTCTGATAATGGCTTGCGTGTTTTATCAATTAATTCCAGAACTTCATAATCGAGCTCCGGCCTTCTGATGAGTTCTGCCATAGTAGCCGCTGTGGAGAGCGGAGAGCTTCCCAAGCGTTCAAGCAGCTCCTGTACCTCCTTTGATGCACCGACGATCGTCTGCTCCAGTCGTTGTATTTCCTGGTTGATCTCTTCTTCCTTCTTAAGCAGTCTTTGATATCTCTCCTCACTGATCAAACCTATATCATAACCCTTCTTACTTAATCGTAGATCAGCATTATCCTGACGTAGCATAAGACGATATTCTGCTCTCGAGGTCATCATTCGATATGGTTCATGCGTTTCTTTCGTGACCAGATCATCAATTAAGACTCCAATATATGCTTCGGAGCGATCTAGAATCAGAGGGTCATGTTGTAATACCTTCCTGGCAGCATTAATTCCTGCTACAAGACCCTGAGCCGCCGCCTCTTCATATCCTGAGCTTCCGTTAAATTGTCCTCCACTAAATAATCCCTCTACAGCCTTGAATTCTAAAGAGGGCTTCAGTTGCATCGGATTAATACAATCATATTCTATCGCATAGGCATTTCGAACGATATTTGCTTGCTCCAGTCCCGGGACGGATCGATACATCTGTACCTGTACATCTTCCGGAAGAGAGCTTGACATACCGGCAATATACATTTCATTTGTGTAGCGGCCTTCCGGTTCAATGAATACCTGATGCCTGTCCTTGTCTGCAAATTTTACCACCTTATCTTCGATAGAAGGGCAGTAGCGTGGTCCGGTACCCTTTATGTCGCCGCAGTATAATGGGGACCTATCGATATTTGCACGAATAATCTCATGCGTTTTTTCATTGGTATAGGTAAGCCAACAGGAAATCTGCTCCCTGTTTAAATCTTCTCGCCTGGTTGTAAAAGAGAACGGAATGACCTTCTCATCACCAAATTGTTCTTCCATTTTGGTAAAATCTATTGTTCTTGCATCGATTCTCGCAGGAGTACCTGTCTTAAACCGATACATCTCTATACCGAGGGCTTTTAGGGAATTCGTGAGATGAGTTGCAGCCTGTAATCCATTCGGGCCGGTCATATTAACCGTTTCTCCATAGATACATCTTGCATTTAAGTAGGTTCCAGTACATAGTACGACTGCCTTACACGGATAAATAGCTCCGGAAAAAGTCTTAACTCCTTTAATTCTATTATTCTCTGCAAGAATCTCAACAACCTCAGCCTGTTTTAATGTCAGGTTCTGAGTATTCTCCAGTATTTTTCTCATAGACCGCGAGTATTCCTGTTTATCCGCCTGTGCCCGGAGCGAATGTACAGCAGGTCCTTTGGAGATGTTCAGCATCTTTGATTGGATATAGGTTTTATCGATATTTTTACCCATCTCACCGCCCAGTGCATCGATCTCGCGTACCAAATGACCCTTTGAGGTACCTCCAATGTTCGGGTTGCAAGGCATCATAGCTATGCTGTCCATGCTAATGGTAAACAGCAGAGTATTTAAAGATAATCTAGCACAAGCTAGTGAAGCCTCGCAGCCGGCATGACCCGCTCCCACCACGACAACATCATAGCTCTCATATACATAGGACATAAACTTCCCCCTTTTACTTACCCATACAGAATTCCTTGAAAATCATATTTACAAGGTCCTCTTCCACATTCTCTCCAATTATTTTTCCAAGTGCCTCATATGCATTCATCAGATCAATGGAATAAAAATCCTCAGGCATACCGTCAACAAGACTTTGCTGCACCAGCTTAATACTTTCCTTCGATAAAATCAATGCTTCCCTATGTCTTTCATTTGTGATATAGATATCCTCTTGTAAGGATAATTCTCCTCCAAAAAACATGTCCTTGATCGTTGCTTCTAATTCGGTTAATCCGGTGTTCTCTTTTACAGATACATTGATCACCGGGTGAGAGGTCATTTCCCTGATTTGCTCTATGGTAATCCGCTGCTCTAAATCAGATTTATTCAGTAGAAGAATGGCCTTTTTATCCGAAATCATCTTAAAAATATCTTTATCGTTATCGTCCAGATTAGTAGAAGAATCAAGTACATAGATAATCAGATCCGCATCAGATGCAATCCTTATTGCCTTTTCTACTCCTATTTTCTCAATGAGATCATTGGTGTCTCTGATTCCGGCTGTATCAATGACATTTAATACAATACCACTTAGGTTGATGGTCTCCTCAAGTGTATCTCTTGTTGTTCCGGCGATCTCTGTAACAATAGCCCGATCTTCTCCCACCAAGGAATTCAATAAACTGGACTTACCGGCATTCGGCTTTCCTACGATGACGGTCTTAATACCTTCTTTAATTATCTTACCGTTTCGAGATTCTTTGACTAACTTATCTATTTGCTGTATCTCTTCTATCAAATGTTTCTGTAGCTGAAGATCAAAACCTTCCAGACTGATATGTTCGGGATCATCTAAGGCTGCTTCGATAAAAGCCATATCCTTAAGAATCTTCTCTCTTAATTCCCTGATCAGCTGTCGTACACTGCCTCTCAGCTGGTTCAAAGAATTTTTAAGGGCTAGTTCATTTTTAGCTGATATGATATCACTTACTGCTTCCGCCTGTGATAAATCGATTCTTCCATTTAAAAAAGCTCTTTTTGTAAACTCACCGGGCTCTGCCAATCTTGCTCCGTATTTTAATACTGCCTCAAGAATTCTTCTTGTTACTACAATTCCACCGTGACAATCTATCTCAACGATATCCTCTCTGGTATAGGTTGCCGGAGCATGCATTACTGCGACCATGACTTCATCGATGATTTCTTCTTCGTCTGCGATATATCCGTAATGGAGCGTATGGCTCGGCTCCTTCGACAATAATTTATTTCCTGTTTTGGGACGATAAATTCTATCAATTATCTCATATGCTTCTCTTCCGCTGATGCGTATCATACTGATTCCAGCATTAGAGAGACCTGTCGCAATAGCAGCAATTGTATCAGTTTTCATGCCATACCTCCTTTCTTTTCTGTTGTCTTAATTCTTATCATTACTTCGCTGTTCTGTATAGAATGAACAGATCCATCAATTTGCTTCATAAAATCAAAGTATATAATAGGCCACAATCTCCTATTACAGAATAAAAGGTGTCTTAAAGTATGCAATACCTTTAAGACACCTCCTGTTGGGCATACATCCGCTAACTTACTTGGCTTCAGCCTCTTGTTCTTTCTTTTCTTTACTGAGCTTATAAAGTTCATAATCTTTCTTATAATCAGTGCTGTAATTTTTATTATAACCGCTCTTGCTTACATTATAAGGCTTATTATATCCTTTGTTGTCACCCTTTTTGTAATCTTTATTATAATCTCTCTTGAAATCACGATTGCCGTCTCTATTGCTGTCTCTATTACCGTCTTTATTGTTGTCCCTATTATAATCCTTGTTGTACTCCTTGCGGTATCCTCCAGACGGCCTATTATTATTCGGTCTTGCGTCACGGATGGACTTCTTAATATTGATGACTACCTTACGGTAAGGCTCTTCACCTTCGGAGTAAGTCTCAACAAACTTATCATTCTGTAACGCACTATGAATAATTCTTCTTTCATAAGGATTCATAGGTTCAAGAGAAACAGGCTTTCTTGTTCTTTTTACCTTAAATGCAATATTCTTAGCAAGATTCTCAAGAGTCTCTTTTCTCCTTGCTCTGTAATTCTCAGTATCCAGCTTAACTTTGATATAGTTTTCACTGTTCTTATTCACTACAAGGCTAACAAGATATTGAAGGGAATCAAGAGTTTGTCCTCTTTTACCGATCAATACTCCCATCTCGTCTCCATCAATATTGACTTCAACTGTTGAATTCTCCTGATCATATTTCACTTCTACCAAAGCATTGATTCCCATCGTTGCAAATACATCTGTAAGGAACTTCTTAGTTGAATTCTCTATGGTCATTTTCATTCTTACTTTGATTCTTGCCGGTTTACCGAACATACCTAAAAAGCCGGTGGATTCTTTTTCTAATACTTCATATTCCAGATTTTCTATCGTAGTGCCTAGTTCAAGCATCGCATTTGTTAATGCTTCATCTACAGTCTTGGCCGATATTTCTCTCCAATCCATATTATTTATCCCCCTTATCAATGTTCCTGTTTTGAAGAAGGTTTGCTATTTCAGAAATGCTCTTCCCACTGCCTGAGGGCTTATTATCTTTATTTTGCTCTGTTTTTGATTCTTCCTGCCCATTGCTGCTGTCGCTATTAACTGAAACTTTTGCCTTTTCAGATACAGTACTCTCGATTGATTTTGTCTGTGTCTTTGCTAACTGCTGCAGAGATGCACTTGTTGTTGCTGCGGAAGTAAAGGTCTTCTTCTTTTTCTTGGATGATTTTGCAACATTCTTTGCAATTAATGCATCCACATCGATCTTATCCATGTACTTATTTACAAAGAACTGCTGTACAATTGCAAATGCACTGGAAGCAATCCAGTAGATACCGATACCGATCGGGAAAGTAACACAGAAGAATCCTGACATAACCGGCATAACATAGTTCATGGATTTCATAGCATTAGCCGTAGGATCCTGATTTCCGCCCTTGTTCTTTACCTCCAACTGTTTGCCCTGGATAAACTGTAGTACCATAGCAAGGATAGGAATTAAAATTCCAGGGAATTTCCATCCAGGAGCGTTTGCAATGTTAAAGCCCAGGAATCCATTGACTTTACCGATGTTTACCTGAGAAGCACTAATTGTGCTCGCAAAGTCAGGGAAGCTTGTCTTTAACTGCTCCCAACGGCTCGTATCAAAATGAGCCAGTGCATCAATGACATAATTCAAGGTAGAAAAATCATTCTTAGTAGATATTCTGGCAACACCTTTTGACAGCTCGGCCAGTACAGTCTTGTAGGTAGGTTCTGACATAATACCGTTCGCTACTGTTGCATAGAGATCCTTTACGGAATCAACATATGCCGGGACATTATTTATTACATAATACAAAGCAAACATAATCGGTAAGGTAATCAAAAGCGGCAGACATCCGGCAGTCGGATTCGCACCAAATTTCTCATACATTGCCTGTGTTTCTTCCTGTTGTTTTCTTAAAGAATCTTGATCTTTTTTCCCTTTATATTTTGCCTGAATTTTCTGCAATTCGGGATTCATTCTTGAGGATAGCTTCGTAAATTTCTGCTGCTTAATGGTTAATGGTAACATTAAGGCTCTTACGATAAATGTAAATACAATAATGGATAATGCAATATTCTGAATTCCGAATAAGTGGAAGAATTCATAGATCGCATTCATGATCCAACCTAACATGACAGCGATCGGTCCTAATATGCCTGCTGTCTTAGTCAATAATACAACCACCAATTATTTTTCCTCCTTAGAGCTGCTGTCCACCAGACATAACTGTTTTAGTCGTGGACTACGGAACGGGGTCGTATCCTCCTTTATGGAAGGGGTGACACCTTAAGACCCTTCTTACAGCCAAATATGTTCCTTTGAAAGCACCATACTTTTCCAATGCTTCTATGGCATATAAAGAGCAGGTAGGCGTATAGATACAACTAGGTGTTCTTTTAAGAGGAGATATATATTTTCGATAAACATTTATCATAAATATAAGTATTTTCTTAATAATCACTTCTATACCCCTACAACTATACTTCTCTATACCAGTTCAGATGTTCTCAGTAACTTGCTTGCAACTATTCAGTCACATTTTTCGATCTTATGGAGCTTTCTTAAGTGTAACAATGCACTTTCAATCTCGTTATAATTTTTTCCTTTTGCGCCGACTCTGGCGACAACGATGATATCTAATCCGCTCAAAAAGCTATCTTCCGATAATCGATAGCTTTCTCTGATCAATCTTGTTATTCTGTGCCTAATTACACTATTTCCGACTTTCTTACTAACCGATATTCCAATTCGGTTTTTACCTGTATCGTTTCCTTTTACATACATGATCAAATATTTATTCGCATATGATTTTCCGGTACGGTATATTTCTTTAAAATCCTCGTTACTTCTTAATGCCTCTGACTGTTTCATTGATTGGTTGCCCCTAAACTTTCTATGCAACTGCTATGCATAGAAGAAAAGGCCACATAATTGCGACCTATGCAGATAACGTCTTTCTTCCTTTAGCTCTTCTTGCAGATAAAACCTTTCTGCCGCTTGCTGTAGCCATTCTTGCTCTAAATCCGTGTACCTTGGAATGAGATCTCTTTTTCGGTTGGAATGTCATTTTCATTGCTATGCACCTCCTTTTCATTGCACCGTATTATAGATTAGCGAATTTTATCTATCTTTCACCTCCCAATTGTATTGGGAGTATTCCATAGCATTAGGAATTACCTGCGCAATTCGCCAAGTATGGTATTTTGGAATATCACGTCTATTATATGCGCAATACCTTTTTCAGTCAAGTAAATATTTTGCTTTGGTGTTTATTAACATCATGTGAATAGTTCTGTTTCTTCCTTATATATAAGAGATATGTTGATAAGTATTATTCTTCTGTGGATAAATAGTTATTCTTTTTATATTATAGCTTCAGATTCTTCGCATTTATTCACATTATTGCATTGTTCCTATTGTTCATTTCCTTATCCACTGTTTCCACACAGGATAAATTATCGCTTCTGTTTGTCTGATCTATATCCACAGGAAAAAAGAAGGCATAATAACCATTGAAAATTTAATAATTTTGTTATAATATATATCTATGTGAGTATTGATGGAGGCAACAATGAAGAATTTAATTCAATCTAAATGGGACGACATTTTAAAATATCTAATATCAGAATATGGAATAACCGATGTATCATATAATACCTGGTTAAAACCACTAAAGGTTTATGACGTGAAGGATCATGTCATCACTATTCTGATCAATGATGAGCGAATCGGTCCTCCGAGTATCAATATCATCCGTAATAAATATGAATTATTGTTAAAAGTTTCAATTGAGGAAATTATGAATGAACCTTATGATATTCGGTTTGTTCTTCAAAGCCAGATAGATTCCATTGAAAATGTACCGGAGCCGGTCGTTGCGAAAAAAAAGAATAACAGCAACGGTCTTAATTTTTTAAATGCCCGTTATACCTTTGATACATTTGTGGTAGGCGGCAATAATGAGTTTGCCAGAGCGGCAGCACTGGCTGTTGCAGAAAATCCGGGTGAAATCTATAACCCGCTTTTTATTTATGGCGGTGTTGGTCTGGGTAAGACGCATCTGATGCATTCAATCGCACATTTTGTCCTTAATCAGAATCCTGATACTAAGGTTCTTTATGTTACCAGCGAGAAATTCACTAATGAGCTGATTGATGCTATTCAGAAGAATACAACTACACAATTCCGGGAAAAATATCGTTCTATCGATATTCTTTTAATTGACGATATTCAGTTTATAATAGGAAAAGAAAGAACTCAGGAGGAATTTTTCCATACCTTTAATACCCTTCACGAATCTAAAAAACAAATTATTATCTCCAGTGATCGCCCTCCAAAGGAAATGCTTACTTTAGAGGACAGGCTTCGTTCGCGTTTTGAACATGGCCTTCTTGCAGATATCCAGTCCCCCGATTATGAAACAAGGATGGCTATTTTGCGCAAAAAAGAGGAACTGGACGGTTTAAAGATTGACGAAGAGGTTCTTCGTTATATCGCTACGAATATAAAATCAAATATTCGTGAATTAGAGGGTGCTTTAACTAAGATTGTCGCTTTCTCAAGGCTTAAGAAAAGAGATTTAAACCTTTTACTTGCTGAGGAAGCTTTACAGGACATTATTTCGCCGAACGAGAAAAAAGTTATTACTGTAGAACTTATTGTAGATGTAGTAGCAGAGCATCATAATTTAACACCAGCTGAAATCTATTCTAAGGATAAGAGCAGAAATATCTCTTATCCAAGACAGATTGTCATGTATCTCTGCCGCCGCTTAACAGATCTTTCTGTAACTGAAATTGGTAAAAGTCTCGGAAATCGTGACCATTCAACTGTGCTACATGGTTATGATAAAGTAGCCGGTGATATCGCATCAGATTCATCTTTACATAACACAATCGATGTATTAATTAAGAAGATTAATCCGGAGTAAGATGAATAAAGAAGTTTCATATAATAGATAAGAAAGCTCTCAGCTTGAATTGATAATACCTGACTTCAAGTATAAGTTGATCACGTCATGTTCTTTCCTGATAAAAATCATCTATGGAAGAATACATTGATGATAATCTGTTGATAAGCAGTTGATAAAAGGTTGATATTTTGTTATTATACTTTTTGTAGATTTTTTACATATAATTATCCATTTCCTTTTCCACAGGTTTTAGGATGAAATACAACAATCTATGAATGCTCTTAACTTCTTGATTCTTAAGGCAAAAACACAGATATCAACAAATTCACACCCCTTATTAATAAGATTACTAAGAATCTTTAATATATTTATATCAAGTGCGCGAAGGGAGATTATACACAGATGAAAATCCAATGTCAAAAATCGGATCTTTTAAACGGTGTTAATATTGTACTAAAGGCAGTACCGGTAAAATCAACTATGCCTATCTTGGAATGTCTCATTATTGAAGCATCGGAAGATTGCATTAAGCTTACAGCAAATGATATGGAACTTGGTATTGAGACAATCGTAAAAGGCAAGGTAGTAGAAAATGGAACCGTTGCTCTGAATGCAAAGATATTTTCAGAAATTGTACGTCGACTTCCTGAGAATGAGGTCAGTATAACAACGGATAATAATTATATGACAGAAATTATCTGTGAGAAAGCAAAGTTTTCTATTTCAGGCAGATCAGGGGAAGAGTTCCCAAGCCTTCCGAAGATAGAGAAGGAAAATGCTGTTGTATTATCGCAGTTTACCTTAAAGGAAGTTATAAGACAGACTGTATTTTCCATCTCGGATAATGAAAGTAATAAAATTATGACAGGTGAACTTTTTGAAATCAAGGACAATGAGCTCAGGGTTATTTCACTTGATGGACATAGAATCTCCATTCGAAAGATTTTTATGAAGGATTCCTACGAGAACAGGAAAGTAATCGTTCCGGGAAAGACTTTGAATGAAATCAGCAAGATTCTATCAGGAGAAGTATCTTCCATGGTACAGATCTTCTTTACGGAGAAGCATGCATTGTTTGAATTTGATGATACCGTAGTTCTGACAAGACTCATCGAAGGTGAATATTACAGAATCGACCAAATGCTTTCCAGTGATTATGAGACAAAGGTAAGCATTAATAAAAAAGAACTTCAAAGCTGTATCGAGAGAGCATCCCTGCTCATCAGAGAGACAGATAAGAAGCCGATTATCATTGATATTAAAAATAATAATTTTGAACTAAAGATCAATACCGCCATCGGATCCATGAACGAAGAAATAGATATTACACTGGAGGGTAAAGACATCGTAATAGGCTTTAATCCAAAATTTCTTCTGGATGCGCTGCGTGTCATAGATGATGAGACAGTTGATATTTATTTGATCAATGCGAAAGCACCCTGCTTCCTAAGGGATAAGGATCAAACCTATATCTATTTGATATTGCCAGTAAACATTAATGTGACGGCATAAAATCAAGGATTATAGTAGTAACGATAAGAGCAGCTAGGAGTATATAAACTACGAACATAGCTGATAGGATTATAGTTGTCAGGATAATCACAACAAAGATTTTTATAATAAAGGTTAAACAATAAAGAGTTTCATTCCCGGTTTAAAAGAAAAAAGGTCCTGTTACCTACGGTGACAGGATACACCTGCAAAAGAAAGCTCTCGGAAAGTTTACTTTCCAGAGGCTTTCTTCTACAGGTGATCCGGCTGAACAGCCGGACCTTTTGTTTGATAACGTAAAGAAAATATAGCAGTTTTTATGAATCAAATATCTATTACCACAAAAATAAAACAGTTGATTACATCAACCAGACTATAGATCTACTATCGCAATAATATAGTTGTCTATATCAGCAGGTATTTATTCTGCTAATATTTGTTAATAAATTATCCTTAGATTCAAGATAAATCAGCAGCGTGCAAGGAACGCAGATTGGAGCAATATGCAGGAAATAAAATTAAGGGAAGAGTATATCAAGCTCGGACAAGCTCTAAAGGCAGCAGGTCTTGTTGATTCAGGTGTAGATGCAAAGAATGAAATTCTGGATGGTAAGGTTAAAGTAAACGGAACGGTTGAGCTTCAAAGAGGAAAAAAACTTTATGACGGAGATATCGTAGCTTTTCAAGGAGAACAGATACGAATTATCAAATAATTATTAATTAAAAAAGAGGTATGTTGGTGCGAATATGATTGTAAAATCTTTAGAATTGAAGGATTATCGAAATTATAGTGATCTTTCCATGCAATTTCATAACGGTACCAATATCCTGTATGGAGAAAATGCTCAGGGAAAAACGAATATTCTTGAAGCAATTTATTTGTGTGGAACCACAAAATCTCATCGGGGAAGTAAGGACCGGGAGATGATAAGGTTTGAAGCAGAAGAGGCTCATGTCAGGATTATTCTAGAAAAAAATCAGATTCCTCATAGGATTGATTTGCATATAAAAAAAAATAAAGCTAAGGGAGTTGCCATAGACGGTATTCCAATCAAAAAACAAGGTGAATTATTTGGAATGCTAAACCTTGTGTTTTTTTCGCCGGAGGACCTTTATATTATAAAAAACGGACCGGCAGAACGTCGTAGATTCTTGGATTTAGAGCTTTGTCAGCTGGATAAGATATATCTTAGTAATCTGACAAATTATAATAAAGCATTGGAACAAAGGAATAATTTACTCAAACAGATTGTTAACAATAGGAGTTTATTGGATACACTTTATCTATGGGATGACAAAATAATAGAATATGGTCGAAAGATTATTGAGACAAGAGAAAATTTTATTCTTCGGCTAAATGAACTGGTAGGAGAAATACATAAAAAACTTACCGGTGGTAAGGAAGAGTTGACTCTGAAATATGAGCCGAATGTAACTGGTTCAGAATTCGAGAACCGATTAAAACGCTCCACGGAGAAAGATCTCTTACTTAAGATGACACATGTTGGCCCTCACAGAGATGATCTTTGTTTTCTACTGGGTACGATAGATATACGAAAATATGGTTCCCAGGGGCAACAGCGGACAGCAGCCCTTTCCTGTAAGCTGGCAGAAATAGAGCTGGTGAAATCGATTATAAAGGAAAATCCAATTCTTCTTTTGGATGATGTTTTATCTGAACTGGATAGACAAAGGCAGACACATCTGCTGGACAGTATAGGTGATATTCAGACGATGATTACTTGTACGGGACTTGAGGAATTCATTAATCATAATATGAAGCATCATCAGGTCTTTCATGTGATAAACGGAACAGTAATAAATGTGTAAAGAAGTTTAAAACACCAAATTTCTCCCGAACATTTGGGCCCGACTCTATCGGGTATGTATCGAAGTGTTTCAATCATTCTATAAGTATCAGAACGATCCAAAATAGAAGCTTTATACAGGTAAAATCATGCAGTTTATAGTACGGAGGTGAAATCCTCCTAAAAAATTGGAGGAATAAGCATGGGTAATGAATACGGTGCAGATCAAATTCAGATATTGGAGGGGCTAGAGGCAGTAAGAAAACGGCCGGGTATGTATATCGGCTCCACTTCCTCCAAGGGATTACATCACTTGGTATATGAAATCGTAGATAATGCGGTAGACGAGGCACTTGCCGGATACTGCGATACGATTGATGTTACAATTAACGAAGATAATTCCATCACTGTTATAGATAACGGAAGAGGTATCCCGGTTGGTATCAATCAGAAAAAGGGTATATCTTCTGTTGAAGTCGTATTTACGATTCTCCATGCCGGCGGCAAATTCGGAGGTGGGGGATATAAGGTATCCGGTGGTCTCCATGGAGTAGGTGCCTCCGTAGTAAATGCACTTTCCGAGTGGCTGACAGTAGAAATCTGTGTTGACGGAAAGAAATATTTCCAGCGTTATGAAAGAGGAAAAGCTTGCGGACGTCTGGAGGAGATTGGTGAATCAGACTGTAGAGGTACGAAAGTTACATTCCTGCCGGATAAAGAAATTTTTGAGGAAACAGTCTATGATTATGAGGTATTAAAGCAGAGATTGCGTGAAATGGCATTTCTGACAAAGAATATCAAAATCATTCTTCGTGATAAAAGAGAGCCGGAAGGGAAAGAAAGAGAATTCCATTATGCCGGTGGTATTAAGGAGTATGTGGAGTATTTGAATCGTCATAAAGATCCCTTGTATCCGGAGATTATTTATTGTGAGGGAAACAGGGACAATGTCTATGTTGAAGTAGCAATGCAGCATAACAATACCTATACGGAAGGCTGTTACAGCTTTGTAAATAATATTACCACACCGGAGGGCGGAACCCATCTGGCCGGTTTTAAAAATGCAATCACGAAAACCTTTAATGATTATGCAAGAGCTATGAAATACTTAAAGGATAGCGATCAGAATCTTAGCGGCGAAGATATCAGAGAAGGGCTTACAGCAATTATCAGCATTAAGATTTCTGAGCCTCAGTTTGAAGGACAGACGAAACAGAAGTTAGGTAACAGTGAAGCCAGAGGAGCAGTGGACGGAATCGTAAGTGAGCAGCTGACCTACTTCCTGGAACAGAATCCTCAGGTTGCCAAGATGATTTGCGAGAAGTCTGTGCTTGCCCAGAGAGCAAGAGATGCGGCAAGAAAAGCAAGGGATTTGACCAGAAGAAAAACAGCACTTGAAGGAATGAGTCTGCCCGGCAAATTAGCAGATTGCTCCGATAAAGACCCGACGAAATGTGAAATTTATATCGTTGAGGGTGATTCTGCGGGCGGTTCGGCTAAGACAGCAAGAACCAGAGCAACACAGGCAATCCTGCCTCTTAGAGGAAAGATTCTGAATGTTGAAAAATCTCGTTTGGATAAAATTTTAGTGAACAATGAGATCCGGGCAATGATTACAGCTTTTGGTACTGGCATCTCTGAGGATTTCGATATCAATAGGTTGCGTTATCATAAGATTATCATCATGACGGATGCCGACGTTGACGGTGCCCATATCAGTACCTTATTATTGACCTTTTTCTACCGTTTTATGCCTGAGTTAATTAAACAGGGATATGTTTACCTGGCACAACCACCGCTTTATAAGGTTGAAAAGAATAAAATGGTGCGTTATGCTTACAGTGACGAAGAATTAAATCAAATTCTTACTGAGGTCGGAAGAGATTCAAATAACAAGATTCAACGTTATAAAGGACTCGGAGAGATGGATGCTGAGCAGCTGTGGGAGACGACCATGGATCCGGAGAGGAGAATCTTGCTTCGTGTCAGCATGGATGAAGAAGAATCCTCGGAAATCGATCTGACCTTTACTACTCTGATGGGAGATAAGGTGGAGCCAAGAAGAGAATTTATCGAGGCTAACGCGAAATATGTAAGGAATCTTGATATATAATCGTCCTTCTGTCAAGAATCACCAGCCGGAAGGTCACTAAACGGAGGAATAACAATGGATGAGAATATCTTTGACAAGGTGCATGACGTCGATTTAAAAAAGACGATGGAGTCCTCGTATATCGAATATGCCATGTCAGTAATCGCCGCCCGCGCCCTGCCCGATGTAAGGGACGGTTTGAAGCCGGTACAAAGAAGAATTTTATATGCAATGATCGAGTTGAACAACGGTCCCGATAAGCCACATCGTAAGTGTGCACGTATTGTCGGTGATACGATGGGTAAATATCATCCTCATGGTGACAGCTCTATCTATGAGGCACTCGTTAAACTGGCACAGGATTTTTCCACCAGGTATCCGCTGATAGATGGTCATGGAAACTTTGGATCTGTCGACGGAGATGGCGCTGCGGCTATGCGTTATACAGAGGCCAGATTAAGTAAGATATCGATGGAGATGTTATCCGATATCAATAAAGATACCGTAAACTTCTCACCAAACTTTGACGAGACAGAGAAAGAACCGGATGTATTACCATCCAGATATCCTAACTTATTAGTAAACGGTACCTCCGGTATTGCAGTCGGCATGGCTACCAATATTCCTCCTCACAACCTGCGAGAGGTTATTAATGGTGTACTTAAAATTATTGATAATCATATTGAGGAAGACAGGGAGACAGATATCAGTGAGCTGTTAGGTATTATCAAGGGACCTGATTTTCCTACGGGCGCTGAGATTCTCGGAACTGCCGGTATAGAAGAGGCATATCGTACAGGGCGAGGCAAGATCCGAGTACGTGCCGTTACCGATATCGAACCCATGGCGAACGGTAAAAACAGAATTGTAGTAACCGAACTTCCTTACATGGTGAATAAAGCCCGCTTAATTGAGAAGATCGCAGAGCTTGTCAAGGAAAAGAAGATCGATGGTATCACAGAGCTACGTGATGAATCTGACCGTACCGGTATGAGAATTGCCATTGAGCTTAGAAGAGATGTCAATGCTAATGTTCTTTTGAATCAGCTCTATAAGCATACACAGCTTCAGGAGACCTTTGGTGTTATTATGCTTGCACTGGTTAATAACGAGCCCAGAATCCTTAATTTGTATCAGATGCTTGAATATTACTTAAAGCATCAGAAGGAAGTTGTCACCAGAAGAACAATTTATGATTTAAATAAAGCAGAAGAACGTGCCCATATCTTAAAAGGCTTGTTAATTGCGCTTGATAATATTGATGAAGTAATTAAGATTATCCGTGGATCTGCCAACGGTAGTGCGGCGAAGGAGAAGTTGATTGAGCGCTTCGGTCTGACTGATGTTCAGGCACAGGCAATCATCGATATGAGACTCCGAGCGTTAACCGGCCTGGAAAGAGAGCGACTCGAAGCAGAATTTGCAGAGCTGATGATCAAAATCGAAGAATACAAAGCAATTCTTGCTGATGAGAAGAAATTACTCGGAGTAATCAAGGAGGAGATCACCGTAATCCGTGATAAATACGGGGATGAAAGAAGGACCTCCATTGGCTTTGACGAGTTTGATATCTCTATGGAGGATATGATTCCGAATGAGACTACTGTCATTGCCATGACAAGATTGGGTTATATCAAGCGTATGACCATTGATAATTTCAAGAGTCAGCATCGTGGCGGTAAAGGAATCAAGGGAATGCAGACCATCGAGGAGGATTTCATCGAGGATCTTTTGATGACGACCAATCATCACTTTATTATGTTCTTTACGAATAAAGGACGGGTATATCGTCTGAAAGCTTATGAGATACCGGAATCAGGCAGGACAGCCAGAGGAACGGCAATCGTCAATCTGCTTCAGCTGTTACCGGAGGAAAGAATTACAGCGATTATTCCGCTCAAGGAATATAAGAATGACCGCTTCCTGTTCATGGCAACCAAGAACGGTATTGTGAAGAAGACCCCGATCCGTGATTATGAGAATATCAGAAAGTCGGGCTTACAGGCAATCAGCCTTAGAGAAGACGACGAATTAATAGAGGTTAAGGTTACCAATCATCTAAAGGACATCTTCCTGGTAACAAAGAACGGTATGTGTATCCGTTTCAATGAACGAGATGTCAGACCTACCGGAAGAACTTCCATGGGTGTGATTGGTATGAATCTGACCGGGGATGACGAAATTGTAGGAATGCAGCTGGATACCCAGGGACAGTACCTGCTGTTCGTATCTGAATACGGAATGGGCAAATGCACGGAGATGGAAGAATTCACAGTGCAGCACCGAGGCGGAAAAGGTGTCAAATGCTATAAAATCACTGAAAAGACCGGTGATGTTATCGGAGTGAAGGCTGTCAGTGAAGAGAATGAAGTAATGCTGATAACGAATGCTGGAATTATCATTCGAATCGAAGTCAGTGACATATCAAAGCTCGGTAGAATTACTTCCGGTGTTAAGCTGATGGATATCGATGTTTCCATGAATATTAAGGTTGCCAACCTGACAAAGGTAAGAGAAACGACAGCCTCAACCTCAGAGGAGCAGCTGATTAAGAATTTGGAAGATGAACTGAATGAAGAAAACCAGATCATAGATACCAGTGAATTTTCCATAGAGAATTATTCTGAGGGAGAATATCCTGAAGAAGAGGCAGACTTTGAGGAAGAGGAAAACTCTGAAGAAGAGGATAGTGAAAGAGAATAAGTAAATGCTTATACACAAAGCAAATGCAGGAATGGGGAAAGGCATGAGAATTCTCAATACAGATGAAGTAATAAAAAATATAAAGGAAATGTGCATCGAAGCCAACTATCAGTTGGCTTCTGATGTAGAAGAACGTGTCAGAGGAGCAATAGCATTGGAAACCTCTGTACTCGGGCGACAGATTCTTGGTCAGCTTAACGAAAATCTGGATATCGCAACTTCCGATCAGATCCCGATCTGTCAGGATACCGGTATGGCAGTTGTATTCGTAAAGCTGGGCCAGGAGGTCCATATCGAGGGTATGAATCTGGAGGATGCGATCAACGAAGGAATACGCGAAGGCTATGAAGAAGGGTACCTTCGTAAGTCGGTAGTGGGAGATCCTCTTCTTCGCGTAAATACAAAGGATAATACTCCCGGGATCATCCATTATGAAATAGTCCCCGGTAATCAGCTGGAGCTGACTGTTGCACCGAAGGGTTTCGGAAGCGAGAACATGAGCAGAGTCATTATGTTGAAACCGTCGGATGGAGCAGAAGGAGTAAAGCAGGCCGTACTTGATACAGTAAAGCTTGCCGGCCCAAATGCCTGTCCTCCTATGGTTGTTGGAGTAGGCATCGGCGGAGATTTTGAAAAGTGTGCAATTCTGGCAAAGAAAGCATTGGCACGCAGTATGAATAAACCCTCCCTTTTGGAGCATATTAAAAAAATGGAGGAGGAGCTTCTGCTGGAGATCAATCAGTTAGGCATCGGACCGGGAGGTCTCGGCGGCAGGATAACGGCACTTGGGGTAAATATTGAAACCTATCCCACTCATATTGCCGGGCTACCTGTTGCAGTAAATATCTGTTGTCATGTAAACCGTCATGTAACCAGAGTAATATAAATACCAAGGAAAAGGGGAAACACGTTGGACAGGTTTTTAAGTACTCCACTCACAACCGAAAAGACAGAAGAGCTTCAGGCAGGAGATTATGTCTATATTACAGGAACGATCTATTCAGCAAGAGATGCTGCTCATCAGAGAATGTATGAAACTATGCAGAAGGGCGAAGACATTCCGATTGAGCTGAAGGATGCAATCATCTATTATCTTGGCCCAACTCCCGAACGTGAAGGTCAGGTAATCGGTTCAGCAGGACCGACTACCAGCAGCCGCATGGATAAATATACCCCACTGCTTCTCGAAAGCGGATTAAAGGGCATGATCGGCAAAGGAAAGCGAAATAAAGAAGTCATTGATTCCATGATTAAGAATAAAGCAGTATATTTTGCAGCTGTTGGCGGAGCAGGAGCTTTACTATCCAAGAAGATCATATCTAGCAGAGTGATTGCATACGATGATCTTGGAACAGAAGCGATTCGGGAGATGTACGTGGAGGACTTTCCTGTAATTGTCGTTATTGATTCTAAAGGAAAGAATTTGTATGAAATAGTTCTTCAAAATTGTTGACAAAGAGAAGGGCTTTTGTTATACTAGATTTTGCTTCTGTGAGAAAGACCAAGGACGTATAAACCAAAGGATGCAGTAGAAGAAGCAGGAATTGAATAGAACTTTATAAGTTCGGAGTCTGGAGAAATACTCAAGAGGCCGAAGAGGCGCCCCTGCTAAGGGTGTAGGTCGGGTGACCGGCGCGAGGGTTCAAATCCCTCTTTCTCCGTTAAACGTATGAATAAAAAAAGTCCAGTGAAACTGGACTTTTTTTATTGTCTAATTTTCCAGGCTCCAGGTTTGCAAAAATAATCGTAGGTGCTCCTCACGTTCTGCTTCTTGTTTCTCTGGTGATGAATGGACCTTATTCTGAGATAAACTGTTTTCATAAAATTCAGAAATATAAAAGGAATGATATTCCTTTGTGGCAAGCATAGGGTCCAAAGCGCGCATTTTACCGGCACGCATCAACTGTTCAAAGTATGACGAGATTTTATCTCTGGGGTATTGAATCAATTCCTCCAGAAGCATTTGGCGAATCTTATCGTTTTGAAATTGCTCCTGTAGTAGGATACTGCCGATTTGCGCATAAACAGGATCAGAGAAAAAGGTATCATTCGCCATGGTCAATTTCCTTATAAATTCACGGACATCCAGACAGTCACCTATATCAAAGGCGGGATAAACATGCTCATGTAATTGTTGACGAAAGAAAAGCATGATTTCCTCCAGAATGGCCTCTTTGTTCTTATAATGATTGTATATGGATGCTGCCTTTATTCCTACTGATGCGGCGATCTCGCGCATAGACACACAAGAATAACCTTTCTGAGAAAAAAGCTCGATGGCGATAGATAGAATTTTCTCTTTGTTAGTGGCTGCATCCTTATTCACTATAATTTGTCCCATATAAAATCCTCCGAGTAATTATAGTAATCAGTGTAGGTTAACGGTGTTAGTTTGTCAAGGTTCTGATAAAACTACTATTGACATAACTAACAATGTTAGTCTATAATACTAACATTGTTAGTTCAAGGAAGGGAGAGGATATGAAATGAGTAAAATACTACTAGTATATGCATCAAAAACGGGAGTCACACAGGATGCTGCGATGGAACTGGCAAAGTTTCTGTCTATTCCGTGTGATATCTATAATTGCAGGGATGAATTGCTTTATAGGGAGGGTCTGATCGGGGTCGGTTTGAAACCAAGCGAACTAAAGTGGTCGTCGTATGAAATAATAGTAATCGGGACTGCGATGTATATGGGAAGTCCAATGAAGGAGGTTAAATCATTTTGTAAGAAATATCAAGAGCAGCTGATACAAAAAAGACTAATCTGTTTTACATGCGGGATTGGAACTGAGACAGAGGATAAAGCTTATTTGTGGAAGCATCTGCCGAAAGAGGTTTCAAGATCGATATTACTGTACCGCCATTTAGGAGGAGAGATCAGAGAAGAGCGATTGAATGGCTTTTCGAGATTTGCAATGCGGGAATATGGTAAGCAGCATGGACTGGCTACAGGTATTAATTATGCCATGATTAAGAAATTTAGCGATGAAATTATAAATTGATACCTTAGGAAGAAAGTGTGAAAAAAATATTATCACACGGCAATTTGAGCGCTGTTCAAATCGCTAGATTATGGAAAGGGAATGGTTATTAACATGGGAAAAACGAAAGGTATAGGTAAGATAGTAAAAAGAATCATATTATTAATAATCATATTTTTGATGTTAATCGTTGTGGGATTTTTAATGTTCGTTTTGATGGGAAAAGACAAAACACTTCAACTTTCAACAGGAAATACGCCAATATCGGTTGCAGAGGACGGTGTTTATACTGGTAGCTACAGGGGATTTAGGTGGAGTAATACAGTAGAAGTAACAGTAAAGGATCATGAAATAAAAGGTATCAGGATACTAAAAGCACAGGTTTTTGCAAAGCAAGAAACCATCGATTCCATGACACAGAGAATCCTATCAGCACAGTCAACAGAAGTGGATGTCGTATCTGGAGCTACGGCGGATAGCAAAGCTTATCTGAAGGCAGTTGAAAATGCACTGAATAAGCCCAAAGCACAGTAAACCGGATGTGAATCATAAATGAATTCGGTTAACCTCATGAGATTACAATTGAGATGCCGGCAGCAGGAGTACCACTATGTAACGCGATAAAATGAGAGGACTTATTTTTTGCAGTATTGGTGAGAAGGTAATGCAGGTATCTATTTAATAATTAAAACAATACTGGATAAATCGGACGCAATATGATAAAATCCCTTCAAATGGAAATAAGAACAGTAGGAACAAAAGTCTATCATAAGGAGGGTAATTTGATGAAGAATTTATCTGAGGTAATAAAAGAGTTAATACTAAGTCTTGGTGCAGACATGGTAGGAATAGGTGATTTGTCAATGCTTCCTACCATGGACAGAAAAGATATGCCGCTTGGTATTTCAGTTGTAATGGCTTATCATCGTCAGGATGTTTTGGGTATTGAGGATGGACCTACAGAGGACTATTACCGGGCGTATCAAAGTATAAATGATAAAATGGATGCCATAATCTTTGAGGGCGCCAAATTCTTAAAGCAGTTGGGATATGAGGCAATCGCTCAGACCAACGAAGAGGTTGCCAAGGTTGAAACAAAATATGATTCTGTACTGCCACATAAAACCGTTGCAACCAGAGCGGGGATCGGCTGGATCGGTAAGAATGCAGTACTGGTTACGAAACAGTATGGAAGCGCTATAAGAATTTCTTCGATTTTAACGAATGCTCCACTTATGGTAGACTCCCCAATAGATGAATCAAACTGCAAGGGTTGCAAAAAGTGTATGGAGGAATGTCCGGGCGGAGCCATAAAAGGTAATAATTGGAACGTGAAGACCTATAGAGAAGAGCTATTAGATCCCGTAAAGTGTAGAGCAAAGGCAAGAGAACTGTCCTGGATCAGGATTGAGCGCGAGATTTCCTTATGTGGAAAATGTATTCTGGTCTGTCCCTTCACACAAAAATATTTACGAGAAGAAAAATAAAGCGAGTTAAAATATCATTGATACATAATCTATCTCGAAGAGGTAGATAATGAGCAGGGAATGCTTCCGACTGGAGAAACAGGGACATTGTAGAAGTTTGATATATTGTTTTAAAAAAAAGAAAAATTTAAACCAAAAAGTTGTTGACAAAGATATATGCATGTGTTATCATTAATTTTGCTGACGCGCTAGAGAATAAAACGCTGAAGCACAATGAACCTTGATAATTGAACAGTGAAACAACCCTGAAAATTCTAAAAAATTTGGAGTGGTTACATGGTAACCATTGGTCACTATGCACTTCAAAAAAACAGATTTTCATTATGATATATCGTAATGGT
>JAEZOB010000034.1 GCA_023414355.1 Bacillota bacterium | reverse complement strand
AGACGGAGCCGGCGCGAAACAGCGTCCGGTTCGGGTCGACCGGCCTGCCGGTGCCGACATCGGCCACGCCATAGCCCTTGGTCGTGAGGACGTCGCCGTCGGCAACGACCGAGACGACCGCACCGGCAATATTACCAGCCTTCAGAGCATAAGGCACGATGCCGTCAAGCCAGGCATCGATGTCTTCCTACTGGAGTCTGTGTGCCGCGGGCTCAGGCGTCGGGGAGAGCTCCGCCTGTTGCGCCAGCGCTGGACCGGTCAGTGTCATCGCCAGCGTGGCGAGCATGGTCAGTATCCGCATTTTGAAACCTTTTACGTTTTATCGGCTTCACTATCGATAGCAGCTCTGCTCGCTGAAATCGGGATCCCCTCCTGGACGTCCGACGGTAACCTTCAGTGTCTCCCGTTATCTGCCCAGTTGATGCCTATGACTCTCAGGCGCGGAAAGCACTTGACACCTAACAATGGGAGCACCGTCGAGATTGCCACCAGGCGAGCCAACGCCGGGCGTCGGCGAACGCTCCCAGCATTGATTAGCGGAAACGTCGAGGCAATGCTGCAAAAGTTCTCCCGGACGGACCAAACCCGTGGCCAAGCGAAGCTTGCTCCCTCCTGAGGGAGGTTGCTACACCGTGGCATTCTCTGTCTCACCATCGGCGATAAGGTCGCCATCCGCCACAGCGCCGGAATTATCCGCGACGCAGGAACGCAGCCAAGCTGTCTTTGTAGGCTGCGCTTCGACCAGCTTCCGCCTGCTTCAGGGACTCCAGCGCAAGTTGATCCGCAAGTGAATTCGTCGATGCCGCGATCAGCAGCTTCTTGATTGATTGCGTCGATACGGCGGAGAGACTGGCGATCTTCTCCGCGTCACGCATCGTGACTTCCAAGAGCTGATCCGCCGGTACGACCTGTCCGACGACGCCCCACTCTTCCCCCATCCGCGCCGTGATGGCTTCCCCTAAGAGCAGGACGCGTGAGGCCCGAGCCGGACCAATCTTCTTCGGCAGCAGCCACGTCGCGCCGCTGTCGCCCGAAAGACCAATCTTGGCGAAGCTGAAATGGAAGCTGGCGTCCTCTGCGGCTATCACGATATCGCAGGCAAGAGCGAGGCTAGCTCCCGCCCCCACCGCGGCGCCCTGGACCGCCGCGATGACCGGTTGGGGCAGGTTGACAAGGGCCAGCATTACGCGGTTGAGGCCCTCTTCCAGTGCTTTGCCGAGATCCATGTCTTGGCCATCCAGTATCGGCGCTCTTTCATCCAGGTCTTGACCCGTGCAAAAGGCGCGCCCGCGGCCGGACAATATGACACACCGCGTCTGATCGTCTGCGGCGACCGTAGCAAGCGCATCGAGAAGCTCGTTGCGGAGCGGCACTGTCAGTGCATTGAGCTTCTGCGGCCGCTCGATCGTCAACCGAGCGATACCGTTTTCCCGTAGCAGGCTGACCAGTGAATAGGACAATTACTTGCCCTCATAGACAGGACGGCGTTTTTCCAGGAAGGCGGACATGCCTTCAGCCTTGTCCCGGCTGGCGAACAGCACTTGCACAGCCTTGCGTTCCATGGCCAGTGCTGCGCTCAGCGGAGCGTCGGCGCCCAGCAGGATGACCTCCTTGATCTGCGCGATGGCGATCGGCGGCATCAGCGCAACTCGTTCGGCCAAATTCAGCGCCTCGGACAGCACTCTGTCATCGTCAACCACCTTGCTGACCAGCCCCATCGCGAAAGCTTCCTCGCCGGACACGATCTCGCCGGTGAGGCACATGAGCATCGCCTTGAACTTTCCCACCGCTCGCGTCAGGCGCTGGGTGCCTCCGGCGCCCGGCATGATGCCCACGTTTACCTCCGGCTGGCCGAGCTTGGCGTGGCGGCCAGCGACGATAATGTCGGCATGCATTGCAAGCTCGAGCCCCCCTCCGAGCGCGAAGCCGTTGACGGCTGCGATCACCGGCACGGGGCAATCGCCTACCGCAGCCCATAGGCGTTCAGTATGCCGGTGATACATCTCGATGGCGTCGATGCGCGACATATCGGCAATATCGGCGCCGGCCGCGAACGACCGCTCGTCACCCGTCAGAACGACGCAGCGCAATTCCGTATCGTCGACGAAGTCGCGGAAGGCCGTGGCGAGTTCTTGTCGGATGCTGAGGTTAAGTGCATTGCGCACTTCCGGACGGTTGAGCCGCACGAGCGCAATGGCGGGGCTGATCCGCTCGATCAGGATCGTGCTCATCGAACGGCCTCCAGTGTCAGTGCGATCCCTTGCCCGACCCCGACGCACATGGTGCACAGGGCGTTCTTGCCGCGCCCGTCTGCAAGTTCGATCGCAGCCGTCAGAGCGAGCCGTGCCCCGGACATGCCCAGCGGGTGCCCATAGGCGATCGCGCCGCCATTGGGGTTCACATGGTCTGCATCGTCCGGCAAGCCGAGCTGGCGTAATACCGCGAGCCCCTGAGCAGAGAAGGCTTCGTTCAATTCGATCAGATCGATGTCGCCAATCGTCAGGCCCAGACGATCGAGCAGCTTCTTCGTGGCCGGAACGGGTCCGATACCCATGATGCGAGGAGCAACGCCGGCGGTCGCCAGACCGGTTATCCGGGCAAGCGGAGTGAGGCCATGGTGTTCGATAGCCCGGTCTGATGCGATGAGAAGGGCGGCGGCTCCGTCGTTGACGCCGGAGGCATTGCCGGCGGTCACCGTACCGCGTTCGCGGAAGGGCGTTCCGAGCTTTGCCAATTGTTCTATCGTGGTTTCCCGGGGATGCTCGTCCTTATCGATTACGATGGGATCGCCGCGGCGCTGCTGCTTCGTCAAGGGTGTTATCTCCCGAGCGATCCGGCCGCTGGTGATCGCACGGGCGGCTCTTTGTTGCGAACGCAATGCGAACCTGTCCTGATCCTCCCGCGAAATGGAAAAGTCCTCGGCGACATTCTCCGCCGTCTCCGGCATGGAGTCGATTCCGAACTGCTTCTGCAGCGCCGGATTGACAAAGCGCCAGCCTATCGTGGTGTCGAATATTTCCGCGGAACGCGAAAATGCGGTTTCGGCCTTGCCTAAGA
>JAEZOB010000018.1 GCA_023414355.1 Bacillota bacterium | reverse complement strand
GTATTGGATACAAGGGTCTGTTCGACCAGTACCCATATTTCTTTCGTTTCACTGGGATACAATATTTTCGTAGGGAGTTTCTTCCCCTTAGCATCAGTAAATTCAAATGCAGTTTTGTTGGCATCCTGTACCTCTGCCGCGGAAACATCCTCGTTAAAATATAACTTTACCACGACGTTTTCCAGCATGGAATTGTGACTTCCGTTTTGCGGATAGCTGTCTTCCAGTTGTAAACCTGCTGCAAAGCAAGTGGAAAAGGACATTAAAAACACCAATAGGGTTAGGCTCAAAATTATGCCTGCTTTTTTCATATTGTATCTTCCTCCGATTTCTTTTTCCTAAGCTTCTGGAAAAATGATTTCATTATTTTTTCACATTGCTGCTGCATGATTCCAGTTTCTATCTGTACATAATGATTTAATCTTTCATCCTGCAAAATATTGGACAGGGATCCGCAAGCACCGGTCTTCCGATCCATAGTTCCGATGAAAACCGTTTGAATTCTTGCCAGAACGATGGCACCTGCGCACATGGAGCAGGGTTCAGTCGTAACATACATTCTGCAGCCAAGCAGCCTCCAGCCCCCCAGCTTACCAGCGGCGTCCCGGATGGCAAGCATCTCGGCATGCGCCGTGGGATCTTTGTCCGTTTCTGTCTTATTATGGCCCCGACCGATAATAATGCCGTCCTTTTCAATCACGGCACCGATGGGGACTTCACCCAGGGAAAGAGCTATTTCTGCTTCTTTAAATGCTTCCAGCATAAATTTTTCCGGACTCATTTATTATGCTCCTTTCCTGCGATTTCATATGCCCTACAATATTACCATACTTCATTGAAATTTTCAATGAAAATCGAATTTCGCTTTCATGGTCAAAAAACCCTGCGGCATCAGATGCGCAGGGTTTTCCTGTAATTGGTTTTTATTATTTTTTCGTTATACGGAAAGAACTTTGTCCAAAAACCCTCTTGTCCGGGGGTTCTTCGGGTTGGTGAAGATTTCTGCAGGAGGGGCTTCCTCCTGAATGATTCCCTCATCCATGAAGATGACCCTGTCTGCCACATCCTTTGCAAATCCCATTTCGTGGGTAACCACAACCATGGTCATTCCCATAGCCGCGAGTTCCTTCATAACGGCCAGAACTTCTCCGACCATTTCGGGGTCCAGTGCAGAGGTGGGTTCATCAAAGAGCATGATGTCAGGTTCCATAGCAAGCGCCCTTGCAATGGCTACACGCTGCTGCTGTCCTCCGGATAACTGTCTCGGCATTGCGTCAGCCTTCTCCAAAAGTCCGACACGCTCCAGCAGCTCCAGCGATTTTTGCTCAGCTTCGCTTTTGGTCTTCAGCTTCAGCTCCAGCGGTGCCATCATAATATTTGCTTTGACGGAAAGGTGGGGAAACAGATTAAACTGCTGAAACACCATTCCGATATGTCTTCTCACCTTGTTGATGTCTTCTTTCGGGTCTGTGATGGTAATATCATCGACGATGATTTCACCGCGAGTAGGCTCCTCAAGACGGTTAATGCAGCGAAGAAGCGTTGATTTTCCTGATCCGCTGGGCCCGATGACACAGACAACCTGCCCCTTCTCGATCTCAAGACTGATTCCTTTCAGCACTTCAAGGCTGCCAAAGTATTTGTGAAGATTGTTGACGATAATCTGAGCAGTCATATCTTCCCCTTCCTTTCAACCTGCTTTGCAACATATGTAAGTATCGTAATCAATACCAGATAGTACACAGCGACCCAGGTATACGTTGCAAAGGACTGCAGAGTTCGTCCCTGATAGATTTTCGCCTGATACATGATATCAGCAAAGCCGATCACAGAAATCAGCGAGGAATCCTTCAGGGTGATGATGAACTGATTGACCAAGGATGGCAGACAAATCCGCAGGGCCTGTGGCAGGATAACCCTTTTCATAGCTTGTCCGTGATTCAGTCCAAGGCTTCTTGCCGCTTCCATCTGTCCCGCATTTACCGCATTGATGGCTCCTCGGAAAATTTCCGACATATATGCGCCTGCATTTAAGGTCAGCGTGATCAGTCCCGCAAGGAACGGTGTCAATCGAACGTCAAATCCCAGAAACTGCAGCAGCTGCGGAATGGCGAAAAAGATGTAGAACACCTGTACCAGCAGCGGAGTCCCTCTGATAAGGCCAACGTATAATTTCGATATCCAGCGAAGAACCGGCTTCCGCGACAGGGTCAAAAAACAGGTAACCAGGCCGAGGGCGAATGCTAATATCAAAGAAAGCACCGTCACAGCAATGGTCATTTTTAGCCCGATTAGAAGCAGCGGGTTCAACTCGCCGAAAACTTTACCTAAGTCCATCTTAATTCCTCTTTATTCTGCAGCAATATACTTGTCTAAAATAGCCTGATAGGTTCCGTTTTCTCTGATGTTTTTCAGCCCTGTGTTAAACATTTCAAGAAGATCTGCATTCTTACCCTTCAGTACTGCAAATCCATAAGAGGAACCCTTTTCCATATCGGTAACCATCTTCAGTCCATTGCCCTGTGTAATTCCGTAACCCATAACCGGATAATCCTCAAAACATGCTACTGCATTTCCGGTCTTAACGGTTTCATACATCAGCGGTGATTCGTCAAAATAAACAACTTCAAATCCATACTGGTCCTTGATGGATTCTGCAAAAGTAGCACCTTCGGTACCGGTCTTTACAGCAACCTGCAGACCCTTCAGGTCATCATAGGATTTGATGGCATCATTATCAGCCTTGATGGCCATAACAACTCCGGAATCATAGTAAGCTTCAGAGAAATCATATTTCTGCTGTCTTTCTTCCGTAATGCTCATACCGGCAATAACACCGTCGGTCTGATTGGATTCCAGTGCTGCTACTGCTGCGCTGAATCCCAATGGATTGAGTTTGTACTCAAAGCCTTGATCTTCTGCAATAGCTGCCAGGATCTCGATATCGATTCCCACATACTCGCCCTTATCATTCTGGAATTCAAACGGTGCGAACGTCGTATCTGTTGCGATGTTGAATACCTTTCCTGCATCGGATCCTTCATTAGACGGATCTTCTGATTTTCCG
>JAEZOB010000044.1 GCA_023414355.1 Bacillota bacterium | reverse complement strand
TGGTAGATCGTTCCATCGACATGTATTGCCCTGAAGGTGTACACCAGGAAGAATGGGATTTAGCGGGTTTATTAGAGTATGCAGAGAGCCTATACCTGCCTAATCATAATCTGGAACCAACTGATTTGGAGGATATGGGTCGCCAGGGGCTTAAGGAAGAACTCTTAGAGAAAACCATGGAGTTTTACCATCAGCGGGAGCAAGAGCTTGGTGTGGAAACCCTGCGCGAAATTGAGCGTATTGTACTGCTCCGTCTGGTAGATGAAAAATGGATGGATCATCTCGATGCCATGGATCAGCTCCGGGAGGGTATCGGCTTACGGGGTTATGGCAGTAAAGATCCTGTCATTGAATACAAATTTGAAGCTTACGAAATGTTTAATAACATGATTGCCAATATACAGGATGATGTGGTTCGCTATATCTTCCGGGTGAATGTGGCAACTCCTCAAGAAAGACAACAGCGGCAAGTGGTAGAAAACCGCTATGAAGAAGAAGGACATAAGCCAATCCGTAAAGAATCACAGGTAGGCAGAAATGACGACTGCCCCTGCGGCAGCGGCAAGAAATACAAAAAGTGCTGCGGTAAATAATATAATAAAAACCAAAAGGGGTCTAACCCCTTTTGGTTTTTCTAACCAGAAAGGATGAATATCTTTGCTAGATACCGAAGTAAGGCGCAACCTAGAACAACTGGGGAAGCGTATCCAAGATTTGAGGGTTTCCCTTTGACATTGATAGGCAGCAAGAGGAAATAGAAAAACTGGAACAAGAAATGATGCAGCAGGGTTTCTGGGATAACGTGGAACACAGTCAGAAGGTAACCCAGAGGCTAGCCAACCTCAAAAATCGGGTGGGTGCTTTTAAGGCGCTGGAATCCTCACATCAGGATTTGGAAGTGATGTGGGAGTTGTGTCTGGAGGAGCAGGACCCCTTGCTGGATGAAGAACTGCTGACAGAACTGGCGGCCTTGTCCAAAGGGGTAGATGATACTGAACTGGAGGTATTATTGTCCGGCCCTTATGACCGGGGTGATGCCATCCTGTCCCTGCATCCGGGGGCTGGTGGTACCGAGTCCCAAGATTGGGCACAGATGCTCTTTCGCATGTATACCCGCTATTGCGAGAACCAGAATTACAAGGTAGAGTTATTGGATTTGTTACCCGGTGATGAAGCGGGTATCAAAAGTGCCACTATTCAAGTGTCTGGCCCCAACGCTTATGGTTATCTGCGCTGTGAGAAGGGTGTACACCGCCTGGTACGTATTTCTCCCTTTGATACTGCCGGTCGCCGACATACTTCCTTTGCTTCGGTGGATGTCCTGCCGGTGGTGGAGGACGAAGTGGAGGTTAATATCCGGCAGGAGGATTTAAAGATTGATACCTACCGCTCCGGTGGTGCCGGAGGTCAGCATGTAAATAAGACCGACTCGGCGGTGCGGATCACTCACCTGCCCACAGGGATTGTGGTGGCTTGCCAAAATGAGAGGTCCCAAACCTTCAACCGTGTGGCTGCCATGAAGTTATTAAAGTCCAAACTTATCGACCTAGAACTGCGTAAGAAAGAAGAGGAATTGGCCTCTTTGCGGGGGGATCAAAAGGAGATTGCCTGGGGTAGTCAAATTCGTTCATATATTTTCCACCCCTATAGCTTAGTAAAGGACCATCGCACAGGTGAAGAAGTTGGCAATGTCCATGCCGTAATGGATGGAGCCATCGATGTGTTTATAGCCTCTTATTTAAAGAATAAGGCTAGTTCTACAAACTAAGGTTTTACTAAGATTGTGTTGCATAATTATTTAAGGATACTATGCATTTTAAAAATATAAAATCATATACTATCCTTGCACAGTCAAGGATGAACGTTCATCCGCCTCTACCTCTGGTAGAGGTTTTTACTTTCGTTTGCCACGATTTCATATAGTAGCTCTAATTTTCCCCAAAACCTCTACCCTAGGGTAGGGGATTTTTTTATAAAAATAAGACCCCTACCCTAAGGTAGAGATCTTTCTGGGAGAAAAATGGATGATGAAATCATCACAAAGGTAATTTTATCAAATAATAATATCTTTGGCTACATACATTTTTTGCCTAGTATCCCTCTTAAGAAGATCTAAACAATAGAAATAGTTAACCAAAATATTCTAAAGGGATATAGCTTATGATTATAGAATTAAATTCTTATTGTCGTAAATTTAGATTTTGGAGGAGAAAGGATTGGTTTTTTCCAGCCTGGTTTTTCTTTATGCTTTTTTACCTATAACTTTACTATCGTTTTTCATTATTAAGAACCAAACCTATCGTAATTTTGTTCTAATCTTGGCTTCCTTGCTCTTCTATGCCTGGGGAGAACCGATTTGGGTTTGCCTGTTATTGTTTACAGTGTTGGTAGACTATTATTTTGGACTGAAGGTAGAGAAATATCGGGGACGCTGGCAGAGTAAAGCGGCCTTGATCTCGGCCATTACGGCTAATCTTTCCGTACTGGTCTTTTTTAAATACTCCGCCTTTTTTGCGGAAAATATCAACCTTTTATTCCATACCCAGTTACCCTACTATCAGTATGGTTTACCCTTAGGCATTTCCTTTTACACTTTTCAGGCCATTTGCTATATGGTTGATGTATACC
>JAEZOB010000008.1 GCA_023414355.1 Bacillota bacterium | reverse complement strand
GCGGTCATCGGCAGGCGGGCGACCTCGGCAACGACGGCGCCGAGGCCTCCATGGCGAAGGCCTTCCTCGAAGCATGCCAGCAATGTGGTGTCGTCGCCGGCCTCCAGATGGATCAGCCGGTCGGGCGCCAGCCCGGCCTGGGCGACCGCCGGTGCGAACAGGTCGACGCGAGTGACACACCACAGCACCTGGCCGCGGGTCCTCGCCGCGATGCCGGCGGCGAACAGCGCCGCGGCCGCGCCGTCGACGGCTCCGTTGGCACCGCCGGCGACCTCGTGCAGGCTGCCGATCGCGAGCCCGCTGCCGGGCAAACGCCGGTCGATCTCCTTGAGGCCGAACGGCAGCACCGAACGCGCACGCCCTCCCCTGCCCTCGATGCGCTCGATCCGCGCGCGGAGCTCGGCAATGGCGGTAAGAGGCGCTCGTTCTGGCATGCTCAGTGGTCGGCTTCGGGTGCTGTTCAACGGGCGACTTGGCCGGTATGTTCTTTTTTTGTTCTCTTCGCTGCAGAGAGTCAACCGAGCGGAAAGTGCGCCGGCGGACGCCGGGAGTGGGTCCGGAACGGCTGTGGTGTGCCTAGCCTTTGATTCGCGTTGAAAATCAGGGCAGACGGAATGAGCGCTGCGCATCTGGAAAAAGGAACGACCGGCAGCGCACGGCGATCGAGCGTGGGCATCCGGCCAGGGTGCGGCGGGATAGGCGTGCTGCTGCTGATCATCGCCGGGTCGGGGGCGCAGTTCATTCCCGTCCGCTAGTGCCGCCGTTCGAGCGCCGGTCCTGGCCTACAGCAACCGTGGCGGCCGACAACGGCGCACCGGGTCCGCGTCGACGTCACCAGCCGGATGCCGGATATCGCGATAGGGAGGAAAAAGGGACCTGCAACCTCTTCATCCTGTCCGATCTTGGCGCGAGGACCGCTGCCGATGTCGAGCTAGAACGCAGGCCGCGGTATCTGACAGGACCAGTGCGAAGGACAGCTTGAGCATTCGCTACGATTCTTGATGACATGAGGATAGCGGCGGGGGGTCGATGATGGTGAAGAGATAAACATCGCTTCCTCGGGTGACGCCTGTGGTACGGCTTATCCTCGAGCTCGTTGGAGGAACCGTATGGTCGACCTTGAGAGGGTTTTTGAGCATCTTGAGGAACGCTTGGGACAGGCGCCTATGCGGATGCTTCGGGTGATCGTGGGAACCAGCGATGTTCCGATGCAAGGCAATCCCGTTCGTATCGAACAATCGGCATTGCGAGCGGCGCTCTCAGGAATCGAAGGAAAGCTAGTATCTGATGATAATATCCGCCAACGCATCGAGCAGATAAATGTTGCTGCACGAAGCGCGGCAAAAGATATAGGCGAGCAAACGCACATTTTTGTCAGCTCTCAAGGTCCATTCATAGTTCTCGAATTTGCCAGACAAATGCTCGATCTTTCAGCGACCCGCAATGCGACCCTAGAATCGACCCGCCTTGACACAACCAGCCTCCCACCAGAATCGGCGCTACAGGCACCCAAGGTAACGCGGGAACTGCAAGTTTTCGTCTCGCACGCCTGGGGGGAGGACGAGGTCGAGAGAATTCTTGATGGTTTTATCGACAAGCTTAAGAGGCGACTGGCGGCACTTCCAGAAAAATATCAAGGGAAATTTAATAGCATCCGGCTTTGGTTTGATCGGAAAGACATGCATGGCACCGGGCGCTTCGACGAGCAGATTGATACTGAATGCCAGTCGTCGCAGATGGCCATCTTTATACTATCAGACAAATGGTATCATAGCCGAATCTGCCAGCGAGAGGCAGCGTATTTCTGCGACACTGACGGTCGGCCTCAGCCAGATCGAGTGGTCGCTATCCAGTTAAGCGGTTCACATGCGGACGCCTCAAACCACATCAAGGAAAGACCGATCTTTCCAACCCAATGGCGGGGGGATTTTCCGAACCTTCTGTCGCTGTGGTCGAAGGGCGGTCCGGACGACAGGGACTTCTTCGTCGATAGGATCCGGGATGAAATCTGCGCCGCGCTGATAAGGCAGGGCGTTAACGGCGAAACGTCGTCAAGCGGCAAACAGCCGGACGTGACGGCTGCCCGAATTGATCCTCGCAAGCTTGGACGCCCAGGCACCCTCGATCGGCATGTCGAAGACGGAAAGGTCGAAGATCCTCGGGTCACTGAGGTCGAGGGGGAAGGCGAAGAGCAGGAGTTGCTTCCATTGCTCGAGCGCTGGGTTCTATCATCTGAAGCTCCAAATCGCGTTTTCGCGGTGCTCGGGAGTTTCGGAGCTGGAAAGACCACGGCAGTCCAGATGTTGGCAAGGCGGCTAGTCGACCGTGGCGAGGTTGATCGCGAATCACCGTTCCCCGTCTACCTCGATTTTCGGCGTCTCTCGGAGGCCTATGATCGCAACTCGGACCGCGTGATGACGCTGCAGGAATTAATCCTGACATGTCTGAATCCTCAGGAAGTCAACCAGATTTCATCTGAGGACTTGCTCGCGCTCCTACGGAGCACTTCGTGCGTCGTCATTTTTGACGGTTTGGATGAAATTGGCACGCGCATCGGTCCTGAAAGGGCCGCATCTCTCTATAGGCAGCTTTTTGAGATTATCCCACCAGACGTGCGGCGCCGCGACCAAAGCACCGGGCGGGCCGATTGGGCTGCCTGCCCCATTCGCATTCTTGTCACGTGCCGGTCCCATTTCTTTCGGGATCACATCGAGGAACGATCCACCCTAGAGGGGCACGACCGCGCTTCTGCCTCTCCCAAGCGCAGAGACGATTCCCTGCTGCGGACGCTTTACATGGCGCCGTTCACGCCAGAACAGATTCATGCATATCTTAAGAATATTCTTGGCTCTGAGGAGGGAAACCGCGCTTTTTCATTGATATCTGGAAGTGGAGACCTGGAGGAGCTTGTACGCAAGCCCATCATGACACGCTATATCACGGAGCTTACAGATGAGATGGAAAGGGATGCAAGCGACGGCCGCAAGATCAACGCCGCGCGGGTTTATCATCATCTCTTTCGCAGAGTGATAGAGCGCGATGGAGGCAAAAGGGGGAGGATGACGCCCCGAGATCGTGAGGACTTACTCGAAAACCTAGCGGTCAAACTCTGGGTGGATCAGCGACCAGACATCTCCATCGATGAACTTGAGGACTGGTTCGATTGCTACGCCGAAACTCGTGCGGGGTTACGCATGATGTGTCAAGGAGTAGATGGCCGCGGATTGCTTCACACTGAATTGCGCAACGCAAGCCTTCTTGTGCGTGACGGTGGGCACGGCTTCAGTTTTGTCCACACTTCATTTGCTGAATATTTTCTCGCCCGGGCTCTTATGAAGGAGATATGCTATGGTCGCGCGGACATAGTCACGGCAGATTCGTTGGTAAGTTACGAAACTGTTGAGTTCCTTCTTGATCTGGCCGAAACAGACAACGCCTGGGCGAAATTCGAGCTCTGGATTGATAACGTATTTGTTGAACGCTCTGAAATCGATAGGAGACACTTCGCGTTTGCTATAATGAAGAGGGCGATCTCTCGTGGACGGTATTTCTGGTTGCCGCAACGAGCGAACCTCGCGGGGCTCGACCTCAGGGAAGTTCCACTTTCCGATTTTCTCGGAAATAATCCCTTCGGCGCGGATTTTTCAAACTCCAATTTGCTCGGCCAGGAGTTCAGAAGCGTTAGATTTCGCGCGTGCGCATTCTCTGAAGCAAATCTTGCAAATTGCCTGTTCGACCGGTGCACCTTCGAAAACTGTACGGGCAAGCCAGGCAATCTTGCCACTGCGCGCGCCCGGCTGTCGGAAGACGTGGCAGGTTCCGCATTTTTACTCGAGAACGGTATCCGCTTTGCGTGGCGATTGGAAGCGCACAGTGACACTCCAAAATCGAGCCCGGCACCCATAATCCAGTTCGCTCGCACCAAAATTGTCGCAGTTTCCAGCTCGCCGGACGGACGAGCGGTGATCACGGTGGGCTTCGATGGAATGGTGCGGGTCTGGGATCTCGACACTGGGGTTGAGTGCTTTCGCCTTCGAGCACACGACAGCGAAGAAGTAGAGTCAGCCGCGATCACAGCGGACGGACGATCGGTGATCACCGCGGGCTTTGACGGAACGGCGCAGGTTTGGGATCTTGAGACGGGCCGCGAGCGCCTCCGCCTTCAAAGGCGCAGCAGCGGAGTTGCCAACGTCGCAATCGCTCCGGACGGACGGTGGGTGATCACGGGCTACCACGATGGAACGGCGCGGGTTTGGGACGTCGACACGGGGAAGGAGCGCATTCGGCCTCAAGTGCTCGACGGCAGAGTCGGCTGCGTCGCGATCGCTTCGGACGGACGGCGGGCGATAACGGGA
>JAEZOB010000006.1 GCA_023414355.1 Bacillota bacterium | reverse complement strand
ACCAACTGTTTTTCAATACCTGTACCTACAATAGGAGCCTCTGTACGCAACAAAGGAACTGCCTGGCGCATCATGTTAGACCCCATCAATGCACGGTTAGCATCATCATGTTCCAAGAACGGAATCAAAGATGCCGCAATAGAAGCAATCTGTTGAGGAGATACATCCATCAACTCTACCTGATCAGGAGTAACAACCGGATAATCGGCATCGCGACGAGCCTTAACCTTGTCACGAACAAACTTACCTTCATCATCCAAAGGTGCATTACCCTGAGCAATAATCTTATCTTCTTCTTCTTCTGCAGTCAAGTATTCAATTCCTTCTTCAGAAATATCCACCTTACTATCAGCTACCTTACGATAAGGAGTAGAAATGAAACCAAGTTCATTAATTTTAGCATAAACGCACAAAGAAGAAATCAAACCGATATTAGGACCTTCAGGGGTTTCAATCGGACACAAACGACCATAGTGAGTATAGTGTACGTCACGCACTTCGAAACCTGCACGTTCACGAGACAAACCACCAGGACCAAGAGCAGACAAACGGCGCTTGTGAGTAATTTCGGCCAACGGGTTAGTCTGGTCCATGAACTGAGACAACGCATTGGTTCCGAAGAATGAATTGATTACAGAAGAAATGGTCTTCGCGTTAATCAAATCGATCGGAGTAAACACTTCGTTATCACGAACGTTCATACGTTCGCGGATAGTACGTGACATACGAGCCAAACCGATTGCAAACTGGTTAGACAACTGTTCACCTACGGTACGTACACGACGGTTACTCAAGTGGTCGATATCATCCACATCAGCCTTCGAGTTAATCAATTCGATGAGATACTTGATGATTTCAATGATATCCTGCTTAGTCAATACCTTCACATCCATGTCGATCGTCAAGCCCAACTTCTTGTTGATTCTGTAACGACCCACTTCGCCAAGGTCATATCTTTTTTCAGAGAAGAACAAGTTATTGATAACTTCACGAGCACTTGCATCATCAGCAGGGTCTGCATTACGCAACTGGCGATAAATGTAGAGCACCGCTTCCTTTTCAGAGTTACTCGGGTCCTTCTGAAGTGTATTAAAGATGATTGAGTAGTCAGAAACATTCGCTTCTTCGTTGTGAACGAGGATGTTCTGAACACCCGACTCAATGATTTCGTCTACGTGTTCCGGTTCAATAACCGTTTCACGATCGATAATCACTTCATGACGTTCGATAGATACTACTTCACCAGTATCTTCATCAACGAAGTCTTCTGTCCATGCCTTCAAAACACGTGCAGCCAACTTTCTGCCAACCACCTTCTTCAAATTAGCCTTGTTTACTTTTACTTCTTCAGCCAAATTGAAGATTTCAAGGATATCCTTATCGTTTTCAAAACCAATAGCTCTCAAAAGAGTAGTTACAGGCAATTTCTTCTTACGGTCGATATAAGCATACATCACGTTGTTGATGTCTGTTGCAAATTCGATCCAAGAGCCCTTGAACGGGATAATACGGGCAGAGTAAAGTTTTGTACCGTTAGCATGTACACTCTGACCGAAGAACACACCAGGAGAACGGTGCAACTGAGAAACGATAACACGTTCAGCTCCGTTGATAACGAAAGTACCCTTCGGAGTCATGTAAGGGATAGGTCCCAAGTACACATCCTGAATAACGGTATCGAAATCTTCATGATCAGGGTCTGTACAATAAAGCTTCAACTTAGCTTTCAAAGGTACACTGTAAGTCAAACCACGTTCAATACAGTCTTCGATGGTATATTGAGACGGGTCGATGTAGTAGTCCAAAAACTCTAGAACAAAATTGTTGCGGGTATCTGCAATCGGGAAGTTCTCAGCAAACACCTTGTACAAGCCATCGTTCTTGCGGAGTTCTGGCGGGGTATCCAATTGGAGAAAGTCCTGGAATGACTTCAATTGCACTTCCAAGAAATCCGGATACTGCATCGGATTCTTGATGGAAGCAAAATTAATTCTTTGATTTTCAGTATTTGAAGACATCTGATATAGATTTTATGTATCTTAATATTAATAAGACGCAAAAAGGTTAAGAATCCTCCAGCGAGGATTCCTAACCGAATTTCCTGTTAACAGGCTTGTATTACTTAAGTTCAACTTCAGCGCCAGCTTCTTCGAGAACCTTCTTCAAAGATTCTGCTTCGTCCTTAGCCAAGCCTTCCTTAACTACGCTAGGAGCACCGTCTACCATGTCCTTAGCTTCCTTCAAGCCAAGACCACATGCTTCCTTAACTGCCTTAACTACTTGCAACTTAGCTGCACCTGCGCTCTTCAAAACTACATCGAAAGATGTCTTTTCTTCAGCAGCTGGAGCACCAGCAGCAGGACCAGCAGCAACTGCTACAGCTGCAGCAGCTGGTTCGATACCGTATTCTTCTTTAAGGATTGTTGCAAGTTCATTAACTTCCTTTACTGTCAAGTTAACTAATTGTTCTGCAAAAGCTTTCAAATCTGCCATTTTTGTATGATTTTAATTGTTTGTTACTAATTGATATAAAATTTTATTATTCGGCACGTTCGCCAAGAGTTTTAAGAACTCCATGAATGGTGTTACCACCAGATTGAAGAGCTGAAATAACATTCTTCGCTGGAGATTGCAACAAAGCAACGATATCAGCGATAACTTCATTCTTGCTCTTGATATTAGCCAAGGCTTCGAGCTGATCAGCACCTACGTAGATACCTTCTTCTGCATAAGCAGCCTTCAAAGAAGGAACACCGTCCTTGTATTCTTTCAACAACTTAGCAGGAGCGTTAGCTACTTCGCTGAACATTACTGCAGTTGTACCCTTCAAAGATACAAACAATGGTGAGTAATCAACACCTTCGATAGTCATCAATGCCTTTTCAAGCAAAGTGTTCTTAACAACGACCATCTTGATATCAGCCTTGAAACACTTTCTTCTCAACTCGCTAGTAGCAGCTGCATCCATTGCAGTTGTATCTACCAAGTAGAAGTGTCCATATTGCT
>JAEZOB010000074.1 GCA_023414355.1 Bacillota bacterium | reverse complement strand
AAAAAACACGTATGCCGATTTAAGAACAGGTGCCAAAAGGTCGTTCTTAAAAATGATAGTATACGGAAGTAAACAACCAAATGGAGGTAAATTATGAGCGTAATTTCAATGAAACAATTACTTGAAGCTGGTGTACATTTTGGTCACCAAACTAGAAGATGGAACCCTAAGATGGCTGAGTACATCTACACAGAAAGAAATGGTATCTATATCATCGACTTACAGAAATCTGTAGGTAAAGTTGACGAAGCTTACTATGCAATCAAAGATATCGTTGCTGAAGGTGGTACTGTACTTTTCGTAGGTACTAAAAAACAGGCTCAGGATTCAGTTAAATCTGAAGCTGAAAGATGTGGTATGTACTACGTAAACGAAAGATGGTTAGGTGGTATGTTAACTAACTTCAAGACAATCCAAGGCCGTATTGATAGATTAAAAGAAATCGAAACTATGTCTGAAGATGGTACTTTCGAAGTTCTTCCTAAAAAAGAAGTTATCGAACTTAAGAAAGAATGGGCTAAGTTAGAAAAGAACCTTGGCGGTATCAAAAACATGAAGAAAGTTCCAGATGCTATCTTCGTTGTTGATCCTAAGAAAGAAAGAATCTGTGTTCAGGAAGCTCACACATTAGGAATTCCACTAATCGGTATTGCTGATACTAACTGTGATCCAGAAGAATTAGATTACGTAATCCCAGGTAACGATGATGCAATCCGTGCGGTTAAATTAATCGTTGCTAAAATGGCAGATGCTGTTATCGAAGCTAACCAAGGTACAGATATGAGCGAAGCTGTTGAAACAGAAGTTGCTGAAGAAGCAGTTGAAGTAGTAGCTGAATAATTTATTCACAACAAGTGAATATCTTTATATTTCATCTTGTAGATAATCAATTGCGACGTTGTCGTACATGAATAGATAAGCTTAGATTTATTCGACGATTTACGATAAGTAAGTGCTTCAGCCTATTTATGATAGGTTGAAGCATTTTCTAAGTACGAGAGATTCAATAATTGTATATTAATGCATATGTTGGATATGTTAAGATATAGTATGAATTTATTATAGTAAAATAAATGAAATTAAATATACGGAGGTATATACTATGGCAATTACAGCTGCAATGGTAAAAGAATTAAGAGATATGACTGGCGCTGGTATGATGGATTGTAAAAAAGCGCTTAATGCAACTGAAGGAGATATGGACAAAGCAGTAGAATTCTTAAGAGAAAACGGTCTTGCTAAAGCTGAGAAAAAAGCTGGCAGAATCGCTGCTGAAGGTATGGTAGCTACTAACATTTCCGCTGACGGAAAAGTTGCTGCTATCGTTGAAGTAAACTCTGAAACTGACTTCGTTGCGAAAAACGAAAAATTCACTACTTTCGTAGCTGCTGTAGCTAAAGACATCGCTAACGGAAACTACGCTGATGTTGAAACTTTCTTAGCTGCACCATGGGTTGAAGATACAACTAAAACTGTAAAAGAACATTTAGCTTCTTTAATCGCTACAATTGGTGAAAACATGACAGTAAGAAGATTTGAAAAAATCACTGCAGAAGACGGTGTTGTTTCTTCTTATATCCACGCTGGCGGTAAAATCGGTGTATTAGTTCAGGCTAAAACTGACGCTGCGAAAGAAGCTGTTGAAGAATGCTTAAAGAACGTTGCAATGCAGGTTGCTGCTCTTAACGCTAAATATGTTAGCGATAAAGAAGTAGATCAAGCTTACATTGAACATGAAAAAGAAATCTTAGCAGCAGCTGCAAGAAAAGAAAAACCAGACGCTAACGACAACATCATCAACGGTATGGTTATGGGTCGTATCAAAAAAGAATTAAAAGAAATCTGTTTATTAGATCAGATTTATGTAAAAGCTGAAGATGGAAAACAGTCCGTAGGACAGTACGTTCAAGCTTTCGCTAAAGCTGCTGGTATCAACTTAGAAATCGTGAAATTCGTTCGTTTCGAAACTGGTGAAGGTATCGAAAAGAAAGAAGAAAACTTCGCTGAAGAAGTTGCAAAACAGATGGGAATGTAATGCAATTTTAGCATAATTTTAGAATGACTTTATTAGAGGCTCTAAAAGCCTGTAAGTTCGCTATATATGCGGATTACAAGGTTTCTAGGGCCTCTTTTTTTGGGCTGTTTGTCAAGTGTTGGGGTGTGATTCTTTGAATCATGCTTCAATACTAGATGTACAGCTATTTTTATGTTATTGGTGTGAAAAAGCTATTTTTGGGTATAAGAAATAAGCCTCCCTAATGCTCAATAGAAATGGTACGATGAAAAATGTGAGTGTGAAGTGAAATCTTATGAAGAAAGATTTTATATGGATGGAGTGCAAGAACCACTTCGCTTTGTAAAGTTTACAAAGAAAAAAACAGAAACAGATCGATCACAGGTTTTACTAGTGACTACAGATTTTGATATTCCATTAAAGTCGTTATATAAGATGATGCATCAGAGGTGGGACATAGAAAACTCGGTATTTAACAAATTAATAACATATGGGGCATTAGATCATTGATTTGTTCATCATCCGAATGCAATTGAAGCGATTTTATATGTTATGAGTATTGCTTATAACTTGATGCAGTGACAAAGGATTTTAGATTCATTTTAAAC
>JAEZOB010000007.1 GCA_023414355.1 Bacillota bacterium | reverse complement strand
GCGGATAACAATCTGGGCAACACGAGCGGCGGCGTGACGCTGTCTGGCGGCACGCTGTCCGCGACGGGAACGTTCTCGTCGGCGCGGGCTGTGACGGTGTCTGCGGCGAGCACGCTCGACGTCGCGGCTTCTAACACGCTGACGCTGTCGGGCGTCGTGTCGGGCAGTGGCGCGCTCACGAAGACGAGCGCCGGCACGCTGACGCTGTCGGGCGCGAACACCTACACGGGGTCTACGACGATCTCGTCGGGCACGCTGGCGCTGTCGGGGACGGGGTCGATCGCGTCGTCGAGCCTTGTGACGGCGACGGGGACGTTCGACATCAGCGGAACCACGGCTGGGGCGTCGATCAAGAGCCTGGCGGGTGCCGGTACGGTGACCCTTGGCAGCAAGGCGCTGACGCTGACGGCCGCGGCGAACACGTTCTCGGGCGTGATCGGCGGCACGGGCACGGTGACGGTGTCCGGCGGGACGCAGGTTCTGTCGGGTGCGAACACATACACGGGCGGGACGACGGTGTCCGGCGGCACCCTGTCGGTGTCCGCGGATAACAATCTGGGCACGGGCGGCGGCTTGACGCTGTCGGGCGGCACGCTGTCTGTGACGGGGACGTTCACGTCGGCGCGGACTGTGGCGGTGTCTGCGGCGAGCACGCTCGACATCACGGCTTCGAACACGCTGACGCTGTCCGGCGTGGTGTCGGGGACGGGCGCGCTCACGAAGACGAGCACCGGCAAGCTGACGCTGTCGGGCACGAACACCTACACGGGTTCGACGACGATCTCGGCGGGCACGCTTGCGCTGTCGGGGACGGGTTCGATCGCGGCCTCGAGCGGTGTGACGGTGTCGGGGACGTTCGACGTGAGCGGGACGACCAGCGGGGCGTCGATCACGAGCCTCGCCGGTGCCGGTTCGGTGACGCTGGGGTCTCGGAATCTGACGTTGACGGCCGGTAACGATACGTTCTCCGGCGTGATATCCGGCACAGGTAATTTTTACGTGTCGGGCGGCACGGAGACGCTGTCTGGCGTGAACACGTACACCGGCGGGATGGACGTCTCGTCTGGCGCCACGCTGAAGCTGACGGGTGCCGGATCGATCGCGGCGTCGAATCTGCTGTCCATTAGCGGTACGTTCGACATCAGCGGGACGACGAGCGGGGCGTCGATCAAGAGCCTGAGCGGTAGCAGTGGAAGCCTGGTCACACTCGGCGGCAAAACACTGACCATCACCGCGGCGGCGAACAATGCTGCTAGCGTGATCTCGGGCACGGGTTCGGTGGTGATCGCGGGCGGCACCCAGAGACTGTCGGCCGCGAACACCTACACGGGCTCGACGGCGGTCTCGTCTGGCGCGACGCTGGCGCTGTCGGGGGCGGGTTCGATCGCGTCGTCAAGCCTCGTGACGGCGACGGGCACGCTCGACATCAGCGCGACGACGAGCGGCGCCTCGATCAAGAGCCTGGCGGGTGCCGGCACGGTGACGCTGGGGTCTCAGGGCCTGACGCTGACGGCTGCTGCGAACACGTTCTCGGGCGCGATCGGCGGCACGGGCACGGTGACGGTCTCCGGCGGCACCGAGACGCTGTCGGGCGTGAACACGTACACGGGGTCTACCACGGTCTCGTCCGGCGCGACGCTTGCGCTGTCGGGGACGGGTTCGGTCGCGGCCTCGAGCGGTGTGACGGCGACGGGTACGTTCGACATCAGCGCGACGACGAGCGGCGCCTCGATCAAGAGCCTGGCGGGTGCCGGCACGGTGACGCTGGGGTCTCAGGCGCTGACGTTGACGGCTGCGGCGGGCACGTTCTCGGGCGTGATCGGCGGCTCGGGGTCGCTGACGCTGTCCGGCGGCACCGAGACGCTGTCGGGCGTGAACACGTACACCGGTTCGACCACGATCTCGTCCGGTGCGACGCTTGCGCTGTCCGGGACGGGTGCGATCGAGTCGTCGAGCGTGGTGACGGCGACGGGGACGTTCGACGTCAGCGCGACGACGAGGGGGGTGTGGATCGCGAGCCTCTCAGGCTCGGGCACGGTGACGCTGGGGCCCCAGGCGCTACTGCTGACGGCGGCAGCGCACACGTTCTCCGGCGTGATCGGCGGCGCGGGCTCGCTGGTCGTGGTCGGGGGCAGCGAGACGCTGTCCGGCGTGAACACATATACCAGTTCGACCGCGGTCTCGTCTGGTGCGACGCTGGCGCTGTCCGGGACGGGTTCGATCGCGGCTTCGAGCTTGGTTGCGGTGACCGGGACGTTCGACATCAGCGCGACGACGGCGGGCGCGTCGGTCAAGAGCCTCGGCGGCTCCGGCACGGTGACGCTGGGTAGCAAGGGTCTGACGCTGACGGCGGCGGCGGACACGTTCTCCGGCGTGATCGGCGGCACCGGCACGGTGACGGTGTCCGGCGGGACACAGGTTCTGTCAGGCGCGAACACGTACACGGGCGGAACGACGGTGTCCGGCGGCACGCTGTCGGTGTCGGCGGATAACAATCTGGGCGCGAGCGGCGGCGTGACGCTGTCCGGCGGCACGCTGTCTGCGACAGGGACGTTCTCGTCGGCACGCAATGTCGCGGTGTCTGCGGCGAGCGGGGTGTCGGTTGGTTCGTCGAACACGCTGACGCTGTCGGGCATCGTGTCGGGGAGCGGCGGTCTGACGAAGTCCGGCGCGGGCACGCTGGTTCTGACGGGTGCGAACACCTACAGCGGCACGATCACGGTGTCGGCGGGCACGCTGCAGGCGTCTGTGGGGAACCTCGGCAACGCCGCGATCGTCAACAACAGCACGCTCGCGATCGATCAGGCGACGGACAGCACGTACTCCGCGGTGATCTCGGGTTCGGGCACGCTGACGAAGTCGGGCTCCGGCACGCTGACGCTGACGGGGGCGAACACCTATACGGGCGGGACGATCATCACCGGCGGCACGCTCGCCGGCGACACGACGAGCCTGCAGGGCAACATCACCAACAACG
>JAEZOB010000039.1 GCA_023414355.1 Bacillota bacterium | reverse complement strand
CTACGGTGAACTCTGTATCATGTATGAGGGGCGGCTACCGCAATAAGCCATTAGCATGCATATTTTTTACAGGCGGAATATCCGCCTGCTATTGACATACATTGGTATGTGCTGTTATAAATAAAATAAGGTCTGAAAGCTTTTCACTATGCCTTCAGACCATTTATTATCATAGAAGATCAGTATTTACAGACATTTCTTCACATACTCACCTTCACAATATATCCATAGAAGCTATTCGTAATCTGTAAGACGATATGAGTTCCAACAATTTTTGCTATCAGTTCAATATATTTATCCTGATCATTCGTCAACAGCTCACAAGCTTCAATTGCATTTTCAAGGCTGTTTCCAAGTACAATGCACAGATCGAGAGAATTGATTGCTATGTCTTCGGGAATGATAAGATCTGTCTTAAAAGCTATATTCTTACGAATAGCTATTCCCATATAATGCTTAATAATCGAGTCCGCAACAAAATTTTTACATACGGTTGGTATTGTTGTAGAGATTTCGTTTCTATTGTATTGTTCAATATATTCTAGTGCTTCTTTGTAGCTTTGCTGCCTAACCATCGATTCGATAGCGTTTATATGGTATCTTTCATCGTGTTTATGAGCATAAAGTTGATTTAGGGATTCAGTTAAGGTACTATAATTCTGACGCTGAAGTTCGACTTGATTTTCAATCATTTGATAATCATACATTAATGAAATAATACGTGATGAGGAGGATATCCCTGTAAATACAATGACATATCCCCAGATAATTAATATTAAATTCAAAAGCATTTCATAAACAAAATTGAAATTCGTATATGTGGCAAAGGAGATCTCATAGCGATAGATTAGTAGGATAAATGCCATAAATAGATACAGCGACATAAAGATAATTGTTCTGTTTGATACTACATCAAGGATTTTTTTATATTTTTTATTTAGCACAAAATAGGAAATGACTATGAATAGTATTTGTACAAGAAATCTGAAAAAGTAAGATAAATCCTGAAGGAATTGTTCGCCTATCAGTGGGGATAGAGCTTTAGATATCGGTATGGAAAAATAGAAAGTAATTAAAGATAGTATCCAAATGCTAAACATGGTAAATAATTTTTTGGAAAAGGATTCCTGAAACACCAAGCATATATATATGATGTACAAAAAGGCAGAAAAAGTCAATGCATATTTTTCAAAGACAGAGCCGCCCAAATTTTTCTTGATTACAAATACTAATAGATAGATCATAAAGGTATTGAGGATAAATAATAAAATACAATACCAAATTGGTCTTTTCTTGTTAAGAAGGGTATGAACACTTAAAGTATTTAATACAGAAATAACCAAAGAGTATAAAAACATTCTATTCACCCTCCTTTTTAAAACTATTTTTCAAATTTGCCTTATCTATTAAGTAATCATAATAGATATTTTTAATATGGGCAAAATTCCGTTGAACAATAGCAATCTCTTCGTCGTTCATCAACCGAAAAGAGTAATTTTCTACACGGGAGATACAATCCATATTTACTAGATAGCTTTTATGGCACCGTAAGAAGCGCCCATCATTCATCTGATTTTGAATCGCGTCAAGTTTTGCTGCAAAGGTATAAACTTTATGCTGGATTGTATGTAGGTTTAAAGTTCTCGCAGAGCTTTCGATATATAATATATCTTTATAATATACCTTTTGTATGGAAGAGCCTGTTTTAATGAAAAGGCTCTTCTGATTTTCTTTCTGCGTAGTGTCAATCGCTTTCTCAAGCACAGTTAAAAACGTAGATTTTGATAGTGGCTTCGTTATGTAATTAAATGGAAACACCTCAAAACTTTCCAGAGCATCCTTAGTACTTGAGGTTATAAAGATTATTTTACAATTCAAATCATATTTTCGAATTTGCTTTGCAGTTTGTATGCCGGTTTTTCCATTCATATAAATATCAAGAAATATGATATCAAAGTAAGTCTCCTGATTTTGATAATAATCTACCAGATCATTTCCTTTCTCAAAGGCCAGGAGATGAATCTCGTAATTCTTTCGATTGCAAAAATCACTAATTAAGCTTTGAATATGTAATCGATCACTTAGTAAATCATCACAAACAGCGACAAACAGCATAAGTTACTCCTTTTCTATTAGTTATAGCTTTATAGGTTGTTTTATCATATCGAATATTACACCTTATTAATCGACGAAAGAGAACTATATATATACTATTATTGCCTGTTGTTTTTGTCAATAAAACAGTCGTTTTTGCATAATATTACAAATATGATTAAATTTATAGTATACCTTTAATATAATCTCTTAAAAATATTTTGAGGGAAAATTACTATGAGAGAAAGAATTAGGAGGAGAAGTAATATGCAAAAAGCAAAAAGAGGTATTTCAATCCTGGTTATGTGTGCACTTATGTTATCTGTATTCTGTGGCAGTGATCAGACCGTGAAAGCAGAAACAAGCGTTGATGGAACGGTAACGGATTATTCAAATTCGAATAATTGGCTTACGAAAGACACGAAAGAAGATAAAACTGTAGATATTTTTTATGTATATCCGACAGCCTACAATAAAACGAGTAAGGAAGATCCGAATTACTGTACTGTAGATAATGTATCAATGATTAAAGGTGCAAATGGCGCATTCAATCGCCAGGCAACAGCATTTTTACCTGTAGGTAACATTTATGCACCCTATTATCGACAGGCTGATGCACTTTATCTCATTGGGTTGAAGCCAGAAGAGCGAGAAGCAGCAGTTGACCTTATACCTGCAAAAGACATAAAAGCTGCATTTTACTACTATATTGACCACTATAATAATAGTAGACCATTTATATTGGCAGGACATTCTCAGGGATCAATTGTGCTTCTCAATCTGCTCACTGATTTGAGCAATGAACGACCTGAAGTATATAAAAGAATGGTTGCAGCATATGCTATAGGCTATTCAGTTACAAAAGATTATTTAGCAAAGCCAGAGAATAAGCAATTAAAGTTTGCAACAGGACCCGATGATACAGGTGTAATTATTTCATACAATACCGAAGGGATTGGGGTTACAAATAATCCTCTTGTACTCCCAAATGCTCTATCCATCAATCCTATTACATGGACTAGAACTAATCGACTAGCAACTAAAAAGCGCAATGAAGGGTCGATAACAATTCTTACTCCAGCAGTATGTGATATGACGCCCATTAAGGGAGTGGCTTCTGCACAGGTAGACATAAAAAGAGGCGTGGTTGTATGTTCTTCAGTTAGTAGTGCGGATTACTCCATACCAGGATTGCCGGGTGTATATCACGCATTCGATTACCCATTATACTTCTATAATATTCGATCAAATGCAATGAATAGAGTTAATCATTATTGGGCAGCTAATGCAACTGACACTAACTAGGGAAATGGAATTACAAGTCAGGATTGTAATTTACATTATTCCTATAACAACAATATGTGTTGCATAGATTGCGTATAGCTTAGTCAATAAACTGATACTTATGACAAGTTGACAGATTTTATGATCAATGATATATTTTGCACATAGGTTATCCAACTGACGGAAGTGGAATTAACCACATAAAGTATAACAAAAAGCCGACCGTCTGGGAGAGAGTCCAGATAGTCGGCTTTTAAGTTCATTAAATATAAATAAGTAATTCATAATCGAAATTTTCTGAACACAAATTTTCTGAAGACAAAAAAATTGCATAAAATGAAAAACTGTAAAGCAAATGAATAATAAAGAAAAATCAGATCATTTCCATTCTCAAAGGTCAGGAGATGAATCTCACAATTCATTCGATTGCAAAAATCATAAATTAAATTTTGAATATGTAATCGATCACTCTGTAAATCATCACAAACAGCGACAAACAGCATAAGTTACTCCTTTTCTATAATTATTAGCTTTACGGGCTATTTTATCATATCGAATATTGCACATTATCAATAAACCGATGAATGGTGGCTATATACAGACTAGTATAGTCCTTTGTTTTTGTCAATAAAAGCGTCATTTTTGCATAATATGACAAATATGATTAAATTTGATGTATACTTTTTATGTAATATCTTAAAAATTATTTCAAAGGGAGAATTGCTATGATAGATAAGGAGAAAGTGTTATTACTGGGTACACTATCCATTTGTATCTTTACTATTGCGGGATTAACTTTTAATACAGCAATCATAAATGCAAAATCGGAAACTGTTAAAAAGTATATTACAACTGCCGATGCAACCTATGTACCGGTTAGTCCAACGGATGTCAGTAATCCACCGTTGCCTAATCAATTAGAGGATTATGCTAAGAAAGGGTATGGGAAATATGTAAAGAGTAAAGGCCTTGATTATGTTGTAAGAACAGATTTATTAAAATCAGGTTATGCTGTAGATACGAAAAAATCAAGGACAAGCTTGTTAAATTTTTTTACCATGAGTGATATTCATATTACTGACATCCAATCGCCTGCACAGGTTTTAGCCTTTGGGATAAAACCTGGTATGGTAGCCGCATACAGCCCAACTATAATGTATACAACTCAAGTTCTGGAGGCAGCAGTAGAAAGTGTGAATGATATCAATGCTGCTCACAAACTTGATTTTGGAATTATGCTCGGTGACGCTGTCAACAATGCTCAGCAGAATGAAGTAGATATGTATTTGGATGTATTAACCGGTAGAATGGTCTATCCTAATTCTGACTTAACCAAAGCTTCTGACACGGATTATACACAACCCTTTAAAGCAGAAGGTTTAGATATCCCTTGGTATCAGGTTTCCGGCAACCATGATCATTTCTGGTCAGGGAAATTTCAAGCAAATGACAAACTTCTTAAGGGCTTGACTTCAGATACTGTTCTAAAGATAGGTGCTTCACCCCTGAGTAATCCGCTTTATGCTGATGATGTATATCCAGGAATCGTTGATGTCAAGGACCCGTTTGGCAAGATCATTGGATATGGACTCAACTTTACCGAGGCGGATAGGATAGCAGCAAACAGCACAAGAAGCTTTATAGATTCAAAAGCTCTCGCCGGTAGCTTTCCGGGTGGACACGGTATCGGTGGAGATTCAAGTGAAGCGCCCACTGCCTGCTATAGCTTTGAGCCAAAAGCAAATGTTCCGATTCGTGTCATAGTACTTGATGATACAGCAGATCAGAAGCATGAGTTTGCAAGTGCTACGGATGCAGCTTATGGATATATGGATACCGAAAGATTTAATTGGTTTTCAAAGGAACTAGCCAAAGCCAAGAACGATAAGATGTTAGTTATTGTATCATTGCACATCCCTTTAGGTGTTGGGATATGGGCCACCGATTCTGAAATAAGCGATACAAAATTAATTAATTTAATCCGGAAATATTCCAATGTTGCTATGGTAACAGCCGGACATAGACATGTTAATTCTGTAACAGCATTTGCATCTCCTAATCCGTCAAAACCGGAGAATGGTTTCTGGCAAGTAGAGACTGCTTCCTTAAGAGATTTCCCGCAGCAATACAGAATTTATGATATTGAATTATGTGATGATAATATGATAGCAATTAAAACCACGAATGTAGATCCTCTGAATACTATTTTAGCAAACGTATCCAGATCATATGCAATCGGAATTAGTCAGATACTTCCATCACCTCCACTGGCAGGTGCACCAATTGATCCCTCAGGTGCTTATAATGCCATTCTGTACAAAAAAATTTCTTCTGAGATGGCGAAAGAGTTGAAATAATCTAATGATGTTATGATAAATGAGCCGTGCATTGAATAATCGATGTGCGGTTCTATTTATATTTAGAAGTTGCCTATTGCCTATTACTTAAGATTTAATTTCATCCTGTTTCATCTTGTGATGTCAAAAATGCGTATAAAATTGCGTATAGATGAGGGAATAGCATAGTAACAACAAATAAATTTAATATCACAAAGCAGCTAAACTGCAATAATTATTATTTGTTTTGAAATACTCACTAACTCCGTTTCATGCTAACATTTGTTAAGATTTTCTAGCATTCTGTCGATATATGTAATAAGAAAAATATAAGACAGATTAAAGAGAAGGGTAGCATCGTGGATATGAAAAGTGTGCATGTAAAATTTAGTTCAAAATGGCGGGTGCTGCTTATTATTTTAGTTCCAGCAATGATGTTTTATACTCTGATTATGATGATATTACCGAGTCCAACGCTTACGACTAACGGTAGAGCAGATTTGTCAGGCATTGATTTTAGTCACAATAAGTTAGTTGCACTGGACGGACAGTGGGAATTCTACTGGGACAAGCTACTGATGCCGGAAGATTTTGATCCCGAACAGAGCGAGAAAATGGATTCATTTATAACAGTTCCCGGTGTCTGGTCTGATGATGCTGGTATGCATTATTCCCGCCAGGGTACGGCCACTTACCGGCTTACGCTTTACTGTCCGTCGGCCCTAAAAGATCCTGCTATTCGCATTCAAAACGTTGCCACTGCTTATAAATTATATGCCAATGGCCAGCTGATGGCGGAAGTTGGCAAAGTATCGGACAACAAGGCGGACTTCAAAGATGGTGAAGAAATACACATTATAGATTTACCAAAGGCTTCACACGAGATTACACTGGTTTTTCAGGTGGCTAATTTAAATTATGCCAGTGGAGGGCTTCGCGTTGCTCCTGTGTTTCGATCAAAGCAGGTATTGGAGCAACAGAGAATGATTTTGTTAGTCTTACAGCTGCTCTTTATTGGCAGCGTTTTTATATTTGGTCTATATTATTTTTTGCTTTTTCTCCTTCAGAACAAAAACAGGACAGCCCTGCTTTTCAGTATCCTCTGTTTGGTAACAGTTATACGTTCCCTGATATGGGGTGGAGCACCTCTGATGATATAATTTCCTGATACATCCTTTGATCTGAGAATGTATATAAACTATTTCACAGGCTATAATTACCTGCTGATTGTGATTTTATTTGTACAAAGCATATATCCTTTGGAATATAAGAAAAGAATAACGGGCGTTATCCTGCTTCCTACCCTTCTTTTTGATGGACTGCTCCTGATGATCAGTCCGAAATTTATGTCATTATTTACGAATTACATATATATTTTTTTGCTGATACAAATGCTATATGTCATGAGTATGCTAATTAAATCAGTACTCCGAAAGAGAGACAATTCCGTTTTAATGTTTATAACCATCTGCATCTTTATTTGGACTATCAATGAAGATATCCTTAATTATAAAGTGATTGGTAATATTAATATGACATATATGTTTCTATTTGGTAATTTTGCTGTTATTCTGGCGATGTCCTATATTCAGGCGAGACAGCAGGCAGTGAATCACAAAAAGCTTATTTTATACAATGAAAATTTACTTGAAGCAGACAGACTAAAGGATCAAATTATGGCAACAGAGATGTCGTTTTTGCAAGCACAGATCAAGCCTCATTTTCTCTACAATGCGCTCAGCGCAATTGCAAACGTGTGTGAAAAGGATGGGAAGCAAGCAGGTAAATTGATTATCGATTTGGCAGTTTATTTGAGAGGCAGTTTGGAATTTAACAACTTGGATATACACATGTTTTGGAACGATTTGAAAGAATGGTTAAGGATATGACAGATCTCAACTTATGCGGTTTGTTTGAAACAGGAGAACAGCTTCTCGCCTATTTAAGAGAGAATTCGCTTGATGCTGTTTTCTTGGATATCGAAATGCCGGGTGTTAACGGTCTACAATTACTAGAGCAGATCCAAAATCTGAATGAAAATATTGAGATTATTTTTGTTACAGCTTTTAATCAATATGCTGTGGAAGCCTTTGAATTGCAGGCGATGGATTACATCATGAAGCCCCTGACTGAAGAAAGATTGGGTAAAACCATAAGGCGGTTATTAAAGACCAATAAAATGGCTACCCATCCCGGGAAGCCATTTATTCAATGTTTTGGCGACTTTGAGGTGTTTTTAAACGGAGAAGCATTGACATGGAAGAACTCAAAAGCAAAGGAAGTATTGGCTTTTTTAGTACATAAAAACGGCGTACCGGTGAATTGGGAGAAGATAACGGCTGCTGTATGGCCAGACTTTAATACAGAAAAAGCTCAAACGAACTTTCATGCAACCACCTATTTACTACGGAAAAGATTAGCGGAAGCCGGTTTGTCTCAGATTCTTGAAAGCGTACGTGGGAATTACAGAATCGTGACGGACAAAGTGGACTGTGATGTCTATCAGTTGGAAGAGATGATCAAAAAGAAGCAGCTGGAAGGAAAAGAAAGCTTTCATTTCCTTGAGCAGCTGGTGCAAAAAGGATATATGGAGGCCAGTGGGTATGACTGGGCCTACCCGAGAGCAGCTGAACTTGACGAACTGTGTCAAAGGATGATGGCAGGTATGAAAACTCTGTGTCGGGACCCGAGAAAACATCATAACGGTGACCATGTTCTATGGCTATTTCTTTGCGGTCGCCTGTTATGTAGGCACCCATCCCATTATCACCAACAAATGTAATGTTTGGCATAGCCTGTTTCAATGTGTCAGCCACAAGAGTCATGTCGTGGTTTCCCAGCACATATACAAGCTTGACACCCGTATTTGATAAACCTTTAAACGCATCTATTACACTTTGATTGGTGGTGATACATTGCTTGTAATACTGTTGTGAATCAGTGGACACAGGATAGTTTAAGGGCAATATCCACTCATCAAGAAAATCACCGGCAATCACAAGCTCTCTTATGTCTTTTGTTTGTCCAACACGATTTATAAAATCAATAAGATAAGGGCGATTTACAATATCCTCAGAGATTTTATCGTTTACACCAAGATGAAGGTCGCTGATACAGACAATTTTGTTTCGAGTAGCGCCTGCCTTCCAAAGCGGATTTGCAGTCGGATTTGGAGCCGGCTTAACGGCCGCAGTTGCTGCAAATGTACATGTTGCCAAAAAATTAAATGCCAAAATACAAGTTAATACGGTTGCTATAAGTGCTTTTTTCATGTTCTTTCTCCTTTGCTATTTTATTTTAGTAACAATAATTTTAAATGAATCCTACACAATAACTGAGTTTTAGCTCACCCTCATTATTTTATATAATAATAAATTAAATACCCTAAATGAACCCTAAATGGAAATAGTTTCAGAAAAAAAATTCATTCGGGGTCTTAGTTTTTGAAGCTAATCTGCATCATTGCCGATCCGGATTTTTACACTCGTTGACAGAATTTACCTTGTGTGCTATATTATCATTTATGGAAACGTTTCCATAATTATAGAAATACTATTGAATTGAGGTGTTACTGTTGAAAAGCTCTTCTAGTCTAAAGGACGTTGCAAAAAAAGCAGGTGTGGGAATCGGAACTGCATCGCGCGCACTGAACAACAAGCCCTTGGTGAAGCCTGAAACGAGAAAATTGGTTCTGGATACCGCTAAAGAACTGAATTATAAGGCGAATTCAATTGCACAGGGACTGAAATGTAATTACACTCGTACGATCGGTGTTATTATTCCTGACATCGCTAATGATTTATATCCTGAAGTAGTAAGAGGCATAGAAGATGTAGCCAATCATTACAACTATGCAATTTTTCTATGCAATACCGATCAGGTTAAGAAGAAAGAAATCAATGCCCTGCACATGCTAAAGTCTAAAATGGTTGATGGGATTATTTATGTAAGCGACTCTAACAATAATACCCTACAAAATACATTTGATGAATTGGGTATTCCGATTGTAATGATATCGATACAGAACGAGTCTTGCTTACTGCCAAGTGTTGCCATTGATAGTGAGAATGCAGCATTCATTGCTGTAAACTACTTATGTGGGCTCGGTCATAAAAAAATTGCAATGATAACAGAAAATCTTATAGATAAAAATTCAGGAATACCCAGAATTAATGGATACAAGAAGGCGTTACAGGAAAATGATATTACTCCCGACGAGGATATGATTTACGAAGGAGGATGTAAATTTAATGACGGTTATAGAAGCATGTTGGAAATTCTTCAAGGAAAGGAGTTACCAACTGCTGTATTCGCCGCATCTGACGTATTGGCCGTTGGTGCTTCGAGAGCAATATTAGAACAGGGTAAAAGAATACCAGAGGATATTTCTATCGTTGGTTTTGGTGGTAGTAGCTCTGCCGAATATTTCTATCCCCCTATTACTACCATAGAGCATCCTAAGCATGACATGGGGAAGGTTGGGGCGGATCTTCTTAAAAGCATTCTCGCAAATGAGAAACCTGAAGTAATAAATATTATTTTAAACTGTAAACTGATAATCAGAAAATCATGTATGAAAATTTGATACTTTGAGTTATTACAATAATTTTTTATGTAAATATGGAAACGTTTCCATACAATCTCATAAAAACTTAAAACTGAAAGGTAATATGTCAATGGATAATAAGTTGAAACGAAGTACTCCTGAAGAGCAAGGGGTTCTATCTGCGGGGATATGCTCCTTTATTGAACAAGTTGCAAATGAAAAGATCGACTTGCATAGTTTCATGTTTCTTCGGCATGCGCAGGTAATAGCCGAGGGCTGGTGGTCTCCTTACCAATCTGAAAACAAAAGATATGTATATTCACTTAGTAAAAGTTTCACTTCGACAGCAGTGGGTTTTGCCGTTGCTGAAGGCCTCCTTGGATTGAATGATAAGATTATTAACTTTTTCCCCGATGACCTACCCGATGAGGTTGACGAGAATTTGGCTGCCATGTGTGTAAAGGACTTACTGACCATGACCACCGGACATGCTTTTGATTCGGGAAACGCCATCATGGATCCAGCCAAAGAAAACTGGGTAAGAACAATTCTCTCAGTGCCCATATGTTATACTCCGGGTACGCAATTCCTTTACGATACGGGTGCATCTTATCTACTTGCGGTAATTGTACAAAAAGTGACAGGGAAAACAATGGTGGATTATCTGAACGAAAAGCTTTTCAAACCACTGGGCATAACCGATTTTTCATGGGACTACTGCAAGCAAGGCTATAACACCGGCGGATGGGGCTTAAGTATTCGCACAGAAGACATTGCCAAGTTTGGCTTATTATATCAGCAGATGGGACTTTGGGAAGGAAAATCACTTTTGCCCCGGGAGTGGATTGAAGAAGCTACATCCTCCATGGTTTGCAATGATAATGGAGATCGAGATAACAAACCAAACGATTGGAATCAGGGGTACGGCTATCAGTTCTGGCGATGCCAGAATGATGCCTATCGCGCGGATGGATTCATGGGACAGTTATGTATCATTATGCCCTCACAGGAAGCTGTCATCGTGATTACCAGTGAGGTAGGCGATGTGCAGAACGTTATGAATTTGGTATGGAAGCATTTATTACCTGCCATAAAAGACGCTCCAATCAATATCGATCCCGCGAAGAAGGAGATTCTTAAGAGGAAACTTACATCTCTTGAATTAAGAATGCCCGTAGGAATCGTCAATCGGCAGACTGAATCAGAGATATCTGGCAAGCATTATAAAGGTGAAGAAAGCACTGATGAAGTGCAATCGATTATTATCCAATTTAATAATGATACTTGCATTTTTAAGTTATCCGATCATAGGGGTGACTATCATATTGAATGCGGGAGAGATAAGTGGATTAATAATGATATATTGCTACCCGGAATGGCGCCAAATATATCTAGGCTTTTATGGGCAAATAACGAGATGAACGGGCCGCAGAAAATATCCGCAAAGTATGTATGGATAGACCAAAATACGTTAATGATCAGACTTCAATACTTGGAAACTGCCCATTATGAAAATATTACTTGCAGTTTTTCTGGGAAAAAATTGTATATGAAGATGCTTCCTAGTTTTTATATAGCCGATCATCCGATTTTAGCAGAGAAAAAGATTGGATATATGGGGATCTTTATTCAGAATGAAGATAAGGAGTAATTGAAAAGATTAGTCGTAAGCTCAATTGGAATTGTATACAAGAAAAACCCCCATGACGCCATTGCCATGGGGGTTCTACTAAAAAGGGGAGGATTTGCATCTGAGATTTCATGGTGCTTCATCATGAACTATATGGTGTTCCAAGAGGAGAGGTATAGGAATTTGCAATTCATCCTGTACCGTCTTATGATATTTAATTTTCGTATAAAATTGAGTATAGATGTTAAGAAAATTGAAATAAGAGCTGCCAACAATAGTAAACAGCTCTTATAATGTCTATGAATTGCTAAACTACATCATTAATTTGCGATGTAATAGCTTCCTTAGCAATCTCGAATAATACATTAATGAAGATTATTATGATATTGAAACGTTACAAAAGATAGCGGTTATACATTACCAATTTGAATGTATTCATCCTTTCTATGATGGGAATAAGGCACTTGGAGATTGTGCCGCAATAAACGAAAAGGCTAACAAATATATTTTATTAGAAAGCCTAAAACTAATTATTTGTTAATTCTTAGGAGGAGATCATGAAAAAGACAATTAACGAGAATAAAATTAGGAGAATATTGATAATCATAGCGGTTTGTTTTATTTTTATTTTTATAATGCTCTTACATTTAAACACTTTTTCGAAAGCAAACGATATACATAATGCTACTGAAAAAACTATGGCAGCACATAGAATACCAGCTTGCGCAGTGACTGTATACCAGAATTCTGAGTTGAATTTTGATAATTACGGTAAAAGCCATGGAGTAGAGATTAGCGATTCTTCTTTATTCGTCCTAGGCTCAACTACAAAGGCGTTCACTGGTTTGGCAATTCAAATGATAGCTGATGATGGATATATTAATCTAGATGGCAATATATCAGATTATATTCCTGGGTTGCATTTTCTTTACAACGGGGAAAAAACAGATATAACAATTCGACAGCTATTATCCCATACCAGTGGAATCCCATATAAGACACTATATCATCTACCATCAGGTGATTATGAGGGTGTAATAGAAAAGAGCGTACAAGCAATTAATGGTATAGAACTTGTTTTTACTCCGGGTTCAAAATATCAATATGTAAATATGAATTATACCGTCCTTGCATATTTGATCGAGGTAGTTACGGGCAAGAGCTATGAATCATATATTCAGGAGAAGATTTTATTACCGCTTGGAATGAATAACACCTATTTATATTTGAATCAAGCAATTCAAAAAGACACATTTGTCAATGGTTCCAGAACGGTTTTTGGTTGTATTATGGAATATAACGCAGAGTTCGAAGGCGCTAATAAACCCGCGGGTGGTATAATTACGTGCACGAATGACTTAAGTAAATGGATTAAAGCACAAATGGGAGAAACAAGTGTTCCTGAAGATTTGAAAAATGCCATTACACGCACACACGATATCAGTCAATGTGCCTACACACCTCAAAATGGTGAGGATTATTATATTTTTGGCTGGCATATATCCGCAGATGGAGAAAAATTAATGCATACAGGAGGGATGGAGAATTACGGTTCTTGTGTCCTAATTGATTTGAGTAGTAGAACTGCGGTAGCTACACTCTGTAATAGTATGCTTTCTCCAGCTGTCTACATAGCACAAAATTATATGGTAGACTTGCAAGGTGCCGACAAATATAATATCGGCTTTGTTTCGGTGGCAACGCTTGACATAATTTGCTCATTTATTTGCCTGTTACTAATATATTTTATTGTAAAAATGGTTTTAAAAATAAAGAAACATAATAGTATTTTGGAAAAAAGATCAAGTCTGATAATAAAAACAGGACTGCTTTGCTGTATATCGATGGTGCTAGCATGTATCCCATTTTTAATTGGGTATAACTATGATATGCTTTGGAGGTGGTCTGCAATGACCTTGATTGTTTCTATTGTTGAAGGAATTCTTCTTTGTGCATTAAAAATATATTTAAACGTTTTACTGTTGCACAAGCGACTTGTTTAGCATAGGTCAATTAGAATTTTTGAGCAATCAGCACATTTTCCAAACTATGAGGAGTATGATAGGTTTGATCTGATCCTTAAATTACTTTTGTAAATGGGTTCAAACCTCTGCATGCCTTATAATTAAATTAGAATGAAATACTGTATTGTTATTATTTAGAGGATATGTTAAGGTTATGACAAGTATGTAGTAAAGCAATCTGCAATTGGATTGTATAAAACAGCGGAATTGGAAGTAAATATGAGAAAAGGTATGGGGAAGGATGAATAAAATAAAGGATAGGATAGTATTGATACAATATTTTGTATTTGCGATTACGATTATTGTATTAATTGTTAAGAATACAGGCAATTCCTTATTATGGATTATGCTATTATTCGCTGCAATGTTGTACTTTTCCTTTTTTTTAAAAAATGTATTCATATATCCGCAGGTAGGATGGAGTAGAAGAACTCTGATTATATTTGTTATAGATTTCGTTCTGGCTTATTTTATCATATATTTCGATATGGGAAAGAGTTCAATAATATTCTTATATATCATTCTTTCGGATATCATAATTAATTTATCTGTGGATTTAAGTATATTATCAGTCCTATTGTCCTTACTGATCTACCTTGTTCAGCAAAGATTATCGATGCAGGAATTTAACCTTGCTCTATTTCTGAATAACGTATTTCAGATGTTGATCCAATATGGAATTTTGAGCTTTTTTCTCTATTTACTGAAATACATGCTAAAACAAAATGAGATGATTGAGAGTACTCTGCAAAAGCTTACGGCAAAAACCTTAGAGCAGGAAATAACCTTGGAAGAATTGAAGGAAGCTTATCAAAGACTCGAAGATATTACAATTATGAAGGAAAGAAATAAGTTAGCCAGGGAAATACATGATACCCTAGGACATACACTAACCACTGCCCTGATGGAAACAGAGGCGGGTAAAATACTAATCAATAAGGATAAAGAACTGGGAATAGAAAAAATAGAACTGGCTCAGGAGCAAATTAGAAAAGGCCTCGAGGACTTACGAAGCTCTGTAGCGCTTCTCTCGAAAGGTGATGAACTGGTTAGTCTGAAATCATCACTTGAGCACTTCCTTCAAGAAACCATTAGACATACAGGTGTAATGATAAAATTTGATATAAATTTAAAGGAGCAGCTGGATACTTCCATAAGAAAGACGTTATTTCGGGCATTACAGGAAGGGATAACGAATGGAATAAAGCACGGGAGAAGTACAGTATTTGTATTCACATTATTTCAACAGGAGGATTATATCGAATTTCTTCTTCAAGATAATGGAAAAGGCTGTTCTGCCGTAATACAGGGGTTTGGTTTAAAATCAATGCAAGAACGTGTTAAAGAAGTAAATGGAACGATGAGTATCGAATCGGAACCTGAGGAAGGTTTAAGCTTGAATATCAGGATACCTATAATAGAAGGAGCCCTACAAAATGGAAAAGATCAGAATAGTTCTAGCAGATGACCAGGCTCTTATCTTGGATGGATTAAAGTTGATTATTGAATCGGAAGATACTTTCGAGGTAGTTGCTGTTGCTAAAGATGGAGCGGAAGCAGTGAGTAAGGTGCTTTTGTTAAAGCCAGATATGGCACTTCTGGATATTCGTATGCCTAATATGGACGGGGTAGAATGCTGCAGGAGAATAAAAGAGAAAATGCCCGAAATCAAGATACTAATGCTGACTACCTTTGATGATCAGGATTATATTGTGGATGCATTCCGATATGGGGCCTGCGGATATCTGCTAAAGGATGTTACCAGAGAGAAATTAATTCAAGCAATTAAGGATGCTATTCAAGGGGAAACAATCCTGCCTTCCAAAATAGCAGTAAAGCTTGTGCAAAGTGTGTCAAAGGATTATGTTACAAGCATGGAACAGTTTGATTTTAGTGCAAGGGAATTAGAGATTGCGTCCTTGCTGGCACAGGGATTTACGAATAAACAGATTGCTACAACATTAACTTATACGGAAGGAACAGTTAAGAATACCGTCAGCTCCATTTACAGCAAAATTGATATTTATGACAGAGCAGCAGCTGCTATTTACTTAAGGGAGCATGGTTTTTAATGTTTTTTGTTTTGATGATTATATATATTAGACTTACCAGTTACCACGGTCATAGTAATTCAGTGACCGTGGTTATTTATTATCTATAGTACGGGTGGTAATATAAGTTAAATTATTAACATAGGGGGGTTGATTATGAAGCCTTTATCGATACTTTATTATAGTATTAATAATAAAAGAAAACTGATATCAATGCTGATATCCTTGGGTTTTAGCGTAGCACTCATCTATTCGCTTCAGTTTCTGATAGATGAGATTAAACATAGCAATGACTTTACCAGCTTGAATCCAATGAAATGCTATTCCGAGGTTGTAAAAAAAGGAGATGAACCAATACCGGATGCGATTATCCAAAGTATCCTTAAGAATGAGACTACGGAGAAAGTGCTTCCAAGAATACGACAATATACATTTTATATGCCGGCTGTGGGAAGGAATGGGGTCAGTGTATTCTCGCTGGAACAGGAAGACATGACTTATCTGATGAAACGACTCGATTTGCATTTGTCAAAAGGAACTCTGCCAAAGGATGGTACGAATGAAGCGGTAATTGATGTTAGGTTAGCAAAAAATAAACATTTAAAAATTGGTGACAAAATAGGTTACGAAGTGAATGAGAAGGAATTATTTATCCGGGGAACCTATGTAATAGTTGGATTCATAAACGGTAACAGTATGTTAATGTTAACAGCAAGACAGGATCAGATGAATGACAGTGAAATCTACAGGGATAGTATGATTGTTTTTCCGAAGGAAGGTAAATCACAGGAGTCAGAAGCATTTTTACAAACCCTTCCAAAGCAGATTGTTGATTGTTTTACTTACCAAACTGCTTATAATGCACAGGCAAAGGATACGAAGGACTTAAAAAGGTACATCAATGAATTAGTCATAATGCTTATTATTGTTCTTTCTATATCGACCGGGAATGCCAGTTATATCAACACCTTTCAGAGAAGATATGAATTCGCGCTATTATATTCAGTGGGTTATTCATCTTTACAGATCCTGAAGAAGTTGATGAATGAGATTTTTTTTATCAATATTTTAGGGTATATTGCAGGCATGCTTCTCTCCTTATTATTAGCAGGAATAGAATATCTAGTTGTTTTTGAACCTAATGGACTGGTCTTAAGACTCATGTTGCCGAACGCATTGCTACAGACACTAGCTATACCGGTATTTACTTCATTGTTTTGTATCATACCGGTCAGCATAATGCTGAGGAAGATCGATCCCATCAGAGTTATTGAGGGCGAATAAGTTAAGTAGGAATATATAATGAATGGGATAGGTTGTTTATTGATTTTGATTTAATAATTAGTGCTGACGCATAAATTTGCGGTGCTTCAGCAGAATGGAGGTTTCTATGTTGTTTGAATGTAATAAATTAAGTCTGATTTATGATCAGGGAAAAGAGGCTCAAACCTATGCGTTAAGAAATGTAAACCTTAACCTGGAGAGTAATAAGTTAATTGGAATTATTGGACCTTCCGGAAGTGGAAAAAGTTCACTACTGTATTCCCTGGCAGGTCTTAAGGTTCCTACCTTAGGAAGTGTAAAATATAATGGTGCTGATATGCATGAAATTTCAGCAACTGAAAAAGCAAGACTTCGACGTAATGAATTTGGTTTTATATTTCAAAGGAATTTTTTGATTGAATATATGGATGTGATGCATAATGTATTGATCACGCTTAACAGTAATACAGAGAGTTCAAGGAGAAAAGCGTTAGATTTGCTAGAGCGTCTAGGGATTGCTCACCTCCAGAATAAGAAACCATATATGCTTTCCGGAGGCCAGAGGCAGAGAGTGTCCATTGCGAGAGCATTGATGAATGACCCTAAGGTTATCTTCGCGGATGAATTAACAGCGTCCCTTGATCATGATAGTGCGAAAGAAGTCATGAAGGTTTTACAAGATTATAAGAAAAATGGTCTTGTATTGGTAGTCACTCATGACCCTACCATACTTAATAATGCGGATCAAATCATACATATTTGGGATGGTATGATAAAGCCCGGCGAGGATATGGAAGAAAGCAGGTGAAGGCGATGAAACCGATGAGTGCCATTTATTATTTTATCAATAATATAAAAAAAATTTTGCCTGTTGGAATCTCTATCTGTCTTGGTGTCATGTTCTTTTATTTTCTTTTTCTTGCCGGAAGGCAGGCTACTGAATTTAATTATGCAACGCATATAAAACCCAATGAATATTTCTCGAGGATATCCTCCAGTAAAGGTAAACCGGAGGACATCCTGCAGGAAATAAATAAGAATTCTGCTGTTGAAAAAATAATACCATTAAAGCAGTTTCCGCATATACAAGTATCTGCTGCGCTTGGCAATAACAGTGCCGGAATTTTGTTCCTAAGAACGGAGGATATCTCTTATTTAATGGAAAGCATGAGACTGGATCTCATGGATGGAGACATGCCTAAAAATGAGAATGAGATTATTCTGCATTGGCGGATTGCAGCAAATAAAAAGCTAAGAATTGGTGATCTATTCGTTGATTCCAATGAAATTCAGAATAGTTTTAAGGTGGTTGGAATTTTTGATGGTAGCAGCTATGTTGGTTTTGTTCCTGCCAAAATAGAAGGCAGTGAATTAAAAGATTGGGCAGAGAAGGATTTGCTACTAATTCCAAAGGAGGGTAAGATGGAGCAGATGAATGCTTTCCTGTCCACATTACCTACTTCCGAGGGTTTAACGATGGACTTACTATCGCAGATGAAGCTTGATATACAAGAGAATTCGAAGATTATTAATTTGGTGATGGTACTTTTAATGTTCATTGTAATTATTGTATTATGCATTACTTTAAGTAATACAAGTATCATGCATTTTTATCAAAGGAAGGGAGAATTTGGATTATTGGCTGTGGTGGGGTATTCCGGATGGGAAATTATCAGAAAGCTATGGTTAGAATCAGTTATGACCTATACTTCAAGCTTCTTCTTTGGAATAGGTCTCAGCATATTATGGGCTCAGTTGTCGAATATCCTTGTATGGAATCCAATGGGAGAAAGTGTACCGTTATGGGACTTAAGAGGATTTTTAATCACGGCTTCTATTCCAATCTTTGTAATCATATTTAGTACAGTTCCGATAATCAGGCTATTGCGTAAAAAAGATCTGATCCAGATTATTGATGGTATGTAATGATTTCTACTTATTTTATAGATCATAGTCACAAGCCACCCCCCCATGACACCATTGTCGTTTGGGTACACGCCCATATATAAAAGCAAACAGCCCACCACCCCATTGTGAATGAGCAAAAGACCTGGCACGCCATTGTGCCAGGTCTTTCACTAAAAAGGGGAGGATAAGTATTTAACTTCTCTTTGGTGATCATAATTGGAGGGGGAGTCCAATTATGAAAGAGCATACGCATTTACATCCTTACAATGGAACTTGGTCCGAGAACTTTGTCCTATGGAACTTTGTTCCTTATCAGGATATCATTATTATGATACAGTTTTCATGCCTTTATACATGAAATTAAAAAATTTCTTCATAGTAATTCCAAGAATTCCATGATATAATCATAATTACAGAGATAAGACAGGAGTGTCTGTATGGTACAGCCACTTATATTATCACAGAAAGCTCGGCTTAGCCGGGCTTATTCTTAGGTGTTTTGCTGATAGAAGCTGACACTGTACAAATCTAAGATTTATACCAGGAAGGATGAAAACCATGAGCTTATTACAAGATTGGAGAGACTATGCTTATGCCAATGACATGAATAGTCGCTCCGGCCAGCTGTTCTGGGCGAACTATTTCAACATTGAGAAGGAAATCTATAAGGTGCTGCTTGCAAATGCAGATAAAGTATGGGAGGGAAGTGTTGCTTCTCTTGCAAAGGAATTTGATACGGAGTTAAATTACTTCGTTGGCTTCCTGGACGGAATCAATGACAGCTTAGTTACTCAGAACCCGATTGAAGAGATGGACGAAGAGACAAAGGTCAGTCTGGCTTTTGATAAGGAAAAATTATATTACAACATGGTGGGTGCAAAAGCGGATTGGCTTTATGAGCTGGAGGAATGGGATTCCCTTCTTACACAGGAGCGCAGAAAAGAATTGTATCGTGAGCAGAAGAATTCCTCTACTGTCGTAAAGGATAAGAAAGTCGGAAGAAATGATCCGTGCCCCTGCGGCAGCGGAAAGAAGTATAAACATTGCTGCGGAGCGAACGCATAAAACTTACTTACCTATAATGGACTGAAGAAAGCTCCGCCTTACCTGAACTGTATTGGTAAGGAGGAGCTTTTATTATTACTATTATAATGATTGTTTGTAGATCAGATATTTTGCATAGTTCTTGATTTCAGTAACACTGTCCGAATGTAATTGTTGATACAAATCAAATAATTCTACGATATCCTTATCCAGAACCTCGCCGCCCACCGGAAGATAGGAATCTGTTATGCCGAGCAAATAGTCACAGGACACATCGAAATACTTTGATAAGGCTATTAATTTATCGAAAGAGGGCTCATTTCTCTCTGACTCGTAGTTAGACACAGCAGTAGGCTTAAGACCCAGAATATCAGCCAATTCTCCTTGCGTGAGCTTATTCTTTAATCTTAATTGTTTGAGGCGTTGATTAAAATTCATATGACTTTCCTCCTGATGAACTATACAATTTGTGCTTATTTTTCTGAAAATACAGATAAAAGTGTCAAAAGGTGTTGCGTACTTTCAAAATACAATATATTGATCAGTAACTAGGCTTGCTTTTGCAATATATACTATTTTGAAAGCACTGAAGGTGCTTTTGACACTTTTATAAATATTATATATCCTCAAAAATAATGATGTCAATATCAAAAAGGTTATAAATTAGCATAATTTAGTAAATATAAATATAAATTGACAAATTATTAAATAAAAAATATGATATAATTGTGTTTTTGATAAAGAAAAGGTCTTTGAATTGAAAGATTATTTGTAACTGTTCAGAGCCAAGCAAATTTTATTAAATATGTGATGAATGCTCGCATTCGTGAGCATATTTAATAAAATTTATTTGGCGGATACGCCACATCGAGGAAACACGAAGTGTTTACGAGATTGGTTCTGAACAGTTACGATTATTTACGATATATACTGAAAAGAGGAATTCAGATGCTTTTATCCCAAGAACAGGAAATCATGTACAGGATGATATCGGAGAAATCCCAGGAGATAAAGATTTTTTTTGACAAAGAGGGAAAAATCATCTTCTGTAATTCCAAAGCCCTGCAAGAGCTGGGATATGGTACAGAAGTCTATGAATATAAGATTAATGAGATATTTCAGAACTCTTTTCAATGTGAAGGGGATCAACTTATGATATTACAGGAGGAGCAGGATGATTTCGTAGAAACGATTGCTTATCGGAAGAATCAGACTTGCTTTCCTGTGTCGCTGAATATCTATATCCAAAAGAGAAAGAAGAAATATTATGGTCTGTGCCTGGCTGTCAGCATCGAAAATATCAGGGAAGCGAACAGGAGAATAGAACAGCTACAGAATGAAATTGACTTGTTGAATAAAAACAGAAGTGAGATTACTGCCAATATTACACATGAGTTGCGGACTCCTGTTAACGGAATTATGGGACTCAGTGATAATCTGCTGGATATGGATTTGAATCAGACTCAGGCTGAAGTAGTCCACTTAATTAAACACTGCTGTAACAATATGAATGCCATGATTAATAGCTTTTTGGATTATGCTAAAATTACCAGTGAGAAGATGATCCTTGAACAGAGGGAGTTTGATCTGAGGGCATGCATTAATACTACAATTGAATCAAATAAGCCAAGAATTAATGAAAAAGGGTTACAGCTTCTTGTCTATATTTCAGATGATATTCCCAAAAGAGTCGTCGGAGATGAGCTTAGATTAACTCAGATTCTAAATAATCTTCTATCAAATGCCGTGAAGTTTACTATTGTGGGTCAAGTAGCCTTGGAGCTTGTAAAACTCTCAGAAACAGCTGACCATGTGGAGCTGTTTTTCATGATCATGGATACCGGCATTGGTATCAGTCAAGAGGATAAGGATAAACTCTTCCAAAGCTTTTCCCAAGTGGATGGTTCCATTACTCGAAGGTTCGGAGGCACCGGATTAGGGCTTGCGATCAGTAAGAAGCTGGTGGAAGCCATGGGAGGCAGTATAAGTCTGGAAAGTGAGAAGGATAAAGGTAGTACCTTTTCTTTCACAATTCACTTAGCCCTGCCTACCGGAGACATGGAAAGTAATAGTAGAACCGACCAGCAGATTACTTCGGGTTTTGATAAGAGCGATAAGGTAGTAGAAGTGGCAAGTACTGATAGCTCGGAAGTCAGAATGGAGGAGCCTAAGGGGCATTGGTCTGAAGAGGTATTCAAAAAGCGACTTGCACCGGTTCTTGAGAAGCTGTCAATCTGTATTGAGATGGAAAGTTGGGATAAGGCGGAGGAGATGGCGTATCATTTAAAGAAACAGATCCCTTCCGAACAAGGTGAGTTAGAAAAGAAAGTATTTCGTCTGCTTCTTGCAGTCAGAAAAGAGAAGCATGATGTTGCTTTCTCCATTATTGAGGAATTGAAGGTATATATTGATGAAAGGTGAAACCATGGACAATATGACATATTCTCCGCCCAATATCTTGATTGTTGATGATGTCAATGCGAATCTCACTGTGTTGACGGAAATGATTCGTAAAGAAGGTTATATTGCCAGACCAGTCACCAGTGTGAAGCAGGCCTGGAATGCAATAGAAGCATTACCGCCAAAGCTGATACTGCTTGATATATCTATGCCTGAGACCAATGGCTTTGAATTCTGCTCCATGCTCAAGAAAAATTCTGTTACCAGGGATATACCCGTAATCTTCATTACTGCGCTTGACTCTATTCATGATAAGATTAAAGGCTTCCAGCTGGGAGCAGTGGACTATATCGCTAAGCCCTTTGAAGTAGAAGAGGTTACAATGCGCATTAATACGCATCTGAAAATGTATAAAATGCAGCAGGAGCTGGAAGTATATAATAAGAAGCTTTATAAGATTATCAATGATCAGATACGTAAGATCTATGAGGGGCAGAGGCAGGTGGTGGAGGCAATGGTGAAGATTGCGACTATAAATAATCCATCCCGTGCTGCCCATGTGAAGCGGGTCGGTGACAATGCCCGTATTCTTGCAATCAGCCTTCAGCTATCCATAAAATTTAAAGAGCAGGTTACCAATAGCTTTATTGATGCCATCGAATTAGCTGCGAAGCTTCATGATATCGGGATTATTGGTATTGGAGATGAATTACTGTCAAAAGAGGAACCTACAGAAGAGGAAATCAATCTGATCAAAAAACATACGCAGTTAGGTGCGGATGCATTGGAAGAGGTTCTAGAGCTGGGAGGAAATAACGAGTTTGTCAGAATGGCGATTACGATAGCCAGATATCATCATGAGAAATGGGATGGCAGTGGCTATCCGATGGGGCTCTCCGGGAATGAGATCCCCCTTTGTGCCAGAATCGTATCGATTCTTGAGATCTATGATTCTCTGGTATGCTTAAGATATTATGGAAATACTGTTCCTCATGAGGAAGCAATGGAGATCATTAATCAGGGCGCGGGGAGTGAATATGATCCGGATATCATACACATATTTAATAAAATCCAGAGCCAGCTGAAAAGAAACTGAGCTATGGAGTTTTGCCCCTTTGAAAGACATCTCAATGATACATAAAGGATAACTTACAGGTATAACAGCATAAGAAAAGCAGGGAACAAGATGAAAAGAAAAAAAGATATGTACATCAATTATGAACGCTCTCTTAAAAATCGCGGAAGAAAAAAATTGAATAAGTTTCTGATAGCACTGGTAGTAGTTTTAGCAATCGGACTTTTGAGTATCGCCTTTTATATTGTAAGGGATAATTTGATTGCCAACCAACAGGTTTCTTTGGCGGAGGAAAAGAATAGCTCTGGACCTTCCCCGACAGGGTTGCCGACACCTAGGCCCACCATAGCACCAACCGCAACACTGACACCCTCTCCCATACCGACTCCTACGCCGATCCCATCTCCTGTTCCGACAGAGGTGCCTGAGAATACGGATATTTCAACTGCGGTCAAGGTAAAAGGAATCTATGTAACTTCTTCCACGGCAGGTTCTGACAGAATAGATTCTTTACGAGAGATGGCTGATGCGACTGAAATCAATGCCATGGTAATTGATGTGAAGGATGATACCGGGAAGATTACCTATGCGATGGACAGCCCGAAGGCCAAAGAGATTGAAGCAGTCACCAATGCTGTAGGGGATATGGGCACCTTAGTTGCTTCCTTAAAGGAAGATAAGGTTTATACAATCGCACGTATCGTAGCCTTTAAAGACCCCTATCTGGCCAAAATGTGTCCGGAGCTTTCCATCAGGAATCAGGATGGAACGGTCTATCAAGATAATAACGGAGACAGCTGGGTGAATCCGTATAATAAGAAGGTCTGGGAGTACCTGGTCGAAGTGGCTAAAAAGGCGGCAGAGACAGGCTTTGACGAGATTCAATTCGATTATATCCGCTTTTCCACCGGTGCCGGCATTGAGCAGGCTAATTTCGGAGATGAGGCGAAGGATAAAACAAAGGAAGATGTCATCACAGAATTTACAAAATATGCTTATGAGCAGCTGAAGCCTCTCGGTGTATTTGTATCAGCCGATGTATACGGAACAATCATCAACAGTAAAATAGATGCGGCGCGGGTTGGGCAAAATTATGTCGAAATGGCGAAACACCTTGATTATATCTGTCCTATGATTTATCCATCTCATTTCGGAGAAGGCAATTACGGGGTGAAATATCCTGATCTTGAGCCTCTGGAGATTATCCGTAAAGCTTTGACAGCGTCTAAAGAAAAACTTGCTGCAATACCGGAAGAGGATCATAAAGCAGTCGTAAGGCCCTGGCTACAGGATTTTACGGCATCCTGGATCAAGCATTATCAGAAATACGGAAAAGAACAGATCAGGGAACAGGTCAAAGGAGTTTATGATGCCGGTTATGAGGAATGGCTTTTATGGAATGCCGGCTGTAATTATACAGAGGAAGGTTTGTTAGCAGAGCAGTAGGACTTTGTCTTATTATTTGGCATAAAACACAGGCATGGATAATATATATGTATTATAAATGCTCTGGAGGTGTCCAATGGATAAGATGGCCCGTCAAAACACAAAATTATTTGCGGTACTTACAGGATTACTTTTTTCTTATCTTATCACTGCATTCATCCTGCTGCTGCTTTCCTTCCTGATGTTAAAGCTTAATCTGCCGGGGGCAGGAATCAGTGCCGGAATTATTGCAGCTTACATAATATCGAATCTGATTGGAGGCTTTTTGGTCGGAAAAAAAGCAGAGCAGAGAAAATTCATCTGGGGCTTCGTCCTGGGCGTATTTTACTTTGTCATATTGATGCTGGTATCCTTACTTATGAATCGTGCGGAGCCGCTACCTTTAGGCAATCTATTCACGGCGCTGATTATTTGCAGTATGAGCGGTATGGTGGGCGGAATGCTCAGCTGATTGGTATCCATGATATGAATATTATAGGGGCTATTGTAAAATCTATGAATCTTTTCATGGCTGAGAAGTATCCTTCCGTGATATAGATCAATTAGTTGTTTACAACAGCCCCTGTCTGCTGTGGATGTATACGCGGAAAAAGGATTGCTATTTGATAACGGATTGATTATACTATACTTGGATTTTCTGAAAATGATAAAATTTAGCTAAGATAAAGGCGATTATATTGGAAAGAAGGATAGATATGTATGAAAAGAATAATGGTTACCGGAGCCTCGGGACAGCTTGGACTTGCATTATATAGCCTACTGAAGGACAAGCCGGAATACGAATTACTGCGTACTGATGCAGTCTCAAGCGAAGATGGAGCTGTACAGGCTCTGGATATAACAAAGGAAGATGAAGTGAGAGCCTATGTAGAGCATTATGCTCCGGAGATCATCATCAATTGCGCTGCTTTTACTGCAGTAGATCTTTGCGAGACAGAAGAGGATAAGGCTTACCGTATTAATGCACTCGGTCCCGGATACCTGGCTGCGGCTGCGCAGAAGACTGGCGCTAAACTGGTTCATGTATCGACTGATTATGTATTCGATGGACGGGCTTCCAGCCCTTATATAGAAGCTTCTCCGATGAATCCGGCCAGTGCTTACGGTAGAACAAAGCAGGCAGGGGAGGAGCTGGTGCAGAAGAATTGTACTAAGTATTTTCTTCTTCGTACTGCCTGGGTGTATGGAGATGGCAAAAATTTTGTAAAGACCATGCTGCGGCTAGCTCAGAACGGTAATAAAATCCGTGTTGTGTCCGACCAGTACGGTACTCCAACCAGTGCACTGGAGCTTGCAAGGGCAATCATCTTCCTGATGGAGACGGAGAGCTATGGGATCTATCATGCGACCTGTGAAGGAAGCACGAACTGGTATGAATTTGCATGTACCATCTTCCAGACAGCTGGGTTGGAAGTCGAGGTGGAGGCAATCTCCTCAAGCGAATTTGCGGCCCCTGCTCCGCGTCCCATGTACTCCATTCTTGATAATAAGGCGCTGAGAGAACGCCATCATTATTATATGAAGGATTGGAAGGAAGCTTTTAATGAATATATGAGAGATCACTCTCTGCAAAAGTAAAAAAATGAATATCAGAGAAATGAGGAGTACGCAATGAGAACATATTTAGTAACCGGTGGAGCCGGATTTATCGGTTCCAACTTTATTCTTTATCTTTTAGAAAAGTATCAGAAGGATATTAAAATTCTGAATCTGGATGCTTTGACCTACGCCGGCAATCTTGAAAACTTAAAGTCGGTAGAACAGCTTGACAATTATGAATTCCTTAAGGTAGATATCACTGATAAAGAGGCGGTTCTTAAGGTATTCGAGCAGTATGATATTGACAGAGTGATCCATTTTGCGGCAGAAAGCCATGTGGATCGTAGTATCCGTAATCCTGAGGTATTTGTAAATACGAATGTCCTGGGGACTTTGAATCTGCTCAATGCAGCTAAGCTTGCCTGGGAGACCCCGGAGGGCTATCAACCCGGAAAGAAATATGTACAGGTTTCCACGGATGAGGTTTATGGTTCTCTGGAGGGAGATGAGGGATTTTTCTATGAGACCACTCCTCTTGACCCTCACAGCCCATATTCAGCAAGCAAGGCTTCTGCTGATTTTATCGTAAAGTCCTATGTAGATACCTTCCATTTCCCTGCTAATATCACTAGATGCAGCAATAATTACGGACCTTACCAGTTCCCGGAGAAGCTGATACCGCTGATGATTAATAATGCGCTGGCAGGAAAGAATTTGCCGGTCTACGGCACAGGGAAGAACGTCAGGGACTGGCTGTATGTCGAAGATCATGCGAAAGCAATCGACCTTGTAGCAGAGATGGGCAGAACCGGTGAGGTTTATAATGTCGGTGGACATAATGAGAAGAGAAATATCGAGATCGTAACCACAATCATTGATACCTTACTTGAGATACTTCCGGAGACTGATGCAAGAAGAAAGAATGTCAGCAGAGATTTGATCACCTATGTTGAGGATCGTAAGGGCCATGACTTCCGTTATGCAATTGCCCCCGATAAAATTAAAGCGGAGCTTGGTTGGGAGCCGGAGACACCCTTTGCAAAGGGAATTAAACTGACGATCGAATGGTACCTAAAGAACATAGACTGGATGGAGCATGTCACCCGAGGTGACTATCAAAAATATTACAATGAGATGTATCAAGTATAGGATACTTGGAGATACCGTATCGATACGGTGAAAGGCTGGTATATTCATGAGATATGAAGAGTTTACAATAGAAGGGCGCAATGCCGTGATGGAAGCGTTCCGTGCGGGAAAGACCATTGACAGGCTGTTTGTACTTGACGGCTGTCAGGATGGCCCGATTAAATCAATCGTGCGTGAGGCTAAGAAGACGGATGCCATCATCACTTATGTGAAGAAAGAGCGTCTGGATCAATTATCCTCCACAGAGAAGCATCAGGGAGTCATCGCTTATGCAGCAGCCTATGAGTATGCTGAGGTTGAGGACATCCTTAAGGCGGCTGAGGAGAAGAACGAAGCGCCCTTTATTGTCCTCCTGGACAGCATTGAGGACCCTCATAATCTTGGAGCAATTATCAGAACAGCACATCAGGCTGGAGCACATGGCGTAATCATTCCGAAGCGTCGTGCCGTAGGACTGACTGCAACCGTAGCGAAGACCTCCGCAGGAGCAATCAATTATCTCCCGGTGGCCAAGGTAACCAATCTGTCAACGACCATTGAAGAACTAAAGGAAAAAGGTCTGTGGTTCGTGTGTGCCGATATGGATGGGGAATTGATGTACCGCGTTAATTTAAAAGGTCCCATCGGTCTGGTGATCGGTAGTGAAGGGGAAGGTGTCGGCAGACTGGTGAAGGAAAAATGTGATTTCACAGCGAAGATACCGATGTTTGGCAAGGTGGATTCCCTCAATGCTTCTGTAGCGATGGGAGTCATGGCTTATGAGATTGTTCGTCAAAGAATGAGTTAGCTAGGATTGTAATGTAAAGAGAAATAGATGTATCCTATGGGAAGAGGTTTATGATGAATACTGCTGTAAAGTATGACATACTGAAGGACGAAGAGATTGTAGACAGAATTAAGAACGGAGACCAGCCTGCCATCGATTATCTCATGGAGAAATATAAGCACCTGGTTAGGAGCAAGGCGAAAGCGTTGTTTCTAATTGGTGGGGATAAGGATGACTTAATCCAGGAAGGCATGATCGGTCTTTATAAAGCAATCAGGGATTATCAGCCGGATAAGGAGAATTCTTTCTTCAGCTTTGCGGATCTTTGTGTATCCCGTCAGATCTACAGTGCCATCAAGGCCTCAAACCGTAAGAAAAATATCCCTTTAAACACCTATATTTCCCTATATACCCCTGCATATGGAGAAAATGGCGATGCAGAAGACAAAGAACCTCTAGTTGACATAATATACCAAAAATATGTGTCAAATCCAGAGGAATTAGTTATTGACAAAGAGAATACCAGTATGATAGAATATGAACTTGTAAGGCGTCTGAGCGACCTCGAGAAACAAGTTTTAGCTCTTTATATGCAGGATCTGAAGTATATCCAGATTGCAGAGGTACTAGGGAAAGAACCTAAGACCATCGATAATGCATTGACCAGGATTAAAACAAAATTAAATCAGGTACTCAAAGTGATTTAGTCATTCAATCATAGCATACGCATTACAGTTCATCATTTCTTTGCTGTTGTAGCTCAGCTGGTAGAGCACCTCATTGGTAATGAGGAGGTCAGCAGTTCAAGTCTGCCCAACAGCTTTAAGAAAACCTAGATAAATCAAGGATTTCGAGAATTTAAGAAAAGAAAAAGACACTCGATGGAGTGTCTTTTTTGATGTCTTGGTACCAGTTTGGTACCACTTGATTTTGTTACCTATGCTTTCCTTGTTAATAGATTACCCAACGTGTCCGCTGCCTTCTCGTCCAGTTTCTTAAGACTATGGGCGTATATATTCATTGTAGTACTTGTCTGTGCATGTCCTAACCTGGCTGATACAGTTCGGATATCCATATTCTCTGAGATAAGTAATGTAGCCGATGTATGCCTTAGGCCATGCAGGGGAATATCAGGAAGCTTCTGTGAAAGATCCTCAACAGTAGCATTGTACTTGTTGATTATATCTTTAAATGCGTGAGTGGGTGTTGATAAATTCATTTGCTTACCGTTCCACTGAATGAAAATGTAATTATCACCTTGCCATTGATCGCCCAGGGAGAGCCGGAGCTCCTGCTGCTCTTTCTTATACCTCTTTACTAGATCCAACACCGGACCGGGTATTTTTATATCACGAACAGAGCTTTTATTCTTTGGGGCCTTTGTAATCGTTTCCTTGCCGGTATAACCGGTTGATTTCGTCACACTGATCACTTTATTGTCAAAGTCTATATCATCCCAAGTTAAGGCAATAAGTTCACCTCTACGTAGTCCACTGAATAAGGCAAGGTTAAAAAAGACCTTGAGCTGCATCGGTAGAGCTCTAAATTCTATATATGCATCCACATGATATTTCTTCCCGGTATCATCTATTCGGTCATGAGCTTTATAAGATGTTGGATATTCCATCTCAATAGCCTTCAGGAAGGTTTCTGCCTGATCCAGAGTGAAATGTTTTACATCCTCAGAAATGGACTTCTGTTTCGGCGGTGAGACACGATCACAGGGATTTGATTCGATTACCTGCCAATGAACTGCCGTAGTCATGATACTGCTTAAGACGGCATGACACTTCTTAATAGTCGTAGGGCTATATCCCCCTTTCTTTCCATCCTTCCGGACCCCATCTTCAAGTAAGTTGTTATAAAAACTCTGCAGGTGCATAGGTTGGATTTTGGAAAGCTTCAGATGCCCTAGTGCCGGAAGGATTTTCTGATCTAGAAGCTCATTATATGCAGCGATCGTGGTTTTCTCTAACTGTTGGGCTGCATATTCCTTTAGCCAGGTGTCTGTAAAATCTTTTAGGGAGATCTTTTCACCTTTCAAGAACTTCCCGTTTTTAACCTTCTCCTCGAATTCAAAAACAAACTTCTCTAAAGCTTTCTGCTGCTGCTTCGCTGTCAAGGTCAGATCCGGGGTGAAGGTAATAGTTTCCCTGATCCGGTTACCGTAAATATCAAAGCCATTGCTGACCATGACTTTATAACTATCTCCTCTTTTTTGAACTGTTGCCATTGTATCATCCTCCTTTTCTTTCAAAGTAATTTATGATACAATATCAGTGGTTGAGTGATAATGTATCATTCTATTGCAGCTCTATGGCGTTGATAGCGTCAGGAGCTGTTTTTCTATTCTTCTAATAATAATGTTTTAAACAATTCTGATAGTTTGAATTTTGTATATGATAGTATATCGTTTTCAAATTTTTCAAAGCTGTTTTGTGACATGTTAATTGTTTTATTATTATATTTTATCACGTAATATTGGCACATCTTATCTTTATTCTTACATTCTAAAAAGGTATCAGAGCTTAATAAGTCTTTGTTCTTCTTATCATAGGGACACAGACATTGCTCACCGGCTGGCTTTAAATTACATCCTTCTATCCAATAATCACACCCAACTATTTTCAATAAATTATATATAGCTACTGGCTGTTCGATATCGTTATTTATATTTGTGTACGCAGTATCAGGATCATTATCTAATAATTGATGAATATTAACATCTAGATGTTTTCGTATCTTATATAGATTTTCTGTCTTTGGTTCATATTTTCCAGATTCGTATTGTCTTATAGTGATTTCTGCGATTCCAGTTAATTCTGCAAGCTTTTTTTGCGTTAGTCCCTTTTGCTTTCGGTAATACTTAATATTTTCTCCAACACTCATATTAACACCTCCATTTCTATCATAGCATACATTATCTGTTTTGAATAGATGGAAAAACATCAGTATTATAAAAAAACATATGCATAAGCATCTTGACAGATGGAAATGCATCGGTTATAATAGGAACAGATGGAAAAACATCATAATATGAAAGGAGTGATAACATGGTTGCTTCGAAATATAAGTTGTGTTTGGCTATGGCTAGAGCATGTCTTAATACGTATGAATTAGCAAGTAAGGCAAATATGCCAATACCTACAGTTAATAATGTAATAACCGGACGCTCAGTAAAACCTGCGACTTTAGGTAAGTTAGCAAAAGCTCTTAATGTTGATGTTACCGAACTAATCGAGGAATAGGAGGATATGAGTATGACAGATGAACAAAAAGAATTATTAGAAGATTTAATGCTTGAACAACAGGAAGGAGCTTAAAGCATGGCATTAGCTAAAATGCGTACTGTGAAACAGGCTTACCAGTTTATACATAAAGAGGATCCGGAAAGTAGTATATCGGAGTACTACTTGAGAACACTGGTAAAAACCAATCCAAATCAAATAGGTGTTTTTAAAAGTGGTTCTAAGTTTCTAATCAATCTTGATCTACTAATGGATTTTCTTAATAACCATGGTGTTGAAGAAGAGGAAATCCCATTTAGCGACTACGGTAAAATTCGCAAAGTATGTGAGTAGGTGATAATTTGGCAAATCCACAGAAAGAAGCAGGGTACACACCAATATCGAATGAGCTGCTAGGTGCAATTTATGGAACTGATTTTACGGCTACTGAATTAAAAGTATTACTGTTTATATTTAGGTTTACATATGGATTTAGCCGAAAGGAATGCGAGATTTCACTTACTTTCATATCAAAGGGTGTAGGGATTAGTAAACGCTATATATCCAGTACTGTAAGTAAGTTAGTTGATGACAATGTGTTGGTTATTGTCAAAGAACATACTGACACCCAAAGCCGAGTAATCAGGATTAACAAAGATTATGAAGAATGGAAAAATCACATTATTGTTCAACAGATGAAGCAGAATTCAACAGGTGAAGCAGAGAGCATTACAACAGATGAAGCAGAGTTCACCACAACAGATGAACTACAGTTCTACCAAGATAAACAAACATTAAAACAAACTTTAAAGCAAAATAATAATATCGTTGATACAGCTGACACACTAGCAACAGCACCGAAGTTTCTAGATGATAGTTTTGAAATTCTGGTTGTAGAAGCAATTATTCATTCTTGCTTAGAGCTTTATCCGAATAGCAAAGTACCGAGTACATACAAAGAAAAAGAAAAATGGGCTATAGAGATAGAGAGAATGAAGAGAATTGATAATAGGACTGAGGAAGAAATTAAGCTAGCCTTACAATTTGCCGTTAAGGATACATTCTGGAAGTCTAATATCAGAAGCACAAAGAAGTTCAGAGAGAAATTCGAAACACTTCTTATCCAGAGCAAGAAAGGCACAAACGGAAACATAGGAATAAATAAAGGCCAAAAGATACAGGATGATTTTATTGATAATATGAAAGGATGGTTAAATGACACAGCAGGAGTTTACTAATGTAGCGGTTTATTTAAAAGCAGCTTACCCGGCAAGTAACTTCTTACCCACCAGGGAAACAATAGCTGTATGGTATGAGGATTTAAAGGATTTAGACGGACAAGTTTGCACAAAGGCCATGAAAGAGTATGTAAGAAATAATGACTTCCCTCCCTCTATAGCAGGGATAAGAAGAATTTGTATGGCTGAGGTTAATGGTTTTGCCAAGCCGTGGGATAAGGCATGGGGTGAAGTAATGGCAGCAGTAAGTAAATACGGTACATATGGATCATTAGAAGCTATGGAAAGTTTTGATGAAATAACAAAAAAATCTGTTAAGGCGGTAGGCGGTTTTTACGCTATATGTACTACAAACGAAGGTCGAGATTTAAATTACTTAAGAAGAGATTTTAAAGATAATTACGAGGGTTACAAGAGTGAATTTGACGGTAAGGTACAAGCGGGCATTACTCCGTTGGAACTTGAAGATAAGGGGGATGCTTGGGTGAGAGAAATCACTATTTACACAAATAAAAAAGCTATTGAATAAGTTGCCGCTTATCAATAGCACGTAACCCGATCACCCTACGAAAGAAACCGGATTTGTTATATATATTGTAGCACAATATATTCTCCGGTGCAAGAGAAAAGGAGAGTACCATGGATAAAAGTTTATCAGATATTTTGGCAGATGTATCCTCAGGGCTTGAGAATTCAGTCAAAGAAATAATACAAACGTTACCAGACCTCGAAATCAAAAATCTGCTGATCATTCGAGATGTTGCTGATCTATTAATTATATATTCAAAAACAAAGGAGGAACATTACTAATGGATAAAGATTTCATGCAATATGTATATGCAAGAATCGAAAAAGCCTTGACAGAGAATGACGAGTATATGAAAATGCAGAGTAAATGCGTTGAAGCTAGGAAGAACCATGAAGATAAATTAGCTAACGACATATCGGATCAGATGGAAAGCACAGCAGAGGAATTATGTTACTTACAAGGCTATAAGGATGCAATGAGAATGATGTTAAATATACAATGAAGAGAAACAACATAAAGAAAGCGAGGATAAACCATGTTAAGAGAAGAAGCAAATATGGTAACAGAATACTTACAGGAAGGCGGTTATTTAACTGGGGAACTCGAAGAGATTATTAATAACAATGTATTTGAAGATAATGAGGTTAAATTTGATCATCGCTTAGTGAGCAATAAGAGAGAACTCGCAAAACTGAGGGGATATAGTATTTTAGCGGTAATCGAAACTCATGATGAAAAAAATAGACAAGGATGCTATATCAGCTTAGGAAAACTCGAGGAGGATGGCGCTCTTTATACATCACTAATAGTTAGTGGAGATGGTGAGATTTACATGCGTGATGAATTAGAGGAGGAAGCCGAATGTCAGTAAAAATTACAGTATCCTATTCAGAGGATAGAGAGCTGCAGGATGTGATCGTCCAATTAGGACCTATAATACACCACATAGATAAACGGAAGAGTCAGAATGGCCCATATAAGAAGGCCGACATTATAGTAAAACGGTAATACATAAAACTGAATGAGTGAGGGAGTACCCCATCGGAAGATGGAAGCTATGAAATAAGAGCGCGGGAATGATTAGAGTTTATCTCTGGTTGTTCTCGTGCTTTTTATTTATAAATCAGACAAAGAGAGAAGGTGAAATAATGGAAACCAAAACAGGAACAATCATTACAATGCAAAAAGAAAAAGGCTATGGATTTATCAGGCCGGATAATGAAGGAGTGAATATATTCTTTCATGCAAGCATGGTTTTACTCCCGAAATACGAAGAACTTAACATTGGTGAAAGAGTTGAGTATTTAGAGAAAGAAACAACTAAGGGATGGCAAGCGGTTGATGTAGCAGCTATGTAAAAAAAATAAAGAAAGAAGGAAAAGCGAATGAAAGAAAAAAACACAATAAATATCGATATAATGTCGAAGGTAAAAAAAATCAATTTTGAAGAGTTATTAAATAATCCGGCAATATTCAAAAACAAAGCGGAACTATCCGGGAGTTCAGCCGGTGCGGCAACGGAAACATATCAATATCTGTTAAGTCAGGTAAATGATCTAACTGGCGTTTTAACTAATGAGATTGATGAATTACTAAATGAGTCAATCACCGAGGATATGCAATTAATAATTGAACAGGTTATGAAGGCAAAAGCTACAAGTGATACGTTAGAGAACGAAGTCAGGATACTAAAGAATAAGGCCGCAACACTACAAGGTAAGCCCGGAGAAGATCGAATTAAGTTTATGTCTATTTTATTAGACATCGATGTTAAGGAAGATGAATATGAAAAGGCCAAGAAGGAATTCATAAGCCTTTACAGAAGCGCACTTGATAAAACTATTCTTCCAAGATCTCTTACTGCTCAATACAGACAGATGATTGATGTTAATAATAGCTATCTAGTGGCTATTGATGATGAAATTGAGAACATGAAAGCGAAGATTAATGCCCTTCAAATGTTCGCAGGATGCTTTGATTTAAAGGAAAATACTGAGCAGAAAATAAACAATAAGCTCAATATGTCTCTGGTCGCAAAATCGGCAATAGAAAGCTCGGAGCAGCAGACACCATTGATCAGGTTATTAATCAAGTAGTCATCCATGTGATAGAAGTTAATTCGCTTTTACATACAAAGATTAAAAGCATTAATATTTAACAAGGCTAGAAAGGATTTGAACGCTTGCAGATTAGAATATCATAGCTATTATTAGTAAGTTGTCCAGGTCCTTTCAATGCCGGTTGGTAGTTAGTAATAAAAATATTATAAGAGATTGGAGGTGTAATTCATGAATAGCAAAGCAGTTATTGAGGGCTACATATGTGTAACAGGTACAAAGAGTAAACCTATCAGAAATACAGCAAACGGAGAGTATTTCTATGAAATGATACAGGAGAAAAGCTTTGATGAAAGTATTCATACCTATGGAATCCCGGTAATGACTTTTAATCATAATCGAGTAATAGCAACCAAGTCCGACATAGAACTGTATGAAGATCGTATAGGATTGCGATTCAGAGCAAGTATTGACGATATTGAAGTATTGGCCAAGGCACAGACCGGAAAGCTTCAGGGATGCTCTTTCAAGTTCAAACCCTATCGTGAAAGCAAGCAGACCATGAATAAAGAAGATGTAAGGGTAATAGAAAAGATGGTACTACTAGATGTCAGTGTATTAGATAAAAAGCCGTCATACCGTTCTATCGTTGAAGTTGTAAGCATTCCTTATGAGCTGCAAAAGAAAGTTGATGAATATATCAAGGATCCTCTTGCTAAGTACCGGCAAATAATTAATGAACACTGATCCAATCATAACAGGGGGCTTATAACATTATGGATAAAGCAATAATACAGGGATATATAAACACCCTAGAACTCAGCACAACAGTCTTTCGCCGTGAGTTGTCGGCCTCCTTTCGCGAAATCGTATTGCCGGGAGCATTCACCCAAAGTGTAAAGTTAAATGGGGCAGTTCCGTTATTCTTCAACCACAAAAGAAGTATAGCCGAACCTGGTTTACTTGAACTATGGGAGAATGACAAAGGGATTGTATTCAATGCAGTAATAGATGATCTTGAAGTATTAAGTAAAATGCTACTCGGGAAGATAAAAGGATGTTCATTCACGTTTGTAGAGCTTGACGGTACAATGGAGGATTATGACAACGCAGTAAGTAAGAGAAGCATAAAGGAAATGATACTAAAGGAAATAAGCGTATTAGACATAATACCTGCATACACATCCGGGGCAGAGATATTATATATTCCTGATAATCTTAAAGATAGAGCTTATCAGTATTTTATTGATACGATGAGAAGGAATGCGTATAAATAGTCCCCCCTTGGGCGTGCATTCTTAAAATATTAATTTTATGGACACCAACTGTGAACCTCTACGCATAATTTATTCCCACATCAGCTTTTTAACGTAAAATGTTGCTAGATTTTTGAGAAATGCCTATTTATGGGGAAATAAAGTGTTCTAATCATATAAAGACGCTTTGGAATAGTTATGGAAGCATTAAAAGTAAGAAAAAATAGAAAAACTAAGCACCGTTAAGCCAGAGCATGAGCCGAGTGTTGACATTTACTATGAACTAAGGGAGAAATATGAAACACAGCAAAATAAAGAGTAATTCAAGAGGATGAGTAATACTGAAAATAATTAACCAAACAAGAAAGGAGGAAAACAGATGTTAGAAAATCTTGATTGTACAATCAAATCATTATGTGATCGTATTCAGAAAGATTGCGAAAGCCAGGTGTCAAACGAAGGGTTGGCAGAAACAACAAAGGCTCTTGGAGCTTTATTAATCGCCAGAGCCAGTGTTGCAACGACAGTTATTCAGTAGCGTCTGAATCTAATGTTTCAAAGACTGTTTTAAAGAATGTAGTAACTTCTTTGGCTGTTGATTCAGGATTTTCCCATTTGTTAATCAGGTTATTCTGGATCGCAAGAAGCGTACATTCTTTCGCTAATGAGAACTTAGCTTCGTTATTGATTTTCATCATATGTATTCTCCTTTCATATAAATTCCAACCACAAAGTTGATAAGGAGATTATACCATAAAATGCCATAAAATACCATTGTGAAGGAAAACTGTACATTAAAAGAACCGTAAATGAATTCTAAATAAAGTTTGAATATAGTGGTGTATATTAAAAAGTTTGATATGCGCCACTATTTCATATTAAGGTGGTGAAACATGAGTAATGAAGAATTAGTAAAGCAGATACAACAGGGTATTAATTCGAGTGATAATATGGAACAGCTCTATCAACAGAACTATAGCCTAATTCGTATTATAGCCCGAAAATACGCATTCAATGATGATATGGATGATTTACTCCAAGAAGCTTATTTCGGGTTATATGAGGCTGTACAGCGTTATGAGGACACGGCAGGAGTTTTGTTCATGTCATATGCTACCTTCTGGATTAAGCAGGCTATAAGAAGATACATAGAAAACAATGGGCGTATTATACGAATACCTTCAGGACTTTACAGTAAAATACTTGATTACAAGAAAGTGGTTTCTACCTATAGCTCACAGTTAGGACGAAAGCCTTCTGATAGTGAAATATGTAGACACTTAGGCATTAATGAAAAGGCATTAATAGAGATAAAAAAAGCCATATATCAGTATGACAACATGCAGAGCCTTGATGATTTTATCCCGGAAGCTGGTGATATGTTACTTGAAGATTGTATTCCAGATCCTAGCGTTGACATTGGGAATGATGTTGTTAACCGTATGATCGAAAGCAACCTACATAATGAATTATGGCAGATAGTAAAGGATAACACTTCCCCGGAAGAAAACACAGTGATTATAACAAGGTATAGAAAGAATATGTCACTTGAGGCTACAGGCCAGACCATAGGAAAGTCCAAGGACATGGTAAGAAGCCTTGAAGCAAAAGCTTTCAGAAAGCTCAGACTTAACAAAGTAAAAAGAATATTGGAAGAGAAGTTCGAAGTTAATTATGCCAGGGCATACAGGGGAAGCTTAGGCAGCTTTAATAATACCTGGAATTCTGTAGTTGAAGATATTGTAATTAAAAACATGGGAATTAAGCATTATGAAATACAGGATTATGTTATCAACGAATAAAGCCGATTTCCGGCTTTATTTTTATAAACTTATTTGATTATCCAATATTAGGGAACACACATATTGCATTTAGCACCATTTGGCCTCATAATTGTGATCAGAAAGGATGGTGTTATTATGTTGAAAGTTGAGGAATATATCGAGAAAAGGAAGACTGAGGACGGAATAAATGAATTTGACGCAAGTCAAAAAATAAAAAATATCCGAACTTGTATTGACTACATTTTTGAATATTATGATCAATATCTTCCATTGCAGGGCGTTGAAAAGAGATCAGTTTCTGAGAATGAGAAGCTTCAGAAATATGAGAATACCTTAAAAGAATACAGTCAAGAAACTAAAGAATGGTTAGTTTCAATCTATGATACATATGACAAACAAATTAATAAATCGATTTCATCCTTTCTTAACTCTGTTGAAGGGTTCTATCTGCTTTATAGAGAATCTGAATTCCGATCAATCTCTTATGATTGTTATGCCACTCTTATTAAGAAAAATTCATTTCTTAAAAACCAAGCAGAGATGCTATATTTGTTTATCAGAGAATATCACAATAGAGAAACATTAAGGTATAAAAATTATATTCCTAAGATTTCGGATAATATAACAAACTGGCTTGAGAACACGCTACTGAAATATAATGTCAGCATAGCAGCAACAGTAGAAGGATACTTAAGTGCTTTCTATAATAATCCAGAGACATGGCCAGCTAAAAGTAGAGTAAAATCGGATCATCCATTTCTAGATCACAAATATGAGTATAATTATAAAACAAAAACCAATCTCTTTAATATTAACACTTTTTATGCTAGATATGCTGAAAAGCCTTTTATTAAAGGACATAAGGCTCAATTAGAGATGGTTATGATGTATATTTGGTTGCATAGTATTGCCGGTGAAGAGGATTATTGGAATGAATATTTGCTCAAAGTAGATGAATAAGTGGGATAAATTAAAGTTAATATAGAACCTTAAATGACCATATAGGTGATTTATTCTCTTTAATTTAAATTACCTATATGGTCAAAATATGAGATCGGTAAAATATTATGGAAAATACTAATATTATCCAATTTATTATTCATTCTTCTGATTTATATTTTTCGAGAATACTTAAGTTTAATTCTCTAATAGTGCACCATTCTTTATCTTTGGGGATATTTTGTGCGTATTTTGCAACCAGTTCATAAATACCATGTGTCTCTGGCAGATAAGGGATACGCATTCCTTTGACACTATCCACTTCGGTTCCATCAGGTAGGACATGGATCACTTTAAAGCCTGGTGGCAAGCCATTAATCAATTTAGCGCGTTTAGCCATTTGATAACCCTCCTATTTCTGTGTAAATATATTGATCATATAAAAGCATGTAATACACTATAAGTATAACACTAGTGAATACTTAATCAATAAGCAACTACAGCGATATTATTCTATTTCTACACACAAATCACATCCAAACAGTGATATAATAATCTATTAAGGAACTAAAGAAATGGAGGATTATTATGTCAGCTGATGGTAAAAATATTTACGAACGAGAAAAATTATATAACGAAGTCTGGGATAAACCTGTTATTGAAGTAGCAAAGGAATATGGTGTTTCTAATGTTGCTATTAAGAAAAAATGCAAGGAAATGAACATTCCTACTCCATCGTCGGGCTATTGGGCAAAGTTGAGGTATGGCAAGGAGGTTCACAAAAAAACCTTCCATTAAATTGGATGGAAAAACCAAGTTAATGAGAAATAATCAGTTTAAATATGGCTCTATAAGTTTCCTTACATATGATGAGCAAACATCATTTAAAGAGATAGTATCTTTATTTACTACTGGTAAAGACCAGTTATTAACCAGTTTCTCTTGCGAAAATGACATTATTGAGAGAATGTATAGTCGTGGTTATACTTCCGATGGACAGAAAGAACGAGCTATGAAAATTAGAAAATATGTAGTAGCAAGTTTAATTAAATTGTGCGGACGCATTAATGACGATGGATCTATTGATTTACGCGGTGAAGATATAATTTTTAGTTTGATGGAGCGATATAATGAAGTTCCTCATGTCTTGAACGAACAAGAAAAAAACGAATTATGTAAGTATGAGAAATTAAGGGGTAAAGGACACTATACAAGTAAACCTAAGATACCTAGCCATGATTGTGTCCGAAATGGAAAGCTTGTTTTAGAAATTCATAATTACGGGAAAAGGGGCTGCTATATTGGAGATACTCCTAAAAGGAAGCTCGAGGATAGAATACCTGAAATAATATATAAATTTCTTGGGATTTCAGAAGAAAGACGAAGTACTCACGCTGATACACTAGAAATAGATCTAATTAAAAAAGAGGAAAGACGCCAGGCTAAACTGCACGAAGTGGAATACTATCAAGAAATTAATAAAATAGAAATTCTGTTAAATGAAGTGCGTGACTATGAGATTGCATGTAAAATTCGTGAGTATGCTTTTTATGTACAACAGAGAAATACTCAAAATGATAAAGATGAATGGATTACATGGGCAAAAGCAATGGCTGATTGGTATGACCCTTATATAAATAAACGCGACAGTCTACTTGGCATAAGAGATCATAGTAGTGATCTAATACCTCAAATAGAGTGATGAAGTCAAGATATATGCCCATAGTTATATAATCTTATTTCGTATGGGTCTAAATAAAGCGAACATCAGATTAAATTTTACTAAGCTCTTAATTTTTTCTTGTTTTTTACGATATATAGCATATAATGATAGTAAATAGGGCAAAATATATTAGATAATAGTTTATTGTTGCTTTATTTGAAGGGGGATAAAAATGGCGAATGTTAATGATGTAGCTGACTTTTTTCTGTCTAAAGAACCTATGTCTCAGAAAAAACTTCAAAAACTTGTTTATTATGCATATGCGTGGACTTTGGCTTTATTAAACGATTCGGAAGAGAGTATTAAGTATCGTTTATTTGATAGCGAAATACAGGCGTGGGTACATGGACCTGTATGTCCTTTGCTTTACCAAGAATATAAACGATATGGATGGGAAGATATTGAAAAGATTGAGTTTTATGATGAAGATATTTTCCAAGGTGATATATTAGATATATTAAATCAGGTTTGGGATGTTTATGGAAAGTATACAGGAAATCAGCTCGAAGGTTTTACTCATCAAGAGGATCCTTGGATAGCGGCTAGAGGAGGTATTCCTTCTTATGCATCATGTGATACACCTATTGACGATAGAGTAATATTCAAATATTATAACGAGCAAGCCGCAGAGTAGAACATATGGGACATAAGATAAAAAGTGTAACATCAAACAAGAAAATAAGTTCCAATGTTACAAACAATAAAGAGGAAAATGATGATCAGGTTACCTTCACTTTTAATGATTTTAAAATTACATCGATAAATATTGAAGGTGAGTTTAATAATTTTTATAAAAATGAACAAGAGTTTATTAGAAAGATATCTACATTTTTATTCAAATGTTTGCCTATGTTATCGAATGAAACAGTAAAATCGTTGAATGATGATATTTCTAAAAAGAAAACACTTCATTATCATAAAGTAAAGGGAAAAAGCGAAATATTACGTAAAATTCTTGAGAGTTATCAATACCCTCAAGAAAAAGTAGAGCAAATAATTGAAGGCGAGAACATTTACGAATTTGAAATGCCGGAGGAAAACGGTGCTTCTAGGATTGTAATGGAAATGATAGATTCGACAATTTCGATTTTGTTTATGGATTGTAATCATCATATATATTTTAATAAAGATAAAGTTGATGAGGCGGGTTCATTATTTTACGAATTCTGTCCCGTATATGAAAAAAAAGCTTGTGATAGAATGGACTATATTTTTAAAAACTGCTTTGCTGCGGAATTTCTTGATTATCAAAAATATAAAGACACATATTTAAATAAATACAGCCCTGTAAAATGATAATTAAATTTAAAATAGCATCCCAAAGGATGTTATTTTTATGTTTGCATATTGCAAGTGTTACCAGAAAGTGGTAGCATTTGCATTGGGAGGAGGGATGAATTGAATGGCGAGATTAAGCGAAATTATTAAAAGTAATAAAGATAATCAAGGAATACCACCAAAACATGTTAAGGAGTTATCTACATGCCTCTTTTGTGGGGAAGAAATTAAGATTGGTGGATGTTGGGCCGGAGAATTTCACATAGGTGTTTGTAGTGGATGTCAAGGCAGTCTGATAGACCTATTAATTGATACTCTGGATGATACCATGGATTTTGATAAATTAAGCGATGATGATAGACTAAAATATTTAAGTAATTTGTGCAGTAATAGATTGATAAAAAAGAAAACACATAAATTAAAGATTAGTACTAGGGCCCATTATTAGGGCTCCTTTTATGCCCAAAGCTACTCAGGGACAGGTGGTAATCAGCGGATGAAGTAAGATCTCCGAAGTGTGCGCTGGCATGGATACCTCAAAGTACAATCCCTTAACATTTGCATTGCAAATACTGTCAGAAGGTGGTAGTATTTGGAATAAAGGGGGGATAATTATGAAAAAGGAATTAGAAAGTCTTAAAACTCAAATTATTAATAAACATGCGGCAATAGAAAATTATGCAAAATCATGTGGTATTGAAAATTTAGAGGAACAAGTCGCAGAAATTATTAATAAATTTAATGAAAGTGTAATTAGCAATATCGTATACGATACCGATTCAATTAGAGGCATCATTGAGAAATGGAATTATTTCAAATTCGATGGATATTTTATAAATCGCAAAGAACTTAAAATAGTGTTATATTTAAGCGATAAAAACTTTAATAAGTATGAAATATATATTTATGAATGCGAATTTGTATATAAAGATAAAATTGATTCTGAAGATTTTTACGAGGAAATGGAAACAATTTTGAGAGACCTGAACGCTTATTATGCTAGTTATTGAGCCAAATAACATGCTTCTATATTATTAACGCATATGTATATAATGATTAAAAGGAACTGTATTGAAACGCTTCCTTTGCTTATACCCAAAACAACACGATTGAGAGAATGATGTTCAGTGTATGAAATAAACATGATTATTGATTTGTAAAGGACTTTTACGGATGCAAGTCTCAAATTATATGAAATACTCTTGATTGGCGATCTGTAAAACTGGTACCAATTTGGTACCACACTTTATAAAAATACATGAAAAGACCCTAAACAATACAAGTTATTAAACGCGTAAAAGCCAATAAAATCAAGGGTTGTAGCATTCTATGAAATACTACAAAACCTCACTTTTGAGATTGGTAATGAGGAGGTCAGCAGTTCAAGTCTGCCCAACAGCTTTTATGGAAACACAATAAAAGACACCAATTTGCTTGGTGTTCTTTTTTTGCTCTGAGAAGGAAATAGTTACTATTTGGTTACTACTGGTGCAAGGATAAATAAACCAGTATAAGAGCCGATTTATCACATGGGATATCTATATAAGATTAATGATATTTGGATTGATATTAACGATACTATGGGTAAGAAACAGATAATCTTATTCAGATGGTTAATTAAAAATAAATCGAATTGTCATAGCTTTATATATTGACCATTTGAAAGCACAATATATTTCTATTTAACAAATACGATAGAATTTATCAGAATTAAAATGATGAGGTTACAGAGGTATACTAGGTTATATCTTCAAATAGAGTAATAACTGGTATATCTAAAGCTTCTGCTATATCAAACACAATCTCTAGGGAAAATGGTTTATCACAGTTTTGAGCTTCTATTTTTGTAAGGTAGCTAAGGCTAATTGATAACTTATCCGCCAGTTCTTCTTGAGTCATATTTTTCATTTTTCTATATCGCTTAATTGTTAGTCCGATTGCTTTATATTTATCAGAATGCTTAACGCTCATAAGTAACACCCCCATTATCAAATTCTAAGGGATAATTGACATTTTCATGTTTCACTTATAGTGAAAGTATGGTATAATATCCCAAAACATTAAGGAGAGATGAAAATGGGATTTACAGAAGAGATACTTTCACTACAGAAGTTACTTATGGAACGTAAAGGTATTATTCATAATGAAGAAGCAACAAAACATTCTTTGATAATACCTCTGATACAAGTATTGGGATACGATATCTATAATCCTATTGAAGTTAAACCTGAATATGTAGCGGATTTTGCTAAGAAAAAAGGTGAGAAAGTTGATTATGCAATTTTTAAAGAGGGCAACCCTATTTTCTTTATCGAAGCTAAATCGGTTGGAGTAAGATTAGAGGATCACGATGCTCAGCTTAGCCGTTATTTTAATGCGACACCTAATGTAAAACTTGGAATTATAACTGATGGTATTAAGTATAAATTTTTTACTGATTTTGAGATGCCTAATATAATGGATACAACTCCATTCTTTGAATTTGATTTTGATAATGTATCCAATGAAGGTATAGACATATTAAAGCTGTTTTGTAAGGATTGTTTTTGTCAATCTGATTTACTACATAAGGCAGAAGAATGTATTTATATATCAAAGGTAGCAAATAAACTGAAAGGATTATTACAGAAGCCTGACGATGATTTTATTAGGTTTTTGATTAAAGACTTTACTAAAACAAAGGTTACTTCGGTTACAATAGAAAAGTTTAAACCATATGTAAATAAAGCAATATCAGGTACAATTACAGAGTTATCACAAGAATTAATGTCTGGTGACGAAACAGATACTACTGGCCGAACAAGAACTATTATTACTACAGAGGATGAGTTAAAAGCCTTTGATTATGTAAAAACAATTTTGAAAGATGCCCATAAAGACATATCAAATCTATCATATAAAGATACAGTCAGTTATTTTGGGGTTTTCAATAATAATATTAATGGTTGGTTTGTTAGGTTTATATTGGATAAAGACCCGATGATTGTTATGGTTAATATGCCATATTCCATGTTGCAGTCATACCACCTAGAGTTTAAGTTGCAGTCACTCAATAGTAAAGGTATTACAAACATATTTATTAATAATATTGATGATATTCAAAAACTGAAAGATATTATTGTTGAAGCATTTGAAATGGTTGAATAAGGATCGGAGGATAAGCATGGGATATATGCGAATTACTAATCAAACTAGAGTGATTGCACAAAATGATACGTCATTTTTATTGACAAATGATCAAGAAATTACATTTCAAACATTTGATAGAAAAGATATGGGTTGTATAGCAAATCAGAAACATCAATTTGTATCACCAGAGCTCCCATTAATAGCTTTAACCAAGGAACCAGGGTGGGGTCCTCAGAATGACAAATTGAATGTTGAGGAGGTAAAAAATTATAAAAGAATTGGGTAATGAAGAAAGATATTAATATCATTAGATGGCATTTGATTTTCATTTGTCATCTTTTTTATAAAATATGTAAAATACTATTGAAATTTGCAGAACATCATGCTAGAATATTAAACGTAAACAAAATATATCAGTCGTACAGATGTACATCTTTCTTGGAAGAGTGTACTTTTTTTATGACCTTTTCAAGAAAATACAGTGGCTTTGATAAGCAAACAGTTACCGGAGAGTGGAACTTTTGGTAAGGTTTGCTTTTTTATTTGCTTTAAGCAAGCCTCAATATAATTTAAGGAGGCAAATTATGTTAAAGAAAGACGAAAAGAATATGAGTAGTAGGCAAGGAGTTGATAATTGTACATTTGAATTATTGTTTATTCCAACTAAGAAAGTGATTGTGGATGAAGTACAATTGATAAGTCCTAGTGGCGTGAATTATGGATTTATTGGAAACAGGGGTACAAAATGCGTGGTAAGTGTCTGCATGCCACGGTATGTTCGAAGTAACAATGCAAGACCATTTAGTCGAAGTGATATACCATTTATTAATGAGATTTGTAAAGATCTTGATGTTCAGCTAAAAAAAAAGTTTGGAAATAACTTTTATACAAAATTATGTAGTATAGAGATAAATATTACGGAAAAGCTTATTGGTCAATGTTCATGTGAAAATATAATTCGACTATTTAGCAATGCTTTGTTGCATGAAGCAGATCAAAACTTAAATTACGTAATACAATCAAAAGAATATAAGTATAAACCTTGTATTAATGGATTAGTGTCACGAACAATAAACAATCAATGGAAACTTAAGTGTTATGATAAGATGAATCAATTAGGTATTGAAATGGATGATAGATATCTAAGGGTAGAATTTGTTTTAATGTCAAGAAAGATAAATTCTATATTTCATGATAAGCGTGATATAAAAAGTGTAATAACAGGAAAAGGGATAGAATTACTAATAGAAAATTTCTTGACCTTATATCGAATTCTTATGGATGATTATGTTAAAAGATACCTTTCTTGTGTACAACAAATTCTTTTGGATGAATTACGAAGCAACAATAGTCCGATGGAAACCTATTGTAAATATAAAGAAGTAATCGTAGACAAAGAGCAGATGAGAAGAGCAATTAAATTATGGTATAAGGAAAGAGGTATGACGGATTATTCACGACAACGAATAAGGGAATTGGATGAAAAGTATAATCTACCTTGCGATACTCTTATAACTTTGCAATCATTCAAATATGCATGTATCTGGTAATTATTTAGGGTACATTTAATGGATATCAATTCTAAAAAAAGCTTTGTAGTTAATTGATGCAATGCTCTACAGTTGTTCCAGAGTGAAATACGGAGAATTTGAAAATACCAGTAAGTCAATTTTGACTATATAGTAGACATATTATAAAGATTATTTTGTGAAAAGGCGGTGTATTTACTATGGAAACAACAATACCTAAAATGCGTACTATTAAAGAGACAGCTGTAATTACTGGATTAGCATATAATTATCTGCGTAACCTTTGCCTAAGCAATAAAATTGTATATGTTAGGGCGGGAAATAAATACTTAATTAATGTGGATAAGCTTATTGAATATCTTAACAATGGTGTACAACATGCCTGCTAGTCCAAAATGTATACATAATGATACTATCGATAAACCTAAATATTCTGCGGTTAAAATGTATAAATCAGTTTTTTGATAATAATCAAAAGTGGGTATGTACGTTTTGATACCGCCATATATAATGGCATCCATCTAAAACCAGAAAGGATGGATAGTTGTATGAAATATGTTGCATACCACAGAACCAGTACGAGAGACCAACACCTTGACAGAGGGATAACGGAAATTAATCATTTTTGTATTAATAACCATATCTCTCTGTACAAGGATAAGGTTTATACCGACCAACAAACCGGTAAGAACTTTGAAAGACCACGCTATTTGATGTTGAAAGATGAAATATTAGAAAAGGGTGATGTATTAATCATTACCGAATTGGATCGTCTGGGTAGAAATAAAGACGCTACATTACAGGAACTAAGATATTTTAAAGATAATGGTATTCGAGTAATGATATTAGAAATACCTACTACTCTTCAAGATTTATCTACTCTAGATAATACAATGGCTAAAATGATTATGGAGACTATCAATAATATGCTAATTGAGTTATATGCAACAATGGCACAAGCTGAAATTGAGAAAAAAGAAAAACGGCAACAGGAGGGAATTCAGGCAAAGAAGGACAGGGGTGAATGGGAGGATTATGGCAGACCTCGCGTGATGACACTGGATGAATTCTCTAAGCAATATGGTATGGTGATTCAAGGTAAGAAGAAACCATTTGAATTGATGAACGAGTTAAAAATGACAAAACCGACATTTTATCGATATAAGCATGAGTATGATACTATTCATAAGAAAGGAATTTGATTATGGCTAATATAAAGAAAATTGAAGGTAAAAGAGGTATTTCATATAAAATCACAGTGAGCAACGGTTATGATATGCAAGGAAAAAAGATAGTTGTAACAACAACTTATAAACCTGATGCATCATCTCCTAAACAACAAGAAAAGGAAGTTGTGAAATATGCGATGGAGTTTGAAGATAAAGTTAAAAAAGGGGTATGTTTTGACGGTGAGAAGATATCTTTTGAAGAGTTTACAGATAAATGGTTGGTTTATGTTAAAGATGATTTAGCATATAGTACATATCAATGTTATGAAGATATTGTCAGAAACAGAATGATCCCATATTTTAGAGGATATAAGATAGGTAAAATCAAATTACCGATGGTTGAAGAATTCTATAAAAGTATGAGTAATGATTATGCGTATTCCTCCATTAAGAAAATAGATATTGTTCTAGGGAGTATGTTCAAAACAGCAATTCGATGGGGAATGATTAATATTAACCCCTGCGCTAATGCTAAGCTACCCAAGAATAAAAAGAAAGCATCAGACCTAAAATTTTTAACACCTCAACAGTCATTAATGTTTTTGACATCGCTAGATATTACATATGAGACATTGTACAAAGGCCATGGAAGAATTGATGACACAGGAATTGCTTATTATGTGAACGATTATTATGAAAACAAAACAGTTCCTACACAATTTAAAGTTTTCTATAATCTCGCTTTATTTTGTGGATTAAGAAGAGGAGAAATACTGGCATTACACTGGTATGATATTAATTTTGAAGAAAAGGTAATACATATCACGAAATCAATTACAAAAACAGAACATGGTATTGATTTTAAAGAACCAAAAACACAAACCTCAATTCGAACAGTTTCTATACCGGATTCAATCATTCCTTTGCTGAAAAAATATAAAAAAGAATATCGAATGTTACAGATACAATTAGGTGACTATTGGAAAGGTGAGGATAATTTATTTATTCAGGTTGATGGGAAATTGATGGGAAGAAGCACACCTTATCATCATTTTAAGAGACATATAAAGAAATATAATGATTGGGTAATGAATCATAAGGAAGAAGCAATTATAAAAAATCTGGAGCAACTGCCGGACATACCGCTTCATGGATTAAGACATTCATGTGCTACATTATTGAATTATTTAGGTGTAAATATTATTGATATTTCAAATTTGTTAGGACATGCTCAAACCAGTACAACAATGAATATATATGCCCACAGTTTTGAGGAACAGAAAAGAGTTACTAGTAAAAAGATTGATGAGTTTTTAAAAATGAATGCATAAAGTTTACTAAATTACAAAATTTATTTGAGCTTATATATAGAATATTGTATAATTATGGCAGGTTTATGTAATAACTTGCCATTTTTAATTGCTTGTAGCTTATTATTTTTATTACAAAGGAGAATTTATATGGATCAATTGATGTCTATATCTAAAATATTTTCTGAAAAAATTTTTAGAATTCCCGATTATCAGAGAGGTTACGCTTGGACAATAAAAGAGGTAGAAGATTTTTGGGGTGATTTATGTAGGCTTGAAAGTAAAAAAAATCATTACGTCGGAGTATTAACGTTGGAACCAGCTAAAGATAATGAGTATAGTAATTGGGTTGATGATTTATGGATTATAGAAGCAAAGAGATTCGTTCCATATTATATTGTTGATGGCCAACAAAGATTAACGACAGCAGTTATTCTTATATATTCTATTTTAGAAATTATGCAAGAGAAAAATATTGATAAACTCAATTATACTTCTCAAGATGAAATATCAAGAAAGTACATATTTGAATATCAGAACGAAAATAAAAGTCGAACATATATGTATGGTTATGAGAGAGACAACCCAAGCTATGAATACTTAATTACCCAGATATATAATGAAAAAGTGATAACTACTTCAAGTGAAAATGAAACAATATATACCAATAATTTAGGAACAGTGAAAAAATTCTTTTATGATAAGTTGAATAGATTATCAATAACGGAGTTGGAAGTGGTATATACAAAAATAACACAACACTTCTTATTTAACATGTATATTATTTCCGAAGATATAGATGTTTTTGTTACTTTTGAAACCATGAATAATAGAGGTAAGCCATTATCAAATTTGGAGTTACTTAAAAATAGGCTAATTTATGTCTCAACTTTGTTTAAAATTAGTGAGAGTGACAAAATTAGACTACGTCGTGATATAAATAATTGTTGGAAGAAAATATATCATATACTAGGAAAGAATAGAGAAAGATTGTTATTAGACGATGAGTTTTTAGTAACACATTTTATGCTATATTTTGCTGAGAACATGGAACAAATGGAAAAAGAAAATTATCGAGGGTATTATTATGAATTCGGCGAGTGGCAAACAAACTTTTTACTAAATAAATTTTTTGTTATTCAGCGAATTATGGACAATTCTCTTGATGTTAATGATTGTTTTGAATATATACAGAATCTTTGTGATTGTATAGATCTTTGGGGAACTATCAAAAATCCATATTCATCACATTATGATATGGAGATTAAAGAATATATAGATAAAATTAATTTCTTTTCAATTAGTCGAGGACGACGCCATATGTACAGAAACGCAATAGATTTTTCTTATTTGAATGTCTTTATGTTAGCGTGTTTTAGGGCTTATGGAAAGAATGATAGAAATCTTTTGAAATTTCTGAAAGCATTTGAAAAATATCTATTTGCAATACAATTTTTTGATGGCGAGGCTATAGATGATGCTGACATAAAATATATAGATTTCAGTGATATTGTTAAGAAATTAAATAAAGGTGATTTAACAATTAAAGGAGTAACTGAAAAATTTGAGAAAGCACATTCAGCTTTTATTAGTTCTACTGAGGTGAATAAGAATACAATTAAATTATATGGGAGAAGTGGATTTTATAAAACTTATTGGGTGAGATACTTTTTGTGTGAATATGAATTAAGCTTAATGAAGAAAAGTAAGACTAATATAGAAAAGCTAGACAGATGGAAAATATATGAAAGCGGTTATGATTCAATTGAGCATATATATCCAGAAAATTCACACCACCGATATTGGTTGGATATGTTTGCTGAATATGACTATAAAAAGAAAAATAAGCTAAAAAATTCTTTGGGTAACCTAGTAGCTATATCTTCCGATAAAAATGTAAAACTAGCAAATAAACCTTTCCCGGAAAAAAAATCTAATACTCAAAACCCTATAGGATATAAATATGGTTCTTATTCAGAAATAGAATTAACAGAATATAATGATTGGGATGCCAAGGCTATATTAAATAGAGGTATAAAATTAACTAATTTTTTATGTGAAAGATGGGGCATTCAAATAGGGAATGGTAAAAGAGAAGATAAACTAAAATTTTTGGGGTTAAATTTTATTGAGAGAAGTGATACTAATGAGAATCCAGAAGAATAGTTACTGTTTAGTTACTAATTTTACTTCAAATTACTCATATCTATAATATGATATTAAACGCATCCGTCATAGAAGTAATAATAATCGATACTCTCGATGTGCTGTCAACAAATGCCGAGAGTAAGAAATATTTTTGGTAATGAGGAGGTCAGCAGTTCAAGTCTGCCCAACAGCTTAATGAAAATCAACGGATGTAGCGATTTTAACAAATTGTTATATCCGTTTTTTCTATGACTTTTTATACAAGTTTCTGTTATACCTTTTAATCGTATTTTTATACATTGTCTTGTCCGTATGAGAATAATTATCGAGAGTGGTTTTTAATGTGGTGTGACGCATCATATAAATGAGGAGTATGATTTATTAATCGATGATTGTGAAGCTGATTGTATTGAGATTATTATCAGATTTACTTGAAAATAAGCCAAGCACGCTTAGTGCTATAAAATTTGGAGTTATTGATGGTCTGAAAAATTCTGTTTCCATATCATTTCCTAAAGGGCAGTCAGCCCTTATACTACAAAGATAAGCACTCCGGACAGAGTTGAGAATAGCTTACCCCGGACCGAAGTGCTGTGGATGAATTATTGAATAAAAAAAAGACCACTTTCAAGTGATCCTTTTTAGCCATAGTATTTTAACTAAGCGATTTGTACATTGACTGCCTGCATACCACGAGCACCCTTTGTAACATCAAATGTTACAGCTTGACCTTCATCAATGGATTTAAAACCATCCATAGCGAGTCCGGAGTAGTGTACAAATACATCATTACCCTGATCATCCGAAATGAAACCAAAACCTTTTTGTGAATTAAACCATTTTACAGTACCTTTATTCATGGAAGATACCTCCTTAAATTTATTATATTCCCAATAAAAAACACATATCTCAGTAAATCAAAAAATGATCTACGTAAATATGTGAAATCAATTCTTTATTTAAAATACTTTCAAACTATAACATATTAAATCTTGTAAGTCAAGACAAATATAAATGTAAGGAGTTAAACCTTGCAGAGATTAATATACACGGAGGATAACGATGAGGAATATCTCCGGAATATGTATAACATGCCCACCCTTGTAAAAGACAACGCTTAATTTTGTGAATTCAGGTGACTGATCTCCGTCATTCGTAACTTCCACCATTACTTTGTCTGCTCCTACTCAAACCGATTTTTAAGAATCCGCTTTTTGCAAGGGTTCTACCCAACAGCCTATTATTCCAAGGAAGGTACACGATTTGAGTACCTTTTTTGATGCTTTAGCCCTAATTTACGGACTGTAAAAAAATATCTTTACATTTTTTGGATTTGGTGATATTATACAGTTACCCCAAACAGCCAATATAAATCAGGCCTAAAAAACCCCGCGTAGTAATTTGATATGCGGGGTTTTATCAAATATATAGTTATAAGCAAATTAACCAAAGATACATAGGGTCCATATTAGCAATATTGCACGAACTTTTTTTCGCTTTCTTGACAAGAAAATCCGGATATGTTATATTCCTCAAAGTGCGAAAGATTTGATAATATCAAACTTCAATTAAATATGGGACATTAAACGACACATGTTGAGCCGGGCTCGTAAATCTGATTACGGACAAGCTATGCATGTGTTTTTTTATGCTAAAAATTACAGAAAAGAGGTAATATTATGGATAACTCATCCGCTAAATCCAAGATGATGGTGGTTGTTGCAGCCTTTGCTGCATTTTTGGCTACCTTCAATGAGACATTTCTTAACGTTGCATTCTCGCCCATTATGAAAGAATTTGGGGTTGGTGTCTCAACTGTTCAATGGCTTGCGACAGCTTATATGCTGGGAGCAGCTGTTATGGTTCCTGTATCAGCCTTTCTTTACAAGAGCTTTCCGACCAGGCGTTTATTTATGTTCACGGTTGGTCTGCTGATCCTTGGTAGTGTAGTTGGAGCATTGGCTGTAAGCTTTCCCATGCTGCTGATAGGACGTATTATTCAGTCTTTGGGAACAGGTATGCTGATTCCGATTGGCATGAATATTACTCTTGAAGTTGCACCCCTGGAGAAGCTTGGTACATACATGGGTATTATGGGTGCTATGACTACCTTGGGACCCTCTCTCAGCGTAATTTTGGCAGGGATTCTGCTTTCCTTCTTTTCATGGAATACACTTCTGTGGGTATTCGCAGGCTTATCATTGATCTGCTTCCTTTTGGGTGCATTCCTGCTCAGTAATGTGGCGAAGCTGACTCATCCGAAGCTTGATGCAGCTTCCGTTGCTTTCATCGGTATTGCCCTGATTGGTATTCTTTACGGGGTATCTACAGTGTTTGCCGGTAATATTATATTTGCATTGGTATCAGTAGTGCTTGGGATAATATGTCTGGCTGCATTTGTATCCCGGCAGAAGAGACTTGCTGAACCGTTGATTGATTTAAGACCTTTGTCAGTGAAGCCGTTTACGATAGGTGTCATTCTCAACATGATTTCCCTGATTGTCATCTTTGCTATGAATATCGTCATGCCGATCTTCATGCAGAGCTCACTTGAGGCCTCCTCCTTCAGTGCTTCCCTGACACTCTTTCCGGCGATACTTTTATCCTGCGTGATATCACCGATTGCCGGAAAATCTATGACAAGCATGGTGCCGGGCTTTTGCTTCCTTTAGGCTTTGCCATGATCTGTGTTTTTGCGATAGCGGTATCATATTTTACCGGCTCTCATTCTCTTGTCGTTATGGCTTTACTTTATATTCCGGTAATCTGTGGTTCGGCCCTGATTATTGGTCCGGTGCAGAGCTTTGCACTATCTCACCTTGAACAGGAATTAAGCCCTTACGGCGTGATTATTATGAGTACAGGATTTCAGGTAGCAGGATGTATCGGTGCCTCTCTTTTTACCGGAACCTATTCGGCTATTGTCTCAGTAAAAATGAGCAGCGGAGCATCACTTAATTCTGCCAGCGGTAACGGCTTTTTTCTTGTAGGCATACTTGCGGCTGCATTTTCACTCATTGGCTTTGTTTTAGCCCTTATGATTAGGAGAAACAGGAAATCTATATAATAATCTACATGGATTTATGGTAAATAAAGACATATAATATACCCATATGAAGATTCTGTCTTGCGCAGAGGAAGGGGAGGATTAATATGGGTTATATTTATCTTTACGGTCAAATCATGACTACGGAACACTTTTTGTTGGAAGGGGATTATCCGAAAGCAGATACAAATGTGGAGATTAAAGAAAGACATTATCTGTTGGGCGGAGAAACCGGGACGTCGGCGGCAGTGCTTACTTCTCTTGGATGTAATGTGACTTTGGGGGGAACACATCTGGGAGATGAGAATGTGAATGTGATTCGAGATTATTTTAAGGACAAGTCTGCAGATACCAGTAAGCTGCATTATGAAAAAGGCTTTCAGGGTGTGGTGGATTATATGATTATCGCCGGTGGTACACGCACCGGGCTCGGAAGATGGGGTTATCTTTACAGCCTGAAGGAGCCCTGGTATGAGCAGCCGGATGAAGAGGCAGTTAAGAACTGTACGGTCGTGGGAGCAGATCCGTACTTTGGCGAAAAGATTGCGGAGTATTGCAGGAAGTATCACAAGAAGTATGCAACCATCGACTGTACCTATGACAGTGATATGAACAGATACTGTGAGGTAAATGTGCTGTCTCACGAGCATCTGGAGCTGACCTATCCGGGACAGGATTATCAGGAGCTATTCCGCCTATATACCGAGAACACGGAGGGACTGATTATATTTACCTTTGGTGAGAAGGAGATGATGTTTGGTCGCCGGGGACAAGAACCAAAGTTCTTTCGGCCATATCCAATTCATGTTGTAAGTACATTAGGAGCAGGGGACAGCTTTAAAGCAGGAACGATTTATGCTCTGGAGCAGGGTATGAGTGATGAGGACTTAGTCAGCTTTGCCAGTGCAACAGCAGGTGTTGCCTGTGAAAATTACCCGATCCCTTTGAATCCGCCTACACTTGAGAAGATACACGAGGTTCAGAGCCGGAAAAGATAAAGGTTGATTGAAATACTTTCTGCCTTAGGGTATAATTGCAAGAAGATGTGTATATTTTACCTTTTGAAGGAGATGGAGTTATGGAGAAGTTTGCGGATTACTTTATGTATTTTGTGATTATCGTTGTTGCCCTTGCACTAAGATACCTTTATAAAGAAAATAGGAAATCGAAGGAGAAGGATAATCCGGAAGAACAACAGAAGCTTCAGCAACAGCTTTATTCCAGTCAGTCAATTCAGAATTATGCAAATATTATGAGCAACAATGCGACTGATGTTGATACTGCTGATCAGATGTCAGATTCCGCATCAGATGCGGACAAGGACAATCAGACAGAAGCTTTTGAGGCTACACAAAAGGATTCGAACTTAAATGGTATTCCGGACTATCTTGAAGCATTTAACAGCGATCTAAATCACAATGGAATTCCGGATCAGATGGAAAGCAATATCAACGACATGAATTTTAATGGAATTCCTGACCAGATGGAGAGCAATATGCAGGACATGGATATGAACGGGATACCGGATTCCATGGAGAGTGTCGGGGGAGACAGTATGGATATGGGCGGTTCTGACAGTGGATTTGGCTCTGATCCAAATTGAGAAAATATTCTTGAAAATTATGAAATCTTTTTGTTGACAAACAGTATGCTGACATAATATAATAACTTTGCTGTCCGAAAGACAGCAGATATCGAGGCGTGGCTCAGCTTGGCTAGAGCGCTGCGTTAGGGACGCAGAGGTCGCAAGTTCAAATCTTGTCGCCTCGATTTTAATGATATGAGGCAGGCAGATTTGAGGAGATCAAATCAGTCGCCTCTATTTTTTTGTTCATTTTACAACAAAACAAATGTTTGCCTATAGTTACAGATTATGCTAAACTTATTTATAATAGATTAACAAATTTGTTGAGGGTGGAGCCGTATCGTAGGGGGATTATTCATGAATATTTTATATGATCATATGATTTCTGTGACAGAGTATAATCAGCTGAGAGAGGCCGTAGGCTGGGGGAGTTTACCGGCAGTGCAGGCACAAATCGGTATCAATAGAAGTGATTATGTAATAAGAGCTATGGACGGGAAACGAACAATCGGTATGGCAAGAGTGGTATCAGATGGTGGCTGTTCAGTATTTATTCTCGATGTAATAGTACTTCCCGAATATCAAGGTCATGGAATTGGAAAGTCAATTTTTCAGAACATCATGAATTATCTACAGAAGGAATTACAGCAGAGAGGATCCATGAACATCGGGCTGATGGCCGCCAAAGGCAGGGAAGGCTTTTATCAGCAATTTGGTTTTTTAGAAAGGCCCAATGAAGGCATGGGGGCCGGAATGACAATGCGTTTAAGGAGTGAAAAGATATGATTTTATCTGCATCACGCAGGACAGATATTCCGAGTTATTATTCCGAATGGCTGCTGAACCGATTAAGAGAGGGTTATGCATATTACAGAAATCCAATGAACCACGCCCAGCTCTGTAAGGTACTCCTAACTCCTGAGAATATCGACTGTATTGTATTCTGGACCAAGGATCCTGCTCCAATGATGGATAAGCTGGAGGAACTGGAGGCTCTGGGATTTAGGTATTGCTTTCAATTTACGATCACTCCTTATGGTCTGCCATACCGAGGTTCGGCTTATGGCAAGTGGCTGGAACCGAATCTCAGAGAGAAAAGCGAGATTATTCAGACTTTTCAGGAATTATCGGAGCGACTTGGCAAGGACAGGGTTATGTGGCGATATGACCCGATTGTTCTGAATGATACTCTGACTGCGGAGTATCATCTCGAACAGTTTACTGCTCTTGGTAGGGAGCTTTCAGGATATACCGAACTTTGTACGATCAGCTTTGCAGATGTCTATCGTAAGCTGAGTAGTACAGTAAAGGAACAGGTGCTGAAGGAAATCAGTCCGGAGCAGATGCATCGTCTTTCGACAGCCTTATCTGAGGCGGCAAAACCGATGGGGATGACGTTAAGAGCCTGCTGTGAGGAGATCGACTTAACAAAGGACGGTATTCTACCTGCCTCCTGCATTGACAGGCAGACAGTGGAAAAGATTTGCGGGCATTCAATTGCAGCTGGGAAGGACAAGAGCCAAAGACCTCATTGTGGCTGTATGAAAAGCGTTGATATCGGAGTGTACAATACCTGCCGAAATGGCTGTATCTACTGCTATGCCAATCATAGTATGGCTTCCATAGACAGAAACTGTAGCAGACATGATCCGGCCTCTCCGATAATGATAGGGTATCCCGAGACGGAATAGCTTCCGGAAGGCTGAATGCTTTAGAGGATTTAGCTATGCTAGTATAGAGAATGAACCGAGGTAGAGAGATGAAGATAGACCGTATGCTTGGAATTGTAATGATATTACTTCAGAAGGATAAGGTTACCGCACCATATCTGGCTGAGAAATTCGAGGTATCGAAGAGGACCATTAACCGGGATATTGATGCTTTATGCATGGCGGGAATACCGATCGTAACAACCCAGGGTGGGAACGGTGGTATCTCGATCGCAGATGGATATCGGATCGATAAGAGCGTCCTGACCTATGACGAGATGCAGAAGCTAGTGACTGCGCTTAAAGGGATGGACAGTATTTCCTCAGAGGCCGGAACTGAGCAGCTGCTGAACAAATTCTTTGTGAAGAAGGATCAGGTACTTTCGATAAAAGACAGCATCATCATTAATCTGGCTTCTCATTATAAAAGTGACTTAGCAGATAAGATAACTGTGATCCGTGAGGCGATTCTGGATAATAAGTTAATTTCCTTCCGTTACTACAGCAGCAAAGGAGATGCGGAGCGAACCATCGAGCCCTATTACCTTGCCTTTCAGTGGTCTGCCTGGTATGTGTTCGGTTATTGCAAGGAACGCAGAGATTTCCGGTTGTTTAAGCTGAACCGGTTATGTGAGCTTAAGAATACAGGATTGAAGTTCGAGCCAAGGGAAATCGCTGAGGGACATAAGGATTTTGATCACTATTTTACAGATGAATATCAGATTACGATCCTTTTTGACCCGGAGGTAAAATACCGATTGATTGATGAATACGGCAGGGAAAGCTTCGAAGTCAACGAGGAGGGGAAGCTCTTATTCCGTATGGGCTTTACGAATAAGAATTATATGCTCAGCTGGATTTTGAGCTTTGGAGATAAGGCGGAGGTACTATACCCGAAGGGCTTAAAACACGAGATTAGAAGTATTGCTGAAAATATATTGAAACACTATGAATGAACATGACAAACACCAGTCATGTTCGTTTTGTATAATGAGTTATAGAGAGGAGCAAGAATATGAAATACGATGATATAAAGGAATATTGTCTGGCTAAGCCGGAGGCATATCAGACTACACCCTTTGGTCCGTTTCCAATCTGCTTCAAGGTAGGTGAGCGCATTTTTCTTGAATGGTACCTTGAGGAGAAGATCACCCTGCGGTGTGAGCCGATGCTGGCGGATTATTACCGCAGAACCTATCCGGGGCTTGTCATAGTAGGTTATCATTGTCCGGACAGGCAGAAACCGTATAAGAATACAATCTATCTGAATCAGGGTTTAGATGACACTCTGGTCTATGAAATGATAGACCATTCTTATCAGGAAGCCGTAAAACGCCGGCGAAGGAAGAGGGAAGGCTAACTCTCAACCACTGAGACACAGAGGTGGACCCGGCGTGTATTTCAGACCGTAATAGGTTAGTTAATCATGAAAAGAAAGGTTGGTAAACATATGAAAGAAGATTTATTATATCAACAGGTGCGTAACTGGATGTACCGAAATGCCCGTCCCTTGGATCTGGCCAGATGGCAGTATCACTTTGAACAGGGGAAGAAGGAGGCAGTAATTGATGCACTGATTGTATATCAGAACGAGGATGGAGGCTTTGGGCATGCTTTGGAGGCTGATGCCTGGAATCCGTATTCCGCTCCCATCCAAGTGTTTCATGCAATCGAGCTGTTGAATGAAATCGGTCCCCCGGAGAAGCAGCACCCCATACTTCGGGGGATTGTGAATTACTTAAGTAGCGGACAGGATTATGAGGATGGACTATGGCTGGGTGTGGTCGAGTCGAACAATGGCTACCCGCACGCTCCCTGGTGGCAAAAGGACAGTCAAGGTTCCGGACATGACAGGTTTAATCCCAGCGCGGGTCTGGCTGGTTTCGGCCTCTGTTACAGCGAGAAGGGCAGCAGCTTATACGATAGATGTGCTTCCATAGCGAAGGCAGCTGCAGAATATGTCCTAGCTTCCGATCAGCTGGATATGCATGTCCTGCGATGTTTTATTGCTATGACAGAATTCTGCAAAAGAGCAGGCGTGACTGATCTGTTTGAGATCGACCTTATGGAGGATAAGCTAACCGTATTGGTAAACAATACAATTACCCGGGACACCTCTGTCTGGATTGATAGCTATATCTGTAAACCCTCTTTTTTCTTTCGAGATCGCAATAGCAGCTTTTATGAGGGGAACCAGGATATTTCAGACTATGAGACTGATTTCATCAAGAGCACCCGCGACCAGGAAGGAGTATGGGAGGTGACATGGGGATGGGCAGCATTTCCTGAGCAATGGGCTATCTCAAAGCAGTGGTGGAAGGCTGACATAGCAATCAAGAATATGCTGTTCTTAAAAAATATCGGTAGCGAAACTATATAAAAGTCTTTGCTCGCAGGATGTTCTACTGTTTGTTGGATGCTTATTGACGGAAATATCTGTTGGGAATACATATTATCAATAATTTTTTTCATAATATCCAATAGATACGCATAGAAACACATCCGACAGAACACGATCCTCCCGAAAGAAATCAGGCAGGGTGGAAGGAGACAGTATGAATACCGAACAGCGGTTGACCAAAGCTTACCAGAGGGCTAAAATCGAGCAATTTGACAATCATTCCAAATATATCATATTTAGTGATATGCATAGAGGGGATGATAGTGTATCTGATGAATTTGCCAGAAATCAGAATATCTTTCTGCACGCTCTTAATTATTACTATAAAGAAGGTTATGTCTACATCGAGGCTGGAGATGGGGACGAATTATGGGAATATAAGAATTTCAGAGTCATCAGACTCGCACATACAGATGTTTTTACCGTGCTCAAAAAGTTCTTTGATGAGAGCCGCCTTATCATGCTATACGGTAATCATAATATATATCTGAAATCTAAGAGTTTTGTAAGAAGGAACTATTATCAGTATTATGATGAATACAATCAGAAGAGGGTTGAGTTATTCCGGGGACTTGCACCAAGGGAAGCTGTCGTGCTCAAACATAAGGGGAGCGGACAGAAGATCTTGGTGCTGCATGGGCATCAGGGAGATCTTATGAATGATCAGCTGTGGTTTCTTGGAATGTTTTTGCTTCGCTATTTCTGGCGTTATCTGCATATTGTCGGATTTGACAATCCGACAAGTCCGGCCCTTAATTTATATAAGAGACACAAGATAGAAAAAATGTATGATAAATGGATTGAACGGCACAAGACAATGCTAATCTGCGGCCATACCCACAGGCAAAAGTTCCCGAAATCGGATGAATTACCCTATTTTAACTCCGGCTGCTGCATTCGTACTAGGGGTCTGTCCGGGTTGGAGATCGTTGACGGTAAGATTATGATGGTGGATTGGAGGATAGCAGCCGATGATAAAGGAGGCTTATGCATTTGCAGAACTGTAGTCAGAGGGCCGGAGGCAATTGAAAAATATGACTGTAAGAATAACCCGTACTCAGGCCATTGTAAAAAATATGATGATGATTAAAAAATAGGTATTGACTATATCGTAAAAATACGATATAGTGATTTTATCACAGAAAGAGAGTTGGAAGTATAGAACAAAAAAGAAATTACGGAAAGGAGGAGAAGTATGGACGTTGAACTGATTTGTGCAGCACTCGGTAATAAGACCAGATATCAATTAATTAAAGCGCTCAAGGAGAAGGGAATAGGTACTTGCTGTAATCGGATCGAATTCTTTGAGAATGGGGTTAGCGTGGGTGATGTAGTAAAATTCACAGGGCTAGCTCAGTCTACGGTATCTCAGCATCTTGCGGTACTTGAGAAAGCGAATCTGATCCGTAAGGAGAAGAGGGAGCTTTGGAGCTGCTACTTTGTCAATGAACCGGTACTGGAGGAATTCATGAAGCAAATGAAGGAGGATTTGCTTTAGTTATACTTATATTTTTTTGGAATATTATATCGTAAATCTACGATATACGATATAATTTAACAAAGATAAGTTCCATGATATAAAACGTATTAGTTACATAGAAATTAATCTTGCTCGAGGGATTTATTCATGTAAGTAAGGTATCAAAATGTTAAAGCATATAAGGAGAATAACTTCTCCTGAGTAAGTCAAAAAACAATAATATATAAGGAGGATTTTATATGAGCGGAATAGGAAATTATTTGTGGGGGGTGCTGGTGAAGACAGGAGATGCGGTTGTCCTGTCTTTCCAGCATAATTGGAAGATACTTCTAATCTCTATTGCAATTGCAGTAGCATTAAGCACCTATGTGAATTCTGATAAAATGACAAAGTTTCTTTTCAAGAGAAAGAGTGTATCTATCATTGCCAGTGTCCTTTTTGGGACCTTTACCCCGCTTTGTGCCTGCGGGACTACTGCTGTCCTCATAGGTATGCTTACCACGACCTTACCCTGGGGGCCGATCATGGCCTTTCTGACTTCATCTCCATTGATGAGTCCGGACGGCTTTGTATTTATCTCAGGAGTGATCGGTTTACGTTTTGCAATTGCTTTGACGATAGCTTCCCTGGTGATCGGAGTAGCCTCCGGTGTGATAACAAATCTGATTGAGAAGAAGACGAAATACTTAGAGGATCAGTCTCGCTTCCTTGGAGCTCAGGCAGGAGTTGTTCCTACCTGTGGTTGCGGATCAGAGAAAGAAACAGCTGGCTGTGCATGCCAGCCTGCAGTTGCGGTGCCTACTTGCGGCTGTAACCCGGTAAAGGAGGAAGCAGAAGCGGACGGCCATGGAAATAGTACCATCATCATGGAAGCCGATGGACTGCTTTGCTGTCAGCAGAATTCCGGCAACGATAATTCAATCTCAAGGTTTGTGAAAAAGTTGAAGTTGAAGGAACTGGCAACCAATTTCTATAAGCTGGGACTTAAGCAGATCCTGTTCTTCTATGCGATATTTATAGCGATCGGCTCCCTGATTAACACCTTTATTCCTACCTCAATCATAGAAGTACTATTCGGAAAGGCTTCCTTCTATGCGGTACCGCTGGCTTCTTTAATCGGGCTGCCTTTATATATCACTACGAATTCCGGTATCCCGATCATCCAGTCCCTGATCCAAAGCGGAGCAAGCGAGGGAGCTATGCTGGCGTTCATGATTACCGGTTCGGCAACCAGTGCCTGGGTGATTGCAGGTCTAGCGACCTTTATGAAGAAGCGTGCAGTGGCACTATATGTCGGCTTTGTGCTGGTTGGAGGCATCCTCTCCGGGTATGTATTGGATCTGATCGGATTAATTTTATAAATTTAATAAAAATCGTTGACAACATATCCTCCATACGGTATACTTACCCCAACTCAATAATCTAATTACTACATCGGATAAATAGGAAATGAAGACGGAGGATAACCAATGAGAACATCAACCTTTACTATGTGCTCTAATATGTGTGGCATGTGCATGCCGATTATGACATATTTGCAGGATAAGTGAATGTGATGTTTCATTATGCTCGGAAGTGAAGAGTCTTCTTCCATATCATATGAACGACTGAACAGGATGCTTATCTATGGCATCCTGTTTTTATATTCATACGAGGCGATTGTGACGAACTTACTTAGATCAGAGATTAAGTATCATAATAGTAACTATAATTGGAGGTGCGGCTTTGATGGATCAGAAACCGATCATAGAACTGGTTGGACTGGGGAAGGTATTTCAAAGTAAGAATAGTGAGGAAGTGAAGGCGCTGGAGGGCATTAACCTGACGATTTACGAGGGTGAGATATTCGGTATCATCGGACTAAGTGGGGCAGGTAAGAGTACTTTGGTGCGATGTATCAATTTTCTTGAGCAACCGACGAGTGGTAAGGTGATTTTTGATGGCTCTGATTTGGGAAGCCTATATAAAGGTGAATTAAATCGTGCTAGACAATCCATGGGGATGATTTTTCAGCAGTTCAATCTTTTGATGCAAAGAACCGCCTTACAGAATATCTGCTTCCCTCTGGAGATCGCCGGAGTTCCCAGAAAGGAAGCAAAAGAACGGGCGAAGGAGTTACTTTCGATTGTCGGCTTAGGGGATAAGGCAAAAGCCTATCCGGCTCAGCTTTCGGGAGGACAAAAGCAGAGAATAGCAATAGCCCGGGCATTGGCAACGAACCCGAAGGTGCTCCTCTGCGATGAAGCAACCAGTGCCCTGGACCCTACTACAACCCGCTCCATCTTAAATCTGCTGAAGGAAATCAATCAGAAGCTGGGAATTACAGTTGTCGTCATAACCCATGAGATGAGTGTCATTGAAGAAATCTGTCACCGTGTTGCGATTATTGATCAAAGCCGGATCGCGGAAATCGGAGATGTAGAAGAGGTATTTGTAAGACCCCAGTCAAAAATCGCGAGACAGCTGGTATTCTCGAGCGATACCCATATCGATAGCTTCGTGGGAGAACATAAATGCCGGATCATATTTGACGGAAGAACTTCCTTTGAACCTGTGATTGCCAATATGGTTTTAGAATGTAAGACACCTGTCAATATCCTCTTTGCGGATACCAAGGATATCGATGGCAAGGCTTACGGACAGATGGTGCTGCAGCTGCCGGAGGATGAGAACGGTCAGAAGAAAATCATCAATTATCTGAGAAGCAATCAGATTCCTTATGAGGAGGTGAAGTAGTATGTGGAGTGAAGCAGTTCTGAAAATGATTGGTTTCGGTATCCTGGAGACTTTGTATATGACCCTGTTCTCGTCGTTTGTTGCTTACCTCATCGGCTTACCGCTCGGTGTCTTACTGGTAGTGACGGATAAAGAAGGAATAGCTCCGTTGGTTCCTCTTAATAAACTACTTGGAATAATTGTGAATCTGGTTCGATCCATCCCTTTTATCATACTACTGATTTCCGTGATTCCATTTACCAGATTACTCATCGGAACTACCATTGGTCCCAATGCGGTAGTGGTCCCGTTGATTATTGCTTCTGCACCTTATATCGCGCGACTGGTAGAGTCATCCCTGAAGGAAGTAGACAAAGGTGTGATTGAGGCAGCCCAGTCTATGGGGGCGACCCCATTACAGATTGTATATAAAGTACTGATCCCGGAAGCTAAGCCCTCCTTAGTCATCGGAGGTGCCATTGCAGTAACTACTATATTAAGCTATTCTGCTATGGCTGGTTTTGTCGGCGGAGGTGGCCTTGGCGACATCGCGATCCGCTATGGATATTACCGCTATCAGACAGATATTATGCTGGTTACAGTAGCAATTCTCGTCTTAATCGTTCAGGTCATTCAGGAACTTGGTTCCGCTTGGATGAAGCAAACGGATAAAAGACTGTAGATAGCTCCATTATAAATTACGAAACAGGGGGGAGGAGGGTGTATGAAATTCACATCACTTTGTCTTATGCTAACCAATCAATGTAACGCAGAATGTGATATCTGTTATTTATCCTGTTCACCAAGCTTAAAGGACAAATTACCTTTAGTTAAAGTACCATTTATCAATAAGGAATAATCAAATCTATTTGATGATCTGGTTTAAGTGGTATTTAAGGAATAAGGCTGTTGAATCGTCAGAAATGGCAAAGCAAGCGATACTATAACACTATGTCATCTCTGAGGATCGCATATAATCATTTAATTTATATAAGGAGGATTAAGTTATGAAAAAATTTTTATCGATTATTTTGGTACTTACCTTAGTGACAGCAGTATTAGTCGGTTGTGCTAAGAAAGGAGGGGCAGACAAGGAGATCATCGTAGGCGCAAGCGCTACCCCTCATGCAGAGATTTTGGAGCAGGCAAGAGCTGCTCTGGAAACAGAAGGCTATACCCTGAAAGTGATTGTGTATAACGACTATGTTCAGCCGAACGTAGCTCTTTCAAGCGGTGATCTGGATGCAAATTATTTCCAGCATCAGCCTTATCTGGATCAATACAACCAGGAGAATAAGACAGACCTGCTTTCTGCAGGTATCATCCACTATGAGCCAATCGGTGTATATCCTGGCAAGGCTGCTAGCTTTGATGCCTTACAGGATGGAGCGAAGATCGCTGTACCCAACGACGCGACGAACGAAGCAAGAGCACTTCTATTACTGGAAGCGAACGGACTGATCAAGGTGAAGGAGGGTGCGGGTCTGAATGCAACCAAGACTGACATCGTAGAGAATCCCAAAAACCTTGATATCGTGGAAATTGAATCTGCTCAGCTGGCTCGTTCCTTAGCAGATGTTGATTTAGCAGTAATTAACGGTAATTATGCAATCGAAGCAGGACTAAATGTGGCTAAGGATGCCATAGCCTTTGAAGAGAAGGATTCTGCGGCTGCAGAGACCTACGGCAATATCATTGCTGTTCAGAAGGGCAATGAAACCAGAGAAGATATCAAAGCATTGGTTAAGGCGCTACAGAGCGACACCGTTAAGAAATATATCGAAGATACCTACCAGGGAGCTGTTGTACCGAAGTTCTAATATGTGTTACAAAATTTGAATAATTAATCAATAAAAGAAGGCTGTTTTGGCTGATTCCCCTTCTTATAGCATGTAGTGTGATCTTTGTGCTGTGGATGGAAGGTAGGGGGACTCAGTCAGAGTAGCCTTCTTTGTTTTATGAGAATTGTGTGACTATGTTCCGACATATTATGAGTGCATAATAGCAATGGTAAGAGTTGACATATTCATTATACAAATAGCTGAATTGGTAATGATTATCTGGTTTACGAGCTATGCAAAATGTTGCAGTGACACCGATTTCGTGCTACTATAATAACATGTCACACATGCATTTTCCTCTGCATACAGTACATCGGCATTCAATGGCAGATACACTCGCTCACCTATATAGACGGGGGTCCCCTTCATGAAAAAGATTTTTTCGTATAAAAAAGTTTATCTTATAGGGCTTCTGCCTATTTCCTACCTGCTAATCCTTCTGGCGAAAAACAACAACTTTTTTGCAGAGGAGATTTACGCCAAACATATTTATCGATTTATCTCTCAACTGATTTCTGCAGTAACCGGCCTCTTCCCATTTTCAATAGCTGAATTGATTGTAATTGCTATGCCAATCGTTATCCTTACGATTGGACTTCGCTTCCTCCTTGGACTGCTTTTGAATAAAGAGCACCGGGGAATAAGGCTGGGAAAGGGGCTATTGAATATACTTTGTGCAGGAAGTGTTGCCTTGTTCCTTTTTGTCCTGCTGGGCGGAATGAATTATTACAGAAGTAATTTCAGTACCTATTCTAATTTGGAAATTCAGAATTCCTCTGTAGAGGAGTTGTATGCACTCACAGAAAGTCTGGCACTGGATGCAGATGAGCTACGTGCTCAGACAGCTACAGTTGATACAGATGGAGTATTTCAGCTTTCAATGAGTAATACAGAATTGGCAAAGGAAGCCGACAGGGCTTTTCAATCACTTGCCGGGGAATATCCTGTACTCGGAGGTCATTATCCTGCACCAAAGCCCATACTTTTATCAAAACTGATGTCCAGTACCGAGATTACCGGAATCTTCTTTCCTTTTACCATGGAGGCAAATGTTAATATTGATGTCCCTGACTATTCGATTCCTGCTACGATGTTGCATGAGTTGGCACATTTACGGGGCTTTATGAGAGAGGATGAAGCGAATTTTCTGGCCTATCTGGCGGGAATGGAATCAGAGGTGGCAGATATTCGGTACAGCAGTACCATGCTTGCACTCATTACCTCAGGAAATGCTCTTTACGACCAGAATCCTGATTTATATTTTGAGATCAGAGCGATGTATTCCGAAGGAGTACAAAAGGATCTTCAGGCCAATTCCGAATACTGGCAGAAGTATGAGGATACGGCAGTCAGCACGATATCGAATAAGGTAAATGATACTTACTTAAAGGCGAATGCCCAAGCAGATGGAGTGCAGAGCTACGGAAGAATGCTTGATCTACTGCTTGCGAAATATCGAAAAGAGCATCCGGAAGCAGTTCAAGTCTCTACAGATTAACTTATTGCTTCACAATAGCAGAAGGTATATCAGAATGAAATATGGAAGGTACGACCCCATGATTACCCCCACTTCAGATGTTTACAGGCAGCATAGAAGAGGAGATAAATATGGGGTTGATTTTTTAATAATTTATGTTATAATTATTAAGTAATTGTTAACAGAAGTTAACGATTATCCCAAAAATGTAATATTTAAGGAGAACATTATGACGATAACCAAAAAACTTCTGACCACAATGATTACGACAGTACTGCTTTCTTTCTGTTTCGGAGCAACAGCTTACGCTGCAAATCCGGCAGCAGTTAAAGCTGGTGCAGCAGAAGTTACCGGTGATAAATTAGATGCGTTGGTGGCATCAGGGTCTGCGATAGGGATTGATACAGATGAAGAACTCGGCAAGAACAGAGTGAATAATCCGTCACTTTCCGATGCTGATATTGAGGAACTTCTTTTACAGGAAGGATATTACCTGGATTCAGAAGGCGAGCTTTGCTATGATGCTCCCGAGAATGGTGCTTCAGCTAATGAAGACAACAGCAAGGAGGATTCAGAGGAGGATAAGGATACAGAAGAGGTTTCTGTCTCTGCAAAGGATCTGCGCTTATTATCCTGCCTGATCTATTCCGAAGCAGGCAATCAGAATTATGAGGGTATGCTGGCTGTAGCAAATGTGGTACTGAATAGAGCAAAGAGCGATGCTTATTGGCATGTAAATACAGTAGAAGAAGTAATTTATGATCGTAAATGGTCCGTACAGTTCGCAGTAACCATCAAGAATTCAAGATCAGGATTAAGCATGATGGACAAAGCACTGAAGCTGTATGATACCCGCAAATTTACCAGTTCTAATCCGGAGGCTCAGAAGAAAGCTCTGAACAGAGCAATCAAAGCTGCAAAGGCTGCACTGAGCGGCAAGAACAACATCGGCAGTTATCTGTGCTTCCAGAATAAGTACAGTGCCAGAAGCATAAAGAGAAGATATCCTGACTATAGGATTATTGATGATCATATCTTCTATCGAACCAAATAATAGAGAAAGAATATATAAATGATGAGGCTGATCTGAGAGGAACGATCAGCCTCATTTTGTTTATAAGGAAAGATCTGATTGTTACGGATGAACTGTTTACTCTATGCGTTGTATTTTTAATTTTTACTTTTAAGTTAAGCCGATTTGTGGTATTATATAACATATATTTTTACTTGAATGCTTTGTTTTGAGCGTGTTCATGATAATATTTACTAATTCGACATATGTCTGCACGATACAACAAACCAATAGATTAATTACTGGGAGGTTTTTCATGGAAAATAAAGAAGCGACAGAAGAAAAAGCGTTGGAAGCAACGGAAAAGGAGACTGTTTCCAAAAACTTTATCGAAATGATTATTGATAAAGACTTAGAGGAAGGGAAGGTTAAGAGCATCGTAACCAGATTTCCTCCTGAACCGAACGGCTACCTTCATATCGGACATGCGAAGTCCATCCTTTTGAATTATGGGTTAGCTAAGAAATACGGTGGGAAATTCAACCTTCGTTTTGATGATACTAATCCTACGAAGGAGAAGACAGAATTTGTAGATTCTATTATTGAGGATGTAAAATGGATTGGTGGCGACTTTGAAGACCGTCTGTTTTTTGCATCGGATTATTTTGGACAGATGTATGAAGGAGCTATCAAACTGATTAAGAAGGGAAAAGCCTTTGTATGTGATCTGACAGCAGAGGAAATCAGAGAGTACCGTGGGACCCTCACAGAGCCCGGAAAGAACAGTCCTTACCGTGATCGTAGTACCTTAGAGAACCTTCAATTGTTTGAAGAGATGAAGGAGGGTAAATACCCCGATGGCTCCAAGGTACTTCGCGCGAAAATCGATATGACATCTCCTAATATTAATATGAGAGATCCGGTCATCTACCGTGTAGCCAGGATGACACATCATAATACAGGAGATCAATGGTGTATTTATCCGATGTATGATTTTGCACATCCAATTGAGGATGCAATTGAGGGAGTTACCCATTCAATCTGTACCTTGGAATTTGAAGATCATCGTCCCTTATATGATTGGGTGGTTCGCGAGTTGGAATATGAGTATCCTCCGAAGCAGATTGAATTTGCAAAGATGTATCTTACCAATGTTATTACCGGTAAGAGATATATTAAGAGACTTGTTGAGGAAGGAATTGTAGATGGTTGGGATGATCCCAGGCTGGTATCCATCAGCGCACTAAGGAGACGCGGATTTACTCCCGAATCTCTCCAGATGTTTATGGAGCTGTGCGGTGTATCTAAGAGCCAGAGCTCAGTGGATTATAGTATGCTGGAATACTGTATCAGAGAGGACCTAAAGCTGAAACGTCCCAGAATCATGGCTGTTCTGGATCCGATTAAGCTGATTATCACAAATTATCCGGAAGGACAGATAGAATATCTGGAAGCTATGAATAATCAGGAAAATGAAGAGATGGGTGTCAGACAGGTTCCCTTCGGTAGGGAATTATACATCGAACGCGATGATTTCATGATTGAGCCTCCCAAAAAGTATTTCCGCCTGTTCCCCGGTAATGAAGTACGTCTGATGAATGCCTATTTCGTGACCTGTCAGAATTATGTCACGGATGAAAATGGTAAAGTGACCGAAGTACATTGCACCTATGATCCTGAGACTAAGAGCGGGTCAGGCTTCAATGCACGTAAGGTAAAGGGAACCATTCACTGGGTAGCGGCACAGACAGCGATCAAGGCAGAGGTAAGATTGTACGAAAATATCGTCGATGAGGAGAAGGGTGTCTATAATGAAGACGGAAGCCTGAACCTAAACCCGAATTCCATCACTATATTGAAGAATTGCTACGTTGAACCGAGTATTCGTGGAGCAAAAGCACCTGAAAGCTTCCAATTCTTAAGACAGGGCTTCTTCTGTTTGGACTGCAAGGATTCATCAGAGACATTGCCGGTATTTAATCGGATCGTATCACTGAAGAGTTCTTATAAGCCGGAATAGATAATTCTAAAAGCACCAGAATTATCTTGAAGAACCGCTAAGGTACGCAACGTGAATTTACAGTTCATAAATTCACGTTTACGGTGCTTACTCCCTGTTCTTCACGGCTAATACGGCATCCTACGCGGATATATAGTAACTAACATTCATGAATGGCTTAACATATGGAAAAAACAATAGGAAATGAGGGATAACAGTGGCTAATTTATTTTCAGGATTAGAGGCATTCGGATTAGGTAATTTGTCCGACATGAACGTTTATGAAGAAAAAGAGAAAGAGGCAGCTGGGAAGCCGGAGGATAAAGATAAGCCGACTTTTCAGGAAGAAGACATTATATTTGACAAAACCTTTACCTGTCCCGTATGCGATCGTGAATTTAAAACCAAGCAGGTTAAATCGGGAAAAGTAAAGCTGCTCAGTCTAGATCCGGATCTGCGTCCGGTCTATCAATTCATGGATCCCTTGAAGTATGACGCAATCGTATGCCCTCTCTGTGGCTTTTCCGCTCTAAACCGCTTCTTTAAATATGTTACGGGAGCGCAAGCCCAGCTTATCAAGAAAAATATTTCAGCTAATTTTAAGGGAATGAAAGATACTGGTCCCATCTTTACCTATGATGATGCACTTGCAAGGCATAAACTGGCTTTGGTGAATGCTGTTGTCAAGAAATCTAAAACTTCGGAAAGAGCGTATACCTGTCTGAAGACCGCATGGGTTCTCAGAGGAAAAGCGGAGAGCCTTCCGAAGGATACCCCTGATTATAAGAAACAGATTGAAGATATGGATAAAGAAGAGCTGGATTTTATCTCTAAAGCCTATGTAGGCTTTGATGAAGCCTTCAGTAATGAGAGCTTTCCTTTGTGCGGAATGGACGAAAGCACTATGACACTGCTTATGGCTGAACTTGCAAGAAGAATAGGTAAATACGATGAGGCCAGCAGATGGATTTCCAGAGTCCTGATATCCAAGGAAGCCAATGAACGTATCAAGGAGAAGGCTAGAGATATTAAGGAAAAGATTAAGGAGCAAAAAACCACATAAAGGCAGGATAAAGTTTTGAAGGAAAAACTATATACCATTCCGGTGAATGAAGCATTCGATACTGATTGTGAATGTCCGGTATGTTCGATGGTTCAGAAGCTGGAAGCCGGTGCAATCGAGTTTACAATGGGGCCAAGCTATATGGAGGATGATGTCCGGGAGATGACCTCAAGACTTGGGTTTTGTGAAAAGCATCTCGGTATGCTGTATCAGAATCAGAATCGGCTTGGGTTGGCATTGATATTACAATCGCAAATGGACAAGCTGATGAAGGATGTTGAGAAGCTTACTGCGGCAGAGGAGATATCTGCCCCAACAGCCCTGTTTCGTAAGAAGATTGTACCGGCTAAGTTAACCGAACATCTTCACGAGCTCGATGAAGCCTGCTTTATCTGTGATAAGATTAATCAAACCATAGAACGTTATATCGCTACCATATTTCATCTATATCATACCAGTGAGGAGTTTCGTGGGAAGTTTTCGAAATGCAAGGGCTTTTGTACCAGTCATTACGCTGACCTATATGAAGCAGCACCGAAGTGTTTAAGAGGAGAAGAGCTTACCAGCTTCATGAAGCTGTTGAATAAGCTTTATCTTGAGAATATGAAGCGTGTCAGAGAGGATTTAGAGTGGTTCATCAATAAATTTGATTACCGTTACCAGGAGGAGCCCTGGAAGAACGCTAAGGATGCCCTTCCCCGAACCATGCAGAAGCTCTGGTAGGTATATAATTCCTGACATGGAATATACTATGTATGTGGATTATGCCTGAATATTGCGTGACCATAGATAAAGGATTAAAAAGGGGCATTTTGCAACAGCCCCTTTTTCTTTGTTATTTCATTTTGTGGAATATATTTCCTGAAAAAAGTTAAAATTAAGAAAAAATGAGAAAACAAGAGAAAAGAAGAGCTAGAGCCAGAAATTATTAAATTTGCTAGAGAATTTGAATGGAAATGGGGTTGCACTTTAAAGGCAAATTTACTAATATATAAAGCAGGTTAGCACTCAACAGTAAAGAGTGCTAATAATCACAAAAACGATTAATCTATTGTAAGAATGAATTTTGAAGGAGGAATTACGAAATGAAGTTAGTACCATTAGGAGATAAGGTAGTATTAAAGCAGTTAGTTGCCGAAGAAACAACAAAATCAGGTATTGTATTACCGGGTCAGGCAAAAGAAAAACCGCAGCAGGCTTCTGTTGTAGCAGTTGGTCCGGGCGGAATGGTTGATGGCAAGGAAGTTGTGATGCAGGTGAAGGTCGGCGATAAGGTAATCTATTCAAAATATGCCGGAACCGAAGTTAAGCTTGAGGATGAGGAATTCATTATCGTAAAACAAAATGATATTGTTGCAGTAGTAGAAGACTAATTATAAAGGAGAGATCAAACCATGGCAAAAGAAATTAAATATGGCGCAGAAGCCAGAGCAGCCCTTGAGGTTGGCGCAAATAAATTGGCGAATACAGTAAAGGTTACCCTTGGACCTAAGGGTAGAAATGTCGTTCTTGACAAATCCTTCGGTGCACCTCTTATTACCAATGACGGTGTTACCATCGCAAAGGAAATTGAGCTGGAAGATCCCTTTGAGAATATGGGAGCACAGCTTGTAAAAGAGGTTGCTACCAAGACCAACGATGTTGCAGGTGACGGAACCACAACCGCAACAGTTCTTGCGCAGGCAATGATCACTGAGGGGATTAAGAACCTGGCAGCAGGCGCAAACCCGATTATCTTAAGAAAAGGTATGAAGAAGGCTACCGATGTGGCAGTAGATACCATCTTAAAGATGAGTGCTACTTTAAAGGGTAAGGAGCAGATCGCAAGAGTAGCTGCTATCTCAGCAGGTGACGATGAAGTAGGTCAGCTGGTTGCTGATGCGATGGAGAAGGTATCTAATGATGGCGTTATCACCATCGAAGAGTCTAAGACGATGAAGACAGAGCTTGACTTGGTAGAAGGTATGCAGTTTGACCGTGGTTATGTATCCGCTTATATGTGTACTGATATGGATAAGATGGAAGCAAACCTTGAGAATCCATATATCCTGATTACCGATAAGAAGATCTCCAACATTCAGGAAGTCTTACCGGTATTGGAACAGATTGTTCAGACAGGAGCAAGATTACTTATCATTGCTGAGGATGTAGAGGGTGAAGCTCTTACCACCTTAGTTCTCAATAAATTAAGAGGCACCTTTATCGCAGTAGCTGTAAAGGCTCCCGGCTATGGCGACAGAAGAAAGGCAATGCTTCAGGATATCGCGATCTTAACCGGCGGTACAGTAATCTCCGATGAATTAGGCCTTGACCTTAAGGAAACCACATTAGAGCAGTTAGGCCGTGCGAAATCCGTTAAGGTACAGAAGGAAAATACCATTGTTGTTGACGGTGAAGGCAACAAGAATGAGATTGCTCAGAGAATCAGCCAGATTAAGGCTCAGATCGAAGAGACCACTTCTGAATTCGATAAAGAGAAATTGCAGGAAAGACTTGCTAAGCTTGCCGGTGGTGTAGCTGTGATTAGAGTAGGTGCAGCAACCGAGACCGAGATGAAAGAGAATAAGCTTCGTATGGAAGATGCTCTTGCAGCTACCAGAGCAGCAGTTGAGGAAGGTATCGTAGCAGGCGGTGGCTCCGCATACATCCATGCTTCCAAGGAAGTTGCTAAGTATGCTGAGACCTTACACGGCGATGAGAAGACCGGTGCGAATATCATCCTGAAGGCTTTAGAAGCTCCTCTGAACTGCATCGTAAACAATGCAGGTATGGAAGGCGCCGTTGTCATCAGCAAGGTTAAGGAAGGCAAGACCGGTATCGGCTTTGATGTATTGGCTGAGGACTATGTAGATATGGTTCAGGCTGGTATTCTTGATCCTACCAAGGTTACAAGAAGCGCACTTCAGAACGCTACCAGTGTTGCATCTACCTTATTAACTACAGAATCTGTAGTTGCCAACATTAAGACCAACGAGCCTGCAATGCCTGCAGGTGCCGGCGGAATGGGTATGATGTAATTCCATTCTGAACTGGTCCCATTTGGAATGATAGTATGAAAATAATATAGAAATAGGCGTATTACAGACTAACGGTTTACTGTCAGTTTGTAATACGCCTTTTCATTTATATAAGGACTGTCTCATTCGACTGAAAGCAAACCTGAGTCAGTCCTTTACTTGGATATGGATTATTTTGTAAAGCCCCAAGTCCCATTGTTTTTAATATAGGAACCGGATTTTATCTCTTCGTTATCCTTAGCAATGACATAGTCAGTAGGACCGTGAGATATACTATTGATATCCAGCATGCTCTCCGCTTTCTGTGCAGTATAAATCAATAGTGGTCGTTTGGTATTCTGCGGATTAGGCAGTACAGATATGAATTGCAAATCAGTACCTTCATAGCTTTGATCAGCTACAATTCGATCTTTCTCAATGTGAAAGGGAAAGGTATCTTTATAATGCTTTAGCCAAAGGTTTCCGTCTACGGTACCGTAAGTGATAATCAGGGAATCTCCAAGTTCCTGTTTCAAGGCTTCGGCATCAGTTAATAATTTGGCATTCTTGAAGAAGAGGTTTCGAATTATGACAGCATAATCATGGATCTTATCTTGGGTCTTTTTATCTGCTTCCTTTGTAGGGGTAATAATTACCACGCCCAACGTATCTGTATATTGAAAGGCAGCATTAATCGGTCCCACAAAATCATTGATATAGAATTCATCCGAAAGCTTTTGTTCCGCGAGCTTCTTAAACACCTTGACCAGTTCAGGATAATAGCTTTCAAAGGTGGGATAGGAGTCCCGATGACCTTCGTAATATTCGAGACTTTCGCATAAAGCAGGTACATAGAAGAAGGAGTTTGTTTTCTCGTAAGCAATCGCCTGATCTCCAGCCTCTTTACCGGAGGTAAGATAAATCATCCGTGCAGTGATAGCTCTTATGATATGCTCATTGACACAGGTCTCCCAATTAGTATAGGCTTGAGCACTCATTCTGCCCTCGATGGGTGTAAAAAGCTTATCATACTGATTGATTTCTTTTAAGGATTTCCTGGTCGTAGGATTTACAAAGGAGTGGCTGAATTCATGCCATATAATAGATTGTATGCCCCCCACTGAGTAAGCAGGCAAAGATGTGCCATCTTTTCCCTCTACGATCTGATCAGGCCCGATGATACCGTAGATATCCAGACCTTTCTTGGTCTTAAGGGAAGGTCCGTACCCACCGCTGTGAAGCATCGGAGAAAGGACAAGATGATAGGAGCTGGCCTCCATTCCATAATAACTGTCCAAGGTAGCGATCAGATCCATATCCTTAATATCCTGATATACCTGATTAACCATCGTTTTATATAAGGGGGTATGCTGCTGATAGAATTTCTGAAAATTCGTATCCTTACTGTAGCTTCTCATATCATCGATGAAGGAATTCAATTGTTTCTGATTCGTTGCTCTATTCACCAGCTCTTCATCGAATTTACGCATAATCCTTAAATCAGGAGGATTGCTTACATATAACATAACCGCCGGTGGTGCGTTATAATTAAAGCCGGACTTACTAAGCTGATCAAAGCTTTTTATTGCTGTATGGTTTCTGTATTGACTGAAATATTCTTTCATTTCGTCTTTGTAGGTAAAATCCAATCTCGTAAGGATTTGATAGTCAGCCTGTTGCTGTAAGGCTGTAAGCAGTTCGATTCTGGGATCCACACAGATTTCAAGCTTACCGATCGTTTTTGAGATCTTATCAGTTGATTTGATCTTTTTACCTGCTTCAGCCCGCATGGTTTGACCACCAATCATGCTGTTGAATCCGGCAAGTAATCCCGCTACGAAAATAAGTGTAAACAGTAAAGCAGGTATTATTTTTCTGTTTCTCATAATAAATCCTCATTCCCCTCATATTTTGTATCTGGTAAAATTACTTAAAAATTATAACACCGAACTCATGAAGAAACAACAGACATCAGTATTCTTAAGGAATTATTAATGTTTAACAGAATATAAAATAAGCCTGCATCCGGGGGGCCTCGATAGATTTATACTCTATATCAGAATTGGAATAAAACAATTCCGATACAGAAATAACTTACTGTGACGGATGCAGGCTTAATTATGTTTTATACTATTTTAATTAACGGTGTTCATCAAATCGATTACTTCCCTCGGAACCTCGATGGTGTATGCCTTGATATCCTCAAGGTACTGCTCAATCCGACTGAACCCGAGAAGAGGAATGATTTTCGGCTGACATTGTAACATCCATGCCAGGACAAGCTGATTGCCGGTGATGTTAAGTTTGTTGGCTTGTTCTTCTACCAAAGCGAGCTTTTTGATGTTTTCTTGTGAATTGTACTGGCTCCAGTTATAATACTGATTTCTTTTCTCAGCATTGGTATAGATGCCTTTCAGAAGAGGAGAATAAGCCATAAAGGCCATGTTACTACTCTTTACATAGTCGAACATCTCCTGATCTCCATGACTGGTAATGCCCATATCAGCGTCCTGTTTCGGATGAATATAGGAATATTCCTGCTGTAGGACTGTATAAGGAGTCCAGCCCTTCTTTTGACTAAGGGCATTCGCTTCCTTTAACTGTGCAGTGGTTAAGTTACTAGCGCCGATATAGCGGATTTTTCCTTCCTGAACCAGCTCATGCATGGTTCCCAGAGTCTCCTCAATAGGAGTGTTTGGATCGTAGGCATGCGTCATGTAGAGGTCGATATAGTCTGTTTTCAATCTTCTTAAGCTATTCTCCACTTCCCGTCTAATGGTCTCTCTGGACAGACCTTCATACTCCTTGCGAGCTCGGTCCCAATCCGGTACACCGTTCGCATCCCTGATATGATAGGGATCCTTTAGCCCTGCGCCTACCTTGGTGGCCAGAAAAATATGATCACGGTTTTTGCGTTCCTTCATCCATAAGCCAAGATAAGTCTCACTTTCGCCTCCGATATATTCCCCTGTTCCCAGCCACCAGGTGTAACAGTTGGCAGTATCTATAAAATTACCACCCTCACCCATAAAATGATCCAATATCTGAAAGGTTGTCGTCCTGTTAATTGCTGTCCCCATAAGCATTGTACCGAGACAAAATTCACTGACCTTTTCCCCTGTGGACCCTAATACTACTTGCTTCATACGCTTCTCCATTCTCTAATAAGCTATTACTCTAATTAAATGCTACAGTATCCTATACAGCTACTTATTTTGCTTCTGTACAAATCCTATCAAATTCTACCTGTACAGCTTTTAAATCATTTCTGATTTGCAGCTTCTGAGGACAGGCTTCTTCGCATTGACCACATTCTATACAATTTTTGGCTTTCTTAGCCTCATCAAAATTGAAGGTCCATTGCCATTGCATATCGCCCTTGTTCCCATAACGCCCATAATCATTCCATAATGCGAAGGTTCTTGGAATATCTACACCGGCAGGACATGGCATACAATAACTGCAGCCTGTGCAGCCGTTTTTTACCAAACCGCGAAAGATTTCTGATACAATCTTCACTGCCTTCTGCTCCTCTGTATTTAAGGGCGTAAAGGACTCGAAGGTTACCAGATTATCCTCAACCTGCGCTTCATCAGACATTCCGCTCAGGATTACCTTAACATTCGGCAGAGAACCTACCCAGCGCAAAGCCCAGGAAGCAGGTGATTTGCCGGGGTTCAGTGTTTCGAAATATGGAACTGCATTAATAGGAAGCTTCGAGATGGAGCCACCCTTAACCGGTTCCATGATGATGACAGGTATATTCAGTTTTTCGGTAAGAGCATATCCCTTCATTCCTGCCTGAGTCTCTGCGTCCATATAATTCAGCTGGATCTGACAGAAATCCCAGTCTCTGTATTTCAGAATATGTTCAAAAACTTCATAATCATCATGGAAGGAGAAGCCTAAAAATTTGATCTTTCCTTCTGCCTTCAATCCATCAAGATAATCGATAACTCCAAGCTTTGCCATGTTCTCAAATGTTTCGCGGTTAAAGGAATGCAGCAGATAGAAGTCAATATAGTCCTTATGCAGCTTTTCTAATTGCTCCTGAAAAATTCGCTCAGCATCCACAACGGAATGAACATCCCAGATCGGAAGCTTTGTAGCAAGGTAATAAGAACTCCGGTCATACTTGTCAAGTACTTTACCTGTGAAGATCTCACTTTTACCTCCATGGTAGACATATGCAGTATCAAAGTAATTCACCCCGCTCGCATAAGCCTCATCAATCATCTTCTCGGAACGGACTTCATCGATATTCCCGTCCTTATCCAAGGGGAAGCGCATACAACCGAAACCAAGCAACGATGTAGTAACCCCCAACTTATCAATTTTACGAAATTCCATACTTACCTCCATTCCTGCGCATTTTTTGCGCTTATGATGTTTGTGCCAAGTGTGATCTTTACACTTTGAAGTCGCAGGCACAAACCTTGTGCGTGAAAGATTTGTGAAATCTCTCACTATCCTCCCATAATTGTAAAAATACCGGATCAAATCCATAAATAGGATTGCGAACCTGATAATGATATTATATAATTTAAATTGATACTTAAAAGTACCAATAAATGATATGTTTTTAGGAACCAATCCAGAATATCATCAGGAGGAATACCTATGTTTGGGTTTAAGATTGATCGTACCTCAATACAATCCATTGCCTTACAGCTGGAAAATCAGATTAGGGATGCGATTCTTCGAGGGGAGCTTACAGCAGGAGAAAGCCTTCCGCCGACCAGAACGATGGCTAAGGACCTGCAAATTGCCAGAAATACAGTGATACAGGCATATGAGCAGTTAATTTCAGAGGGATATCTGATCAGCAGAGAAGGAGCAGGAACCTTTATTGCTGATATTGGTAAGCTGCCCATACAAAAGCTTATACCGTATCATTTGAAGAAGGAGGAACCTAAGCGAAAGGATAGAATTGCCTTTGACGCAGGCAGTCCGGATATCGAAGCCTTTCCCAGAATCGCATGGGCGAAGCTTTTGAAGGAAGCTTGTCTGGAAGCCGAAGACCAGGCTTTTGTCTATCATTATTATTCCGGTTATCCGAAGCTGAAGCAAGCACTCCGTGATTATGTATTTCGTATGAAGGGAATACGCTGCGATGAGGAGCAGATTATCCTGGTTCCGGGAGCAGCGGGAGGGCTGGAGATACTGGCCAAGGTGTTTGAAAGAAAGAAAAATAGAATTGCCATCGAAGATCCCTGTATCCATTTTGTGAAGAAAATATTCTCGGATCATAAATATGAGTTATGTCCGGTTAATGTGGAAAGGCAAGGGATGGATATGGAAAGCCTCCGACGACTTGATGCAGTTGACTTAATCTATGTGGTTCCTTCCCATCAGTATCCACTCGGAGGAGTATTCCCGGCACCCGGACGAATCTCCTTACTACAGTATGCCACTGAGAAGAATGCCTATATCATTGAAGATGATTATGACAGTGAATTCCGCTACAAGGGAGAAGCTCTTCAAGCACTTCGGAACCTAAATCAGGAGCGGGTAATTTATATCGGGAGCTTCAGCAAGACTTTTGCACCGGCACTGAGAATGGGATATATGATCTTACCCACACACTTATGCGAACCGGCAGCATACGAGCTTCAGGAATCGAATCTCTGGGTGAATCCCATAGAACAGCATGCGATGGCTGAATTCATGAACCAGCGACTGATGGACAGACATATCTATAAGATGCGTAAGCTCTATGAGCGCAAACGACTTCATCTGATGCACTGCCTAAGTGAGGCTTTTGGGGACAGCATCAGCATCTCAGGAGAATATGCCGGCCTCCATCTGTTGGTTAGTTTTCAGCGGGAGCTTACTGAGGAGGATAGTAAGAATATAGAGGAACAGGAAGTCGAAGTAGATTATGTGGAAGATTACGCACTAATCAAGGGAAGGCATACCAATCAGATCGTGCTTGGATATGGTGGGCTGAGCTTGGGACAAATTACGGAAGGGGTGCAAAGGCTCAAGAAGGCATTAAGCTAATGCAGCAACTCAAAGATTACTTATAGTACTCATCAATACCGTCACAGATGCCCTGAACCAGCTTATCCTGGTACTTTTTAGTCTGCATCAGCTTGTCTTCCTTCTTATTAGTCATATAACCCATTTCTATGATGGTTACCGGAAGCTTGCACCAATTGATACCACTCATATCATCTCTGGCTATGGTACCTCTGTTCTTTGCACCTGTGGCATGACACATTGCATTAACGACAGCCTCTGCCAAAGCCTGACTGTCTTTGCTTAAACCGGAAACATAAGGATTGTTCTCTGAGGGATAAAGAGTGCTGGTTCCATGAACGTCAGGATCGGTAGAGCCATCTGCATGGATACGGATGAAAATATCTGCTCCACAATCGTTGGCCAACTCGGCACGTTCCTTGTTACTTAGGTTAACCGTATTCTTGTTGCGTATCATTGTTACTTCATAGCCACGCTTCAATAATTCTTTCCGGACCTTCTTTGCTATAATCAGTGTTAATTTATATTCTGGTACTTTCGTATAGGTACCCTGGGTTCCTGAGGATACCTTAGCCTTTGTTACCTTTGCACCTGGGCCAATCGGCTCAGTCGCATAATTGCCCTTGCTTTGGTGGCCTGCATCGATAGCAACTATAATTTTTTTGGGTAGTGTCTTGCTTTCGGCAGCCTTTGCTGCAGGCTGGGAGAGGGCAGAGAATGATATTATGGTGATTAGTAGCATTGTAAGTATGGTTAACAGCTTTTTTCTCATCCGGACCTCCGACATCAGTATAGATGCTTTTCATAACTCATTTTTATTATAAGGAAGGACTATCATAAAAGCAAGTTGATAATTCTATTGACATAGCCACAGAAATTGTATATGATAATGCCGTACTTAATACATATGAATAACTATTAATGCTAGGGGAGCCCTGTGCTGAGAGGTGTGTACTAACATGCCGACCCTCACTACTTGATCCGGATAATACCGGCGGAAGGAAGCTATCAAGTGGCCCCCTCCGATGTTATGAAAAGGAGGATTTTTTTATGTTTCAAAAGGTTTTGGATTTTCTATTCACTAAGGAGGTTTATTCTGAAGTCGAGACGTATTATACGCCGACTTTGGCAACCAATGTCCTGTTATTTGTGCTGATTGCGTTAATTCTGATTGCATTGGCTGCATTTTCAGGCTCAAAAAGAAAAATACAGGTAAAGCAGCTGACCTTTTCTGCGATGGCTGTTACACTCGGAGTAGTGACTTCCTTTATCAAATTTGCTCATCTGCCCTTTGGTGGATCAATTACCTTATTCAGCATGTTTTTTGTCTGTCTGATTGGCTATATGTATGGGACCAAAGTCGGTATCATGACAGGAATTGCCTACGGTTTGCTGCAGCTGATCATTGATCCGATGATTATGCATCCGGTTCAGGTGCTTCTGGATTATCCGTTAGCCTTTGGTTTCCTTGGAATGACCGGAGTATTCTCCAAAGTCAGGAACGGCTTACTAAAAGGTTATATCCTCGGAGTCTTCGGCAGATATCTGTGCCATGTGATTAGTGGGTTTATTTTCTTTTGGATGTATGCACCGGAGGGAATGAACACTATGGTTTACTCCCTTGGTTACAATGCAACCTATATTCTTCCTGAAGCCATTGCTACTGCAGCGCTGCTTCTGGTTCCTGCAATCCAGAAAGGACTCATGGAAGTAAAAAGAATGGCAATTCTGAATTAACATGATAAAGCTCAGGCACCGGTATTTTTATCGGAAAGCCTGAGCTTTTGTTTCGTAAGGAATTTTTTTGAAGTCTGTTCATAGCTCTGCGATTCGAGAGACAGCGACATAGATCGCAGAGATACGATACCAGGTGGCAAAATCGACGATACCTGTCTGTGGCAAATCGAAGGTCTGCTGAAAGGCTTTTACAGCATCTGAGGTTTGCTGGTTATATTGCCCATTGACTGCCACCTTAGGGATCGCGGTATAAGTATCCGATATCTGATTCAATTGTTCCTGAATCATGCGGACATTATTCCCGGTGGCACCAATGTCTAGATTAGCCCCAGGCCAGGAAGCGGGAACACCGGAAACCTGTGTTGCGGTATTGATATAAATGGAGTCGCCATAAAAATGTCTTAAGATGGATATGGCATCCTGTCCTTGGTCACCCAAATCCTTTGAACCCCATTGCGTCATCCAGTTTGGACATTGAACCTTGTAACCGTCACAATACTGGGTCAGAATGGGTTGCTTCACGTTCGGCCTGGAAAGATAATTGTTAAAGATCTGGTCCACAGATAATCCGATATTGCTAAAAATATTACGTCCGCTCATCCACTTGTGGTCGAAGGCAGTGGATGAGGTGACGGTGAAGTTGAAGCCCTGATTACGGTACCACTCTGTATACACTCTATTGAGAGTGAAAGACAGAATGGCTAGGATGTTTGCTGTAATTGTCTGCTCCGACCAGGTTGCATAAATCTCACTGGAGGCAACATTTTTAATATAGTCGCGAAAACGGATATAATAATTCGATGCCGAGGTATCTGTCGGAGGACCATCATGGACGATTACAAATTCGGGAATCACGACGCTTGCGAGTACGATTTCTCCTGTCTCTGAGGTGGGCTTAATCTCAGCTTCAGCTATCTTAGGGGGATAATCCCCATAAAGAGTGTGAGGCGGAATGACATATAGCTCAGGTTGTGGAGCCGCTGCCAGGATAGATTCCTGGAGTGCTGTGACTTTAGGTAAAATCTCAGCATTCTGTACCGTGACCGGAGAAAAGTTTGCCGCATTGATGGTTATCGTATATTCGGCATAGGGCTGCACCGTAGAGGGCTCCTGACTGTAGTCCAGGGATGGTGCAGGGAGTTCGACCTCCGGTGTAAGACCCGAGGCATCTGTCGAAAGCTCTTCAATTACGGTATCCGGCTGGGAAGCTGAGAGGACACGTACAGTTGCATTTGGAATCGGAGCAATGTTCTGGGTAGTTGCCCTGACTCGAAGTTTCCCGAGGGACTGAGTCCCCATCTGTGCAGGGTATAAGCGATAGGGTGCATAATTATTCGTATAGATTGTATTAATTCTCTCCATGTTTGTAGACCTCGATTTCATATACTGGTATCAATTTACTTTATGAAAGCAGTTTATTGTCCAATTCTTGTTACACCAACATAAATATTTGAGATTCGGTACCAGGTAGGCTGGTTGACAATCCCTGTCACGGGAAGGTCAAAAATCTGCTGGAAGGCTCGAACAGCATTTGCTGTCTGTGGACCATAAGCCCCATCCACGGCAATCCTCGGTATAGCTGTATAGACCTGGGCAATTCGATTCAGCTGAGTCTGGAGGGTTCGGACATTATTTCCGCTGGCACCGGTGCCAAGATTATAGCCGGGCCAGGAGACAGGCACACCGGATACTCCGACAGCAGTATTAATGTAGATGGAATTTCCATAAAAATGTCTCAGGATTTCCAGAGGCTGATAGCCTTGATCTCCCAATGTTTTTGAGCCCCACTGAGTCATCCAGCCCGGGCACTTGGTCCGGTTGCCGTCACAATACTGGGTCAGGATCGGTTGGGTTACATTCGGTCGGGACAGATAGTTTGTAAAAATGGAATCTACGATCAGGCTGATATTGGAGAAAAGATTCCGCCCGTTAATCCACTTATGATCATATGCCGTTGAGGAGGTAATGGTGAAATTATATCCCTGTCCGCGGTACCATTCGGTATAGACCCGGTTCAGAGTGAAGGAGAGAATTGCGAATATATTTGCATAAATCGCTTCCTCCGGCCAGGTAGCATAGATTTCACTGGAAGCCACGTTCTTAATATAGTCCCGGAAGGGCACATAATGATTAGCAGCACCAGAGGCGGGAGGGCCGTCATGTACGATGACAAATTCAGGAACAACGACTCTGCTGAGTACAATTTCACCGGTTTCTGTTGTGGGTTTGATCTCAGCCTCGGGAATTTTCGGTGGATATTCATAATAAAGAGTATGAGGCTCAATGACGAATACCTCCTCCGGTGCAGCGGCTACCGCTTGCGGGTTGAGTACTACATTTTGATTCGCTGTGACGGTGGGTAAGATCTCTATTCCTGAAAATACCGCCCCCTCGAAATTAGGCGCACTAATCCTAAGATCATATTCTGAATAGGGTTGTTCAGCGGAAGGCTCAAGACTTAAATTCAGAGGAGGGGCGGGTAGTGTGATAACCGGTGTCAAGCCGGAGGCATCTGTGGTGAGCTGCTCGACCACAGTTTCGGGATCGCTGGGTAAGGTTATGGCAATCGTTGCATTCTCAATGGGAACCTCGCCAAGGGTTCTACATTGGATTCGAAGCTGGCCAAAGGCCTGCGTCTGCGTCTGAGTAGGGTATACCCGAACTCCTTGCTCAGGAGAATGATTAGGGCGACTGGTCTTTTCCATATATACCGCCAGTTCTTTCTATTTTATTACCAAGTTATGATGAAGAGAAAGGGAATGTGAGAAGTATTTAGTACAATTTTTACAATATTTGAAATTATACACAGATGAAACAGGAAATAAGGTAAGTCACATTTTGTTAGAAAATATTTAAAAAAAAGACTTGTAATTTCAAAACAGGTATGATAAAATCATAAAAATAAATAAAAAATTTGCATAAATATTCACGGCAAATTCATAATAATTCGTGACAACACGATTTCTCGGAAACCTGAAATTTGTTGTAGAAAGAAAAAGAAGAAATTGGGGAATATACAAGGGGGTATATGTCCAGTATGGATTTATATTCTTTTTTTTTGCAAACTTTTATGTTTACGCAGCCGATGGCAGCAGAATGGAGGATTTGATGAAAGCATTCTTAATTCTTGAGGATGGCAATGTCTTTACAGGAGAAAGCATTGGAGCAAAGAAGGAAATCATCAGCGAGATAGTGTTCAACACAGGTATGACGGGCTATCTTGAGGTTCTGACAGATCCCTCTTACGCGGGTCAAAGTGTGGTTATGACCTATCCGTTGATCGGTAATTACGGAATTTGTTACGAGGATATGGAGTCACATAAGCCTTGGGTGGATGCATTTTTAGTCAGAGAGCTGTCCAGAATACCGAGTAACTTCAGGAATGAAGAAAGCATCCAGAGCTTTCTGGAGAGAAATGAAATTCCTGGCATCGCAGGCATCGACACCAGAGCACTTGTAAAGCTGCTGAGAAACAAAGGCACCATGAACGGCATGATTACGACAAATGAGAATTATAACCTGGAGGAAGTACTGAAGCAAATCCATCAGTATCAGGTAACCAAAGTAATAGAGAAGACTACCTGCAAGGAGAAATATGTAGTTCCTGCCTTAGGAGATGAGAAATATAAGGTAGCCCTGATGGATTACGGTCTGAAGAACAATATACCCAGATCTTTGGCGAAAAGAGGCTGTGAAGTTACGGTTTACCCCGGGTTTACCAAAGCAGAGGAGGTTCTGAAGGGTAAGCCGGATGGCATCATGCTTTCCAATGGCCCCGGAGATCCGAAGGAATGCAGCGAGGTGATTGCAGAGGTCAAGAACATGTTTGACAGCAGTGTACCGATCTTTGCCATCTGCCTGGGACACCAGCTCCTGGCACTGGCCAACGGCGGTGATACGACAAAGATGAAGTACGGGCATCGCGGTGCAAATCACCCGGTGAAGGATTTAAAGAGTGGAAGAGTCTATATCTCAACACAAAATCATGGATATATGGTAAAGGAAGAAAGTATCGAGCCGGGTCTTGCGGAAGTAAGCTTTATCAATGTCAACGACAGAACGGTGGAGGGACTGCATTATCTCGGAAAGAATGTATTTTCAGTACAGTTCCATCCTGAGGCATGTGCCGGACCGATGGACAGTGAGTTCCTGTTTGATGAGTTTATTAACATGATGGAGGTGCAGAGATAATGCCAAGAATAGAGGATATCAAAAAAGTATTGGTAATCGGTTCAGGTCCGATTGTGATCGGGCAGGCAGCAGAATTTGATTATGCGGGAACTCAGGCATGTCGCTCTTTGAAGGAAGAGGGCATCTGCGTGGTATTGGTAAATTCTAATCCTGCGACCATCATGACGGATAAGGAAATTGCTGACTTCGTATATATTGAACCATTGACCCCCGACTTCGTAAAAAGGATTATCCTGAAGGAGAAGCCCGATAGTGTATTACCGACTCTCGGAGGCCAGGCAGCTTTAAATATCGCTATGGAGCTTGAAGAATCCGGATTTCTTCGTGAGAATGACGTAAGATTAATCGGAACCACCTCCCAAACCATTAAGAAGGCTGAGGATCGTCTGGAATTTAAGCAAACGATGGAGAAGATCGGTGAACCCTGTGCCCCCAGTGAAGTAGTAACAACTGTGGAACATGCGATTGCCTTTGCAGATACCATCGGTTATCCGGTGGTAGTTCGTCCCGCTTATACCTTGGGGGGTAGTGGCGGAGGAATTGCAGCCACGAAGGAAGAACTGGTAGACATCTGTACCAATGGTTTGCGACTTTCCCGTGTCGGACAATGCTTGATTGAGCGTTCGATCGCTGGCTGGAAGGAAATCGAATATGAGGTAATGCGTGATAGTGCAGGTAATTGCATTACAGTTTGTAATATGGAGAATATCGATCCGGTCGGAGTACATACCGGTGACAGTATCGTAGTAGCTCCTTCCCAGACCCTCGGAGATAAAGAATACCAGATGCTGAGAAGTGCATCCTTAAATATTATCACTGAGCTTGGCATCACAGGTGGCTGTAATGTGCAGTATGCTCTTCATCCGGATACCTTTGAATATTGTGTCATCGAGGTAAATCCCCGTGTGAGTCGTTCCTCAGCCCTAGCTTCCAAGGCTACAGGGTATCCGATTGCTAAGGTTGCAGCTAAGATCGCTCTCGGTTATCAACTGGATGAGATCCAGAATGCAGTAACTAAGAAGACCTATGCAAGTTTTGAGCCGACTTTGGATTACGTGGTTGTAAAAATCCCGAAATGGCCTTTTGATAAATTCATTACCGCAAAGCGTTTGTTAACTACACAGATGAAAGCGACCGGAGAGGTTATGGCGATCAGCACGAACTTTGAGGCAGCATTGATGAAAGCACTTCGTTCCCTGGAGCAGAACATCTACAGTCTGAATTATGGCAATTATGGCTCCATGACCATGGATGAAATTATGGTTGACCTTCAAAAGGTAGATGACAGAAGATTATTTGTGATCGCGGAAGCAATCAGAAGAGGTGTCTCCTATGAGACAATTCATGAAATTAATAAAATTGACTATTGGTTCATCGATAAAATCGCAATCCTTGTAGAGATGGAAAAACAGTTGGCAGAGAAGACTCTGACAGTGGAGCTTTTGGCAGAAGCGAAGAGACTCGGCTACCCTGATCGCGTCATCTCAGAGCTTACAGGAAAGAGTGTGGCTGAGATTAAGGCAACTCGTAAGCAAAATGGTATTATTGCAGCCTATAAGATGGTAGACACCTGTGCGGCAGAATTCGATGCGGAGACGCCCTATTATTACTCTTCCTTCGGCAGCTTTAATGAAGTGGAGAAGACCAGCGGAAAGAAAAAAATCATGGTGCTTGGCTCCGGTCCGATCCGTATCGGACAGGGTATCGAATTCGATTATTGCTCTGTACACAGTGTTTGGGCTCTGGCGAACAGCGGCTGCGAGACTATTATTGTTAATAATAATCCGGAGACAGTCAGCACGGATTTTGATATCGCAGATAAGCTTTACTTTGAACCCTTAACTCCTGAGGATGTAGAAAATATCGTAGATATGGAGCAACCGGACGGTGCAGTAGTTCAGTTCGGCGGGCAGACCGCAATTAAACTGACAGAAGCGCTCCTAAAGATGGGAGTTCCGATCCTTGGAACCTCTGCAGCCGATGTGGATGCGGCTGAGGATAGAGAATTATTTGATAAGATATTGGAGGAATGCGGGATCCCGAGACCTGCCGGAAAGACGGTATTAACGACAGAGGAAGCGCTGGCAGCAGCGAATGAGCTAGGCTATCCGGTGCTGGTTCGTCCTTCTTATGTACTCGGCGGTCAGGGCATGCAGATTGCTATTTGTGACGACGATATCATAGAATTTATGAGAATTATCAATATGACGGTACAGGAGCATCCGATCTTAGTAGATAAATACCTCATGGGCAAGGAAGTAGAAGTAGATGCCGTATGTGATGGTGAGGATATCCTAATCCCGGGTATCATGGAGCATATTGAGAGAGCCGGCATTCACTCCGGTGACAGTATATCGGTTTATCCTTCCCAGAGTGTCAGCCGCAAGGTAAAAGTAGATATCGTAAACTATACGAAGAAGCTTGCCAACTCATTACATGTCATTGGACTGATCAACATACAGTTCATCGTTTACAGTGAGAAAGTATATGTTATTGAAGTTAATCCCCGTTCCAGCCGTACTGTACCATACATCAGTAAGGTAACCTCCTTGCCGATCGTAGATATCGCTACCAAGGTTATTCTTGGGGAGAAAATCAAGAGCCTCGGATATACCCCCGGTTTATGGCCTGAGTCGGAATACATTGCCATTAAAATGCCGGTATTCTCCTTTGAGAAGCTACGTGGCGCAGAGATCAGCCTGGGACCTGAGATGAAATCTACCGGTGAGTGTCTGGGTATAGCAAAAACCTTCCACGAAGCTTTATATAAGGCCTTTGTTGGCGCCGGAATCAATCTCCCGAAGCATAAGAAGATGATCATGACGGTGAAGAAACAGGATCAGGGAGAAGCGGTGGAGCTCGGCAGAAGATTGATCGCTCTTGGCTATCAGATCTATGCGACAAAGGGTACTGCAGCAGCACTGACGGGGAATGGAATTCCTGCAACCACCATTGGAAAAATCGAACATGAAAGCCCTAACATCCTTGATTTGATTTTGAGTCACGAGATTGATTTTGTCATTAATACACCTACCATGGGCCGCGATAAGACGAGAGATGGTTTCCTGATCCGTCGTACCTCCATCGAGACCGGTGTTACCTGCTTCACAGCCCTGGATACCGCGGCAGCCCTGCTTACAAGTATGGAGAGCGACAACAGTGACATTACCCTGGTGGATGTAGCTCAGCTGTAATCAAATTAATATCGATAAAGAAAGAAGAGCAGGTGAATTATGCAATGAATTGTAATTTACCTGCTCTTCCTTTTAAGCACGATTTATGTCTACATCCCCACCATATAGGCCAGAAACACTAATATTTATTTTATTAATAAGCTTACTCAGACAGGATTTTGCGAGGGTCATCCTATCGGGTACAGTAAAGTGCTTGAAGGAGCGCGTGCAGGACTTAGGTTCTATCGAAGCGATGAAGCCGGATACGCGAGAGATCGCGCAGCGCAACTGTCTGACGAAAGAATAGACTGACACATAAGATACTACTTTAGGTATCCTGTATCAGTTTATTCTTGAGGAGTTTTGCGCGTATCCAGCTGTTCCAAGCGGAGATAGAGCCCTTAGTCCCTGCTAGCGTGAGTTCCGCACTTTACTGCACCCGGTAGGAAGACCCTCAGCAAAATCCGTCCCTTTGTTCACCAAATCATATCAAACTAGATCCTATCTGGTGGGGATGATTTCGATCCAGTACCCATCCGGATCGCTGATGAAGTACAGTCCCATAGCCGTATTCTCATAGCAGATGCAGCCCATTTTCTTATGCTTTTGGTAGGCGATATCAAAATCATCCACTACAAGGGCGAGGTGAAATTCGTTATCACCAAGGTTGTAGGGGAGCTCCCGATCCCTTAGCCAGGTCAGCTCCAGTTGATGGGAGGTAATGCCATCTCCTAAGAAAACGATAGTGAATTCACCGCTTGAGGGAGAGAATCTTTTTACTTCTGAAAGTCCTAAGGCTTCCTGATAAAATTTTATTGATTTGTCCAGATCCAGGACATTGAAATTATTATGTACAAATTTAAAATTCATGTTAGAACCACCTTTCTTGTTTTATATTTCGATAGCTTTATTATAATACAGATTGTCCGGAATAATAAATAGAATTTATAATCATTTCCATGCAGAATCTAAAGGAGGTTTCCTGCTGACTGAATTCGGAGGTGACATCATATAGAAGCTTGCAAGAAATTAGGTGACATGATCAGCAGCCTATTGTATAATACAGATAATTATATAAGATCGATAAATACAAAAGACCATAAATACAAAAGACCGTAAGTACATAGGACCGTACACAAGAGTACAGAACCGGGAGGAAAAGGAAATGGCTAGAAGAGATAAAGTGAATTATTATCTGGATTTGGCAGAGACCGTATCTCAGAGAGGGACCTGCTTCAGAAAGCGATACGGAGCTGTGCTGGTGAAGAATGACGAGGTGATTTCTACCGGCTATGTCGGGGCTCCCAGAGGTAGGAGAAATTGCACGGATATGGGGGTGTGTATCCGTGAAAAATTAAATATTCCCAGAGGGGAACGCTATGAGCTATGTCGTAGTGTCCATGCGGAAGCAAATGCGATCATCAGTGCTTCCAGAGACAAGATGCTGGGTAGCTCCTTATATCTGGTCGGCATTGAGATCAGCACCGGGGAATATGTGAAGAATACCACCTGTTGTTCTATGTGTAAACGAATGGTGATTAATGCCGGTATAGAAAAGGTTTATGTTCGTGATACTAAGGATGAGTATCGTGTGATTAATGTTGAAGATTGGGTCAATCATGATGAATCTCTCGAGGGAACCTTTGGCTATTAACTTCAGAGTAATATAAAAGGACGTATCCGTTGGATACGTCCTTATTGTGACGTCAGGTATCTGTCTAAACTGTCTCGTGAGTAATCATATAGCTTTCGCTAAGAATTTTACTTAGCCTGATTATCAGAACTTGTTTCTGTTACTTTATTGGTTGTTGAAGTGTTAGTAGCCGCTGTATTAGCTGAAGGAGTCGGTGTAGCTGTTGGAGCTGTCTTTTGAAGGGCAGCTTCAGCTTCTGCCTTGATCTTAGCGCGGATCTCGGTAAGCTTCAGTTTACCATCCAGATATTTATCCAGATCGTTAATCAAGGTAGAGGTTCCATCAGGCGATACTGCCGCTGCTGCGCTTCCACTGCTGAAGAAATCATTCAATGCTTTGTACAGGTCGGAGCTGGCAACTCTACTGAACTCAGGCAGATTCAAATAATTCTCAAAAACAGAAGCATCAGCGGGGCTGGTCACATATACTGCACAAGTAGTATATCTGCGTGAACCATCCGGATTGGGGGTGATTTCTGCAAATACATAGGTCATACCGATCTTTTTTGCATTGATACGCCCACCCGAACTAACAGTTGCAATCGCTTCATCATTGCTGAAGAAGGAGGCTCCTTCCGGGGAATTGTCGGGTTTAATAATTACCTTCAGGATGATTTCGCTGTTTAGCCCGAGAATAACCCTTTCCTTTGTCCATTTCACACTAATAGCGGGGGGACCGACGATAACATCGCAAGTCAGATTGGTTTTAACTCCGCCATCCTTAATTGTAACTGTAACAACAGTGGCACCTACGTTATTGGCTGTAATCGTACCGTCATTACTAACAGAAGCAACTTCCGAATCATTGGATTTGAAGCTCAATTTAGCCTTTTCGCCTAAATTGAAAACATTCAAAGTATATGATTTGCCCTTGACTAATGTAACGCTTTTTACAATAGTGTAGCTATCTGCTTTCTCCTTATCCGTACCTAAATTAGCTGCTTTTGCTGTCGCGACATCATATGAAGTAAATGGTAAAAGCACGGTAAAGAAAAGAAGTAAGCCAAATGTAATAAAGCATCTACATATTGATTTCTTGTTCATGGCTATTCCTCCGATTTATGGAAATCCCTTTGTCACATCCTATCCTATCTAACCATATAATAGCATTTGTTTTTGTCAGAAAAGTGTCATATTGCTAAAAATTATATAATAAATACTAAATATATTCCAAAATTTTTTCCTAATTTCTTCAGTCTTTTTTTATCGATTTACCCAATTTACTACGTTTCAGTCTGTACCCGTGGGAATGTTTTAATACTCAAGGGAGAGTTTTTCGACATCCTCGGATCGAATATCATTTTTTGATAAGTTTTTCTACTTGTTTCGGATTTCTTTATACTATATAATAATAGCGATATAGATAATCTATGGAGATATTATTACAGAAGACATCCAAAGAAAACAGGAAAAGAACGATGAAGGGAGAAATTGATCATGCAGCATATATTAATCGCTGACGATAATCATGACATTACAGACATTTTGTCCACTTACTCCAGAATGGAAGGGTTTGAACCTGTTGTCGCAAATGACGGAGAGGAAGCAATCCGGTTATTTGCAGAGCACAACCCTGACGTTGTTCTGTTGGATGTTATGATGCCGAAAGAGGATGGGTATGAGGTTTGCAGAAAAATTAGAAGTAAGTCCAACGTGCCTGTCATACTGATTACAGCCAGAGGTGAGGATTTTGACAAGATCATGGGGCTTGATATCGGGGCTGATGATTATATTGTAAAACCGTTCAGTCCGCGAGAGGTTATGGCTAGAGTCAGAGCAGTGATGAGACGTATGACAAAAACTACGAAAGACACCACCTCAGAGAATGTACTCAACGTCGGAAACCTCGAAATTAATCTTGATGAATATACATTACATATCTCCGGTAATAAAATTTCATTGACCAAAAAGGAAATAGAAACAATGTGGACCTTGGCTTCGAATCCAAATAAGGTGTTCACAAGAGACAACTTATTGGATAGCTTATGGGGATTTGACTATTTTGGCGACAGCAGGACGGTGGATTCCCATATCAAGCGCCTGCGATCCAAGCTGGATGTAATTGAACATCCTACCTGGATGATTAAGACCATCTGGGGAGTCGGATATAAATTTGAGATTGAGGAGAAGTAAGAAGCCTTATGTCTAAGGAGAATAAAGTTCGATTATACAACAGGCTGTTTGTAAAGCTATACCTGAATTATGCTGTGATGATGCTGGTCACGGCTGTATTGATCTGTCTTATTTTTATGAAGCTTTATCGAGATATGACGATTGAAAATAATATTAATGAACTCGATTTAAAGGCTGATAAGATAAGTAAGTTAACCACCGGATTTTTACAAGGAAATAATCAAGCCGAATATCTTGGTCAAATAAATACCTTAATTGGGGTTAACAATTGGTATGTCTGGACAGTAGGAAAACCTGGTGCAGAGAATAAGCTACCAGCAGGCATGGAGACTGGTGAAAGCTACGAAGAATTTATTAAGATTCCGCAATATAGGCAATATGTAGACAATCTCAATACTGCGTTGAATGGTATTGCCAATCATCAAAATCCAAGCTACGATGAAGCGTATGGTGTGGAGACGATAACCACCGCTGCTCCGATTTTTGATGCAAGTAGAGAAGTGGTCGGTGCTGTGCTGATCATTAGTATGGTAGATGATCAAACTGACATCATCCAGAAAAGCCTTTCGTTGATTGTCCTCAGCAGTGTGGTAGCATTGGGCATTTCTTTCATCATTATCATTATATTTGCGACAGAGTTATCCATGCCCATATCCCGAATGCGAGTCACAGCCCTGGAACTTGCAGCGGGGAATTATCATATCAAGACAGGAATCAAGCGTGAAGACGAGCTGGGCGATTTGGCCAAAACGGTAGACATCCTCTCAGAGAAGCTGCTGGAGAATGATATTGAGCGAAAGAAGCTGGATCAGATGAGGCTGGACTTCTTTGCCAATGTATCTCATGAGCTACGGACTCCGATCACGGTAATCCGGGCATATACGGAGACCTTATCGGATGGCGTGGTGACTCAGGAGGATATGGTACAGCAGTACTACAACCGTATGTTATCCGAATGCAAATCCATGGAGCGTTTGGTTGGTGATTTATTATTACTTTCAAAAATGCAGAATCCTGATTTTGCGATTCAGAAAGAGCCAGTCAATCTGCTGCAGGTATTCGAGGATATTATCAGAAGCGCGGGTGCGATTGCGCAGAAGAAGAATATTAAGATCGATGTCAATAATGATGAACCCGTCGTAATGATCCTTGGTGATTATGACCGACTCAGACAGATGTTTATGGTAATTCTTGATAATGCCATAAAGTTCTCTGAGGATAACAAAACGGTGCACATAAATATTTCAAAAACGGACAAAATAACAGTATCCATTCAGGATGAAGGTATCGGTATTGATCCGGTGGACATTGCAAATATCTTTGAGAAATTTTATAAATCAAATCTTCGTCAGAATGCCAGCGGAACAGGTCTTGGACTTGCAATTGCCAAACAGATTGCACTGAAGCACGGAGGACAGATTGAAGTTAATTCAACACTGGGCGCCGGGTCAGAATTTATCTTTACGTTCCCTCTGTATGAGATGATAGAGAGTGTGTAAGTCATAGGTACAGGCATTGTACTGATTTTGGACGGACCGGTAAAAATTGGCGAGCAAAAAAAAGATAAAAACCTTGAAAAATAGTGCTTCATAGAGTATAATAAAGCTATAGAAATTCCTGAGATGTTCGACACTCTTGTTATTTTGAACCTACATGATTAAAAAGGGATTCCTATTATTCGTAAGTAGATGTCAGGCCGCCTTTGTAAGCGGAAGGCAGAAGCTTATGTGCGGTTACCCACCTAGCTTAGCTAGGAGTCAAAATACAAGAAACGGCATTTCGGGTATAACACTAATGATGAAAGCGGCCTTGAGCCGCTTTTTTTATTTCTAAATTAATTGAGGTATCAAATTCTAATATGCCAAGATGATTTTAACTCTTTGATCAAATTTCGTTCCGCTACTTCTTGATATAAAGCTTGTCTTTTGTAGCTAAAATATCTTATAATAAAAATTAAGTAATCAAACTTAAGTGAACTTTCTTCGTGCAAGCTTGCTTGCGATAGTAAATTTTCACAGGAGGAAAATCCTCCTTCTAGTTCGACAACTATTTATTCATATGAAGGAGGATTAGGATGAAGCACGGATTTATTAAGGTTGCAGCTGCAACTCCTGTCATCAGGGTTGCGGACTGTAATTACAATGCCGAACAAATAATAGAATTAATTGACCATGCACAACAGAAGGGGATCAAGCTGATCGTGTTTCCTGAGCTTGGTGTCACCGGATATACCTGTGGTGACCTATTTCTTCAAGATACCCTGTTACGTGGTGCTGAAAAAAATGTGAAAAGAATTGCTGAGCATACCATTGGAATGGACCCGGTGATCGTGGTCGGCTTTCCATACAGTGTGAAGGGTAAACTCTATAACACGGCCGCTGTCATTCAAGACGGCAAGGTGTTGGGGCTGGTCCCGAAAATGAGTATTCCAAATTATACAGAATTCTATGAAGCAAGGCATTTTACTGCAGGAATCGCGGATGCCTTTCCGATTGATTTTATGGGGGATGAAGTTTACTTCGGTTCAAGACAATTATTCCAGTGTAAGAATCTGCCGGAATTCATTCTGGGCGTGGAAATCTGCGAGGATCTGTGGATACCGCAGTCTCCAAGCATTGGGCACTGTATTGCGGGTGCTTCGGTCATTGCCAATCTATCTGCCAGTGATGAGTTGACAGGGAAGGATGCTTATCGCAGGGATCTGGTAAAAAGCCAATCGGCGAAACTGGTATGTGGCTATATCTATGCTGATGCCGGGGAAGGGGAATCTACCACCGACTTGGTATTTACAGGCCATAATCTGATCTCGGAGAACGGTATCCTGCTCACAGAGTCAGAGCCTTTTGCGAATGGTATCATCACAACAGAACTGGATTTAGGCAAGTTGAAGAGTGAACGCAGAAGGATGCATACTTATCTTGGTCAGAATGCTGTTCCTTATAGGGTCATTCCCTTTTCCTTTGGCAGTCTAGGAGAAGAATACAATCAGGGAGAGCAGCTTCCGGAGATTCCACTCAGCAGAGTAATTGATCCTGCGCCTTTCGTACCCTCCAATCAATCGGAGAGGGAGAAACGCTGCAGGGATATCATTAGTATTCAGGCAATGGGATTAAAGACAAGGCTGGCGCACATAGGCAGCCGTTGCGCAGTACTAGGCATCTCCGGTGGACTGGATTCAACCCTTGCACTTCTTGTGACCAACCGAGCTTTTGAGATGCTGGATCTGGATAAGAAAGGTATTATTGCAGTGACTATGCCCTGCTTTGGAACAACGGACAGGACTTACCAGAATGCTGTGGAGCTGTCGAATCGTCTTGGTGTCACTTTGCTTGAAATCCCGATTGGAGAAGCGGTAGAGCTGCATTTCAGAGATATCGGACATGATAAAGAGCAGCATGATTTGACCTTTGAGAACAGTCAGGCCAGAGAAAGAACTCAGGTTTTGATGGATGTTGCAGGAAAATATAATGGATTTGTGGTAGGCACCGGGGATATGTCGGAACTGGCGCTGGGCTGGGCAACCTACAATGGTGATCATATGTCGATGTATGGAGTCAATGCTTCTGTACCGAAGACCCTAGTCAGATATCTGGTGGATTACTTTGCAGATACCGCTAAGGATAACAAACTGCGGGAGGTATTAAAGGATATTCTGGATACCCCGGTGAGTCCTGAGCTGTTACCTCCGAAAAATGGGGAGATCTCTCAGAAGACAGAGGACATCGTTGGACCCTATGAACTACATGATTTCTTCCTATATTATATCCTCAGGTTCGGATTTGAACCGGGGAAAGTATATCGTCTGGCAAAGCTTGCTTTTGCGGGTTCCTACGATGATCAGACAATATTAAAGTGGTTGAAGGTCTTCTACAGAAGATTCTTTACCCAGCAGTTCAAACGCTCCTGCCTGCCGGATGGGCCGAAGGTCGGAAGTGTTTCGGTATCACCCAGAGGCGACCTAAGAATGCCGAGCGATGCCTCTGCAGCGCTTTGGATGAAGGAACTTGACCAGTTATAACAGGAGTAATATGCGTAAGATGAGGAGGATACTGTATGGCACTGAAAATTATTACTGATTCTGCATCTGACACACCAAGATGGGTGATAGACCAATTCGCGCTTCATGTAATACCGACGCCGGTCGTTATCGATGAGAAGGATTATTTTGACGGAGAGACCATAAAGCCCGAAGAGTTTTATGATGTTTTACGCAGTGGAAAAGATATTAAGACTTATCATATCAACGCCCAGATGTTTTTTGATCATTTCGAGCCTTATGCAAGCAGAGGGGATGAGATTATCTATATCTGCTTTTCTACCGGAATTGCAGGAACCTTTAATGCTGCTAATATAGCAAAGACGGATCTTCTTGAAAAATATCCGAACTTTGATCTGACAATCATAGATTCCAAATGCGCATCCCTCGGCTTTGGCTTGGCTGCTTACTATGCACTTTTAATGCAGAAGAACGGTGCCACAAAGCAGGAAATCATCGATGGAATCATCTGGCATTGTGAACATATGGAGCAGGTGTTTACTGTCAGTACCCTGGAGTATCTATTTAAGGGTGGAAGGCTCAGTAGAACTTCAGCTCTCGCCGGAGGACTTTTGGATATCAAACCGATCATACATGTCAATGATATCGGTGCATTGGAATCCATCGAGAAAATCAGAGGAAGGCACAAGTCTCTGAAGCGATTAATCGAAATTGTCGGAGAAAGAGGAGCAGATCTGGAGAATCAGATGGTTGGAGTCGTACATGGAGATGAATCGGCTACAATGGAAGAAATCAAGAGCCAACTTAGGAGCACATACGGATGCACTAAATTTCTTGATAATTATGTAGGCTGTGCCATCGGTGCGCATACAGGTCCCGGAATTATTGGAATTATATTTTTAAATGAACAGTCTCCTTACAAAAAGTATTTTTATTGAATGACATAGAATGACCGGGTGCCGTGTTATATTGATAACAGCATCCGGTCATGAATTCCTGGCTTATTCAGATGTTTTTGCTTTATCCAGAGCTGACCTGATGGCATCAATCAGAAGCTGTTCGGTATACTTACTGTCCTCCTCGATTGCTATCTGATCGATGGGGACATCATCATATAATTGTTTCGTAATCGATTCCAGAGAAGGCTTTACCAGCGGAAATAATGTAGTGACAGCTTCATCAATATTCTTGATCGTTACAGAATTGATGTGGTTTTTGTCCACCACGACTTCCAGATTGAGGGTGGTGTCATTCAATGTAATAGAGGAGGAATATTTCCCTGCCGTATACAGATCGGCTTTGGCTGATGCAGCTTCATCATTATCATCGCGTTTGAACATAAATATGAGAAGCAGGATCAGAAGAATGCCCAATGCGGCAAAAATCACCGTATATATAATTTCTTTTAATTGGATAACGACTATTTTTGTCTTTGCCATCTCTAACCTCCGAGCATGATTTGCTTCATGTCTTAATCTTAGTATATATTATTAGTCCTGTTTATGTTTTATGCAGGTCAAACTTACATTTTGTTCAACTTTTGGGTGAAGGTTTCAGTAGAAAGCTTCCTCTATACCTATCTCTTGGCAAGTTTGTGACTGCGCTGCGCACGCATGCTTGAGATATACAAAAGCAGCGTAGAAATGGGGTTAATCATGTCTTTACAGCTGTTTCTCGGAAGTGCCGGTTCAGGCAAGTCCTTTCAGTTAAATCGTGAAGTAATTGAATTATCAAAGCTCAACCCAGGTACCAATTACCTTGTTATCGTGCCGGAGCAGTTTACCCTACAGACACAGAAGGATATCGTGACCATGCACCCGGAGCATGGAGTCATGAATGTGGATATCCTTAGTTTTTTGCGTTTTGCTTACAGAATATTTGAAGAAATAGGGGCAAAGGATTATCCGGTGTTAGAGGATACCGGAAAGAGTATGGTTCTTCGCAAGGTAGTAGCGGAGAAGAGGAAAGAACTTAAGTTATTCGGTTCTAATGTGAAAAAGCCGGGGTTTATCGGAGAACTGAAATCCCTTCTATCGGAGCTTTACCAGTATAATATCCTTCCTGAGGATTTCGACAGAATGCAGGAGATTGCTGCTAAGAAACCTGTCCTTCAGGCAAAACTTAAGGACCTTCTGACAGTATATCAGGGTTTTCGGGATTTTATGAGGGAGCATTATATCACTGCCGAGGAGCTAATGGTGGTGCTCAATGAGGCGATAGATCACTCAGAATGGATCAAGGACACGGTAATCTGCCTCGATGGTTTTACCGGTTTTACCCCCTGTCAGTATCAGGTGCTTTCTAAGATGATGAACTATGCCAAAAAAGTTATGGTAGCTGTTACCATCGATCCCTCTGAAGATATTTCAGAGCATGCCCAGGAGCATCAACTGTTCGGCTTAAGTAAGAAGACGATTCAAAAGTTATACCGACTGGCAGAGGAGGCAAAGGTGAAGATTGAACCTCCGGTTTATGCCGGGTTAGCTGGAGAACGGTCTAATACCGGAGTGCCCTATCGATATCGAAACTCGCCGGCATTGGCTGCATTGGAACATAATATTTTTCGCTATCCCTATCAGGTATTTGAGGAGGAGCAGCAGGCTATTAGCATCAATGTCTCAAGAGACAGGAGTTGTGAAGTAGATTTTTTAACCCGTGAAATCAAAAGACTGGTTCGCGAAGAACACTATCGTTATCAAGATATTGCAGTAGTTACAGGAGATGTAGAGGGCTATGCCCAAATAATTAAAAGAGGATTTAATATTTCTAAAATCCCCTGTTTTGTGGACTATAAGAAGGATATTCTAAATAATCCTTTCGTAGAGTTACTTCGAGCAGCGGTCACTGTGATCAGTGAGGATTTTAATTATGAAGGAGTTTTTCGTTACCTAAGGACCGGTCTGACGGATTTTTCTATGGAAGAGATCGACCTGTTGGAGAATTATGTCCTAGCACTTGGTATTCGGGGTTACCGAAGATGGTCTGAGCCTTTTACCAGGAGTTATAGAAGCAGAGACCCTCTCGATCTGGTAAAAATGAACGATATGAGAAAGAAGTTCATGGAGGATTTTACACCTTTGCATGAGGTCCTTAAGGATAAAGAGAAGACTCTGCGTGATTATACGACAGCGCTTTATGAACTTGGGGTCCGTCTGAGGATCGAAACAAAGCTCTTGGAGTATCGTGATTTTTTTGCGGAGCATGGGCAGCCGCTCTATGTAAAGGAGTTTGAGCAGGTCTATCAGATCGTCATGGAGCTTTACGATCAGATGGTTCTACTGCTCGGTACGGAGCATTGCAGTCTGAAGGAATTTACCGAGATTCTGGATACGGGTTTTCAGGAAGTGAAGGTGGGACTGATTCCGCCAGGTGTGGATGAAATTGTAGTTGGCGATACAGAGCGAACCAGACTGAAGGATATCAAGGTTTTATTTTTTATCGGAGTGAATGAGGGAATCATACCAAAAGCAATCGGAAGTGGTGGAATTCTTTCTGATATTGAACGTGAGTTGTTGATCAATCATGAGATTGAGCTTGCACCGACAAAAAGACAGCAGGCATTTACGGAGCAATTTTATCTCTACCTGAATATGACCAAGCCAAAGGAGAAACTTTATCTTACTTACCATAAGGTAAATGAGGATGGAAAGGCTGTGAATCCTTCTTTCCTGATTGGAAAGCTGAAAGCTTTGTTTCCGAAGCTGATCTGCACCGATGACGAGGAAGGTACAGAAGAGATAGAGTATATTTTAGGGGATGATGGACTGAATTATCTCTCAGGAGGTTTTCGGAATTATCACCGAAATTCTCCCTCTGATTTATGGAAGGAGCTTTATCTCTATTACAGGTCCAGCCAGGAGAAGAAACCAATTCTTGAAAAGCTTTTTCAGGGGGCATTTTATATCAACCGGGAACAGGGAATTTCGAAGGAAGCTGCCCGACTGTTATATGGTACAGAGCTTAAGGGAAGTGTTACCAGGCTTGAACGGTATGCCGGCTGTGCCTTTTCCCATTTTATGAATTATGGCTTATCTCTGGAGGAACGGAAGGAGTATAAGCTAGCAATACCGGATATCGGAAATATCTTTCACAATGCAATTGATCGTTTCTCAAAACGACTCGACGGTTCAGAATATAACTGGCACACTATACCGGAGGAGATAAGGGAACAGTGGGCCAAAGAAAGCGTTCAGGCCTCCGTGGAGGAATATGAGAATTCATTTCTGCGTAGCACGAAACGGAATGAATATCTGATCACCAGAATGGAACGAATTACGGTAAGAACCCTATGGGCTTTGTGTAATCAGATCAAACAAGGAGCCTTTGAACCCGCAGGCTATGAAATGCCCTTCTATCATATTCCTGATACATCACTGACCTTACGGGGGCGAATCGATCGTCTTGATTTGTATGAGGAGGAGGACAAGGTCTATGTCAGGGTAGTGGACTACAAGTCCGGGCAGACCTTTTTTGACATCGGAAGTGTCTATTATGGACTTCAGCAGCAGCTTTCAGTTTATTTAAGCGCAGCGGTGGATTATCTGTCCGACAGATATCAGGAAAAACAGATCATACCTGCAGGCATCTTCTATTACCATATTGATGATCCCATCGTTGTTAAGTCGGAGCAGGCAGAAGAAGAAATCTATAAGAGCTTAAGGATGAATGGTCTTGTGAATGGAGATCCCAAGGTAATCGCTTTGATGGATCAAAAGTTGGCAGGACCGGATAGTAGCTTGAGAGCCTCGGCTAAATCAGATATTATTCCGATTGAGACCAATAAAGAGGGAAGTCTTGCAAAACGTTCCTCCGCAGCCAGTACAGATCAGTTGGGTGAACTTGTGGAGTATGTCAATCAAAAGCTAAGAGAAGACGGTAAACAGATTCTATCCGGAGATACGAGATTGAATCCTTATCGGACAGAGAAAGCAACAGCCTGTGATTACTGTGAATACAGATCTGCCTGTGGCTTTGACTCAAAGCTACCGGGACACGGGTATCGTAATTTGGCAAAGAAGTCTGTCGAGGAAATCAAGGCGGAAATCTGGGGATAAGCTTAGAATTATTCATCATAAGTAGTATTGGAGGAAGTATACATGGCTTGGACAGAAGCCCAGCAGAAGGTAATCAATACAAGAAATAAGAATTTACTGGTTTCGGCTGCGGCAGGCTCAGGTAAGACAGCCGTATTGGTCGAGCGCATTATCTGCATGATTTCCGAGGGCGAGAAACCACTGGATATAGATCATCTTCTGGTTGTAACCTTTACAAATGCAGCAGCTGCAGAGATGCGGGAACGTATTGGTAAAGCATTGGAGTCAAAGCTGTTGGCTGAACCTGAGAATTTACACCTTCAGAAGCAGCTTTCGTTGCTACAGAGTGCTCAGATTACAACAATCCACAGCTTCTGCCTGAATGTCATCCGTAACTATTTTCATAGAATTGATTTAGATCCCTCGTTCAAGATTGCTGAGGAATCTGAGATAACTCTAATGAAAAGCGATGTCATAGCAAATGTTTTAGAGCGGTGGTATGAAGAAGGTCTGGAAGAGTTCCATTCCTTTGTAGAAAGCTATTCTTACTCTAAATCTGACCTGCCAATTGAAGAATTAATCCTTCAGTTATATAACTTTTCAATGAGTGATCCCTGGCCAAAGGCATGGATTGCTAGGATGCGCAAGGGATTTAACCTGGAATCTGTAGCCTCTATGTGTGAGACCTCCTGGATGAAGGAATTGGAGGTATATATTGCCACAGTTATAGGAGATCTTCTGAAGAAGAATAAGAAAGCCCTGGAGATTTGTAGGGAATCAGGGGGACCATCTGCTTATGAGGCTGCACTATTATCTGACCGTTCCCATCTGACGGAGCTGATAAATGCTGACTCTTATGAGGAGTATGCAAAGCTATTTTCTGCTATTGCCTACGAACGTCTCTCTTCAAAAAGGGAGGAAGGGGTAATACCTGAACTCAAAGAGAAAGTAAAGGAACTTCGTGAGGAGATAAAAAAGGGGATGAAAGACCTTTCTGAACAATATTTCTTTCAGACCCCTCAGGAGATGCTAGCGGATCTGCAGGAAGCAGGAAGTATTTTGCAGGTGTTATTTGATTTGGTCTTGGATTTTATGGAAGAATTTGCGCAGAAGAAAGAAGAGAAGAATCTAATTGATTTCAATGACCTGGAACATTTTGCGCTAAAAATCCTTATCGATGAACAGGCTACTGAGGAACAGGGTGGGATTATTCCGACAGAGGCGGCACGGGAGCTGAGCGAACAGTTTGAAGAAATTCTGATTGATGAGTATCAGGACAGTAATATGGTTCAGGAAACGATCCTCAGAAGCATCAGCAGAGAGGATCAGGGAAGCCCGAACCGATTTATGGTAGGAGATGTGAAGCAAAGTATCTATAAATTCCGATTAGCGATGCCGGAAATCTTTATGGAGAAATATAATACATACTCTTGTGAGCCGGAGGAGAAGGATGGTACGGTCAATTTCTATCAAAGAATAGACTTGGATAGGAACTTTAGGAGCCGGCAATCGGTTCTTGGCTATGTAAACAGCATCTTTGAACAGCTTATGCAGAGGTCTGTAGGTGGTATTATTTATGATGAGGCTGCTGCGCTTAAGTACGGTGGTCTTTATGATCAGATAAAAGAGGCGGAAGAGACTTTGGATTCTGCGAGAGTTGCACAGGATGTGGAGCTGCTATTGACTACAGAGGAAACCAAGACCGATAACAGCGATGAGGAGAACCCCTCGGAGGATTCTGTACAACCATCAGAAGAGACAGCAGAGGAGCTGGAGGAGGCTGTATATACAAAAAAGGAGCTGGAGGCAAGAGCAATTGCCTGCAGGATCAAAGAACTCACAGATCCAAACTCAGGGATGCTTGTTTTTGATCAGAAAGAAAAGAGATATCGTCCGGCAGCTTATCGCGATATTGTCATACTGCTTCGAAGTATGACAGGCTGGTCGGAGGTGTTCGTAAATACCCTGATGCAGGAGGGGATCTCTGCCTATGCAGATACCGGTACGGGTTATTTTCAAACGCTGGAGATTATGACAGTATTGAATCTCCTACGAATTATTGATAATCCGAGACAGGACATTCCACTTACGGGGGTATTATATTCCCCGATGGTTGGATTGACAACGACGGAGTTGGCACTAATTCGGACAGCAGATAGAAATGCCGGCTTATATACAGCATTATTAACCTTTGCAGGACAGGACGATCAGCAGGTAACAGAAGGAAGCGATGGGTCGGAATGCCAATTAAACATAGACAGAACAGTGGGGGATAGTGGCTATGATTCGCTTACCTGGAAAGTAAAAAGCTTTTTGGCACAATTAAAGCAATTCCGCTCCATGGTAAATCATGTTCCGATTCATGAATTGATACAGATTGTCCTGGAACAGACCGGCTATTGCTATTATGTAAGTGCTATGCAGGGAGGTGAAAAAAGAAAAGCAAATGTAGCAATGCTTCTCTCGCAAGCTGTTCGATTCGAAAAGGGTAGCTACAGCGGCCTATTCCATTTTATTCGTTATATTGAAAAGCTGCACAAGTACGAAGTTGACTTTGGTGAAGCTTCCACCTCCGGAGAGCAGGAGGATACGGTCAGGATTATGAGTATCCATAAAAGTAAGGGTTTAGAGTTTCCGATTGTTTTCGTTGGAGGCATGAGTAAACAATTCAATACACAGGACTTAAGAAGCAGTATCGTTCTTCATAGTCAGCTTGGTATCGGACCGGAGTATATTAACAGCGGGCAGAGAACTAAGGTTCCTACCTTGCTGAAGAAAGTGATACAGAAAAAGGTTCAGACAGAAAACCTGGGCGAAGAGCTGCGTGTTTTATATGTTGCTATGACGAGAGCCAGAGAGAAATTGATTTTATCCGGTTTCATAAAAAACTTGGATGAAATGAAACAAAAGGAATTCTCCTTCTTTGAGCTCCTTTCAGCGAAGAGTTATCTTAACTGGGTTCTACCGGCGATGCTGAATAGAATAGGAAAGGTCCCATCTCTACAGGCAACTACCTCCGGCATGATTGCAAATGGAATGATGATCACTGTGCGAAGTAAGGAGGAACTGCTCGGCGAGGAACTGACAAAACAGCTGTTTTTCTATAAAGATGAAGAAGAACTATTAAAGATGAACTCCGAGAATATCTATGATGAAAGAATGAAAGAAGAAATTAAATCTAGAGTTAATTATTTGTATGCACATCAACATGCTACAGGAATTAAGGTTAAGATGACGGTATCAGAGCTGAAGAAGCTTGGGCAGAATCAGGATGAGGAGCAGAGCGAAAAACTTTACCAGACAGAACCTTCTGAAAGTCATATCACTGTACCGGACTTTCTCAAGGGAGATGAAAAGGTGACCTCAGGAACGGATCGAGGTACCTTGTATCATCGAGTTCTTGAACTGATAGACTTATCCGTGATTTGTTCCAAACAGGATCTTCAGACGGAGCTTAACCGACTAATCAGTCAGAAGAAACTGAGCGAAGATGATGTGAAAAAGTTAAAACTAGATTATATTTATAATTTTGCTATTTCTGATATAGCAGCGAGAATGAGAAGAGCACAAACTACAGGTTTGCTGCATAAGGAACAGCAATTCGTGATGGGCATGAATGCTACTGAGGTAATGAAGGAGACAGATAGTGATGAGTTAATTCTGATTCAGGGAATTATAGATGTATATTTTGAAGAGGAAGATGGATTGGTGCTACTGGATTATAAATCTGATCTGGTATCGGACGAGGAGCAATTGATCAGACGATATCGTGTCCAGCTAAATTATTATAAGAGAGCTCTTGAGCAGATGTTGAACAGGAGAGTGAAAGAGATGATTCTCTACTCCCTTCCCCTTGCGAAAGAAATTCCTATTTCAGAACCAGAATAGTGCTATAATAAATTGGTTACACTCATGATAAAAAGAAGGAGTAACATCTTTTTATGAAAGGGTGAACCTAGTGAGTAAGAAGCCGAAAGAAATAGATTTAGACAATATTAAGCCGGAGGAACAGCTGAAGTATGAGATAGCCAAAGAGCTCGGATACTTAGATAAGGTTATGGATACCGGCTGGAAATCTCTGACCGCAAAAGAATCGGGTCGGATAGGTGGTTTAATGACCAAACATAAAAGAGAAAATCAAAAACAGCAAGAGAGGGAATGATGAATAAACCAAAGATGATTCTGTTTGATTATGGACAGACATTAATTGAAATTGACGGAGCGTTTCGAGGGGCAGACGGATACAAAGCAGTATTAAAGCATGCTGTTAAAAATCCTTTTCAAATTTCCGCAAAAGAGCTTGATCGGTTTGCCCGGGGATTAAATAATGATTTGGGTAGATACCAGCCCGGTGTACAAGATTCAAACTCAATTGAGGTACATAGCCACTTGTTTCATAACTACGTTTTTGAGTATTATGGAATAGAGTTTGATATGACACCGGCTGAGGTTGAGAGGATTTACTGGGACCACGCTGCGAAAGGTAAACCAACGAGAAATATTGGCATATTATTGCAATACCTGCGGGAACATCAGATCAGGACGGCGATTGTCAGTAACATTTCCTTCAGTGGTAAGGCTTTGGAGGAGCGGATCAGAGGATATTTCCCCGAACATGAATTTGAGTTTATCCTTGCATCCAGTGAATATGTATTTCGGAAGCCTCATAGAAGGATTTTTGAGCTTGCGCTTCGAAAGGCAGGGCTTCGGGCAGAAGAGGTTTGGTATTGCGGAGATTATGCTTATTTTGATGTGGATGGTGCTGCGAGAGCAGGGATCTTCCCTGTTTGGTATCGCGGCGCGGTAGAAGCCGGGAATCATAAACAACCGAATGCAGAATGTCTGATAATCCGAGATTGGACGGAAGTAATAGAATATTTGGAGAAGGAGTAGAATAATAGTAGAAAATAGATAGTAATAAGAGTAAATAGTAATAGACAATAAAAAGTAATAGAAAATAGCTGATATAACGATTGTATTTTTGTAACCGTTATTTCAGCTATTTTTGCTATGTAATCCTGCAAATTAAATAGAATAATTCGTCTGTTATGATCTTAAGTCGATATGATTGAGCTTCAGCATCTCAATGCCCAGAAACCCTTTGATTGCCACACATATACCTCCGAGTAATATGGAGGTATCCTGAAGTACGGAAGGTACGATACGAATATAGCTGTTCATACGACTGGTCAAGGCCGATTCGATTTTCTCCGTGATATGAGGAAAAAATATTGTGAAGGAACTGTTGATCACTACAATATCAGGATTGTAGGCATTCAGTATATTATTGACACCAATGGACATATATTTGATGAAATTACTCATAATCTCTTCTGCATCTCGATCGTTCTCTTCAAATGCGATCCGGAACTGCTCAAAGCTCATTTCCTCGACACCCTTTAATACCGCAAACTCATGTAATAAGGAACGCTCGGAGGCGTACTGTTCAAAACAACCTTTATTGCCGCAGGGGCATTGTCTTCCATCAATCTCGATAATAGTATGGCCAAATTCTCCCGCTCGTCCGTTGTAACCTGTATAAAGCTGGTGATTCACGATGATTCCCAGACCGATACCGGAATGTACACTGATATTTGCAATATTAGCATAATCATATTGGAAGGTTTTTTCACCAATTACCGAGAGATTAGCTTCATTTTCTAAGTAGACAGGAGTATTAAAATGCTGTTCCAGGCCATCTGCAATATTGATTCCCGAAAGATTATAATAAGGCGCAAAGGAGACCTGATTATTGGCAATTACACCATGAATACCCAAAGTGATTCCTACCAGATTATAAGGAGTATCCTCAGGAAGCTTCATAGATTCGATCAGGTCAATCAGGACATTGATGATGTCGAAGGTGTTCTTGGGAGTCTTGATCTGCTTTAAACTGCAATCCTCTCCGAGCAGGTCCGAGACTAATGCAGATATTGTGTCAACACCCATGTCGATACAGATGACATAACCTGCTTTTTTATGAAGACTGAGAAGGATAGGCTTCCTGCCCAGATTTGTATCGTCGCTTCCTATTTCAATGACTAGCTTTTTATTTATTAACTCCTGAACAATTGCGGAAATAGTAGCCTTGGTTAAGCCAAGGTGCTTTGCAATTGCAGCCCTTGATATTGCCGTATTATTTATGATTGTCTCCAGTACGAGATTGGTATTAATGTCTCGTATGAGTTCCTTACTGCCTGTTACCATCACAGTCACCCTTCGTAAAAAATTTAATTATTATTATGTTATCATAAATTGTATTTTTTGGGAAGAGAAAATATCGACTTTGTTTAGTAACTAGACATAATGAGGCGCGTAAAGGAACCATAAGGACAGATCAAACAAAGGTAAGTCATGCCAGCTTACAGTATAAAAACTGACTGAAAGATATTATGATCAGCTGAAAAGGAGTACACTCCGTGGTTTTTTTGTATCACTGCAGCGATACTTTTCGTACCAAACCCATGATTTTTCTCTGTACTTATCGGCATATCATCAACAAATTGAAGTGTTCCTTCGTAGCTGTTGGTAATTTGTATGAAGAGCTTATCATTTTTATTCTTACAGATGATTTTTAAGCTTCTGACCGTTATGTCTGATATTTGCGAACAGGCATTAATCGCATTTTCAATTGCATTTGCAAAGATGATACAAAGATCTGTGTCGGATACTTTGTTTTTGTCAGGAAGATTAATCTGAGTTTCTATCGTAATATGTTCCTGCTTAGCTTTTTGAAGATAGAAAGATAGGATAAGATTAACAGTATAATTATTACAATACTGTTCGATCACGGTGTCATCAATGTTTTTTTGAACCTCAGCGATATATTTTTGTGTAGCGGCTGTATTGTTATCTACAAGAAAGGCGCTGATCAGATTGAGGTGATGTCGCATATCGTGCCGATAAATAATTGTCTTTTCCTGTGATTCTTTTAAATCTTCCATATGGGTTTTTGCTGCTGCTATTTGTGTCCGTAATAAATTCTGTTCATTTTGCAGGGTAAGCTGTTCTCTGATTTGCCTGAAGTTTCGGAATATTAAGTAATATGCAGAAGTAGTTGAAATCAGCATCAGCAGAGTCATAATGATAGATTTTGGCTCTATGATAACAGCATCCACATTATAGCTGCTAGCTATAAATATAATTGCCATGTACGAAATTGGAATTACACAGAATCCAAACCAACCTTTTTCTATGTTGTGAAGCAGATAGAGAAAGGCAGGACGTATATATCTGAAAAAAATATAAATTAAGGGAACGTATATGATATAGCAGATTATATTATATAGTGTCTTAGTTGAACCCAAAAGTCCCGAAATAATTATACCGATCATGGAGACAGAGATAACAATTGCATTGAGAGTAAAATGGACGAAAAGAACCTTGATTGGTTTGAATTTTGATGCAGATAAAAATATAAGCAAGCTTGGGATATGAACAAGAAAAGGATATAACTTCATAAAATAGGCATACCCGAAATTATAGATTACAAAAATATCGCAAATGATCACAACAACTCCGAATAAGATGAGCAGATAACGCTTCCTTTTGTTTTTAAAATCACAGTCTAAGAGCATATACATAAAGCTAATTGCAAAAATGAGAGTAATTAGTGATCTGATATAATCTAGCATTTTGTGGACCTCCGATTAAATTATCTGTTCTTCGAGATCTTCGTTGGTGATCGACTCCTGAAAGGCATAGGATATATAGGCTGATTTTACAGAACGATAATTAGCCTTTGCCATCGGTACTAATGCGAGAGATACCATTTTTATCTCTCTTTGGCTGAGTGTATCAATATAGTCCAAATTAACGATATAAGATCTATGAGGTTTGACAAAGCAGGATTTCATTAGTAGCTCTTCCTCGAGCCAGGCCATAGATCCGGCGGCTTCGATCACTTGTCCACTGTTTAGATGATAGAATATGGTTCTACCGATCACTTCAGCAAATTCTAATTTGTTCGTATAAATTCTGGTGAGTCCGGTTTTGCTTTTTACTAAAAAGCTGGAACCTTCACTAATCTCAATTTCCGAAAACACCTTATCCAGGAGAAGAATCAATTTCTCCTTCCATATTGGCTTTAAAGCGTAAAAATAAGCACCGACTGAATAGGATTCCACTGCAAATTCAGGAGATGAGGTAGAAAAGATGATTTTAACATCTTGATTGAATTGCCTAATTTCCTTTGCAGCAGCCATACCTGTCATCAAAGGCATTAAGATATCTAGTAGAACCAAATCATATTGTTGCCCTCTTTCCATTGCTGATATTAAATCAACAGCACTTTGGAATGCAACATATTCAATAGCATATTTATTCCTTTGCATAAATATATAATCGTTTATGATTGAAACAATATTAGAAAGATCGGATACATTATCATCGCAGATAGCTATTGTAAACATATTTGACTCCTGATATATGATTTTTATAAATTGTATCATATGTAACCAATAAGATAAAGCAATATTAGTGTCATTTCAGGTAAAAAAAAGGCCGTTTCATGTAAATGGCAATTTTTTTTGCATTTATTTGTTATGATGAAGCAGGTAGATTAAGAACCCGTTACTGAAGTATCAGAACGGCCTTTTAGCAAATAAAGGAGGATAAATAATGTTTGAAATGATTGCTGTAGGAATCATTGCTGTGTTTCTTGTATTATGGATAATATCACTACAGCGAACCTTTTCAGCAATGAATGAAAATGTAAATAATGCAATGCAACAAATTGGTGTTCAAATGTCCTTGAGATGGGATTCACTTACCATGCTTTTGGAGATAATGAAGGGATATGCAGAAGAGGAATATACAAAATTTTCAGAGATCGTAAAGGAAGGACGATCATTGATAGGGAACTCTTCACCAGAGGAAATGAGTAAACAAGAAAATATAATCGATGAGGTCATAAGCGGGATCATGGAGGTGGCAGAACGCAATCCTGATTTTAAGGAGGAGAAGACTTATAAAAATGGCATAGATGCGGTTAATCAATATGAAAATATGATTTGTACCAGCAGGCTGATCTATAACGATAGTGTGATGAAGCTAAATCGCGAGATTCATAAGATTCCGGCATCCTTGTTTGCAGTCTTTCTTGGTTTTAAAAAGCGTGATTATTTCGAGGAAAGGGATGCAAAAACGGATAGAACGGGATGAGGTAAGAAGTAAATATATCGATTATAAGGAAGTGCCTTCTGCATCAGAAAAGTCGTTTTTTACATTTCAGGTCGAAAAAAGTACATTTCACGCAGAAAATGGTTTTATGAGGTCGTATTATGCTATAATCCAATCGCGAAGAATTAATAATTGGTAATTTTTCAAAAAGGCAATTAATTACAGCAATTACATTTAAAGGAGAAAAGAGATGGGAAATAAGATAATGAAAATTCTATTCGGATTTGTGACCACAATGATATTACTGCTATGCGTGTCACCATCGACAGTACATGCAGCATCGCTTCCGTATGGACAAAATTTGGTTGCAAACGGAGTTGGAGATGGTAATTTTACAGGGTGGGATACCACCTATGCTACTTATGGGGATTTTTTAGACGAAACATATACTGATGCAGGGCTTACAGCAAGTACGAATGGAGGTTATATATTTGATCTATTATCATCAGGAGCATTAACGCAATATGTAACACAAACCATTGACATATCCAGTATTAGTGTAGATGTATCAGCAGGAAAAGTAACACTTGATCTTTCTGCTGAGATATATAGAGCAGACAATAACGATGGTGCAAGTGTTATAGTAGAGCAAAAATCGTCGGGAGGCAGTCTTGGTACAAATAGTATTGTAAATGATGCAACTGGTTGGCAACAAAAATCTCTCAAAATACAATTATATCCAACAACAACACAGTTGATTGTAACTTTAAAAGGTGATTTAGCAACAGCAGGTAATCCCATTGCATTTGATGATATAAACGTAACCTTATCTTTGTTGCCCATCGTAACGACACAGGCGGTAAGTAGCATAGGCTCCAGCACAGCCACGGGTAACGGTAACATTACCAATCTGGGAGCCCCCAATCCGACGAACTATGGTGTGTGCTGGAGTGAAAGCACCGGACCAACAATCTTAAGTAATATGGTTGGTAAGGGAACAGCAGGGGCAACCGGATCTTTCACTGCCGATATGACGGGATTGGCGCCGAATACAACCTATTATGTCCGTGCATTTGCTACGAATACTGCGGGTACTAGTTATGGGGAGGAGGTATCTTTTACCACTGCTAAGGCGGCTCCGACGGTAACGACACAGCCAGTAAGCAATAAAACCTCTACTACAGCCACGGGTAACGGTAATATCACCGCCTTGGGAGGAGCTAATCTAACTGCCTACGGTATATGCTGGAGTACAAGCGCAAATCCGGATACTTCAAATAGTAAGGTCGATAAGGGAGCAATATCGGCTACCGGAGTATTCACTGCTGATATGACGGGATTGACGCCGAATACGACCTATTATGTCCGCGCGTTTGCCACGAATGAAATAGATACCAGCTATGGAGCTCAAGTATCCTTTACCACGAGCGGGGTGAAGCCAACGGTAACGACACAGGCGGTGACCGGAATAAAATCTACCACAGCCACGGGTAACGGCAATATCACTGACTTGGGAGTCCCCAATCCGTATTCTTATGGTGTGTGTTGGAGTACGTCATCAAATCCGACGGCAGATTTCTCATGGTCGCGCACTGATAAGGGAGCGGCATCGGCTACCGGAGCATTTACCGCAGACATAAAAAATTTAGCTCCGAATACGACCTATTATGTCCGTGCATATGCAAAAAATAGTGCAGGAACCAGCTATGGTAATGAGGTAACCTTTACCACAGGCAACTATGTAGCCCCAACCGTTACGACTCAGGCAGTGACTGACATAAGCGCTACAAGTGCCACAGTCAATGGGAACCTTACCGATTTGGGAGATCCCAATCCGTCGGAATATGGTATATGCTGGAGTACGAGCCCAACACCAACTATCGAATCGGGCTCATATATTTTTGGAATTAATGCAACGTCAACAGGTGCGTACACTCATCAACTGATGGGATTGACATCGAATACGACCTATTACGTACGTGCAGTTGCTACAAATGCTGCAGGAACTATCTATGGAGCGGAAGTAAGTTTTACCACTGCTACTGTACCGGGAGCACCAACCGGAGTATCCGCAACGGCGGGAAATGGTCAGGCTACAGTTAGCTTTACCGCACCGGCAAGTAACGGAGGAAGTACAATTACCGGATATACCGTAACCTCGAATCCGGGAAATATCACCGGAACAGGAACGGGAACATCCATTGTTGTAACCGGGTTAACCAATGGAACGGCATATACCTTTACGGTAACGGCTACAAATGCAGCAGGAACGGGATCGGCTTCGCCAGCTTCAAACTCAATTACACCAGCAACCGTACCGGGAGCACCGACCGGAGTATCCGCAACAGCGGGAAATGGTCAGGCTACAGTTAACTTTACCGCACCGGCAAGCAACGGAGGAAGTACAATTACCGGATATACCGTGACCTCGAATCCGGG
>JAEZOB010000080.1 GCA_023414355.1 Bacillota bacterium | reverse complement strand
CAATGGCTTCTATGACTTAGCCATTGCATATCAGTCAGTGCACGTCAACTATTGAAAGCGCCGTGTACCGAACGGTACGCACGGTGCTGTGAGAGGACGGCGGTTAGTCACCGCCTCCTACTCGATTGAACTAAACTCTAATCCGCTGTAGAAATTTGGGTAACACTACCGGTGCCGCCACATTTAGAACAGATTCTGCCACCGGCACCACCACAGGATAGACAGGGGTCTACGATTCGTCCATATACGCCATACTGATAGCCCATGTGTTCACTGTACCCTACACCACGACAAATACTACAGGTAACTTTGCCGGTACCATTACAATTATTACAAGGTACATATTTTAAGCTGGGTGTTTTCACATTGGGTGTCTTCACGTTGGAGGGCTGTTTTACGGTAGCTTCGGATTTCTCAGACGAGGCTTTCTCCGAGGAAGCAGGGATCCATTTTTCCGGATAAAGCTCGAAGCTCAACTCTTCAAGGGTAGGACGGTCATCACAGTTCTTATAGCATTCGGCAAAATACCCTTCTACATCCGTGATTTTGCCATTGGCGGCCTTGGTTTCAAAGTAGACATATCCTACAAAGATTCCTTGTTCTCGGTCAATGACATCGAATCGAACCTTAAAATCAGTTATGTATGGACGAAGATCAGGATCATAGCTTGTAACCTCATATTGGGTAAAAACTGTTGAAAAGCATGCATCGATGTCGACCATAAGATCCACATTACCATCAGTTGTCGTTTGATATTTTGGATCTCTTGGGCTACCCATAAAGCCCCAATAACTGAAGTCATCCATGGTATAAGTAACACCGGTTTTTGCTGTACCCAAGGCCTTAAGGGTAAAACTAATACCTTTACCGCTATAATCCAAGGGTTCATAGCGGCCATACTCTAAGGAGATGTCAACATTTTCGTTTTCTGCGTCTACTGATTGAACCGAAGACGTAGTTGAGTTCAATGGCCACAGCATTGATTTTCCATTGACGGAACCATTCATATAGTACATTTTAGTCGACCATTTTCCATCTGGGCTAGTGTAATGCTTTAACTGGTTTACGGTCAGAGGTCTTCCGAATTTCGTGGATACATTAGCAAAATAAGGAGGGGAGGAAACCTTCTGTACCAGACTAAGGCATAGGAGTGAGCTGTAGCTTGTATCTTTGTAGTACTTATAGTCTTTCGCAGCAAGAGATTTCATTTTAATTAGATTGCTGAGGCTGTTGATACTACAAAGATAATTTTTGGAAACTTTATCAAAAGTTGTTTTGCAGTCGGCAGTCATTTTTTTTCTAGTTATTTTATTGTTCGACTTAGTATAGGTATAATATGTTTTTGAATTTAAAGTATAGACGTTATAGGTATTCTTATTTTTAATGGTAAGCTCTTTTTTCTTACTATTATAGGAATGGGTCAGCCCAAGTATATCGGCTAAACGAGCGACAGGAACTATTTGTACGCCATCCGAATTCTCCAGAATAAGGTCTGTCACAGCATACCATTTACCCTGACTCAATTCATATAGGGCAAGTGTACCACCAGTATCCTCCTCTGCACGAACAGTGAGTGAAGGTCCAAGTAATGTTAGTAGTAAGAGAATAAGAAAACAACTTAAATACGGTTTCATACGAATTACTTTTCTCATAGCGGCCCATCCTTATCAAAAATTTTCTATATTATACCATCAATAGAAAAAGTATACAATATTGTCGAACGCGGGATTAAGCTCCGCCTGTAATTCTCAGTTTGTAATCGGCATCCAGGTTATTAATTCAAACATGGTTATTATCCCATGCTTCCGAGAAGATGAAGCATTGGTTCTGTCATAACATTGAATATGGTATCAAAACAGGAGAATTTAATGAGGTAAATCCAGAATAATGTGACGGGATGCCAGGAGCATTTGTTTGATCAATAAAATGACAGATTTTGTTTGTAATTTTGCCATCATTGGTGGTAAAATATGGATTGTTCACAATGAACAAGAGAATTTAAGCATTAGGGTGCTTAATTTACTCTTGTAAAAGTTACTATCGTATCAATGAGGGGCAAAGAAAGGGAGCAATGTATATATGAAATCATTTATAACAGCAAGAAGAACATCCATCCTGCAGACGCTTTTTATTCTAGCTGTGATAGGAGTAAGTATTTGGGCAGGCATCAGTACGATTACGGCCGAAAAACGTCCGACACAGGGACAAACAAATCAGGAATATCAGGAGGTGCTCACACATCTTGAAGTAATATCCCGCGATATTCATCCTTCTGGTTCACAGCAGATAGAGGAAGTTCGTAATTATATCATTAGTGAAGCGGAAGCTTTAGGATATGATGTGGAGATCGAGCCCTTCACAGTAGAAGATAGGAATGGAAACGAGCGGGAATTAGCTAATCTTTTGGTACATATCGATCAGAAGAATGCGAGCGAGAGCGTTATGTTTGTATCGCATTATGATGGTACGGATGGAGGCCCGGCAGCAGGCGATGACGGAATTGGTGTGGCTTCCATGTTATCTGCCATGAAGTATATCAGTCGGAAGAATGATTTAAAGAATGATATCTATTTCCTTATTACGGATGGGGAAGAGATGGGACTAGAAGGAGCAAGCTACTTTGTTCGAAGTCATACAGATTTAATGAATGATGTGAAGCTGGTTGCAAATTTTGAAGCAAGAGGAAATTCCGGAGCATTGCTTATGTTCCAAACCTCTAGGAACAATAGGAATATTGTAAAAATGCTGCAAAATTCCCTGCAGCAATTTGCCGGGTATGCATTTGTCTCCGAGCTATATAAACATATGAATAATGATACAGATCTGTCAGAATTCTTGAATGCAGGTTGGCCAGGAGTTAATTTTGCAGTTCTTTCCGGTGCTGAGGTATATCATATGCCGGAAGATACCTGTGAGAATCTGAATAAGGATACCGGTTATATGTATTACAATACCTGTAGAAATCTGATTGATACCTTGTCTGTGATGGACTTATCCGAACTCGAGGCGGATCAGGATGTGTTTTATTTCCCACTTCTTCAGTCACTATCCATCAGCTATTCGAAGCTTACTGCCAATCTCACTCAGATCATACTTTGCGTAAGCGTGATAGCCTTGATGGCTTTTATGATCGGGAAGAGGCAGATTTCTTTCAGAAAAGTACTTTTATCCATAGGGCTTACACTAGGTACCATGATAGCTACCAGCATTCTTGTTTTCCTTATGAATATGATCCTAAATCAGGTTTTAATCAAGTATGGATATATTCACGTTGATACACTAAAAGGATTAATTGAAGCAAGGGAAACTACGAATATCATTCTGACGGCGTTAATTCTGTGCTTAGCAGGTGTTATATTTTCTGTTACAGCAAAGAAATTCAAAAATATTCAGGAGCTGATGTTTGGGACGATACTCCTGCTTGAAGTAGGTGTCATTGCTACCATGGTTGTGTTCCCCAGTATATCCTTTCTGTTTTCCGTACCGCTTTTTGCGATGTTTCTTTGTACACTCATTCATTATCTGGTAAGGGTTAAGGCAAAAGGGAGATCTACCGCTAAGGCAACTGCATATCTCACGATTGCGATCACGATATTTATGATCATTGTAATCATGCTGCCGGTGCTGGTACTTGTTTTCGAGTCCTTGTTTGTATATCTGCCGTTTGTGAAATATGCTTATTACCTTGCGGCATTTTTGGGATTTGTATCCTGCTGCATTATACAGACAGCGGCTGGACTAAGGATGATCAGCACAATAGAAGAAAATATGGTACAAGGATATACAGAGCAGATACCACTAGAAGATCATAGTAATGAATAACTCAGCTTAAATGTGAACTAGAGCGGAAACAAGAAAATAGCAGTAACACTTCATTTTGGTGCTACTGCTATTTTATATCCGTATCCTTATGACGAAGGTAGCGCCGCCCCCTGTGGTATCCCGTATCAAGAGTTTACCGCCATGATGTTGTACTATTTCATTTGCAATACATAACCCAAGGCCATAATGCTTCTTGTCATTTCTGGACTTATCTACTCGGTAAAAGCGGTCAAATATCAGCTTTTTATCTGCATCAGTGATACCAATCCCCTGATCTTCCACTTCAATATGTAAGTAGGAGCCTGATACAAAGCCATGTAAGGTCACACATTTCCCTGGCGGAGTGTAGGATAACGCATTGTCTAGCAATATAGCCAGTATTTGTTTAAGGCGGTCCTTATCCCCGTAGATCATAGGTAACTCATCTTCTTGCAGCTTAAGGACCAGATTCAGATCGTTCTGTCTGAACAAAGGTAAGAAAGCTTCGTAGGTTTCTACTAGTAAGGTATCGATTTCTATACGCTCTTTATTAATCTGCCAGGTCTTTGCATCCATACAGGCCAGTACAAGCATATCGTCGATCAAGCGGGCCATTCGTTTGCATTCTGTATCAATTCCCTTATGAAATATCTGATCCTCAGCAGTAGAGTTTGAAATAGCCGCATTATTTGCCATAATGACTGACAGAGGAGAACGTAGCTCATGGGAAGCAGCGGCTATAAATGTGGTCTGCTTACGGTTACTTTCTTCTATAGGCTTCAGCATTTTTGACACAAAGCATAAACTAACCAGAAATAAAGCGATTACACCGGCTAAGCCTAGGAGTGAATATAGAATCCTTTGCTGAATGATTGAGGCGTAATAATTTGGGAAGTACTGAAGTAATAAAAGACTTCTCCAGCCGGTATCTGTCGGTATCACGACAGCAAGTCCATAATAGATTTCGCTTTTCTCTCCTTTTATTGTATAGATTTTGCTTTTCACTTCATTGAAGTAGACGGGATTTCTTGAGATATCAATTCCTTCCTCCATTGTGAGAGTTGCAAGCTGTCCCAGCAAACGGTTACGATCGGTGGGAGGATGTAAGGTACCTTTGAAGGATATGGGACTGCCATTATCTTCAATATGTATGATTAGATTATTGATTGATTCTAACTGGGAAAGCCAGCTATGCTTCACCATATTGTCGATTTGAAGCTTATTGATGATTGTGCTCCCATGATTTGCGAAGGTTTCCAATCGTTTATCCTGCAGTTCTTTCTCTGTAACAAATAGGATAATAATCATGACTAGGATGAGAATCAATCCGGTTGATACAGTATATAGCAAAACCAACTTATTTCGTAAGGATCTATACATAGTAATCTCCATTCTTACGAGTACCTGTAATTTTGTGCGTAAGCACAATATTTGCAAAGTGAATTGTTATCACAATTCGCTTTGTGAAAAATGCTACGATGTTTCAACAAGCTGATAGCCCACAGAATGAATCGTCTTAATTTGTGCTCTGCAGTTGGCAGCTTTTAAGCGGCGGCGTCCAAAATAAATATAGTTATCAAGGTTACCATCTTCGACAAAGGAATCAAGCCCCCATACTCTTGCAATGATTTGATCTCTCGTAAGGATTTGACTCTTATTTTTAATCAGGAATTCCAATAGCTTCGTTTCCTTATTGGATAAGGTTACAGTTTTATATTCGGTTGTTAGCGTATGTAAATCAACATCTAAAGTAAAGTTAGAAAATTGAAGCGCATTGGTATTACTTATCTTTCCCGGGCGCCTGATTAATGCCCGAATTCTAGCCAGAAGCTCTCCGACATCAAAGGGTTTGACCAGATAATCATCTGCTCCGGCATCTAACCCATCAATTCTATCGCTAATACCACTCATAGCGGTTACCATGATAACCGGAGTTGTAATATTTCTTTGACGAAGAATTTGTAAGAGCTGCAAACCATCCATGACCGGAAGCATTCGGTCCAAAATAATAATGTCATAAGGTGCCGAGGTTGCATAATAAATCGCATCCTCCCCATTCATACTAATATCTACGTCAAAGCCTTCCTTTTTAAGAGATACTCTAAGAGCAGTACACAAATCCTTATCATCTTCAATAAGTAAAATCTTCATATCACTCCTCCAATCAGATGCAAACCTGTAGAAATGGGCCGTAGCACAATATTTGCAGATGGAATGGTATGCAATTCCATCTTTGAAAAATCTATGATTATTCGATTGCATATCGCAAGCAATCGTGCAGATACTCATTTTCCTTATTATAACATAATGGCATGAATATCTCTAAATAATCTCAAAAATTTGTGTTGTGAGATCTGTTTTTAGAGATTATTTAGATATTCTTTAATTAAAATGATGGTTAGGTATAGAGAACATAGTGCAGATTCTAAAGAATGAACAAATAAATAGATTGGCGATGGAGGTAATAACATGAAGAAAGTATGCGGGGTTACCTTAGTAATCTTAATGTTTATTATGGCAGTAACAGGCTGTAGTACTAAAGATAATATAGCTACAAAGGCTGATAAGGCTTCAGAGGGTGACATATCAATGGGGAGATATGTAGAAAAGGACATGGTGTTTCCTCAGGGGGTAACTTCCGGCGAATTTATATCTATTACAACTTCACCTAATGGGGATATCGAGCTATATGCATACAATGATGGAGTCTACGAAAAGTATTCTTATAAGGATGGGGACTGGAGCAAGGCGGATGCCGAAGCTTTACAGAAATTCAACGATATTACGACGAATAGTATTTTTATTCGTAATGTGTTTTATGGGGAAGACAAGAAGCAGTATCTGCTAGGGGATACACATACTGATTATCATAATGTTTTATATCGTCAAGCAGACACAGGCGTGTTTGAAAAGGTTGAAATAAAAAGATTTGAGGAGACCTATGAGGAATGGCAGAATATCCCTTGGCGACCGGCTGTATTGAAGGTGCTCGAAAATGGTATGATCGCTGCAGCTTACCCATGGAAGACGATTGAAGTATATTCTTCGGATGGGCAATCCGTGATCAAGGAATATAGCGGTGGAAAGTCCTGTTTAATGGCTGCGGAAGGAAATATTCTATATTATACAGATCAAAACGACAAAGAGATTCTTTCAACTAACATAGAAACAAAGGAAGAGGGAAATCCTCGGGCGATAGACATCAATGTATTCGATTCAGGGAAATTAGAATTAGGAGGGGGAAGCGCTTACGTTTGCAACACAAAGGGGATCCATCTGAATATGGAGGGGGCTTCCCTATGGGAGACATTGATTGACGGATATCAGAGTAGTTTGGGCATGCCTTCTATCACACTTATAGATTTTGTAGCCGGTACTACGGAGGATTACTATATTGTATTGTCGAATATGGATAGAAGTGATATCAGTATAAAGCATATCTTCTATGATGAAACCGTCAGCTCTGTACCTCCGATCGAGCTTTCGATCTTCTCGATCGATGATAACCCAACGATTCGTCAAGCAATATCCATATTTCAGAGTAGCCATCCGGAGGTTCGGGTTAATTTTAGGACTGCTAATATAGATAACAAGGTGACTTATACCTATGGATTAAAGAATCCGGAACAGACAATTACACTGACGGATCAGATGAATGCCCTGAATACGGAGCTCCTAGCTGGAAGGGGCGCAGATATACTAGTACTGGATGGGATACCGATAGGACCCTACATAGATAAGGGTGTTCTTGAAGATATGGGAAGTATTTTCACTCCTATGAAGGAGTCGGGCGAGCTATTGCCCAATATAACAGATCCTTATAATTCAGAAGGTAAGGTATATGCAATGCCGATTCGTTTTAAGCTTCCGGTCATATATGGAGCACTGGATGCAGTAAATGCGGCAGCTTCCGTCACAGAGCTGTCCGAATATGCTCGTAATAGCAATGAGATTCCGGTACTTGGACCAAGCAACTACAGAGCGCTGGCAGCATGGTTTTTCATGACTTACTATGATGAGATCCTTGGCCAGGATAAGGAAATCGATGAAGCAGCTTTGCAGGCTTTTCTTGAGAATATCAATCTAATCTCAGAAGCCATTCATGCTTCTGATGATGTGGAAGTGGACTATATGAACACAAGTCAGGGAAGAACCTGGGGCTATTGGATAGCCACCTCAATCAAAGCGTATCAGAAACAATATCAGACGAGTATTGAGGAATTAGGTGGAATTTCAAGCTTTTCCATGCCCTTAAAGGTAGTTAATGAATGGCAAGGAGCATTCGGAGTAATCAATCATTCATTTAAGGCAAAGGGTCTGATCGGAATTAACAGTGCCAGCAGCCAGAAGGAATTAGCGAAGGAATTCATACAACTATTATTTTCTGGAGAAATCCAAAAGCTTGATCTGATGGATGGCTTTCCGGTCAATCAGGCAGCTATGGATGAATGGATTCAGACTAATAAAGAAGATTATGGTTTTACCGTAGGTGATGGTGAAATTATGATTCAAAGCTCTTATCCGGATCAGAAGTCTAGAAAAAGTATCTATGAAAGCATATGTGCCGCAGATCAGCCTATGGTGAATGATATCACAATGATAGATATGATTCTGGATGAGGCAGAGAAGTATCTGAGAGGAGATATTACGTCAGAGCAAGCAGCAAGCGATGCGGTAGCAAGCATCAATTTATACTTGTCAGAGTAATCTTCTCATAAAGCAGCTTATTACTTTTGCGCCCGACTTTGTCGGGTAGGTGCCAAAGAATAGAATAGCACTCAGAACACAGGGATGCTTTCGTAGAACCAAATATACATTCAGAGATTTTTGGAGGAGTATTATGAGGAGAGTATTCGGGGTTATCTTAGCTGCAATCCTGTTAATTACGGCAGTGACAGGATGTAATTCTAAAGATAATCAAGATAGTAGAAACAAGAAAAATACAGAAGCCAACAAGACGTTAGGAAGTACAATATCAACTGGAAAATATGTAGAAGAAGACCTGGGATTTCCTGATGGGGTAGCACCTAATGAATTTATAGCTATTACAACTTCACCCGGTGGGGAGCTTGAGCTATATGCCTACAATAATGACGCTTATAAAAAGTATACCTATACGGATAAGAAATGGAGCATGGGGAAGGCAGTAGTGCCATTTAGAGCTGACGATTTCAATACCGAGCATTTTATGATTCGCAAGATATTCTATGGAGCAGATAAGCGGCAGTATCTCTATGGCGATAATCTTACGGACAATCAATGTGAGTTATATCGACTATCAGATGCAGATGTATTTAAAAAGGTTGAAATAAAAAGATTTGAGGAGATCAATGAAGACTGGGGTAATCTTAAATGCCGACCGGAAGAAATAAAGGTATTGGAAAATAGCATGATCGCTGCTGTTTACCCTTGGAGTGAGATCGAAGTGTATTCTCCTGATGGGCAGACCGTGATTGGTGAGTATCATTGTGGAAAGACCTGCTTACTGGCGACGGAAGGAAATATTCTTTATTATACAGATCAAAAGGATAAAGAGGTTCTCTCCATCAACATGGAAACAAAGGAAGAAGGAAACCCAAGATCATTTGAAAATGATATCTATGACACCGGAATATTTGAAGTGGTGAATGGAACCGCTTATCTTTGTAATACAAATGGAATTCAGCTGAATATGGAAGGAACCTCCCTGTGGGAGACCTTACTTGACGCTAGCAAGAGTAGCTTAAGTATGCCTTCTGAAAGACTTAAGGATTTTGAAATTGGTATAGAGGAGGATTACTATATCGTATTGTCGAGTGTGTATAATTCTGAGTTCAGCATAAAGCATATCTTCTATGATGAAAATGCCAGTTCCATACCTCGGATAGAGCTTTCGATCTTCTCAATCGATGATAATCCAACGATTCGTCAGGCAATTATCCTGTTTCAGGAAAGTCATCCGGAGGTTGGGATTAATTATAGGATTGCTAATACGGAGAATAGAGATCGATATACCTACGGATTAAAGAATCCGAAACAAACAATTACATTAAAGGATCAAGTTAATATCCTGAACACAGAGCTCCTGGCAGGAAAGGGACCGGATATCTTAGTTCTGGATGGTATGCCGGTAGAAACATACATAGAACAGGGCGTTCTTGAAGATATGGGAAGTATTTTTAATCCTAAAAAGGCTTGGGGCGAGCTATTGCTCAATATCATAGAGCCTTATTATTTAGACGGTAAGGTATATACCATGCCGATTCGCTTTAAGCTTCCAATCATATCTGGAGCATCAGATGCAGTAAATGCAGCAGCTTCCATCGCAGAGCTGGCAGAATATGCACGTAGTAGCAAAGAGCATCCATTATTTATACCGAGCAACTACAGGGCCCTCGCAGCATGGTTATTTCTGATTTACTACGATCAGATCATAGGTCAGGAGAACGAAATCGATGAAGCTGCATTGCAGGATTTTCTTGAGAAAATCAGTACCATCTCAGATGCTATTGGTGCCTCTGATGATGCCAAAATGAACGGTACGGCCTCATCCAATGGGGCAATCATTTGGGCAACCTATGGATATTGGAAATCAGGGTCAGTCACAGTTTATCAAGAAGAATGTCAAGCCAATATGGAAGAATTAGATGGAATGATGGATTTTGCCTTACCACTAAAAGCGGTTCAAAAACGGCAAGGAACGTTTAGTGAAATCAATCATATGTTTAAGGCGGCTGGTCTGGTTGGAATAAACAGTGCCGGAAGGCAAAAGGAATTAGCGAAGGAGTTCCTACAATTAATATATTCCAAGGAAATCCAAAGTCTATATTTGTATGATGGCTTTCCGGTGAATAAAGAGGCTTTGGAGGAATGGATTAAGCTGGATGTATATAATTACTTTAACTTGCATTTAGGGGATGCGGTTGTCCCATGCTATTATCCTGAGAAGAAAGACAGAGAAAAAATATATGAATGTATCTGTGCCTTAGAAAAGCCTATGGTGAATGATATGACAATGTTGGATATGATGTTGGATGAGACAGAGAGGTATCTACGAGGAGACATTACTGCAGAACAAGCGGCAAGCAATATCATAGCAAGTGTTAATCTATACCTGTCGGAATAAATTTTCCTATCAACCGCCTGATTCTGATAGCAAGAAAAGCTGGCTTTTCATGAGTGCATCGCAGTCAGATATATGCCTTTATGTATTGCTTAAGGTTTATACCAAGGATAGTGATAGGATTGATTAAACTATAGAGTTGGTGACTTAATCCCACGGGAAAACGGTTGACCATAAATAAGTCATAAACAGATTAACTATAGGGGGATAACATGAGAAGGATATTCGGGGTTATCTTAGCTGCCTTAGTGCTAACGTTAGCAGTAACAGGGTGTAGCTTTAAAGATAATAAAGAGATGAAAGATAGTAAAGGCAATCAAACAATAGCAGCTGATAAGACTTCGGGGGATGTACTAGCTAAGGGGAAATACGTAGAAGAGGACTTGGGGTTTCCTGATGGGGTGGTGCCTAATGAATTTATAGCTATTACAACTTCACCCAGTGGGGAGCTTGAGTTATATGCATACAATAATGACGCTTATAAAAAGTATACCTATACGGATAAGAAATGGAGCATGGGGAAGGTAGTAGCTGCGCTGAAACCTAACGATTTCGCTATCAATAATTTTGCAATTACAAAGATATTTTACGGAGATGATAAGAAGCAGTATCTCCTTGGAGATAATCTTTCTGATAATCAGTGTGCGCTATATCGATTATCTGATACGGATGTATTTGAAAAGGTTGAGTTAAAAAGATTTGAGGATACCAATGAAGAATGGAGTAATCTTTTCTACCGACCGAAGGTAATCAAGGTACTTAAGAATGGTATGATCGCTGCTGCTTATCCCTGGAGTACAATTGAAGTATATTCTCCGGATGGGCAATCTATGATTGGTGAATATCATTGTGGATTCTTCTGCGTACTGGCAGTGGAAGGGAACACGCTATATTACTTAGATGAAAATGACAAAGAGCTTCTATCGGTTAATATGGAAACAAAGAAAGAGGGAAATCCAAAATCAATAGATATCCCATGGTCAATAGGAAGCGATGCATATTATTCCGGAGTACTAGAATTAGCAGATGGAAACACTTATATTTGTAATTCAAGTGGGATTCATCTGAATATGGAGGGGTCCTCGCTATGGGAGACATTACTGGAAGGAAGCCAGAGTAGTTTAAGCATGCCTTCTGAAAGGCTTAAGGATTTTGAAGTTGGCATAGAGAATGAATGCTATATCTTATTTTCGAATGTGTATAATGCTGAGGTCAGTATCAAGCATGTTTTCTATGATGAAAATGCCAGTTCTGTTCCTCCGACAGAGCTTTCGATCTTCTCGATAGAAGACAGTCCGACGATTCGTCAGGCAATTATCCTATATCAAGAAAGTCATCCGGAAGTTAGGATTAATTATACGATTGCGAATGCAGATAATGAGGTGAAATATACCTACGGATTAAAGAACCTGGAGCAAACAATTACGCTAAAGGATCAGATGAATGCCCTGAATACAGAGCTCCTGGCAGGAAAGGGACCGGACATATTAGTGCTGGATAGTATGCCGATCGAATCCTACATAGACAAGGGGGTTCTGGAGGATATGGGAAGTATTTTTAACCCTCTTAAGGCTTCGGGGGAGCTTTTGTCTAATATAACAGAGCCTTATTATTCAGATGATAAGGTATATACCATGCCACTTCGCTTTAAGCTTCCGTTTATTTATGGAGCCTCAGCTGCTGTAAATGCAGCAAACTCCACCACGGAGCTGGCAGAATATGCTCGTAATTGCAACGAGATACCATTACTTGGACCAAGCAACTACAGAGCGCTGGCAGCATGGTTATTCATGATTTACTACGATCAGATCCTTAATCAAGAGAATGAAATCGAGGAAGCAGCTTTACAGGAGTTCCTTGAGGATATCAATGTCATCTCAGCTGCCATTGATGCCTCAGATGATACGAGAATGAGTGGTTTTAGGACGAGCGGCGGGCGATTCTTTGGTTATTGGATGGCCGACTATTACAAAGTGTACAAGAAAGAATGTCAAGCCAATATCATGGAATATGGGGGAATGAAGGATTTTGCTCTACCCCTAACAGTGATTCAAGAGTGGCAAGGATCGTTGAGAGCAATCAATCATGTGTTTAAAGCAACTGGTCTGATCGGAATTAGCAGTGCCGGAAAGCAGAAGGAATTAGCGAAGGAATTCATACAAGTATTGTTTGGTAAGGAAATTCAAAGACAAAATCTTGAGGGTGCATTTCCGATCAATCAAGCAGCTATGGAGGAATGGATCCAGTTTGAAGATAAAGATTATTACTGTATAGCAGGTGAGGAAAAGATTACTGCATATTATCCGGAGAAGAAGGCCAGAGACAAAATATATGAATATGTATGTGCCGCAGATCGGCCTATGGTGAATGACATGGTGATGATGGATATGATACTGGATGAGGCGGAGAGATATCTAAGAGGAGACATTACGGCAGAGCAGGCTGCAAGCAATGCAGTAGAAAGTGTTAATTTATACCGGTCAGAATAATAAGGGGGAGAATAACATGAGAAAAGTAATCGGGTTTACCTTAGTCGTCTTAGTGTTTATTATGACAGTAACAGGCTGTAGCTCTAGAGATAATAAAGCTACAAGGGCAGATAAAGCTTCAGAGGGTGACATATCCATGGGGAGATATGTAGAAGAGGATATAGAGTTTCCTCAGGGGATAACTTCTAAAGATTTTGTATCGATTACAGTTTCACCCAAGGGGGGGGTCGAATTATATGCATACAATGATAGCACCTATGAAAAGTATTTGTATATTGATGAGAACTGGAGCAAGGTGGAGGCAGAGGCTTTACAGAAATTCAACGATATTATTGCCATTGGCTTTAGGATTTATAAGGTGTTTTATGGAGAAGACAAGAAGCAGTATTTTCTTGGGAATACGAATTCTGAATATCAAAATGTGTTATATCGATTATCAGATGCCGGGGTATTTGAAAAGGTTGAGGTTAAAAGATTTGAGGATACCAATGAGGAATGGAATAATATGCCCTGGCGACCGAACGTGCTGAAGGTATTAGAAAATGGTATGATAGCTGCTGCTTATCCATGGAGGGTAATTGAAGTATATTCTCCGGATGGGCAGACCATGCTTGGTGAGTATAATTGTGGAAAGTCCCGCTTAATGACGACGGAAGGAAATGTGATATATTATGCAGATCAAAATGACAAAGAGATTCTTTCTATCAATATGGAGACAAAGGATGAGGGAAGCCCAAGGCCAATAGAGATCGATACCTTTGATGCCGGAATATTAGAATTAAATAATGGAACCGCTTATGTAAGTAATACCATTGGAATTCACCAAAATAAGGAGGGTGGTTCCCTGTGGGAGACATTAATTGACGGAAACCAGAGTAGCTTAGGCATGCCTTCCAAAATTCTTAAAAATTTTGTGATTGGGGCAGAGGACGAGTACTATATCGTATTATCGAATATGGAGAATACGGATATCACTTTAAAGCATATATTCTATGATGCAAATGTTAGTTTATTACCTGCGATAGAGCTTTCCATATTCTCGATCGATGATAATCCATCGATCCGTCAGGCAATTACCATATTCCAAGAGAGTCATTCGGATGTTAGGATTAATTTTAGGTTCGCTAATAGAAATAAGGTGAAATACTCCTACGGCACAAAGGATCCGGATCAGACAATTACGCTAAAGGATCAGATTAATGCACTGAATACAGAACTCCTGGCAGGAAGAGGGGCGGACCTATTAGTGCTGGATGGGTTGCCGATAGAAACCTACATAGATAAGGGTGTTCTTGAAGATATGGGAGGTATTTTTACCCCTTTGAAGGGTTCAGGCGAGCTGTTACCCAATATCACAGATCCTTACTTCTTGGAGGGTAAAGTATATACAATGCCGCTTCGTTTTAAGCTCCCGGTCATATATGGAGCATCAGATGCAGTAAATGCTGCAAATTCCATCACAGAGCTGGCAGAATATGCTCGTAATAATAAAGGGATACCATTACTTGGACCAACCAACTACAGAGGGTTGGCAGCATGGTTATTCATGACTAACTACGGCCAGATCCTGGGCCAGGATAATGAAATCGAGGAAGCAGCTTTGCAGGAATTCCTTGAGACGATCAATATCATCTCAGAGGGCATTCATGCCTCTGATGATGTGGGACTGGATACAATGGGCACAAATAGCAGGATAAATAGGGGCTATTGGGTATCCGCCTCAATCGAAGTACATAAGAAAGAATATCAATCCAATATGGAAGAGTTAGGTGGAATTGCAGAGTTTGCCATACCGATAGAAGTGGTTCGAAAATGGCAAGGAGCTTATAAAGTAATCAATAATTCGTATAAGGCATATGGTCTGATCGGAATAAACAGTGCCGGAAAACAAAAGGAATTAGCAAAGGAATTTATACAATTATTGTTTTCTGAGGAAATCCAAAGACTTGATCTACTGGATGGCTTTCCAGTCAATAAAGCAGCTATGGAGGAATGGGTCAAGCGTAATAAAGAAAATTATACCTTTTCGGTAGGTGATGAAGAATATACTTTTTCTGCGTTCTATCCGAAGAAGGAGCTCAGAGAAAATATATATGAAAGTATACGTGCTGTAGATAAACCTATGGTGAATGACATGACAATGATGGATATGATACTGGATGAGGCGGAGCAGTATCTAAGAGGAGACATTACGGCAGAGCAGGCAGCAAGCAATGCAGTAGCAAGTGTTAATTTATACTTGTCAGAATGATTCAAGAGATAACAGACACCAGGTGAATATATGTGCCTATGTATACATCTGGACTTGCCTTACCCTCATGTGGAACAAGGCATCCACATTCGGCCGGTCTGCGCCATCTGCATACATAGGCACATATATTCACCATTTTACAGTTAAGATGAATTGTGAATTCGGAACCTTTATAAAGATATATAAGATTAAGACAGTAGTAACCGATGGAAGGATAGAACAATGAAGAAAAGTATTAAGGCATGGGCTTTTTTGGCGCCAAGCTTCCTGGGAGTCATCGTATTTGTATTAATACCCTTTGGAGATGCAATCAGAAGATCCTTCTTTGAAGCCATGGGCGGTAGGTTTGTAGGAGCGGATAATTACATCAATGTCCTTCAAAATAAAGCATTCCAATTGGCTATGGGCAACACCGTAAGATTTACTTTGGTATGTGTTCCTATCTTATTATTGCTGTCCTTACTGGTATCGGCCATGATCAGCAGCCTTAAGAAATACAGAAGCTTATTTAAGACCGCTTTTCTCATCCCCATGGCCATTCCGGTGGCAAGCGTAGTGTTCTTATGGAAGGTAGTCTTTCATCCGAGCGGGCTATTGAATATCCTGCTATCAAGGCTTGGAATTGAGGGAGTTGACTGGATCAGCACCAAGGCCTTTCCCATCTTAGTGATCAGCTATCTGTGGAAGAACCTTGGATATGATATGGTCCTCTGGGTTACCGGAATTGACCAAATATCAGTGAATCTGTATGAGGCAGCCTCTGTGGATGGAGCAAATGCATGGGAGAAATTCTGGTACATAACCTTACCAGGTCTGCTGCCCACCATCTTTATTGTCTCGGTACTGTCCCTATTAAACACCTTCAAGGTATTTCGTGAGGCATATCTGATTGCCGGGACCTATCCAAGAGATGACAGCATCTATATGCTTCAGCATCTCTTCAATAACTGGTTTACCAAGCTCGATATCCAAAAGATGTGCTCAGCAGCAGTCATGGTAGCACTTGTTATTGTAGTCGTGATCCTATTGCTGCAGGGCTTAGACAGAAAATTAGGTGAGGAAGAATGAGTATATTCTTAAGTGTAAAAAGAAAACTTAATATGCTTTTGCTTATCGTATTATCACTGATCACTGTTCTTCCGCTCTGGTTTGTGATTACCGGTTCCCTGATCGGCCCCGGTGAATTTGCGGAGAACTTTTCGGCAGTTTTAAGTGATACTTCAGGAAAAGTGTCCTGGCCATTGTTTCCGAACTATCCGACCCTAAGCTCCTATTTTGAACTTATGCTTGATACACCAAAGTTTTTCGTGGTGTTTTGGAACTCCTGTAAGCAGGTGTTCCCTTCTCTGCTGGGGCAGCTGCTGATTGGAGTCCCGGCGGCCTGGAGCTTTGCGAGATTCGACTTTAAAGGGAAGAAGGCTGTCTTTACCTTATATATTATCCTGATGATTATGCCATTTCAGGTAACGATGGTATCTACCTATCTGGTACTGGACCGATTTCACTTACTGGATAAACACCTATCCATTATTATACCGGCTGCTTTCTCCACCTTTCCGGTATTTATCATGGCTAAATTCTTTAAGGCGATTCCCACATCTTTATTCGAGGCTGCAAGCATCGACGGAGCAGGTGAATGGAGAATTTTCTGGAATATCGGTGTTCCTATGGGGAGTGGAGGGATTATATCAGCGATGATTTTGGGCTTTCTGGAGCTTTGGAATGCGATTGAGCAGCCCCTCAACTTTATTAAGACAGCAAGTCGGTGGCCATTAACTCTGTATCTTCCTAATATAACAGGTGCAAAGGCCGGTATCTCACTGGTGGGCTCGGTCATTATGCTGCTACCGGCACTGTTACTTTTTCTATATGGGCAGAAATATCTGGAACAGGGAATCATGGTATCCGGAATAAAAGAATAAAGGGCATGAGGTGATGAGAAATGAAAAGAATAATAACCATGATAAATACGGAATATGAAAAAACCTTACCGCAGAACAGAAAAAGCAAGATATTCTCTGCCTCCCATGTGGCAGGGAAATTACTAATTTTATTCTTTGCCACCATGCTTATATTCACCATTGTATCCAGAGCATTGGCCTCCATTACTGTTGCAAAGGTATCGGTGAGTAATCCGCAACGGGATAAACTAGTATACTCAGTGTCAGGCACAGGGGAGATTGTACCTGAGGCGGAGAAGCACCTGATGGTATTGCCGGGATATCGTATTGATGCAGTCAATGTGAAACCGGGGGAAGAGGTAGACAAGGATACGGTGTTATATACCTACAGCATGGAGGATTTGCAGGATAAGTATACTTCCATAGAGAATGAAATTAAGAAGACCGAGCTGTTAATCGCCGAGGAGCGCTTAAGGCAGCAACCTTCTGATAATGCTTCTGAATCTGCTATCGTATCCCTAAAGCAGGCGAAGGAGAATCTGGAGGCTGCGAATAGAAAGTTAGCAGCGGCACGGAAGGATTACGAGGATAGTCAGAATAGTACAAAAGAAAAGCTGCTTGAGAATAAAAATAAGGAATATGAAGCAGCAATGAAGAGCTATAATGCCTTATTAACTTCCCAGGCAAAGCAACGCATGCTATCCGGGAGGGCAGTGGACGATGCGAAAACTGCTTTGGCACAGACCAATGAGATAAAGTACAAGGTTGAGCAAGCCATTAATCATGATAAAGAAGCAGTTTTAGCTAGAGATAGATTAGCAATCTATCTGGCAGAAGAGGAGCTGTTTGAAGCTTATTATGGCAGTGCCCAGGCCTATGAGGAGCATAAGGATGCAATCTATACGAAGGCATTGGCGGTGATGGGAGACGGACAAGATCTGTGGAATCTGCAGCTTCATATCAAATACTATGAAGAGTATTTATATAAGTATCAGGAGGAGCTGCAAAAGCTTTTGGACAGTTCCGATCCCACGGTCAATTCTGAGCAAAACAGAAAGGCATTGGAGGGTAAATATAGTGACAAGATAGATTCTTATTTCGCTTATCGTGATAACTATGAGCAGCAAATTAATAATATGGAAAATGCTTATCAGGAAGAAAGCAGTGAGCTAAGAAAACTTAGGAGAAATGGCAAGCGATTAAAGGACTATATCTTACAATATAACACTGCAATTATAGATGGAGCTGATACTAAGGAGCAGGAGAAGAAATTATATGATTTTGCCTATGGCAATAAGCAAAAGGAAATAGAGCAGGAGGCCAAAAAGAAGACTCTGGCACTCACTAGAGCAGAAGAGGATTCTGCCTTATTAGAAAAAGAGTTCGAGAGTGCAAGAGATGATTTGCAGGCAGAGAAAAATGAGCTTAAGAAGGTGATCAAAAGTATAGAGGATGGAACCTATGATTACGAGGAGGCTCTGGAAGTAAAAAAACAAGAAGTCGAAGCTGCCCAGGATGCAGTCAGGATAGCGAGACAGGCGGTGGAGAGGGACAGTCTAACAGGGAATGCGGGAGATCAGAACAGCAGACAGATTTCTGAGTTGGTTATGCAAAGCCATACGATTGACCTTGATGTAAAGAAACAAGAGCTGAAGGAGATAAATGCACTAATCGAGGGCTCCGGTGAAGTGAAGTCTCCTGAGAAGGGTGTGGTTACCTTCGTGGGAATAGAACCGGGTAGGATGACGACAGGAGAAGAGATGATCCGATTGGGACTTGGTGATTATGTATTTAGAGCAGAGTTTGATAGAGAAGCTGCAACGAACATTGCAGCAGGAGGCATAGCAAATATCAGGCTGGCTGGGAAAAAGACGGATGTTGAAGTAGAAATAGAGAAAATTACAGCTAGTGAAAATGGATTGTCTGAAATGACGGCCAGGATGCCGGAGGATGAATACATATTAGGCGAAAAGGCGAATTTTAAAGTAACCACCGAGTCCGAGCAATTTGATCAGTGCATTCCGATCCAGGCTCTTCGAGAGGATAATTTCGGTAATTATGTTCTGATTACAAGAGAGCAGGAGGACATCCTTGGAACGCTGCTAGTCGCAGAACGAATCAACGTTACGATATTAGACAAGGGCAGCAGGACAGTGGCAGTCGATGGAGCATTATCACCAAAAAGCCAGGTGATTATTGACAGTAATAAGAATATCAATGCAGGAGATAGGGTTCGAATTGACTATTAATCCGGGGAGCATAGATTGAAAAATCGGAGATTTTTCAATCGGCAAATTTGTACTGCCACCCATATTGAAAAACCAAGTTTTTCAATCATGAAATCGCGGGTTTTGGCAGAATGGAGAATTATTATGAAACATATGATCACGTTTCCTATGAATAGCAAGAAGTTAATAGGTAGGTTTATCATTCTGATAGTGGGTGTGATTTTTTGGATTGCAGCTATAATGAATCAAGCTCAAATAACGGATTATCATGGGGCAGTTAGTGTAAGATATAAAGAGCCTGTATTAACCGCGCAGCAGATCGATCAGATTATAGAGGGTATGATCGCAAAGGAAGATCATAATATTCCGGAAGTAACTTTGTGGCAAAGAGATGAGGGGATTATGCTTATCGATGAAGAAAGAAATACATCGGTAAGTATTTCATTAATCACAGTGGCCGGAGATATGTCAAAGGTATATCCTAATGCTATGCTTTACGGCGGTTATCTGTCCAAGGGGGATGATACAGGCTGCGTCATTGATCGGAATACGGCGTATCAGCTCTTTCATTCGGAAAATGTAGTAGGGCTTACAATCAGCCATAATAATAAGGATTATACCGTATGTGGCATCATGCAGGGGATAGGCAGCAATACAATGATTGTTCAGGAAGAAGAGCAGGTGGTTACGAAGAAAGAAGGCATCAAATACAGTTGTATGGAGCTGGTTTACTCTGATACCGAAAACGCAAAGTATCTGGCTGAGAACTTCATTCGTACCTATAGCCTTGGTATCCCTACGGCATATATTGATGGCTATAAGTATCAGAAGATGTCAGATCTTCTAATCCACCTTCCCTTATGGTTTAGTGCTTTGTTAATAGTTTTATATTTTGCTCGTAAGGTGAATAAACTGAAAGCCTCCCGATTGCTATTCGTGAGTGGCTGGCTTGGAATTATCCTATTAAGTGTCATCTTGATCAAAGTAACGGATGTACATTTCTATTATTCAAGCTCCATGCTTCCCACACGCTGGTCCGATTTTGAGTTCTGGGGTGATCAGTGGAAGCTGCTGAAAAGCTCTTTCGGTGGGAAAGAGGGGGGTGTACTTTTCTATAAGGATATGGTGATAAGGAGAAGGATGGTATACGTGCTTGGGGGAGTAATGATAGCGGTGATGGCGGAAGCAGTGGGGATTAAAGGAGTAGGGAGTGAGAGCAAGATATGAGGGGTTTGATGCCACAGGCAATGTAGGTTTTACCATTGCCTGTGGCACCTTTTAAGAAGATATGTTCATTCTTTCATGGGTTCATTTAATTCTGGTTTGCTTGAGTAGAAGATCGAGCATGTTTCTTTTAAAAGTTTTGTTATCAATCGACTTATATACTATGGCATTTGGCGAGTGATTTGCAAAGCCATCAGAAACTGCGAGTACACTTCCGTCATCAACAATAACCTGCCCATATGTGCTTGGATCAATGATACACGCCTTACAGAAGCATAGTGCGGAATCGATAACTATTTCAGGCCATAGTACGACACCCATAGCCACAGCATCGGGTAAATCAACAATATGCTCATTGCTACGCTTAAGATTGTATTTCAATAGGGAATGATTGCATTCGACGGCAAAAATCGCTTCTGCTTTACCGCTTGCCATCAGCATGTCCATCTCATTTTTATTAAGAGCGGCCTCTCCAAGACAGATGTCAAAACCTACAATTGACAAAGGAATGTTTGATCTTAGCAAGACATCATAAGCCTCTGCATCTACATAAGCATTAAATTCGGCAACCGGAGTAGTATTTCCCCTTCCAAAGCCTGCTGTTCCCATGGAATAGATATGCTTGACTTTTTGCATTACGGAGGGCGCCTTCATAATGGCTAGCGCGATATTGGTAACCGGACCAAGCGTTACCAGCTCAACTTGATTCGGATTACATTCCACAATTCTGAGGATCGCATCGACTGCGTGCTCCTCTTCCGGTATTAAGGAAGGATGAATTAAGTCCAGATCTCCCATTCCATCCCTGCCATGTACATTTACTGCTGTAACTAAATCCCTCATTAATGGCCTGGAAGCGCCAACAAATAATGGCGGTATTTGAGCATTTGTAACCTCTATGGTCATTAAAGCGTTTTTTGTTGCTAATTCGAGCGGAACATTGCCGCAAACCGTTGTAATTGCTTCAACTTGAACATCATTTGATTTTAATGCTATCATCAATGCTACTGCATCATCACTGCCACAATCGGTATCAATTATTATTTTTCTCATGATTTCCTCCCATATCTATATAAGTAATATCGTTTCTTGCTTTCATTCTATAATGAGTGGTAAAATACTTACAGGTCAAATGACCAAAATAGAAATGAGGAGCACCAAATGAATCAGAAGTTATCCCAATTTATCAATAACGCCCCGGTTTCTTTGAGAAATGCCTTCATTCATAGAACTCATGGGAAAGGCAGTTTTATTTTATTTCCGGGAGAAGCAAACAATTATTTATACATGCTGACGAAAGGAACGGCAAATGTTGTTCTTCAAAGCAGCTCCGGTTCAGTCTTTGTTTTATACACATATGATGCTTATAGTTGCTTCGGTGAGTTAGAACTCTTCAATAAGAATATAAAGACATATGAAGTGATTGCTCAGTCGGCATGCGAAACAATGATGCTTCATAAGGATCAGGTTTTCGAATGGATGAAGGCGGATTTTGACTTTACAAAATTTATAATAGAGCAATTAACAGAGAAGCTTATAAAAAATTCGATTAAGCTCTCATCCATTTCATTATTATGCGTCAACGACAGACTTATTTATTGCATTTATACGCATCATAAGCTTGGAGATTTAGCCATGCTTACCAAGGAAGCAGTTTGCTCAGAGACCTTTATTCCTATCCGGAGCTTAAATCGAGCTATTGTTGAATGTACAAAGAATAATTACTTTGAATTTCAAAAGAAGCAATTTCGTGTACTTTCAGAAGAAAAGCTAGAACAGCATTGCTCAACATTGATTTGATAACGAAATAGCCAAACTGACAGAAACTCTCTCTTTCAGTAATGCATGAGAAAGGAGAAGAGCTATTCGAGATGATTTAGAAATGAACAGCATCCATTTTCCATAACGAAAAAAGATCTATGTCACATACAACTATTCCATAGATCTTTTTTATTAAGCGGATAACGGGAATCGGATCAGTGTTAAAACCGTATCAACACATATGAACTCACAAATCTATACGATAACCCAGAATCGTATTAACAAAAAGACGTGCCAACTCCGGATCAAACTGAGTACCTGCATTTTTCAATATTTCTTTTGCTGCCGCTTCCTCAGAAATCGGCATTCTGTAAGGTCGCAAACTGGTCATTGCATCAAAGGTATCTGCAATCGCAATCATCCTTGCCTGCAGAGGAATTCCTTCACCCACAAGTCCTCTGGGATATCCTTTCCCATCCCACCTCTCATGATGAAAAAGAATAAAACTAGCAATATCCGCCATTTCACTTACCGAACATAAGATCCGATAACCAATTTCCGGATGTCTGGCCACGTCCTCAAATTCCTCCGGGGTTAGTTTTCCAGCTTTATTGAGTAGGCTATCTTGGATGGCTATCTTGCCTATATCATGTAATAACCCTGCATTTTTTATCACCTTTATGTCATGATCTGGCATTCCCAGTGCTTTCGCAATCTTCTCACATAATTCAGCAACTCTGTGCGAATGCTGCTCCTCCCTTTTGTTTTTTTCATGTAGAGTATTGATAATGATGTCAATTGTTTTACCTCTCATGCTCGGCCCTTCAAAGAGCTTCTTCTTATACATGAAATCCTCTGCACTTTTAAGCACCTCATTAATGTTCTCATCAATATGAGTTTTTAATTCCCACCCAAAGGAAACCGACAGATTTAACGCTTCAACCGTCTCATAATCACATTTATTTTTTATACTGTTAACTAATTCATCTACGTGTTCACGATTCATATTTGGTATTAAAATTACGAATTCATCTCCACCAACACGAAATATCAGATCCTCCGATGGAAAGAATTCTTTTAGTACCTTTGTATATTTCATTAACAATTCATCACCAGCTTTATGTCCAAAGGAGTCATTTACCAATTTTAATCCATTTACATCCGACATTATGATGCATATAGGAAGGTTTTTTTCATTATCCAACCTTAATAATTCTGCTTCAAAACATCTTCTGTTATTCAATCCAGTTAATTGATCATGATAGCTCAGATACTCAATTTGCTTTATATAACTATTTTGTTCTGTAATATTTCTTGCAATTGCTATCACTCCATCTGCAAAGCATTTTATAATACGCATTTCGAATATTTCCTTTTGCTTTTCTGATTCCATCTCATATTCAAAGCTTTGAAGTTGTCCGGTTTCAAATGCAGCCTGGATTTTCTGAAGCCCAATTCTTGCGAGATCTTCCGGCATAACATCAATAATATTTTTTCCAATGAAATGTTCTTGTCCCAAAAAAAGCATACTATCTTGACTTGCTTGGCAGTCAGTAAAAGTACCATTATGATCAAGAATAAAAATTATATCCGGGATTACATTAATAATCGCCATATTGTATTCATTACTCTTCTTTAATTGATCTTCACTAATACTTAATAACTCATTCTGCTTCCTTAACTGTTCTTCCGTACTTACAACCTCTTCTAGAGATGCTTCAATCTCTTCATGGGATAAATTGAGATTAATTATCAGCTGGCTGGTCTGCTTTTTCATAAAATCTAAGGCTTTTCCTAATACAGCAAATTCATCTTTTCTCTTAATTAAAGAATCCGGAATCTCTTTATCATAATTCCCTATAGCCATATCGTTGAATTCATCAACGAGTATTTGAATCGGTTTCGTTATACTTTTCGCAATTTTTAGGGTGATTACTGCTACCAACCCCATTATTATCGCTAATACAATGATCGATATAATAGCAGAAATCATTATTGGATCTCTATATACACTGACCGGAAGTGATTGAATAATCGTTACTCCTAATTCTGATTTACTTACAGCTGCTATATACTCAATGCCTTCTGCCGTGTAATAAGTAACTCCTTCTCTGTTCATCTCAATATACTGGTATAACTTTGGCAGCTCTTTACCTACATTGTAATTGTATATTAGATTGATATCATTCGCAGCAACCACCGATCCAGAATCATTAATTATTATGGTTTTTTCTTCTGTATTCTCTGAGTTACTTATTATTACATTAGAGAAACCATCAAGATTAATCGCTAATCCGAAAACAGCAAGGATTTGATTCCTCTCATCCAGTATCGGATATGCTGATATTATTACCGGTAAACCTGTAACCGGAGACTTTATTAATTTCCCCAAGTAATGCTTCTTATTACGTGTTACGTTTGTTAACCATTTATCAGACTGCTTATTAATGGCAGTGCCAATAGATGCACCATCCATACCATCCAAATAAACTCTACCTTGATATACAAAGAAAGCGTTTTCCAACAAGCCCGAATATGAGCGCATATCATCCTTTAAATCCTCTTGTAAGATTTGATAAAACTCTTTATCTTCCACGCCCTTATTTAAATTTTTAAAATAGTTCTTTATTTCAACATCATCTCCAATGCTTCTTGACAATGTATGGAGACTATTGATATATACATCATAGATTTTCAATTTCTGCTCTGCACCTGAGAGCAGTTTTTGCTCTGTAAGGGATTGGACATTGTTCACATTTCTGTTAATTGTAATTCCTAATATTAAACCGCTTGATATAATCACTGTAATTAAAACTACAAGAAATAATTTTGTAGAATACTTATGTAATCCTATCATAAAGCCCCCTCTTTACACTATTATTCGTGCATATATTATATTATATCATACTATATTACAATAATTCCAGATTCATCTCTTTTAGGATGACTGACTCTGCATCAGCAAAGGCGTGAAATATTAATATTTCATGTAAGCGGATAGCGGGAATCGAGTGGTTCTTATCATTTTTATACATATTGGTACTTTAAAGTTCTGATTTAATATATCATAATTATATAACAGGTGACTAAAGTACGGTTGCTCATCAATAGCAAGTACTTTATTATGGGATAACCGCTCAGTAGATTGAATAAGAGATATGTTGTTTAGATCTGCTAAAAGGCTATATTATTGCTACAAAATTAGATATCTCAGTTTCTCCAGTGAGGCGTTGACGGATGACGCCCAGTCAAATGTGAAAGAAGTTATGCAGGTTTGGGTGATTCACAGCACCGAAAGTGATTATAAAACATAGGAGGTAGATTATGGTATATCAACGAATTGGACAATCTGATATGAAAGCATCAGTAGTAGCTCTTGGAACCTGGGCAATAGGAGGAGGTACTTGGTGGGGCGAGAACAATGATGCGGAATCTATTCGGACTATTCATGCAGCGATAGATCAAGGTATTAATTTGATAGATACGGCTCCTGCGTATGGCTTTGGACATAGCGAAGAAGTAGTGGGGAAGGCGATTTCTGATCGACGAAGCAAGGTTCTTATTTCAACAAAATGTGCTTTGCGATGGACAGATGAAGAAGGAAGTTTCTTTTTTAGTGCTGATGGCAAGAATGTATATAGAAATCTCTCGAGAAGAGCGATTCGAGATGATTTAGAAAACAGCTTGAGACGTTTAGGCACTGACTATATTGATATCTATATTACTCATTGGCAAAGTGCCGAACCTTTTTTAACACCTGTCAGTGAAACAATGGAAGCATTAACCGAACTAAAGAAAGAAGGAAAAATAAGAGCCATCGGAGCATCTAATGTGAATACAAGTCACATTGAAGAGTATACGAAATATGGTCAGCTGGATTTAATCCAGGAAAAGTATAGTATCATTGATAGGAGAGTTGAAAAAGATCTTCTTCCCTTAGCAAATAAGTATAATATCACTTTACAAGCTTATTCACCTTTGGAACAGGGGCTTCTAACAGGAAAAATAAGAAGAGATTATGTGCCTGTAGAAGGAACTACTCGCTATGATCAGAAGTCTTTCAAACCAGAAAATCTTCCGAAGGTGGTTGACATGGTAGACAGCTGGAAGGACCTTTGCATAAAGTATGACTGTACTCCAACACATTTGGCAATTGCTTGGCTACTTGCTCAAGGCAATCATATGAATGTATTGTGTGGTGCTAGAAAGATAGAACATTTAGAAGATAATATAAAAGGTTCTGATATTACTTTAGACTTAGCAGATATTGCTCGTATAAGAGAAGATGCTCAAAGTTTTGAGATACTTTAGGTTTGCTATGTTATCGAACGGTACAAACAACGTACTGGGCACTACTCGGAAATACCGGCGTTAAATCTACGGAAACCGTAACAATGTAGCATTTCCCGGCTTATAAATTATGGCCAATTATTTTTACTATAGATAAAGTCACATATTCAAAGAGCAAACTGTACAAATAATAAAAAGGGCATACAATACCTAAAAATCGGTATCGTATGTCCTTTCTGATTTGCATGAAAGTAAAAGTGAGCAATACGAACGCGCACAAGCGAATGGTAGAAGTGAAAGCTTATCTGCTACCTTATAATAAATTTGCTAGCTGCTTCAAGAACTTCAGCCAGAGCCGATTCCTTTTTGGCTGCAGCGTTGATCAATTCCTTAGCAATGTTCACTTTGTATTCCAGGGTTAGACAGTCATCATTTGATATTTGCTCCAAGGTCTCACAGAAGAAGGTTCTCAAACTACGTATGATTTGGGCTTCGTCAGCCAATATACTTAAAACCCTTCCATCAGCAGACACTTGCTGGCCACCGATCGGGCATCCCACAGTATCCCAACTCGAACCGGTGTATTTCATTACAACTACATTGTTTGATGTATCATGATAGGCAATATACGGGATGTTGTTACTGTCCAGTGCTATGTTTACATCAAACGCATTGCTTGGTGAGAAAGCTACCATTCCAACGCTTACCCAATTAGCACCGTTGAACTTCATTACCGTGGCTTTTACTCCGTTTGCAAAGTCCGAATATGCGACATATGGGGTGTTGAAATTATCAAAGGCAATGGAAGTAAAGAGCACCTCGCCCGTAGAAAAGCCCGGAGTTCCAACCGGAACCCAGCTTGTGCAGTTAAACTTCATCACGGTTGCTTTGGTGCTGTTTGCGGAATCTTGATAAGCAACATATGGTGTGTTATTAGAGTCAATCGCCATTGAAATATAGTTCACACCGCCTGCAGAAAAGCCGGGAGTTCCAATGATTACCCAGCTCGTTCCATTATACTTCATCACGGTTGCTCTGTAATTATAAGCTGTATCTTCGTATGAAACATACGGCGTATCATTGCTATCTAAGGCAATCGATATAAAAAGAGCACTACCTGCTGAAAATCCAGGGTTGCCGACATTAACCCAGCTCGTTCCATTAAATTTCATTACGGTAGCTTTGAAATCACTGTCATAAGCAACATAAGGAACGTTGTTTGAAGCTATAGCGATTGAGGTGTAACCCTCCGAGCTGGCTGAGAAACCGGGATTGCCGACATAGACCCAGTCAACGCCATTAAACTTCATCACCGTGGCTCTTCCGCCATTCGCTACATCAGAAAATGCTACATATGGGGTATTGTTATTGTCGAGTGCCATTGAGAGATAAGTTACACTACCAGCCGAAAAGCCCGGTTCCCCAACAACCTCCCAACATAAACCGTTGTATCTGCTTACACTTACCCTGTTTTCGTTCCGATATCCTGATAAGCGACATATGGGACATTATTTGAAGCTATTACAAGCGACAAGGAGTTTACGTCGCTTGATGAAGCACTTAAATCTTCTAATGTCATTTTACATTACCTCTTTTTAAGTTTATTTGTATTATTTAATACAATATTATTATATGATGGGGATTTATGGGAGTTACTGGGGTGGGGAACAATAGATATCGGGATTTCCTGGCTCATTTATATTAAGTATATAAGGGTAATCGAAACGCCTTTCTGAAAAACCCGGAAAGTCGTCGCAAGAAAAAGACTCCAGTTTTTGTGGATCATCAGCCACGCGGATAACGGGAGAACCGTGATTCCGAAAAACTCCGGAATCACGTAGGAAGAATAAAACACTCTCCAGCTGGCGATTGTTTTATTCTTTCCACTTTACTATATGTATCACATAGATAAAAAAACGGGCACTACACCAAAAACCAGATGTAATGCACAATTTTTATTTAGCGGATAACGGGAATCGAATATGTACGAAACCCCGGGAGGACCTTATTTAATGCTTGTCACATGGCAAGGGCAAGGTCGCCAGATAACAGATTGTAGCAAGTAAAAATATGGATTCAAATGAAAATAGGCGCCATTTGGTATCCATAGAAGTTATTTAAATACTACAGTAAATAATATGAATGCTTCGTTAAATGTTTGATTAAGTTTGATCAAGTTGATTAAGTTTGATTAAGTATCTACTAATTCGTTTCTGAGATTTCTGAGCGTTATTTCCCTGTATATTGTAAAAGATGTTTTATTTTGTCAATATTAGTGGTAAAATATGTTTTGGATGAATTTGTAATACATATAAAGTGCTTAGTTATATGCATTTGAAAGCTATGATCTGTGACCACATAGATTTTATAGGCTTTGTTTTGTGAAGTGGATTAGTAACGAATATTAACTTATCTCTTGAGAAAATCTACAGTATGAGTTACTAAATGATCTGATGTGCTATAAGATTGTAAATATTGGAGCAAAATAGGAGAAATTTGATATACAATGATATGCTAAATGAACTAAATTTACAAATTACATTAGATCAAAGGAGATATTATGGGAAATACAGTGTATTATTCTGGAGAAATGTATAAGGGTGAAGAACTACGTGATGCATCATCCAATATCAGAGGTTTTGTTTATCAAGACTTGCTTGCTGTCGAATTATTGATAGAATCACAAGATGATACGGATGCTCTTTATGTGGAATGGGCAGAGGATCTGTATTTAGAAAGTAATGATTATATAAAAATAATTCAAGCCAAATATTATCATTCAGATGGTTTGAAATTCAATGAGATCTATAATGAATTGTTTTACCAATATCTTCGATTGCAAACTTTACAATGTAAAAAGAATATTGTTTGCCAGCTGTCATACTATAATCAAGGAAAAAGTAATAAGGTATGCGAGTATAAGCATATATCATCCCTATTACTTCCCCCATGTGAGCTGAAATGTAAAGATGTACATGACAAAAAGTGGTTAGAAGATGTTGTCTATATAAATTCTAAAGGAAAAGGGAGAAGCAAGCAAGAAAGAGAAAGAATTGTTTTAACTTGTTTGGGTAACGAGGAGAAAAGAGATAATTTTATAAAGATATTTAAAGAAGATTTAAGGATTGATCAAGTGAATGAATTTCGTAGCCTTCTTAAAGAAAAAATTGGGAAGCTATTAAATGATAGTGGTTTTTTAGCTACATCTTCTGAATGGAATACGGAGGTATTGAAAAGCGTATGTCTAGCAACAGCGGTTTCGTATATTCAGGAAGCTTATGACGAAGAAAATGTTCAAGAAAAAGGAAGGAAGAGAATACCAAATGAATTGAGACGTCAATTCCAACAATTGATAAATCGAGGTATGACAGAGGAAAGTGTTTTTCTGTTGTTACAGAGCTATGTAGATGAAGTTCTTGAGGATGATATTTTACCCTCTAAGACATTAGAAGGAACTGATGAGGAAACGAATAGAAATAAAAAGCTTTATCTTAACCTTAGAAATTCTTGTATAGAATTTTTTAAAGTTAATTTAAAAACAGAGAAAGATCAACAGATGTTGTTAAACACTATTAGCTGTGAGAAAGACATAATGAATTATTGTGGGCAGGAGATATCTTGTAAGCTTAATGTTTGGAAGGAACATAAGGATAAGTTTAAAGGGTTTATAAGGAATATATGGAAGGTCCTGTTTGACATGGAATGTTCAAATTTTACAGAATATTTAGATGAAAATTGCAAGGAGTACCTATCGTTTCTTTTTCCGAGTTTAAAAGGAGAAAAAGTAGTTGTTCTTTCAGAGGTGGCCGTTTCTGATAAAGAAGGGTGTGTTAATCGGGTTTTTCAGAGATATAGAGCATTAGATGCTGAAAAAAGGCCAGATCGATGGCTTTTTAGGACCATGGAATATAGAGGAATAGGGGATTATGATATTGATACTACTCGAATCTCAGAGTACCTAGACAATGATGCAGCTTACTGTTCAACACCTGGTGAGAAATTTTTACTGGAATGTATGGACTGTATTAAATTAGAAAAGTACTACGGAAATAGGGAATATTGTGAAAAATGCATTTTTGCAATTGAATGTGTAAAGGAGAAGAGCCTGTGAATAGCGATATCTTTAAAAATTACGATGACTTAAAATTATTCGATAAGAAAATAAGAGCCTTTTCTAATGATAATAATGAATGGGTTCCTGAACTGAAAAATATTTATTTACATAAAACTCATAGCGAAATGTATATTGTCATTGAAAGTAAAGCGACTGAATTGATTGAGAGCCTGAATGAGCTTGTTGAACAGTGGGAAGAACGGGTTTTGGAGTATTTAAATTTTGAATATACTGATTTACGAACAAAAAAATACTTGAAATATAATGTGACACTTATAATACTTTGTATTTGTGAAAAGCCAGTAGTAGAAAATGATCGTGGTGCTTTTATAAAAGAGGAAAAGTCAACTAATATTTGCAGAAAAATTTTTCTTTTTTGCGATAATAGTGGAAGAATCTCAGCAGAAGAATTAAAGTATTTACCTTTTTATATTGAGAGTATTAAGGTGGACAAAAAACGTGAGGAAGAAATAAATGAAAAAAGGAATTTGATTAGTGATCTTATGAAAGAAGCAAAAGAATATTTAAAAGAACTATACAGAGAACAAGGAGAAGAAGCTCATGATTAAAATCAAAGAAATTAAACTTAAGAACTTTAGAGCATATAAAGAGGAAAGTATAATTAGTATTGGTAAGGAAAAATTAATTTTATTAACAGGAGAGAATGGTTATGGCAAAACATCATTAATAGATGCTATAGAATGGTGTATTACAGGTGATATAAAAAGATTACATAATTCGTTTGATGATAGGGCTCCAGAAAAAGGGGAAAAGAATAAGATATTAAATAAAAAAAGTATTTTAAAAAATAAAGAGTGTACTAAAAATGAAGAAGTGATTGTGAGTTTGAAATTGAATTGTGATGGAGATGAGGTAGAGATAGTTAGGAGAAGGAATGACGATACATTGGAGGTGTTGGAAGATTTCCAAGTTATTCAAAATGATATACCAATTGCAGTTTCAAATCAACTAGAAGATTTCAGACAATTTAAGGGTGATCTATATCAGAATTATTTTTTAGATATGGGCAAAGCATTCCGCTTTATGAATATGCCAAGAACAAATATGAGAGAACAAATTAAAGATTTCATGGAAGATACAAGTGAAAGCCTGATTCTTGTTTCAGAGCTTACAAAAGCGGCTGAACAAGAGCAAAAAAAAATTGACATATTAGGAAATGAGATTAATGAAATAAATATTAAGAAAAAAGGTGTATTAGATAAGTCTGAGCAACTTGTAGTTTTAAAGGAAATACCGGAATACCCTATTGAGAAAGCTTATTTATCAGAGGAGACATTGGTAGTATCGGTAGAACAAGCAAGAGAATTACAGCAAAATATACGCGCGTGGGGATTTTCGTATGCAGAGAATATTTGTAAAAGGATGGATATTGATCAAAGAGCAAATAAAGATTATATTGGATTAGCAGAGGTAAGCGAGATATATGAAAATATGAAAGAACAGATTGATTTCTGCATAGAAAAGAGTTGGTATTTGACAGAGAAGAGAAATGAACCTATTAATGGGATAGATAAATGCAAAAAATTACTCAATTTATTGGATAAGGAATTTGCAATTGAGGAATGCGATTTTGAAGGTTTTGAGGGATTAGGAATAAGATATAAGAAGGATAAGAAGGAATTTGATGAGTATATAAAAGAAATAAAAATTTTGGATGATAATATTTTGGCTTTTGGAAAAGGAACAAAACTTATAGAACTGTTTCGAAGTATTATTGAGACCAAAAAGGAATTAATTGAAGAATATGTTGATAAAGGCCATACTATTTGCCCTCTATGTGGATCGTCAGAACAATTATCAAGGCTAGATGAAAATGCATTAGGAAAGGAGGCTGAGGAGTATTTAAATGGACAAGAACGTGTGGTAAATGAAACTGTAAAACAAAGAAATGCAAAAAAACAAAAGGCAAATGATGTTTGGAATATTTTTAAAGATTATGCAACTACAGAGTTGGTTAAGCTTAGAGATGAATATCAAAGACAAAGTGAAACAATAGAAGAAATATGGAGTAAGACTAGAACTTTTTTTAGCAAGGTAGAATTGTTTAAAATAGACATAAATAAAAACATCATAGAGAATTTAAAAAATAAATTGGATGATTGTAAAAACAATATTATTAAAAGCGAAGAATTAGATATTAATAAAGACCAACTAATTAGCTTACTTACTTATCTGGGTATAGAAGAGAATGAATTGATTAAAAGAGAAGAATATAAGTCGTTATCTATGAAACTGGAACAGTTCTATGAAAAAAGAAATGACTTTATAACATTTAATCAAAATATAATGATTCAAAAATTAGCCTTCTTGGATGCTTACCTAAGTTCTAAAGAAAAGGCGATACTTGATAGTCAATTAAAAGAATTAGACAAAGAGATTGAGAAGATAAATGTAGAAGTGATTGAACATAAAGAAAGAAAACAGAAATTAGTTACATTATCATCCAATATTGAACAAGCTGTAATAAACTTGGAAAACTGTGAAATTGATAAAATAGGACCATTTATTGAAAGTATCTTTAGTAAAATAATAAAACATGCTAATATAAAGGAATTTCATTTTGCCACAGATCGCTCTAGTAAATTAAGCAAGGCAGGAGTTAGTTTACAGGATGAAAGGCAAAACAATGTTTTCAATATGCTGAGTGATGGGCAGATGAGTGTTTTTGTGGTAGCATACTTTATCGGAAACTTATTACAAAGAACGGATAATAATTTATTTGCCTCTTATTTTATCGATGATGTAACGAGCTTTCTGGACGATATTAATATGTTATCTTTTTTAGATATTTTAAAATACATTATGGCATATTCTGAGAATGATATACAACAATTATTCTTTTGTACATGCAATAAAAATGTTGAAGAGCTTTTGAAAAATCGCATGGAGGGCTTTGGCATTGATTACATGAAGATAGAATTCGTTTCAGTGGGAAGACCTATTTCCACAAAATCAATTACATTTAGTGGAAACTAAAAGAGCGCTTTTTTATAAAAGATGCTATTGAAAATGAACTGCTAAGTCTATTGGAAACTTTTTTATATATCATAGAAATGGGCTGGTATGATGCTTTATATTTATGACATTAGGTATAGGTATTTATAATCAGTGGCGCTCACCTGTTAAAAAGAAGTAAAAAAGTATGGAATATGGAAATATAAAAATAGAATAAGCATTTCAATTAGGCGAAATATCTACATTGAGATAGTTTGGTAAATTAAGAATTGATAATGTTGATTAGGCATATCAACATATATGAATTTACAACTTATTTTCTTAATTCATTAGTCTAAACGGTAGAGGATATTAGGATAAAAATTTATAAAGAAGGGAATAAAAAATGAAACTATTCCATATTTCCGATCTTCATATCGGTAAGCAATTGCATTTCTATAATCTTCGGGATAATCAGTTAGAAATCCTAATTCAAGTAGTAGATAGGGCTAAGGAGCAGCATCCTGATGCTATCATCATCGCCGGTGATATCTATGACAAGTCTGTCCCCTCAGCAGAAGCCTATACGGTCTTTGATAAATTTTTAAATGACCTATCAGATATTACTCCAAGTATTTCGGTCATGATTATTGCGGGGAATCATGACTCTGCCGAACGGCTGAGTTATGCCAGTTCCTTTTTGGAGAAGCATAATATCTACATATCAGTTCTGCCGCCTCAGACAGAAGAGGAGCATCTGAAAAAGGTTGTTTTAAAGGACAAGTATGGACCTGTTAATTTTTATCTGCTTCCTTTTACTAAACCGGGTTACGTGCGCCATTTATTTGAGGAAGGAAGTATAACAGGTTATGATAAAGCAATTTCTGCGCTGATTGACCGGGAACAAATTAATTATAGCGAGCGTAATATTCTGATCTCCCACCAGTTCTATGTATCTGGGGAGATGATTCCGGAGACCTGTGATTCTGAACAGGTTTATTTATCAGTTGGTGGAGTTGACAGTGTCGACATAGCATCTATAATACAGTTTGATTATGTTGCATTGGGGCATCTGCACGGTCCGCAGCACATCGGGCGGAGAAATATCAGATATAGTGGTACTCCCCTCAAATACTCCGTCAGTGAAGAGAAGCATGTGAAATCGGTTACAATGGTGACGATCGGTGAAAAGGGAGAAGAAATCTCCATCGATAAGCTTCCACTTGCCGCAATTCAGGATGTCAGAAAAGAAAAAGGTACACTAAGTGAGATAATCAGCAGGGCAACCCCTGAGAACCGGCATGATTTTATCAGCATTACCTTGACGGATGAAGCTGATATCTACAAACCAAAGGAACAGCTGGAGGAGTATTACGATTCTATTCTCGAGGTTAAGGTAGAGAACAGCCGGACGAAAGTCCAGCTGGAGAACGCTATCAGTGAGGCTTCCGTACTTGATCCATTTGAAGCATTCAAGGAGTTCTACCAGGAAATAAACTGTGAACCTATAAACAATAATGAAGAGAAGATCATGATAGAAATCATAGATAAGGTAAAGGGGGCAGAGGATTAATGAAACCTGTTTATGTAAAAATGTCTGCTTTCGGCTCCTATGCAAATGAAGAAACCATTGATTTCACGGATGTTAACCATGGAATATTTCTGATTACCGGAGATACAGGTGCTGGAAAGACAACCATATTTGACGCAATTACATATGCGTTTTATGACCAGACTAGCGGCGGTAAACGTGACGGTGAGATGATGCGAAGCCAATTTGCCGATGAGGATATCAGAACCTTTGTCGAACTGAAATTTATATACAATGGAGAGACATATATTATAAACAGGTCTCCCAGACAGGAGCGAATTAGTAAAAGAAAGAACAAAGACGGTGATTATACGAAGACAATAGATCAACCTAGTGTTGAATTAATCATGCCGGATGGAATGATATACCACGGAAAAATAAAAGAAACAAATCAAAAAATCATAGATATTATCGGTCTTGATGTTAATCAATTTACCCAGATTGCCATGATAGCTCAAGGTGATTTTTTAAAGTTGCTCCACGCACCTTCCAAAGAGAGAAAAGAGATATTTGCGAAGATCTTTAATACAAAGATATATTGGAGAATTGAAGAAGAACTTAAGTATTCTGCGAAATCAATCTATGGTAAACTAGAGGATAACCGCAAGGATATCCTCCGCGAAATGGATAATGTACAATGCATTGATGGGAGTTCATATGAAACAGAATGGAATACTATGGCACGATTCTCTGAGAGTAATCCGGAGCAGCAGACCGCCATGGTACTGCAGATTATAGACGAAGCAATGCAAATGGAGAGTGATGTCACCAATGAACTGAAGGAAAACCAATCGAATCTTAATCTAGTTATCACGGAATTAAAGCAGGCGGAAGAGACGAATAAGCTTTTTACCGTATTGGAGAAAGAACAGAACAGGAAAGTTGAGCTTGATTCAAAAGTTAACGAGATGGATGCAGTAAAGAATAAAAAGGATTCTGCCAAAAAGGCAGCCTTTGTAGAACCGAAGGAAAAGGCTTATCTGAACAAACAGGCAGAACGTAGGAGCTGCGATCAAAGAATAATAGACCTCAAGGAATGGTTAGGAAATAGTAAAGTAATTCTGGAAAGTAGAAGACAGATAAGTGAAGCTGCAGAAGCAGAATATAGAAAGTTTAATCCTGAACTGGTTACCAAGATAAGCAAAATCAATGATTTTCTGCCAAAATATCAAAAACTTGATAAGATGAATGATGTTTTTGATACGATATCGAAAAACAGACAATCAGTACAGGACGACTTCGACACGATCAGTGAAAATATAAAATATATAACAGACACTCAGAATAAACTTAATGCTGACCAGCAAGATCTTAAAATTGCAACGGAGAATCTTCAATTACTGACTCAAACAGTGGAACGTTTAGGAGATAAAAAAGCAAGTCTTGAAAATCTATTAACTATCATGCAGACCTTAGAGAGATGGGGAAAAGCTTTTAGGGATACTGAAAATGAATGTAAGATAGCAGAAATGTTTGCTCATGAAAAGTCAGAACGTTATGATAAAGTTTATCAGAAATTTATCGTAGGTCAGGCGGGTATATTAGCTCATGAACTTAAGGAAGGATGCCCCTGCCCGGTCTGCGGTTCAACCTCCCATCCACAGATGGCGTCCTTTATCGATGGCGGTATCTCACAGAATGACCTGCAAAATGCCAAGAGTGAGAAGGAAACCGCAGAAAAAGTAGTAGAGAAGAAGAAAGAAATGATGTATCAGGCAAAGCAAAGCTATGAAAAGCAGAAAGTGAAAGCCGAGCTGGAGGGAAAGAGATGTATCAACGCGGAATTTGATGTAGATCAGATAACTCTGGACAAGCTCAAGGAAATAATCAAAGAATGTTTAGAGCAGTTTGGATCAGAAATAGAGAAGAAGAACAAAGCTGTGGTAGCGAAACAAAGCTATGAGCAGAATGAAGCTGAATTAAAACAGTTGAAGGTGAACCTGGAGACCAATCTACAAAAGAAAGAGTCAACAGCCACAGCCCTAAAAGAAGTGGATATTAAGATGGCAGAGGTTTCCACTGACATTAAGAACATGAAAGCATCTCTTATCTATGAAACCAAACAAGCGGCAGAACAGGAGTTGGCAGCTTCGAAGGTGCGTACCCAGAATCTTGAGATAGCTATGGTGGAATCATCAAAAAGTTATCAGGCGATGCTTGAGGATACCAATCTTAAACAAGGTAATCTCAAAACAGAAGAAATCACTCAGATCAGATTATCCGAAGAGGAAACTAAATTTCAAGAGAACTTTGATCAGGAATTGCGGAAACAGGGATTTGGCGATATGGTTGCATATCATGCGTCTCTTTTGTCTGCTTCAAAGATTGAGGAGCTAGACCAGGAATATCAGAAATACAGGGATGAAGTACTTCAGGTTGAAATCGGTCTGAAGAATTACACAGAGCTGACTGCAGGAAAATCAAAGGTACATACGGTGGTAATGGAAGAAAAAAGGACTGAACTGGAAGCTGCCAAAACGAAGTTAGATGAATTATCAAAGTCGATATTCGGCATACGCTCCCGTAATGAGAAGGCCATTGATAACGTAGGAAAGCTATATGAAATCAGGAAAAAGATGAAGGACGAATACTCGGTCATTAACCGACTGGAGGCAACAGCTACAGGAAAGGCTGGGCAGAAACGATTAAATTTCCAAACTTATATCCAAAGGAGATACTTTAATTCCATCTTAAATGAAGCAAATAAGAGACTGATCATTATGTCGAATGGACAGTTTATCTTAAAATGCAGAAATATAGAAGACTTGTCTAATCAAGGGGAAGTAGGACTTGATTTAGATGTTTACAGCATGGTTAATGATCAGACCAGAGATGTTAAGACGTTATCAGGTGGGGAATCCTTCATGGCAGCATTGGCAATGGCATTGGGTATGGCAGATATTATTCAGAATTCAGCTGGTAGCATACATATCGACACGATGTTTATCGATGAAGGCTTTGGTTCGCTGAGTGATGAGACAAGAATGCAAGCAATCTCTATTTTGCATGATTTATCGGAAGGTAAGAGACTAGTTGGTATAATATCCCATGTAACTGAACTAAAAGCGCAAATCGGGACTAAGTTGGTTGTTACAAAAAATGATAAAGGAAGTAAGGCTAAGTGGGAAATGGATGAATGATTTAACATATTAATTAATGCCATGATAGTTATCATTATATTACATAAGGTTCTTTAAAAGGACATAGCGGATAATGTAAAAGCATGATTCCGAAAACCGCGGAATCACGCTGGAAAAACAAATATGCTCACTAGTGGGTTCGCAATTTTATTCTTTCTGACTCACTTTTGCTATTACATAACCCTCTGTTTTGGTTTGCCCGTATAAAATTTAAATATTGCAGAAGATTTTCAAATAAGTTGCTTACCCAAATTGTATATGTTAAACTTCAATAAGTAGAGATACAATGATACTTCTTAATGAAATACATATGAACAGTAAGTGCTTTTGAATAATGAATGAAGTTGGTGGATAATGTATACTTGTTTAGAAATATGTTCAGGTGCAGGTGGACAGGCTTTGGGCCTTGAAATGGCTGGATTTACTCACGTGGCACTTGTGGAGTATGAAAAGAATTATTGTGATGTTTTAAAACAAAATAGAGAAGAATGGCCAGTAATTTGTGAGGATGTTTGTAATTTTGATGGTACAATATATAGAAATATAGACCTGCTTGCAGGCGGGGTACCATGTCCTCCTTTTTCTATAGCGGGACAGCAACTTGGAGCTGAAGATGATAGAGATCTCTTTCCAGAAGCAATAAGATTGATAGGTGAAATAAAACCCAAAGCGGTTATGCTAGAAAATGTAAAGGGTTTTTTAGAACCTCAATTTGATGAATATAGAAATAGTATAATTTCATCAATTGAAAGGTTAGGATATGTGGTACAAATTAAACTTTTAAACGCTTCAGATTATGGAGTTCCACAACTTAGACCTCGGGTTGTGATTATTGGAATTAGAAATGATATAAAGAGCATATTTACATATCCAAGAGCAGATATTAATGCACCCTTATCGGTGGGGGAAATCTTATATGACTTGATGGAAAAGAACGGATGGAAAAAAGCTCTAGAATGGTCTAAGCTTGCAAACAAGATTGCGCCTACAATAGTGGGTGGATCAAAAAAACATGGTGGCCCTGACTTGGGACCTTCAAGAGCAAGAAACGCATGGAAAGAATTATCGGTTGATGGGAGAGGTATAGCAAATGATGCACCTGAAGAGAATTTTGATGGGATGCCTCGTTTGACTCCACGAATGATCGCGAGATTACAAGGGTTTCCTGATAATTGGACTTTTGGTTCCAAAAAAACCGCTGCCTGCAGGATGATAGGAAATGCTTTTCCTCCACCAGTAGCAAGGGCAGTAGGAATAGAAATTAGGAGGTGTTTAGAAATGTCAACTAATACATCAATTGTAGAGGAAGCAAGAAAAATATACCACAAGGAACTATTAGAAAATGGAGTATTATCAATTAATAGCGCAGGAGTTTCTTCGAATGCTGATAAAGATAATGCTGCATCTGTGTATATAGCAAAAGGTATTTCTGAACGATTATTGGCTACTTTAGATAAGCGCCAAGCTGGTCAAACTTCAGGTAATGCTTTTGAAGAAATAACAATGCACTTCTTGGAGAATACTTTTCCTAAGTTGCAGCATTTAAGGCCAGGTGAATGGAGTATATTAAAACTAGGAAATAGGAACAAGACCAAAACTTCGGCTTTTGCTCAATATGAGCATTTAGCATATTTGACGGAATTAACTCAAACAAATAAGCGTTTATCAGCGATGATTGGTAATGATTACATGGTAGCACCTGATATAGTTATTTATCGAGAATTATATGAAGATATTCAATTAAATGATAACATTTGTGTAGTAAATGACAATATATGTAAAATGGCTGATCTGAGAAAGAAAAATGGAGGAAAACCCATTTTACATGCATCAGTTTCGGCTAAATGGACTATGCGATCAGATAGAGCTCAGAATAGTCGAACTGAGGCATTAAACCTGATAAGAAATAGAAAAGGTCATCTTCCTCATATAGCAGTGGTAACTGGAGAACCATTACCATCACGCATTGCTTCTTTGGCACTCGGAACAGGAGATATTGATTGTGTTTATCACTTTGCGCTTTATGAATTAATTGACGCAGTTGCAGACTATAGTGATAATTACGGTAGAAATGATGTTGCAGAGACTTTACATACCTTGGTTGAAGGGAAAAGATTGAAGGATATTTCAGATTTGGCGTTAGACTTATGCGTATAAATTATACCTAGATAGTGAGAGTGTAAAGAATTTTGTGTAAACCCCTTAGATTAATGAAAAAATCAGGGTTTACTTTGGTTTCATGATTTAATTGTATAATTGCACACGTTAAGGAAGCTGTCAACGGGAAGTTGGCAGCTTCC
>JAEZOB010000073.1 GCA_023414355.1 Bacillota bacterium | reverse complement strand
AAAGTCTTCGCACCCATGCCGGGCAGCGAGGCCAGCCATATCCAGTATTGTTGTTCTTCGGTATATCTCATGCTCATCTCCAATACCGCTCATCCTGTGTACGGTATTGCAGCGCCTCAGCCAGATGCTTGACACCAATCTGCTCTGCCCCATCCAAATCGGCGATGGTACGCGCCACCTTTCGCACACGCGCCATGCCGCGTGGAGAGAGGTTCAGCGTCTGGTAGGCCCTCTGCATGATGTTGCCGCAGGCGTCGTCCAGCGCGCAGTGCATGTTCAGCTGCTCGGAGGACAGCGCAGCGTTGGCGTATATGCCGGTTCCGGCGTACCGCTGCTGCTGTATGCGCCTTGCAGCGTTGACCCGCGCCCTCACTTCCCGGGACGATTCACCCGGTGTCGCGTCTGTCAGCTCGCCGTAGGTCACGTTGTTCATGCCGATATGCATGTCGATGCGGTCCAGCAATGGCCCGCTGATGCGCGACAGGTACTGCGCGATCTCACGGGGCGAACAGCGGCACGGCTTATCGCTGCCGAAGTGTCCGCACGGGCACGGATTCATGGACGCAATCAGCATCACATTGGCGGGGTATGTCAGCTTGGCGTTGGCCCGGGCGATGCTGATCTGCCTGTCTTCCAGCGGCTGGCGCAGCGCCTCCAGCGTCTGCCGTTTGAACTCGGGCAGCTCGTCCAGAAACAGCACGCCGCCATGCGCAAGGCTGATCTCGCCGGGCAGTACGCGCAGGCCGCCGCCCGTCAGCGCCGCGGTGGACGTGGTATGATGCGGACTACGAAAAGGCCGTGACGAAGCCAACCCGCCGGAACTTATGCCGCACACGGATTGTATCTTGGTGATCTCCATTGCTTCTTCAAATGTGAGTTCGGGAAGTATGCCGGGCACCGCCCGCGCCAGCATCGTCTTGCCGGAGCCGGGAGGCCCGATGAACAAAATGTTATGCCCGCCTGCGGCGGCCACCTCCAGCGCCCTGCGGGCATGCTGCTGTCCGCGGATGTGCGCTATGTCGTGCGCGCACAGTGCGGATTCGTCCGGATGGTATTCGTGCGTGGGCAGCGGCGTTATCAGTTGCTGTCCGTTCAAGTGCGCCGCCAGCTGCGCCAGCGTTTCCACAGGGTATACGGCGATGCCGCCGACATACGCCGCCTCATCCGCATTTACCGCTGAGATATAAAGCTTGGTAACCCCCGCTTCCTTCGCGGATATCGCCATCGGCAGCGCGCCTGCCACGCTCCTTAGCTGTCCGTCCAGCGACAGCTCGCCCAGAAACGCGCTCGCTTCGTCCGGCTGAAGCATCTGCCCGCTGGCACAAAGCAGCCCTGCCGCGATGGCGAGGTCATAAATAGGCCCGTCCTTTTTCAGATCAGCCGGAGCCAGATTAATGGTAATGCGCTGCTGTGGGTACGATAAGCCTGAATTCTTGATGGCAGCGCGCACACGCTCCTTGGATTCGCGCACGGCCGCGCCCGGCAGCCCCACCGTCTCGTAGGCTGGCATGCCAAGTGCGATGTCCGCCTCCACGATCACCGGATAGCCGGACAAGCCCATCAGGCCGCAGCTGAGTATTTTGGAGAGCATTGTGGCCTCGCTTTACTCTTTATGTTGTACAGCGGACGCCGGCTCGCGGAATACGAGCAGCTTGTTGCCCGCGAAATTGACGATGAAGGAAAAAACCGTAGCGATCAGCTTGGCCCAGAGGTTGGGCAGGCCATACATCTCGCCGAGTATATAGACCGCCAGCGTGTTCACGCCCAGCGATACAAGATTGACAAAAACAAATTTGATAAAATCCGCCGACAGGAACCAGACCCGCGCCGTACGCGGCTTTCCGCCTCCCCGCGGCGTCCGCGTAATGGTGTACTTGCTGAAGAACTTAACCTTCATCTTGAACGTCCAGAAGCGGTTGAATATGAAGCTGTTAACCACGCCGCAGGTATATGAAATTACATTGGATATCACCAGCGGCCACCCCAGTACCACATTCAGCAGAGACAACACGCCGTAATCCACCAGAAAGTTGAGCGCACCCACGCACACAAATTTTATAAAATGCCAGATGCTTTTACTGTATTTATTGTAGAGCGTCTTCAAAGCTTAAATTAGCGCCTCACTCTCAGTAGAATGGCCAGCTCGGCAGCCAGCGCAGGAAATGGTCCGAATACCAGCGCGAGACCTCCGTGCCCGTCGTCACGGGATAGAACATCGCGAACAGCACTAGGCAAACTCCAAGGTAAATGAATACCGCCTTTTTGCCGTGCTTCGTACGCTCGATCAGATATTTCGCCAGCACTCCCATCAGCAGTATCAGGAACGGCAGCGTCGCGAAATAGTGGTAGATGAACGTCTCGCGAGAGATCAGCACCCACGGCAGATACTGCGACAGCGCCGCAATGGACACAAACAACGTCCTCTGGCCCAGCCGGCCCTTGCGTATGCGGATCACGATCAGCGTGATCACCGCGCCCAAGCCGCCCCACCAGATCAGCGGATTGCCCATGGTGGACATGGACGACATGTAGCCCTCCGGATAGCCTTGCCCCTGAAACAGGAACACCGGCCTGATGTCCAGCGGCCATTTATACCACTCGGAGGAGAACGGATGCGGCGCGTCCGTCTTTAAGTTGCTGTGGTAGTTGAACATGTATTCCTGGTTTCCCAAAATGTGCTGGAAGTCGTACGGGTTGTCCGTCACCTGCATATAAGGTATATAAGCCAAGCCGTAAATGACGAGCGGCACGACAATAAAGAACAGCACGCACCACAGCAGCGTGATGAACGTCTTGCTCAGATAGCTGCGGCACAGCTCCTCCAGAAAAGCGCGGCGCTCTGGCGGCAGACCCGAGCTGCCTTCCTCGTCATCCAGCGTCAGCCGTGTATAACGGTATTCGTTAAACCGCTTGGCGATCTGTATGCCCAGCACCACAGCCAACCCCGCGCCGGCATAGATGCACAGCCACTTTGTGGCCGCGCCCAGCCCGAACGCCACACCTGTGAGCGCCAGCGGCAGCAGCGACTTGCTCAGCGGCTGGCGGTTGTAGTTGGTCTCAGTATACAGATACATGAAGTAGTACATCAGCATGATGAAGAACACGCTGTAGCTGTCGATGGTCGCGATGCGCGTTTGCGTATAGTGCATGAAATCCAGCGCGAACAGCGCAGTGGGGATGAACGCGAACAGCGTTCTCTTAAACAGCCGTTTGGCGAAAATGTACATCAGCGGTAACATCAGCAC